>NZ_JAYQDQ010000095.1:0-14531 GCF_038138445.1 Vibrio sp.
ATCTACCTTAACTTGATGATTTTTATCTAAATTATCAGGGGATTCCTCAGTGCTACGCGTAAAACATAGACTACTCCCTGAAGAGTTATCAATATTAACACTCTCTTATATACTAATAACTTTTTGTATCTGCTCTTTAAATCTTGATATTTTTGGGCAAAAAACTAGGTTTAAATTCGATTTGAGAGTAAGCGTATTTTTCGGTTTTTTTGCCAGTTTGTGCTAAACCTAAAAGTAGAGAAGTGTGAACAGAGGTAACAGGATCGATGGAATTGTTTGCGGACCACCTACAGTCAGATCAGCCGGAAGCAGGTGATGCTAACAAACTAGCTGAGCAGGCCGTGCTTCCTTGGAAAGTCCTCCTCATTGATGATGATGAACAAATGCATCAAGTGACTAAGCTTGCCTTGTCCGATTTTGAATTTGAGGGGCGCAAACTTGAGTTGATCTCTGCTTACTCAGGAGGTTCAGCAAGAGAGTTATTTATTCAGCACGATAATATTGCTTTAGCCTTAGTAGATGTAGTTATGGAAACAGAGCATGCGGGGCTAGACTTAGTGAGGTACATTCGCGGTACCTTAGGAAACAGTTTAGTAAGGCTAGTATTGAGAACTGGTCAAGCTGGTCAGGCTCCAGAAGACAAAGTTATCCGTGAGTATGATATCGATGATTATAAAGAAAAGACAGAACTGACTACACAGAAGCTGAAAACACTACTTTATTCTATGCTGCGCTCTTATCGAGATTTGTGCTTGATAGAGCAGCAAAAAAAAGGCCTGAGTAAAGTTATTGAAGCATCCGCATGTGTTCAAAATACCACGACCCTTCAAACCTATGCCACTTCAGTTCTAGAACAGTTGACTTCCCTATTAAAGCTGGATAACTCCGCGCTTTACTGTATTGTTCAGCCAAGACCAGATGGAGAAGAATCTCGCGCTATGACTTTGGCTGCTACTGGCTCTTTTGTTGACACTTACAGTGAATGTACGTTCGAGAAACTACCTGTTGAGGTGGCGACACGGTGTAAACAAGTGTTTGAATCTCGCGAATCTGAGAATTTTGGTGACGCTTACGTTTTGTTCTCTCACGATGAACAAGGTGTTGATTGTATACTGTATGTTAATGTTAATCGCGAGCTGACAGAGCTTGATATGCAATTACTTGAAATCTATATGCAAAATATAGGTTTAACATTCGAGAATTTAAGCTTGATGTTGGATATCCGCGAAACTTCTAAAGAGCTTGTTTACAATCTGGCTAATGCTGTAGAAGCGCGAAGCAAAGAAACAGGCGCTCATGTCCAGAGGGTTTCTCTATTTAGTGAAAAACTTGCGACCTTATATGGTTTAAGTGAATATGATGCTTCTATGATCAAACATGCTTCTCCACTTCATGATGTGGGTAAGGTCGCAGTACCCGATTCCATTCTCCATAAACCTGGCAAGCTAGATGCAGAAGAGTGGGAGATCATGAAAAAGCATGTGGATTATGGGGTCGATATTTTAAGCAAGTCGAAGCGTCGACTGATGACAGTTGCAAAAGAGATTGCAGGCTACCACCATGAAAAATGGGATGGTACTGGATACCCCAATGGTTTATCAGGGCTCGATATTCCCATCGCTGGGCGAATTACTGCATTAGCCGATGTATTTGATGCCTTAGGCTCCAAACGCAGCTACAAAGAACCATGGTCGGATGATCAAATAATGGCGGAGCTTGTTGCTCAGAAAGGTAAACAGTTTGAGCCTAAATTGGTTGAGTTGCTCATCAAGCACTGGGATGAGTTTCTAGAGATTAGGGAGTCTCTTCCTGATTAGATTTCCTAATTTGATATTATTCTTCGAATTAGCTTGTTGTCTCTAAAGGTAAATTAAGGGGTATTCTCAGTTTAAAAAATACTCCATCTCCCACTTTAGAGCTGAATTCCAACTCTCCTTTCAGTTTTTGATGGACTAAGTTAAACACTAGGTTTAAGCCAAGCCCAGAGCCACCTAAACCTCGCTTGCTTGTGTAGAAAGGTTCAAATATTTTTTGATGTAGCGACTCTTCAACACCACCACCGTTATCGCGATATTCGAATATAATCAAATCTTCTTCTTGGTAAAAATTGATCGATATTTCCGCTTGAGGCTGGTTTTCGAAAGCATGGTTAATGCTGTTCATAACAAGGTTTGAAATTATTTGTGTTAGTACACCAGGCAAGCTATTCATTACGATAGCATTGTCACCCGCTAAGGTCGGTACGACTGGTACTTTGCGAGTTTCTGGATGCAAGCTTGCCAAAAGTGCTTCAATAACTTGTGAAACATTGAATTGAGAACGTGCTTCAGAAACCTGATCGACAGCTGTTTGTTTGAAGTCTCTGACTAGTTGGGCTGCTCGATTTAGGTTATGTTCAAGCATTTGACTACTATCTGACATCCGTTGCATTAGGGACTCAAATTGGGTACTTGTTAAGGTTTGCGAAGCGAATGCCGCATTCAATTCACCAGTCACATCTCGAATAACAGAAGTCGCCGTGACGGCTATCCCTAGCGGAGTGTTGACCTCATGTGCGACCCCTGCTACCAATCCACCTAAAGCAGCGAGTTTCTCTGATTCTACGAGCTTATCTTGAGCATCTTGCAATTGCTCCATACTTTGTTTGAGATCGAGCGTTCTTGAGGCAACCATACGCTCCAAGTTTTGGTTGAGTTCTTCGAGCTCGATTTGAGTCAGTTTTAGCTCTGTTATATTGATAGCTGTGCCCCGAAACCCCAAAAACTGACTTTTTTCATAACGAGCCGTAGCCTGAAAGAGTAAGTGTAGTGTTATGCTGTTTATGGTGATACTTTCTTCAACTTGGTTGAAGTCGTTACGTCTTGCTATCACTTTGTGTAAATGGTCAGCTCCTTCAAGGGCTTCAACGTCGGCCAAGCAGACACCCTGGACAGCGACCAAAGACAAGGCTTCCTTCATCGCATCTGAGCAATAGGTTAGCTGCCCAAGCTCATTTGTTTCCCATAACCAGTCTGAAGATACGTTGGTAAAATCGGCTAACCTGTCCTGTTCTTCCTTAATATTGTTGTATAGCAGTGTAATATTACTGCTGATTTTGTTTGCACCTTCGCCAAGCCAATCCAGCTCATCATCTTTCTCTGAAATCCAACGTTTCTTGATAAGAACAAGAGGTTTGCTTGGATGTCTAGGATTGAAAGCACGTAAATATTGAGCAATTTGGAATATGCGTCGGTTTACACTTTCGTGAAAGATCAGCAGCATAATTGAACAGACAAGAGTAGTTTTTAGAGCGTTAAGTATCAAGGTTGAAATGAATTGGTGAAGAAGGTAGTTATATATCTCTTGGGCATTTGACTCGACATAGATAGTCCCAATCTGTTCAGAGTGCCCATCTTCTGGGTCGCGATATGTCAATGCAAAGGTTTCATGAACGACGTTTCCTTTGGCTGACGCTCCTGAATTGAATGTATAGTTTCCCGACTTTACTTCTAGGAAGTCAATCTTAGGTAAGTTGACCAGACCGTCAAGCCTTTCTTGTAAGACGGCTAAATCGAATGACCACAGAGATGAAGCTAGCAATCCAGCATGGACATCGCGTATTTCTATATGCCGCTGATCAACATCATTAAATTCTTTTTTGTAGTCCCAAGACAGCTGCAATATTGTGGTGAATAACGTAACAAAACTACTTAATGTCACCATCAATAGAATGATTCGCCGTCCTATTCGGCTCTGCAAAGGGTTGTTAATACTCTCTTCTACTTTTTTGCTTCGGCTCATAATACTCAAAGATGATGTTTTCAATTGAGTATAGCTTGCACTTATCAGTTTTTATCAAGAATAAAATCAGTTCACTTTTGTATTTCCATCTAAACTATATGGGCATTTACAGTTTGTCGGAGGCGATTATGAGAGCATTAATGCTCTGCTTGCTCTTGATAACAGGTAGTGTGCAAGCAGAAAAAGTTTTACTAATAGAAAGCTATCATGCTGAATACCCATGGGATGTGAGTTATATAAAGGGTATTAAGGATACGATGTCATCTTCTGCACAGTTGCATACTTTCCAGATGGATACAAAACGAGTTCCTGTTGATCAATTTGAGACTAAGGCCAATGAAGCATTCGAATATTATGAGGAAGTAAAGCCAAGAGTTGTCATTCTAGGTGACGATAATGCGCTGAAATATATGCTGCCTAAACTGTATCAGGAGCCGATTTCGATAGTATTCTTAGGCATCAATTCCAACCCTCGTGCGCTGTTGAGAAAATATAAAGGTCAAGCTCAAGTGACAGGCGTACTAGAGTTGCCGTTATTTGTAAAAAATATTCGTGATCTTAGCCAAATGCTGCCAAAGAAAAAGCATAAATTTAGAGTTATGTTTGACTCAGGAGTCACCTCTCAGGAAGCGGCTAAGCATATTAAAAAGCAATATGAGCTAATAGAGAGAAACCTAAAATTTGAGGCAGAAATACTTCTGATAGGAACTAAAGAAGAGTGGCAGAAGATGGTAAACAGTGCCCAAGACGATGGTGTTTCGGTTATTATTGTTGGTCTGTATCATACTTTAGTTGACAAGGATGGTAATAGCGTTCCCGCTCCTGAAATCTTAGCTTGGACGAATGAGAACTCTAAGATACCGTTGTTCGCATTCTGGGATTTTGCTGTTGGTGAGGGTAAAGCCAGTGGAGGAGTAGTCTTGTTCGGAGAGAGCCAAGGTAAACAGGTGGCAGGTCTTGTGAACGATATTTTAGCCGGAAAAGATGCCAACAACCTTCCTATTGCAATTGGTGAGCAAGGTCGAGCAATATACTCTGAAAAAGAGATACAGCGATGGGGACTTACCCCACCATCGCATTGGAATGTGATGAACTAATAAGAAGCCCACCATGAGGTGGGCTTTTTGTTTTATTTAATATCTTACGCTTCTGCGCGGCGGTCTCGATTATGACCACGTTCACCGCGATAATTTCCGCGATTATCGCCACCACGGTTGCGATCGAATCGGCGTTCTCCGTCACGGCGTCCACCTTCGCGGTTACCACGGAAGTTGCCTTCACGACGACCACCTTCGCGATTACCACGGAAACCACCATCGCGACGTCCGCCATCACGACCGCGACCTGAGTCACGACGCCCACGAGGCTCACGGAAATCGTCAAAGTCACACACTACAGCATCGACCTGCTTTTGACGGATACGTAGTTTACGCAGTTTACCTGCAGTTTCAGAAGGCATTGCTTTAGGTAGCTGAACGTAAGTTTCACCTTGTGCAAGTTTGATAGCACCGATTGAGCCTTTGGTCAGACCAAGTTCATTTGCTAATGCGCCAACGATGTCTTTAACCTGAACACCTTGCTCACGTCCAACTTGAAGCTGGTATGTATCCCAATCTTGATTGTTGAAGCTGCGATCGCGATCTCTGCCACGGCCGTCTCTACCGCCTTCACGACGTTCTTTACGGCGTTGTTTGTCGCGTTCGATTGCTTGGATCATCGGATCTTCGCCAATGTAAAACAATGGACGCTTACCTTGCTGACGCTTAAGCAAGATTGAAGCCAGTGTAGTTGCATCTATCTCTAATGTCTCTTGAAGCTTTTCTACCAGTTCAGTGAATTTTTCTAGAGATTTATGCTCTTTATCTTGCTCTAGTTCGGCACCGAGTTTAACTAAGCGAGCTTCTGCCACTTTATCGCGCAGTGGAAGTTGGATTTCTTCCATCGATGATTTAGTCACACGTTCGATAGTACGAAGCATGCGGATCTGATTGGTGCGAACTAAAAGGATCGCTTTACCTTTACGTCCTGCACGACCTGTACGACCAATCCTGTGAATGTAAGACTCTACATCAAAAGGAATATCATAGTTAAATACGTGAGTAATTCTTGGAACGTCTAGACCACGAGCAACAACATCAGTTGCAACAAGAATATCGATCACACCTTGTTTGATATGATCAACAGTACGCTCACGTAGAGACTGTGGAATATCACCATGTAGCGCTGAAGCTTTAAAGCCGCGAGCACATAACCAATCTGCTAGGCGCTCTGTATCTTGACGAGTGCGAACGAATACAATAGATGCGTCAGTTTCTTCGGTTTCTAAAAGGCGAGACATTGCTTCATCTTTTTCGACACCTTTTACAACCCAGAATTGCTGCTCAACTTTATCTACAGTGTGATTCTTACCTGCGACATCAATTGTCACTGGCTCACGCAAAAAGCGCTCAACAATGTTTTTTAGCATTGGAGGCATAGTTGCAGAGAATAAAACGCGTTGGGCAGACTCAGGAGCATGCTCCATGATTTCTGTAACATCATCGACGAAGCCCATGTTTAGCATTTCGTCTGCTTCGTCGAGAACAAATGTATGTACTTCGTCTAGATGCAAGCGTTCGCGGTTGATCAAGTCTTGAACACGACCAGGTGTACCAACAACAATGTGCGCACCATTCTTAAGCGCTCGCATTTGATCAACAATGGATGCGCCACCATAGATCTCAAGCACTTTTAGACCGGATATATTTTGGCCTAGGTTTTTCATCTCGGCAGCAACTTGAATCGCTAGTTCGCGAGTTGGTGCAAGAACTATGGCCTGAGGCTTACGTTGAGCTAGATCTAGCTTGTTCAGTAGTGGAAGAGAAAATGCTGCGGTTTTGCCAGTACCAGTCTGGGCTTTACCTAGTGCATCTGTGCCTTCCATTAAATGAGGAATAGCAGCAGCTTGAATCGGAGTTGGTGATACAAAGCCCATTCCATCTAGAGAAGAAAGGATAGAGTCATTTAGCGCTAAGTCGCTAAACTGAATTACAGAATCTGTCATTGGGATCCTACTAAAATAAATGTCAACAAAAGGTCCCACGAGCTCTACCAATTCCATTACCAATCCAGTGAGTGCTGAATCCGTTCAGATGCGGATAAGTCGTAAATCGCATCAAGCCGCTAGGGACATATCTAAGGGGGGCGAATTATTCCTTAAAAGCACTAAAAAATCCAGAAAAAATTGAAATACATCACAATTTTTTCCTAGCTTAAATTGAATAGGAGGTGGTAAACACAGTGTTATGCCGATTTGATACAAATTAGGGTGTTTAGCTTTTGTTATTGATATATATGATTAATTAATAAAATTTGTATGTTTAGCTGGCCAATTTCTGCGATATACATTAATGGCATTACCTAGTAAAATGTTATACAACAAATTGGCTCTACTGGATGTGATTGTTACAGGCTGATGGCCGTAAATTGGTATAATTCAGCGACGGTACACTGTTCTATGTCATGCATCCAGAACATAAAACGAATTAGTTAAGAAGTTTACATGTTCCAAGATAACCCTCTACTGGCTCAACTGAAGCAGCAAATACAAGAAAACCTTCCCAAGAAAGAAGGCACGATTAAAGCGACTGATAAAGGCTTTGGCTTTTTGGAAGTCGATAATAAAACGAGTATTTTTATTCCGCCGCCTTACATGAAGAAATGTATGCATGGGGATAAGGTAAGCGCGATTATCCGCACTGAAAAAGATCGGGAAGTTGCTGAGCCAGAAGCCTTATTAGAGCAGGGTGTTAACCGTTTTATTGGTCGAGTTAAGTGGTTCAAAGGCAAGTTAAACGTTACTCCAGATTACCCGCAACTTAAAAAATTATCACTCAAGGCTAGGGTAATAAAGGGACTCAAACGGGACGATTTGAAGGAAGGTGACTGGGTTGTTGCCCACTTAATACAACATCCGTTAGTTGATGACCATGGTTTTTTGGTCGAAATATCAAACAAGATTACGGACGCTGATGACAAAATAGCGCCTTGGTGGGTTACATTGGCGCAAAATGACTTGCCTAATACGGAGCCTCCTGGGATAGAAAACTGGCAAATTGAAGACGACGTCGACCTTGAACGTATAGACATGACGCACCTGCCTTTTGTTACTATTGATGGTGCTTCTACTAAGGATATGGATGATGCTCTCTATGCGCAAAAGCAGGAGGATGGAAGTTTTGAACTGACAATTGCCATCGCAGACCCTACCGCCTATATCACTCCAAGTTCTGATATGGATAGAGTTGCACGTCAGCGTGGATTTACTATTTACTTGCCGGGGCGCAATATTCCCATGCTGCCAAGAGAGTTAGCCGACGGCTTGTGCTCTTTGGTTGAAAATGAATTAAGACCAGCGCTTTGCTGTTCAGTTAAAATTGGGCCAGATGGTGAAATAGGCGATGACGTTAAGTTTTTTGCCGCTACTGTGAAATCTCATGCGCGTTTGGTTTACGACCATGTTTCAGATTGGCTGGAAAATAGCGAGTCACAGTCGTGGCAACCTGATAGCAGTAAGGCTTCAGTGATAAACGCACTTTATGAGTGCTCGCAGGCTCGAATTCAGTGGCGCGAGAAAAATGCGGTTGTTTTCCCAGATCGACCAGACTATCGTTTTGAACTTAGCGAAGATAATGATGTTATTGCTATCCATGCCGATATTCGCCGCAGCGCAAACAAAATAGTTGAAGAGTGCATGATTACTGCAAATATTTGCGCAGGAAAAGTTCTTCAATCCAGTTTCGACTCAGGTGTGTTCAATACCCACTCTGGCTTCAAACAGGATAAGCCAGGTGATGTTATCGATCTTATCAACAGCGAAAACAGCGAGCAAACCTTTACCATAGAGCGTATTGCTACGTTAGCTGGGTTTTCTGAGCTTCGCCGTTGGTTAGCCAAGCAAGATACCAGTTATCTCGAACACCGCATTCGTAAGTATCAAGCTTACAGTGAAATTGGCAACCAACCTCTACCTCATTACGCAATGGGACTTGAGCTGTATGCGACTTGGACGTCACCGATTCGTAAATATGGAGATATGGTCAACCATAGAATGTTAAAAGCTCATATTATGGGTAAAGCAGCGATTCAAACTGCTGACGGTGAGCTTGGTGATGAGTTAGCTGTTCATCGCAAACATCATAAAACGGCTGAACGTCATGTAGCGGATTGGCTATATGCGCGTACCTTAGCCGAAGAACCAGTTAAAGGCACAATGTTTCATGGTGAGATTTTTGATGTTTCTCGAGCTGGTGTGCGTGTTCGCTTACTCGAAAATGGTGCAGTTGCATTTATACCTAGCACTCTTATATTGGCCAATAAAGAACGCTTAAAGTGCAATTCGGAGCTAGGATTAGTGTCCGTTGACGATGAGGTCGTTTACCGAGCAGGTGATATTATTAAAGTAATACTTAATGAGGTAAATCAAGAAACACGTAGTATTGTTGCTAAGCCCGTAGAAGTATTTACTGAGATGAAAGAGGCTGAGTAAAGAAAAATGGATAAGTAAGGGTATATTTCTTACTTATCCCTCGTACCAAACGGTTAGTTTTGCCAAAAAACTGATTTTGGGTCTTTGCCAACTTCACGCATTATTGCCGTTAAGTCATTGCTTTGTGCTAGATATGGGTAAGGAACCCAGAGTGTTTCAGTTGTATTGTCTGGGACTAATAACAACCAAATATGCTCCTCTTGACTCCATACCACTTTGGCAACAGGCAACATGTAATGGCAGTGTGTTGAATCAAGTAAAAAGTGCTGCTTAATAAAAACAACACCATTTTCTGTGATTTCGTAGCTTGCTTTACCTAGCTCAGCAGGCCGGCTTTTATTTCGTTGAGAACAGATACTCTGTGCCCTGCTTTCTACTTGTCTTTGCAGTAAACTCACCAGCCCCATGCTGACCTCGAGCATTGATTCTTTCGATATATTTTAATTAGATGAGTTTAACCCGTCTGTATAGTTTTTCACAAAAATGTAATCTTACCTAAATATCATGACATCAGTATATGCTCTTTATTTGAATCGGAGGTTGTTATGATTCGCACCGTTTCCACGGTCTTATTAACCGCATATTTAACTCTTAACCTTGCAGTAGCAAGTGAGGTCAATGTTTCAGGCTCGACTTCTGTTGCCCGTGTGATGGACGTTTTAGCTGAAGATTTCCACCAAAGAAATCCAGGTACTTACATTGCTGTCCAAGGTATCGGCTCAACCGCAGGTATTACCTTATTAAAAAAAGGAGTGGCTGATATAGGTATGAGCTCACGTTATTTGACTGAAAGCGAGCAAGACGAATCTCTTACCGTTACTTCTTTAGCTTATGATGGTTTAGCTGTGGTTGTGAATAAATCCAACCCGATAAAAAATATCAGCCGAGAGCAACTTTTTGACATATATAAGGGCAAGATCGTTAATTGGAACTCAGTCGGTGGGCCTGATCAAAAAATTGCGGTAGTCACAAGAGAGGCTTCATCTGGTTCAAGATATAGCTTTGAGAGCCTCCTTGGCCTCACTAAAGTTATCAATGGCCGACAAGTTTCCTCAATCAGTCAAAATAATTTGGTGGTTAATAGTAATAGTATGGTTAAAACTCTAGTCAGTCATAATAAACAAGCGATAGGTTTTATATCAACAGGATCTGTAGACCATTCGGTAAAAGCGATTAAATTTGATGGAGTTGAAGCTACCACTCAGACTATAGCGACAAACAAGTATGGTCTCTCTCGACCTTTCTTGGTGTTGTATAAAAAGTCTCAGATAGATGAACAAGCGAAATCGTTTGTACAATACTTACAAGGAGAGCAGGCAAGAAGCCTAATTCGTGAATACGGCTATACGCCAATTAGCAAATAGCCGATCAGATATGGAGGGGAAGTTAGCCCCTCCTTAAAAATGAAGTTGTATTACTGAGACAACAACAGCACCAGGGCGCCTAACCCCTTCAATTTCGACTTTGATTTCACGTTCTATCTCCAACCCTTTTTTGATAGGAGTCACTTTAGATAACTTGCTGACAGCACGAACGCGGCTATTGGCTTTGACTGGATATGGAAAACGTACCTGGTTGAGACCAATGTTGACCACCATTTTGGCTGTTGGGAAAAGGGAATGATCTGGGTCGACACTGTCTGTCAGCTTTGGAAGCATAGCTAGAGTTAAAAAGCCATGTGCAATGGTTGTTTTGAAAGGTGACTCAAGCTCGGCACGCTCTGGATTGGTATGTATCCATTGCATATCTTCGGTGACTTCACCAAATTGATTAATACGTTGCTGAGAGATCTCAAGCCACTCACCCGTGTGGATCACTTGGTCAAGCTTCTCTTTGAGCTGATCGTAAAGTACCTGTGCTTCAGGTTTTAATTCAACGAGTTTATTCTCAACATCGTTGGACGCGTTGGGTGCCTGAACCTCATCATTGACCGCTGGCCTTTGCATATCCCAAAAACGTGCAAATAAATAGCGATGATTATTTGTCTTTTGTATAAACTCGTCCCAATATTCACGCACGGCAGGAGACATCCACTGCATAAATTCGGACTGCGACTTGTCACCACGATGTTTGAATAGGTCTGCGACTTTCATAAAACCTCAGAAATCTGATATTAATATACGTCAACTTGTTAATTTTGAATCACTTCACAATTGTGCGCAACGACTTTCGGGCGCACACATGTTTCCTCATTGCTATATTGTTTATGCGTATCAAGCATTTAACAATAAAACATTATTTTATTAGATAATTATCACTAGAGTATAAACACTAGATAATCACCTTGTGTGAGAGTAAAATTTATTCATTGTTCCTTTGCCCGCTGAGCATTTAGACAATCCATTGTCTAACCTACCAAACAAAACTCGTGCCAAGATAGGCTGAACCAAGTTTTTTCGAGCTATTAGCTTTATTTATCATACCTTAAACTTTTTTCCTTCTTCATTGCTTGTCAGTGCGGAAAGGAATGGTTAGTCTAAGGCGGCAATATTTGTTCCTCATTGGGTAACGCAATCTTAAGGAGCTGGATAAACCATAGGAAAGTCAAGTATTGGGTGTTTTCCTATCATGCAGCGATAGCCATACACTGACATAATCATCTCTGAGGACAAAGCGTCTTTGGGTGAAGCATCGCAAACTAATTGACCATCGTTCAGTATGACAAGCCTATCAGAGTATTGTGCCGCAAGATTTAAGTCGTGTAACACCACCACTACTGCCGTATTTTTCTCATCTGCCAGTTGCTTCATTTTGGATAAAGTATTGTGCTGATGTGTGAGATCCAACGCTGAAGTCGGCTCATCAAGCATTAGTATTTTACGTTCGCCAGATTGGGCCAATTGTAAGAGAACACGAGCTAAGTGTACTCGCTGTTTCTCTCCTCCCGACAAAGATGGGTAGAGCCGTTCTGCTAGGTGGATTACGTCAGTTACCCTCATGTAGTGATAGGCAAGATCTCGTACTTGGTTACTGGCTAATGTTAGGGGAATTGCGCCTAGCTCTACTACCTCTTGCACAGAGAAAGGAAAAGTGAGCGTATTTTGCTGCGGTAACATGCCTAAATGTTTGGCTAATTCCCTAGCATCCCAGAGATTTTTTTCTTTACCAAAATAGGCTATGTTGGCGTTGGATTGTCTCTCACCACAAAGTACTTTTAGTAGCGTGCTTTTACCTGCACCATTTGGCCCTAAGAGGGCGGTAACTTCGCCAGAACGTATTTTGAGACTCACATTGTTGAGGATGAGGCGTGATCCTACGCGTATCGAGATATTGTTTGCGCAAAGTGCGTGACTACTCATTAAAAAATCTTTCCTCTTTGCTGGAATAGGAGGTAAATAAAAAATGGAGCGCCAATCAATGCGGTCACTATTCCTACCGGAAGTTCGGCAGGCGCAAGCACTGTACGTGAGATCATATCGGTTACGGTAAGAAGCAATGCACCTATGCAGGCTGATATTGGTATTAGAGAACGATGATCTGGACCGCATAGCATACGTCCTAAATGAGGAATGATTAGCCCGATAAAACCTATCACGCCTGATACACTGACCGCTACCCCAACCCCGATTGCAGTCAATAACATCAACAAACGCTTGAGCTTTTGCACTGGGATACCCAGATGCGCAGCTTCCGCTTCACCCAGAAGCAAGGCATTTAAAGGCATTGCATTGAGTGTGAAGCAGAGTAGCAATAGGAAAAGAGTGGCGGCGCAAAGTAAGATACTGGTCCAACTCGCTCCGGCTAACGATCCCATCTGCCATAATGAAATGTCTCGCAGCATCTGGTCATTGGCAATAAAATTCATGTACCCAAGGCCTGCGAATGATAGAGCCGTTATCGCCACACCCGCCAATAACATAATGGTAATAGAGGTGCCTAATTTGTTAGTACCTAATCGATATACAAAGCCAGTGGCCACTATGGCACCCAAAAATGCGAAAAAGGGTACAGCAATAATATTAATAATATTTGGGTAGTCACTGTTGTATTCGGAAAACAGGACGATCGCGATGGCTCCGCCGAGAGAAGCACCTGCGGAAACACCGATAATGCCAGGCTCAGCGAGTGGGTTGCGAAACAATCCTTGGGTAACTGTGCCACAAATTGCCAATATCGCACCTACGAGTATACACAGCAAGGTTCGTGGTAGCCGAATTTCATGGATGACCATATGAATATGATCAGGAAGTTGATTTGAATGTGTTGCGACACTCATTAGACTATCCATGAAGCTGATATTCATGGGACCGACACTAATAGACCCGACAGCGGTAAGTAAAATAACTGAGCTTAAAACAATGAGTATTGAATAAAGGGAGATATGACGTAGCATATTAAAGCTCTACTTCACTGTACTGAATATTTTGCTTAAGCGCTCTGCCTCAGAAAGGCTTTTTAAACCCAAACCACCAATGATTGCGTGTCCATCAATTGGAATAATATTTTTGGATTTTCCGGCAGGTGTCGCAGCAAGGAGAGGCATTTTATCAAAAATTGTCTCTATCCCACCAATCTTATCAAGGCTGCGACCACTGACTAATATGATGTCAGGCTGCATCTCTAACATTGATTCTGTAGAAAGCGGCTTATACGAATCAATTTTTTGCGCTGCTGGGTTTAAACCACCCGCTAACTGAATGATTGCGTTTGGCACCGTGTTTGCGCCTGCAACATTTGCGGGCCGACCCTCATGTACGAGAAGAAACAACACTTTTTGCTTTCGTTGCAATGTTGAGCGATTTATCTCTAGCGCTTGAATGGTTTGTTGTATGTTGGTCTTGAGGGCTTGTGCTTTCTGTTCACTGTGAGTGATCGAGGCAATGTCATCGATGCGTTCTAATAGGCCTTCAGGTGTGGGTGATGAATTAATCACATCAACACTGACTCCGGCATTGGATATTTGGTCTAACACATTTTTGGGACCCATTTCATCAGAGCCAATAACAAGGCTTGGATTAAGAGCAAGCAGGCCCTCGGCGGAAAGATTTCTGTGATAGCCGATTTTGGGTAGCTCAGTCTTTGATGGAACTTCACTAGTGATATCTACTGCGACAATTTGGTCTTGCTTACCAAGTGCAATCAATAATTCAGTAACAGCACTGCCAGCACTAATTATTCTTTCATTTGCTGACGTTGATGTTGCAATAATAAATAGGGAGAGCGTAGCGATCTAATGCCGTTCACTTAAGGTGAGCGGCATTGTTTTTTCTGGGGTATCGGCTTG
>NZ_JAYQDQ010000096.1:0-14500 GCF_038138445.1 Vibrio sp.
TTGAACAGCAAAATGTCGCTTAATGAAGTGTCCAGTCTGGCTGGAGCAGATCAAACTTCGGGCTGAATGCGCTCTATCAGAGCTATATTACTGTAGATATCGATATCTTCAATCACTCCCGTCGCTCTTAACTGAGAGTGCATACTGGGGCTATAGTGATTAATCCCGCCAAATATGACTGGTGTTTCACCAACTTCTGGCGCTAATCGCTGCATCAGATTCAGCGCGTTATTATCGCTCACGACGATCGCAGAAAATTCTTCTTGGTTTAACTTAGTTTTATATAGCTGGTAGAGCTGTTCTAGATAGGTAGGATCCTGTATCCGTTTTGAATCGAGATACTCGACCCTCAAAACAAGGTGGTCGTCTTTCAGAACATCTTCCAGCCCTAATTGGAAAGCATCAGTCCAAAAAAAGCCCTGATGATATGAATGGACAACTAGGACGTCTTTACCTGCACCATGAGAATGCGAGAGCGCCGCATAAAATACCGCTAGAAGAATGAGACAAAAGCGCACTAAAATAGTTCTCATATTAATGTGGCAATTAATCTAATAGTATCACCATTGGTGATAATTTGAACTAGAGACCAATATTAAGTTGAGAACATAATGCAAGCCCAAAGTACTAAGATGGATGATTTAGATAGAACTATTCTAAAAACCTTAATGGAAGATGCTCGAACACCATATGCAGAAATGGCTAAGCAATTTGGTGTCAGTCCGGCTACCATCCATGTTCGAATCGAAAAAATGAAAGCCGCTGAAGTAATACAAGGCACAGAGGTAATCGTTGATACTAAAAAGCTCGGCTACGATGTCTGTTGCTTCATCGGTATCAACTTAAACGCAGCTCGTGACTATCATTCAGCCCTAGAAAAGTTAAATGCGTTAGAAGAGGTGGTTGAAGCTTATTACACCACTGGAGCCTACAACATCTTTGTTAAGTTAATGTGTCGCTCAATAGAGGAGTTACAATTCGTACTTATTGATAAGTTGCAGGCAATTGATGAGGTCCAGTCAACGGAAACTTTGATCTCGCTGCAAAACCCAATAAATAGAAACGTAAACCCATAATAATTACCCCTTCACTGAGGGCAATAAATTAATTAGATTCTAAATATTGTTTTAATTCGTCAACTGAAATGCCTTGTTCGGCAATAGATTTAGCTATCGAGGCAACCTCTTCGCCCTTTCTATCTTCTATGACTTGTTGGAATTGGAAGATAATATCGCGCAACATGTGCAAAGGAACTTGCTTAGCTGCACTACGAATACGCTCACCGCTTTGATTACCTAATTCATTGAGTAATTTACCAAACATGACTTTTTCTGGAGAGTCTTCAAGCTGCTCCAGCACACGAGCCATTTCATAAGTTGTCATCGACATCGAAGTTAAGCGTCCACATTGTTATTAGAAGTGAAGTTTAAATATACAATGTTTTTTTTGTTGTTCAAAGCAATTAGATCAAGTTAAGCCAAGGTTGTATGCCATTTTTTACCCGTTTTACTCAGCAAAATAAAAACACTTGGTACCACAATAAACATTTGCAGTGCGATCATTACATGAGGTTGCATATCCAGTCTATGCATGAGTGCAACCACCAAGCCTGAGCCGCTCATTTGAAACAACCCTAGTAATGCTGCTGCCGTACCCGCTTTATCCCCAAACGGTGCCAAGGCTTTACCCGCAGCCCCACCTAGAATAAAGGCGAAGCTGACTGAAGATAGAAATATTGGCAACATGAAGGCTAATGGAGTTTGATATTGAGACAGAAATAACATCAGCACTCCGCCTAAACCCAATAAAAGTATCGCAGCAATCAACACATTATAGGTACCATATCTGTCCATAAATTTAGGTGCACTTAAACAAGCAGTAATATTTACTACGGCATTGATACCAAACCAGAAAGTAAAGTCATTCATACTAAGCCCTAAGCCCTCAATTAAAACAACTGGAGCTGAGGTAACATAGCCCAATATCACAGCCATTGAAAACATACACAAGCAAGCATGAAATAGGAAAGACGGAGTAGTTAATACCGCCATATAGCGACTGGCCCGAAAAACAGGCTCGCAACTCGGTTTTGGATTGGTTTCCTTCATAGATACAGCCAGAGCTATATACACGAACACACCGAATAAAACCATAAATGAGAAGTTCGTTCGCCATCCGAACTCTTGCGTCAGCCAGCTGCCGAGAATTGGCGCCAAAGCAGGAATAAAACAAATCGCACCATTGAGGTAAGTGATAATTTTACCACTTTTGTTTGGTCCAAAAATATCGCGAACTGTTGCAAAGGCTGCTACCGATGTAGCACATGCACCCAAGCCTTGTAGCAGTCGAGCTAATAGCATCCACTCTATTGTTTGAGCCCCCCACGCCAATAAGGCGCTCAATGTGTAGATACTAACTCCCCCTAATGCAACAGTTCGACGTCCTAGTTTGTCTGCCAAAGGACCAGCAAATAGTTGACCAAGCCCCATAGCAAACAAAAACCATGTAATTGTATCTTGAATCAAAGCATGCTTGACGCTGAAAGACTCAGCCATTTGCGGCAATGCTGGTAGATAAATATCAATAGCTAATGGGCTAAAAAGCACTAGCAACACCAAAAGAACAATTTGCCCTTGGTTATGATTATTTGCGGCAGCAGTTGACATAAATTCAGACCCTAGCAAGCGTTGATGAAATTATTGACAGTGTATTCGAACCAAGTTATTACATCCAATGACACATAGTCATCAAAGATATTCCAAAAGGGAATTTCATATGAATATAGAAAAGTTGGCACGCATCGACCTTAATCTTCTTGTTTGCCTTAATGTACTCGCTGAAGAGCTGAATGTAACCCGAGCTGCTCATCGCCTATGTTTGAGCCAATCTGCAGTGAGCAAAAACTTAGCAAAACTCAGAACTCAATTTGGAGACCCTCTTTTCGTGCGCCATGCTCACGGACTAAAGCCAACACCTAAGGTATTGTTTTTGAAACCAAAGCTCGACAACTTAATTAATCACTTAGAACAAATCACTCAACCAGAAGAGTTTTCACCTGACTCTAGCGACTATCGCTTCCAAATCTCCACAGTAGAGAGTGTTTACCCCTTAATACTACCCCACTTTCTTCCCGAAATTTTCAAGCGCGCACCTAGTGTTACTATTAGTACCCACGCATGGACAGAGAATACGTTTAATCAAATCTTACGTGGTGATATGGATTTAGGTATTACCGGTAAAGACATCGATATTAATGATGCTAAATTGACCATGCTGCCACCCAACGATATTTGTGAAAAAGAAATCTATCGCGATAACCAAATGTGCCTATTGCGTCAAAATCACCCAGCCCTTTCGAATCCTTGGGATCTCGATAGCTATTTATCACAGAGGCACGTTCAAGTAAGGTGTGATGGCAATGATCGCTGGCTACTTGACTATCGCCTTGCAGATATTGGCAAAGAAAGAGATATTGCTATCACAGTTCCCGACTTCAACAGTGCAGCAATTCTTTGTTCTTACACTGATTTTATTTTTACTGCCCCAAGCCATTTCATCAAACTCTCCTCGCAGCAGTTAGGTTTAACAACACTTCCCTTACCGCTTGAGTTTCCACCTATGGCTTACACCATGTTTTGGCACCGAGATAGAGAAAAAGATCCTGCCATCTCATGGCTTCGACGCATTATTGAAGAGAAAACCACCTCTCTTAGATGATTTGCAGGCTCACGACAAAAAGAGTAGCTTATTCACATCGTCCGCTGTCAGTCATTTAGTCAGCAAGGACGCTCAACAAATGAAGGATTACGATAAATGCTTAAGACTACTGAGCAACGCCTAACTGCAATACGTCAATGGCTAAAAGACAAAGATATCGACGCACTGCTTGTACCGCATGAAGACGAATATTTGGGTGAATATGTACCCGCGCATAACGAACGCTTGCACTGGCTAACCGGTTTTACTGGCTCTGCTGGTGCCGCCGTCATCACAAAAGACCAAGCAGCCATTTTTGTCGACGGTCGTTATACGGTGCAAGTGACCAAGCAAGTTTCTGCCGACCACTTTGAGTATCGACACCTAGTTGAAGAACCAGTACTTGACTGGGTTAAATCCCATCTAGCCAAAGGCTCTCGTGTGGCCATTGATCCAAGAATGCACAGCGCCTCTTGGTTAGGTATGGCGCAGCAGAAACTCGCAGATACTCTAGAGCTAAAAATATTAGACACCAACCCTATTGATGCGCTTTGGCATGATCGTCCAGAGCCTATTGTTTCTGACGTTCGCCTCATGCCAACGGATGCTGTTGGTCAAACCTGCGAAAGCAAACGTCAACAAATCGCGGAACTTATCAAAAACCAAGGTGCTGACAGCGTTGTCATTACCGCTCTCGACTCCATATGCTGGCTGCTTAACATTCGTGGGCTTGATGTCTCTCGCTTACCCGTGCTGCTTTCCAATGTGATCTTACATGCTGACTCAAGTCTTGAATATTTCCTTGACCCAACTCGCTTACCACAGGGCTTTCATTCTCATGTCGGCCCGAATGTCACTGTCCACCACCCAGAATCACTTCAATCTAGAATAGAAGCTCTAACTGGCAGGCAGGTTATTTTGGATCCAGCCAACAGCAATGCTTGGTTCAAACTGGTGTTACAAAATGCGGGAGCGAATGTTGTTCATTGTGCAGACCCATGTCTAATGCCAAAAGCCGCAAAAAACGCAACAGAGGTTGCGGGCATGAGGGCGTGTCATATCCGCGATGGTGTAGCCATGACGAAGTTTTTATCTTGGTTAGATGAGCAAGTAAGCTCGGGGCATCTACATAATGAAGCAATACTAGCGGATAAACTTGAGTCATTTCGTTATCAAGATCCGACAATACAGGACCTGAGTTTTGATACTATTTCTGCGGCTGGACCGAATGCAGCTATGTGTCACTACAATCATGAAAATCAACCTACGCCTGGACAACTTGAGATGGACTCTCTTTATCTTGTTGATTCTGGCGGTCAATATATTGATGGCACAACGGATATCACCCGAACAATCGCCATTGGTCAACCTAGCGACGAGATGATCAAGCAATTTACTTTAGTACTTAAAGGCCATATTAATGTTGCCCGTGCTAAATTTCCCAAAAGTACTCGCGGCTATCAGATTGACACTCTCGCTCGTCAGCACCTTTGGGCAGAGGGTTATGATTACGATCATGGTACCGGTCATGGTGTCGGACATTTCTTAAATGTTCATGAGGGTCCAGCAAGTATTTCTAAACGACAAATTGACGTTCCACTCACAGCTGGCATGGTGCTCTCTAACGAGCCCGGATATTACCGAGCTGACGCATTTGGAATCCGAATTGAAAACCTCGAGCTAGTGGTTGAATCAGAAACCAATGGCGACTTTTCTGTGCTTAGCTTTGAATCTCTAACTCGCTGCCCAATCGATAAGCGTAATATCAATTTTGATATGTTGACGGACACAGAGTTAGACTGGCTGAACGAGTATCACCAAAAAGTATGGAGTGATGTCAGCCAACATGTTGAGGGTGAAGTGAGGCAGTGGCTACGTCAAGCAACGAATACTGTCACTCGATAAGCTCGCTCGCTAAGTAATACACAAATAAAAAGCTCCAGCTAAGGAGCTTTTTTTAGTTATCCATAGTTCTACTATCAACAATGAATGTTTCACGTGAAACATTCATTGTACTTGGCGAACTCCCGAATAAGCAGAATGCCAATCTCGCCATACAGGTTCAAACCCTTTAGCTATGATTGCACTTTCCACTTCCATTGCGCTTCTCTCATCACTAATTTCAAACTGTTCCAGCTCTTCCTGCTCGAATGAATAGCCACCAGGCTGAGTTTTTGACGCTGCAGAGATAGTGGTTACTCCTAAAGGGAACACATTATCTCTGAATGTCGCAGACTCACGTGTTGACATTGAAAGTTCAACCTGAGGGTTAAACAAACGATAGGCACATATAAGCTGCACCAATTGTTTATCTGTCATCACAGACTTAGGCTGGACATAATTCAACGAGCTTGAGCCCTCGCACGGACGCAGTCGTGGAAATGAGATTGAATAGCGAGTTTGCCAATAATTGCGCTCTAAATAATCTAGATGTGCGGCAACAAAAAAGCAGTCCGTTCGCCACTCTTCTAAACCAATTAGTGCACCCAGTCCAATTTTATCGATACCCGCTCTGGCGAGACGGTCTGGCGTGTCCAGCCGAAACTCAAAATCAGTCTTATTGCCGCGCAAGTGATGTTGAGCGTAAGTAGAAGGTTTATATGTCTCTTGATAAACCATGACCGCATCCAAGCCAAGTGCTTTCAATTCAACATATTGTTGCTGTTTAAGAGGTTGAACTTCCATTGCTAGATAACTGAAGCTGCGCTTTATAACTGGCACCATTTGACGAAAATAGTCCATTCCGACTTTTGTTTCATGCTCTCCTGTCACCAAAAGTATGCTATCAAACTTCATCTGTTTGATTGCTGTCACTTCTGCCATAACTTCATCTTTACTTAAAGTACGGCGTTTTATGCGATTCTGCATTGAAAAACCGCAATAAGTACAAGCATTAGCACACAGGTTAGATAGGTACAGTGGAATAAACAAGGAGATGGTATTGCCAAAACGCTTACGGGTAATGGCATACGACTTTTGAGCCATCAATTCAAGGTATGGCTCTGCTGCTGGTGAAATAAGGGCTTTAAAATCCTCTAAGTCCGGTTTTTCTTTGTTAAGTGCCCTTTCAACATCTCTTGCGGTTTTCGCATAAATCGAAATAGAGATATCATCCCAAACAAAGTGTTTAAACTCTTTACTGAAACTCATCAAGTTCTCCATTTTCCGCTAAATTTCATCAAGAAATGAAGTTAACGGACTTGATGAAACCGCATGATAAGCTTGACTGGCTAACCCTGCCTCATAAGCCATACGGCCAGCGATCACTGCCAATTTAAACGCCTCTCCCATATTAACAGGATCCCTGGACGCTGCGATCGCCGTGTTGACGATTACAGCGTCAGCACCCATCTCCATCGCTTGGGCAGCATGAGAAGGCGACCCAATTCCAGCATCAACAATCACGGGTACCCTAGCTTGGTCAATAATAATGTCCAAAAAATCCTTAGTGACTAGACCCCGATTTGACCCTATAGGTGAGCCAAGAGGCATTACAGCTGAGCAGCCGACTTCTTCCAACCGTTTACATAATACAGGATCAGCATGGCAGTAAGGCATTACGATAAAGCCCTGATTCACAAGCATCTCTGCAGCTTTTAGTGTCTCAGTCGGATCAGGCAATAAATATTTGGGATCAGGGTGAATTTCCAGTTTTACCCAATTGGTTTTTAGTGCCTCTCGTGCTAGGTTCGCCGCAAAAACGGCATCTTCGGCGTTTTTCGCACCAGATGTGTTGGGCAATAAACTTATGCCTTTTTCTAATAGCGGCGCAATAATATCGTCTTTGCTGTCGTTAATATTAACCCGCTTAAGTGCCATGGTGACAAGCTCAGAACCAGAGGCCTGTATTGCTGCAGCCATCAATCTGCCACTAGAGAACTTTCCAGTGCCAGTAATCAACCTTGATTCAAACTGTCTATCCCCAATTGCTAACATCTCACTCATCCTCCAGCGATCGCTTGAAACAAACAAATGCGATCCCCTTCTACCAGTACAGTCTCAGTCCACTCGCTACCGGGGACCACTTGATTATTAATCGAGAATACGTAGCCGTTCTCAGACAAACCTAACTGATTTACTATCTGCTCGAGGTTTGAGTCTTTAGCCACCTGTTTTGAAATATCGTTAATTACGATAGTCATTAGATCATGGTTCGCTTGTGAACGATGAAATACTTTTTGTTCAGAAGTTGTCACTGCCTTCCTGTCCTTAAATATTTGATAAAGTTTATGCTCCAGGCATCACATGTAGCTTGGTTTAAATACAACTTTAGCTACAAACTTTGCACTGTTTATCTTTCATTATCGATAAGTACTGCCATTGCATTTGTAGGCCATCAAACCTATGCAGCATAGGTACCTTGAAGTGAAACCGACCAGTTGCAAGCTTTTGAATGGCGGCAAGTGCTTGATAGTTTCCTAAAATCCCAACAACCGGCCCAATTACACCTAGCTCTGCGCAATTGTGTACCTGCTCAACTTCATCAAATGGGTATAGGCAACGATAACAAGCATTACTTTCCCTCTTCGAACTAAAGTCAAAAACACAGAACTGCCCAAGCCAGCCTATAGCAGCAGCAGATATCAAATCTGTATTCTGCTCTAAGCAAACTTGGTTAATCAGTTGCCGAGTAGGCATGTTATCTGAGCAATCTAATACGATGTCAGCTAACATTACCTCTAGCTCGAGTTGATATTTGCTCAGTCTTTTATCCAAACTTCGTATCTTTACGGCTGGGTTTAAAGCTAATAACTGGCTCCTCATCGCCTGAGTTTTAGATGAAGAGATGTCTTTATCGCGATAAACAACCTGTCGATGGAGGTTGCTAAAGTCAACTTCATCATCATCAATAATGACCAACTTACCCACACCTGAGCCAGCTAAATATAAACTTGCGGCGCTACCTAGTCCGCCGCAGCCAATCATGAGCACATGTGACTGACCTAACTTAACTTGCCCCTGATAGCCAATCTCTGGAAGAGCGATTTGCCGCTGATAACGAGTAAACTCATCATCCGTTAACATAAGCTCTCCTAGGTTCTTTTAAAGCAATTCCTTTGTAAACATGGTTTTTGTCTGCGTAGCGCTCGATTAATTCAGTAAAACAACTAAGGCTAGTCTCTATGTTATCTGAAGTAGAAATAGCATCTATCAAGGCAATACTGGATACACCACATTGCAAGACCTGCTCAGCATTCGCTTGGTTAATACCACCAATTGCTACCGTAGGACAATGGCGGGTTTTAACGCTATCGCTTGGTATATAACAACAACCAATATTGTCGATGAGCTGTTGGTATAATGCCAAACGGGTAAGCCCTTGTGGCTTTGACGCTAACTGTTTGGAGTTGGTATGAAAAATAGGTCCGACGGCAATATAGCTAGGACAAAGACTCACCCCACACAAAAGCTCATAATAACCATGAGTTGAAATGCCCAGCCGAAGATTGGCCTGGTTGATAAGTGCCAAATTTGATTCTTCTAAGTCTTCTTGGCCTAAATGAACGCCAAAAGCACCATGTTGAATCGCGAGTTCCCAGTAATCATTGATAAAAATTTGGCCACCATATTGGCATCCAAGTTCAATAGATCTAACAATTTCCCTCTCCAACTCAATTGAACTTAGGCCCTTCAAGCGCAACTGAATTGTTTTTACGCCTAACTCTAGTAGCTTTTCCACCCATTCGCTGCTGCTGACAATCGGGTATATACCTAAGCCATCTTTCGCAATAGCTGCAAATGGACCATCAGACATATTTGATGAACAGCCTGATTTAATACCTAAATGTGAGTCGTTCAGTATAGGTATGGGAAACTGAGAAATCTTATTCGGCCACCTAAACAAACCTAGATTTAAGTCATTCCCTACATATGTTTCACGTGGAACATTCTCATTTGTATTAGTTATTGCTCGAGCCAAAACCCAAGAGTCTTCAATGGAGAAATCCAATGCGAAGAGCGTAACGAACCAACAAAAGTGCTGCTCTGGTTTGAAGTTATCACTACTAAATTTAGGACTACAAGATAATGCTTGAGTCTTTGCTGCTACAGGGTTAAACCATATATCCATATGATTTTTTGTGCTTTTTTCAATATCATCAATGCCTATATAGAAAGAGCTATGAGAGTAACTTTTATAATCTAGAGCGGACAGCTTGGAATGATAGTAGACATGATGAGTGTTTTCAGTCACTTCTAAAGCATCATCAGTAATATCCGTATTAAAATCAGTCACCTGATGATCTTTAATTATTTTAAGTGATGAAGTAGAACTCACACCCAACTCTATCTCATTAATGTCAAACCCTTGCTCTTTAGCGTTCAATAAATGTCGTTGAATCAGGTCTGTAAGCTCAATCAGTGACTTGGGAATAAGGATTTTTGTCATTATTCATTGGCCTCAGCATGAACTGCAGGATGATAGAGTTCAGACCCTGTCGCTAGAAACTCCTGTGATTTTTTACGCATTCCTTCCAGAGGATCATCCAGCATTTTTATTCTAATAGCTTGGTCAGCAGCGACCTGCTGCTTGTCTTTGGCGTACTCTCGAACCTCTTGGGAGATTTTCATTGAGCAAAACTTAGGGCCGCACATAGAGCAGAAGTGCGCTACTTTGCCTGATTCTTGAGGTAGTGTTTCATCATGAAAAGAACGAGCAGTATCTGGGTCTAGAGCTAAGTTAAATTGGTCTTCCCAGCGAAACTCAAAACGCGCTTTAGACAAAGCATTATCTCGAACTTGCGCTCCGGGATGCCCCTTAGCTAAATCTGCCGCATGTGCAGCTATTTTGTAGGTAATAAGCCCAGTTTTTACATCTTCTTTATTAGGTAAACCTAAATGCTCTTTAGGTGTTACATAACAAAGCATGGCGCATCCGTACCAACCAATCATCGCCGCCCCAATACCCGATGTAATGTGGTCATAGCCCGGTGCAATATCGGTAGTCAATGGTCCAAGAGTATAGAAAGGTGCTTCATGGCAATGGTGCAATTGCTCTTCCATATTCTCTTTAATCATGTGCATAGGTACATGACCTGGACCCTCTATAATAACTTGTACATCGTATTCCCAAGTGATCTTGGTGAGTTCACCAAGAGTCCTCAGCTCGGCAAATTGTGCTTCGTCATTAGAATCAGCAACAGACCCTGGTCTTAGTCCATCACCTAGGGAAAGTGCGACATCATACTGGGCACAAATTTCGCAAATCTCTCTAAAGTGTGTGTAAAGAAAGCTCTCTTCATGATGCGCCAAGCACCACTTGGCAATAATCGACCCTCCACGAGAAACGATTCCAGTCACGCGTTTAGCCGTCATGGGGACATAACGTAAAAGAAGGCCAGCATGAATGGTAAAGTAATCAACACCCTGCTCTGCTTGCTCTATCAAGGTGTCACGCATAACTTCCCAGTTCAGGTTTTCAGCAACACCATTGACCTTCTCTAGCGCCTGATACATAGGAACCGTGCCTATTGGCACTGGGCTGTTACGTAAAATCCACTCTCGTGTTTCATGAATATTGCGGCCAGTGGAAAGATCCATCACCGTGTCGCCTCCCCAGCGAGTTGACCAAACCAGCTTTTCAACTTCCTCTTCAATTGACGACGTAACCGATGAATTACCAATGTTAGCGTTCACTTTAACAAGAAAGTTGCGGCCAATGATCATAGGCTCAGACTCGGGGTGGTTGATGTTGGAGGGTATAATTGCACGGCCCTGCGCAACCTCCTGACGCACAAACTCAGGGGTAATATCCTTGGGTAAATGGGCGCCAAAGCTTTCACCCTGGTGCTGTTGGTTTAAGGTCTTATCTCGGTAGACTGCGCGCCCCATATTCTCGCGCAGTGCAATATATTCCATCTCTGGAGTTACGATACCCTTGCGAGCATAATGAAGCTGAGTAACGCATTGGCCTTTCTTGGCACGACGAACACAAGGAAGGTTTCCATACCTAAGGTCATCAAGAGTTTCATCCGCTAAGCGCTGCTTGGAATAGACTGAACTTACATCGTCTAGTAGTTCAGTATCACTGCGCTCTATGATCCACCCCTCTCTGAGTTTGGGCAAACCAGTATAAAGGTCGATGTCATGGTCAGGATCTGTATATGGCCCAGAAGTGTCATAGACTCTAACTGCTTCATTAGGCTCAAAAACGGGACTCTCTTTACTTCCACCAATTAAGCTATCTGAAAGTCTAATTTGACGCATGGGAACACGGATATCGGGCCTAGAGCCTTCAACATAGACTTTACTAGAGTTAGGATATGGTGCAGCTGAAAGCGTGTCTATAAACTGTTTTGCTTCCAGTCGAGCTTGTTTGCGATTCGACATAGCATTTTTCCTTGCTTTGTTATTCTTAGATAAAAAGTCATAAAAATGCTTGGCGGAAAGATGCGACAAGAGGTGTCAAACGAGAGCTAAATCGGTTTACTTCAAGTAACAATAACGATACAGCTGTGTTCGACAAGTTGATAGATAAACCAGAACTGAAGCTGGTATAGATATCTTCTCTTGTTCCCTTCGCAGATACTAATCTGATCAGGTTCAACGGATCCCGAATAAACGGTCTCAGCCTTATGGCACTCCGACAAGTAAACAAAGTATATAGAAGAGACTTGGTCAAACCAAGCCAAGTTAAACAGTAATTAGAGAAATATTGACAGTCACTAGAGCCTGGCGATCAATTGAAAGCCCATCCAAGCGGCAGAAATACTCAAAACGACATTCGCTAATATATTGAGGCCCATTTTAAAAAACTCGCCCTGCTGCATCAGCAAAACATTATCCATAGAAAAAGTCGAGAAGGTGGTCAAAGCCCCAAGAAAACCCAAGCCGATAATTTGGCGCCATGGCTCACTGGCTAACATTTCATTCTCAAATGCAGCAATGAGAAGCCCCATAACAAAAGAGCCAGCCACATTAACCGTCAAGGTTCCATAAGGAAAACCTCGTCCAAGTAAGGCAACAAAAAACTCAGTCACAAGATAACGAGAACATGCCCCCAATGCCCCACCAAGTGCAATAAACCCAAGAATAGAAAGCTGTCCCATTATCCCCCCAGAGAATGCCTGTTACCTTTGGATAGTTAACGATCAATAGTAACAAATTATCGAGTAATATAACTGCAAAATAATATGAGATTTTAAAAGTTACAGGAGTCACTTTACTTCAATATAACCCATTAAGCCTGTCTTCATATGCTCAATCACATGGCAATGATACATCCAGCGTCCAGGATTGTCGGCAACAAACGCCGCTTTAGCTGTTCCATTCTTACCAAGTAGCACTGTGTCGGTATGAAAAGGCTCTTCTACTTTTTTGCCATTCAGCTCCAACACTGTAAATGTGTGCCCATGTAAGTGAATAGGATGATGGTACTGAGTAACATTCTTTAGATAAAAAATGTATGTCTTACCCAGCTCAAGTGAAGCAAGTGGCTCGGGTATATTATCTTTTGACATCCCTCCCATGCTCGTTTATTGGTTAACCAGAACTTAGGCATCGATTTACCATTCTTGCCAACTGGTGATACTGCACCCTCCCACTCGAATACAAAATCGAGCTTTAGGGCATTATCAAGGTCAAGCTCGGGAACAGGGTTAAGGGGCAGCTTTGGAATGGCTCTCTGCTCAGGAAGATCTGAATGGACAATATCAAACTCACATAATGGGAAGGGGAAGCGTCCCTTCATATAACGCACATAAACACGCTCTCCTTGCTTAGGAGCAATTAAAGCAAGGTCAAGTCTCATACCAGGGCCAATTTTATGCTGAGACAACTCATAAGGAGATTCTATTGGATTACCATCTATCGCTATAACCCATGCGCGCGCGCCTTCAACAGCAATTGGGTAGGTCAAAGTATTATCCACATTCGCAATACGTATCCGAGTGGCTGCATTTTCTTTTAACTGATAAACCGGCTCATGGACGCCATTGACACTACTCCACTCTCCCGGCGTGCCCATTCTGGCACTTAGGCGAGGGATCATAAGATCTTTCCACTGCCCCTGCTTATCAAGGTGCCAATGCTTGAGCATCAGGTCATATTCTTGGTCAAACTGAACAGGAACTGACTCTTCAACAATGATCAAGCCAACCAAGCCCATGCCTAACTGCTTAACGCTATTCATATGGGGATGGTACCAAAATGTGCCAGCATCAGGCGGGGTAAATTTATATACAAAGGTTTCACCGGGCATAATAGGTGGCTGGCTAAGAAATGGGACACCATCCATTTCTATAGGTATTCGCAATCCATGCCAATGAATGGTTGTAGGCTCATTAAGTTTGTTAGTAAATCGAATCGTTACCTCTTGCCCCTGACGACACCGAATAGTCGGAGCAGGTATCTCACCATTGAAACCGAGAACCTTCGTTGTATAACCGGGAACAAGCTCTGCTGAAGCGGGCTCTGCCGTAAGATCATATACCCATCCGTCTTCATTATGAGAAGATCGAGTTAAACTACAAGCTGGAAGAACACTGAGTGCGGAAAGCGCTAAACCAGATTTTACAAATTGGCGACGAGAGATATCCATGGATATTAGACTGTAAATTCAACAAGAAGATAAATGTAACAGATAAATAAGAACACTTCTCATCGATATATAACAAAAATCATCGACCATCCATGAGGCATAAAAGCAGTATCAAGAACAGCCTCTAAATACGGCAGAGGTGAAGAGATTCGAACTCCCAACAAGCGCATTCTTTGGGTATAAGCTGAATCCGCTGCTTATCGCTATAAAGTAAAAAGGCTCCAGTCTTTCGACTAGAGCCTCTGTATATGGCAGGGGTGGAGAGAT
>NZ_JAYQDQ010000097.1:0-14271 GCF_038138445.1 Vibrio sp.
AACTCGTGACCTCAACCTTGGCAAGGTTGCGCTCTACCAACTGAGCTAGTGTCGCGTAATAGGTTAGATGGTGCCCCGGGCCGGACTTGAACCGGCACAGCGCGAACGCCGAGGGATTTTAAATCCCTTGTGTCTACCAATTCCACCACCAGGGCACGCAAATCTAAAACTTGCGATGGAGACACCATCTTGATAATGTTTGTTGGTTATCATTATCTTAAAATTTGGAGCGACACACGAGGTTCGAACTCGTGACCTCAACCTTGGCAAGGTTGCGCTCTACCAACTGAGCTAGTGTCGCAAATGGAGGCGCGTCCCGGAGTCGAACCGAGGTCCACGGATTTGCAATCCGCTGCATAGCCACTCTGCCAACGCGCCGCCGTAACTCCAATCGTTTCGCTTTTTTTCTGCGTTCCTCTTGGGTACGGGATGCATTCTACGGATTCGAACTAATGAGTCAACACTATTTTTTATTTTTTGAATCGTTTGTCTAATTAAGCGTCAAAAAGCGCTAATTTGGTTAATTTAGTCGCATAAATTCGTTGAATTTAACTAAGTTAGCTGTCGTAAAGTCTATGCGATAACAAAAAAACGGGCCTAAGCCCGTTTTTCAATGGTGTTCCTCATTGAGGAGATCATCTTTAGCTGCAATCAGATATTGAGCCATTGACCAGTAGGTCAGCACAGTAGCCACATATAGGCTAATATAGCCCAGCCATACCATCCAATCATCGTATCTCCAAATAAGCACCCACAAGGCAAACATCTGGCTGAGCGTTTTGACTTTGCCCACCCAAGAAACAGCGACGCTGGCACGTTTGCCTATCTCAGCCATCCACTCTCGAAGCGCCGAGATAATAATTTCACGAGCAATCATAGTCACCGCAGGAATCGTCACCCAAATACTATGATAATGCTCGGTAATTAAAATCAGTGCACTCGCGACAAGCACTTTATCGGCTACAGGATCGATAAAAGCGCCAAAACGAGACATTTGTCCAAGCTTGCGTGCGAGCATTCCATCAAGCCAATCGGTGAAACCCGCGACCCAAAACACCATGGCAGCGGCAAAAGGTGCCCAACTGTAGGGAAGATAAAAAACAACGACAAACACCGGAATAAGAAGAAGTCGTAATAAAGATAAAATGTTTGGGATCGTTAAACGCATATTTATTGAGGCTCTTATCGTTTGCGTATCGTTATTGTTCTGTTCACTGCTTCACAACAGGACTCTATGGTGCGTGATTTTTTCTATTGTTTCAATGCTTGATAAATGTTTTCTGCTAAAGAGATACTAATCCCTGGAACTTTGGCGATTTCTTCCACGCTTGCGCGGCGAAGCTCTTGCAAACCACCCATAAACTTAAGCAAAGACTGACGACGTTTGGGCCCGACGCCTTCTATACCCTCCAACACACTGGTTTTTCTGGTTTTACCACGTTTTGCTCTGTGGCCTGCAATGGCATGATTGTGGCTTTCATCTCGAATGTGCTGCATTAAATGCAGTGCAGGCGCGTCGCTTGGTAAATGAAACTCTTCTCCTTGCGGTGTGATTAGTGTCTCTAACCCTGGTTTTCGAGTCACACCTTTAGCAATGCCTATCAAACGAGGACGCTTTGGCCAGTCATGCCAGTAATTGGAAATAATGTCGACGGCACGGTTAAGCTGCCCTTTTCCCCCATCAATAAATACAATATCTGGAATTTTTTCCACATCGATTTGTTTCGAGTAACGGCGTTCAAGCACTTGCCCCATGGCGGCATAATCATCGCCACCGGTAATTCCAGTGATATTATAGCGCCGGTATTCCTGTTTTAGTGGCCCTTCTTGGTTAAACACCACACAAGAAGCAATGGTACTTTCACCTTGAGTATGAGAGATATCAAAACATTCCATACGTAAGATACTATCCAGATTGAGCAGTTCTCGAAGCGCTTTGAAGCGCTGCGAAATGGTCATTTTATGATTGATTTTGCTGGTCACCGCCGTCAAGGCATTGGTATTAGCCAGTTTTAGATATCGCGCCCTTGGACCAGTTGGATTCATATGAAAATGAATCTTACGTCCTGCGATATCACCCAAGGCTTGTTGCAATGGTTTCGCATCATCTATCAAATCAGCATTAGCAATAATTCTTGCAGGAATAGTACGTGCTTCGTTGTGACTCAAGTAGTACTGACTAAGAAAGCTATAGAAGACTTCTTGCTGGCTTGTATTACTGGGGATTTTGGGAAAGTGGCTGCGACTGCCGAGAACTTTCCCTTGGCGAATCATTAAAATATGTATGCACGCCACACCATTTTCTTGAGCAAAGCCAAGCACATCCATATCTTCTTGAGAGTCATGAGACACAAACTGCTGCTCTTGGATACGGCGTATCGCCTGTATTTGGTCGCGCAGCTTTGCGGCATCTTCAAATCTAAGTTGTTGGCTAGCTAGCTCCATCTTTTCAACAAGTGTAGATAGAACTTGCTGATCTTTGCCTTGCAGAAATAATCGAACCAAATTAACTAACTCTGCATAGTCTTTATCTGAGATGATGTCACTAACACAAGGTCCTGCGCAGCGACCTATCTGGTACATCAAACAAGGCCGAGTACGATTACTATACACAGTGTCTTCACACTGTCTCATGGGAAGAATTTTTTGGATCAAATGCAATGTTTCACGCATCGCTCCTGAATCTGGATAAGGCCCGAAGTACTCTCCCTTGCGTTTCTTTGCTCCGCGATGCATCGAGAGCCTAGGGTGTTTGTGGCCACTGATAAATATGTACGGGTAGGATTTATCATCCCTTAGCAACACATTGTGTTTTGGCAAGTATTGCTTAATGTAGTTATGCTCTAATATCAGAGCTTCAGTTTCTGTATGAGTGACAGTGACATCAATTTGAGCGATGTTGCTCACTAGCGCGCGAGTTTTTTCACTATCAACTTTGGTACGGAAATAACTAGAAAGGCGTTTTTTGAGGTCTTTGGCTTTTCCTACATAGATCACAACAGCCTCAGCGTTATACATTCTGTACACGCCGGGCTGATGGGTGACCGTCTTTAAAAAAGAAGCCGAATCAAAGGGATCGGTCACTACAAAGTCTCAGTATCTAACATTCCATGGCGAATGGCTAAATGGGTCAGTTCAACATCACCATTAATACCAAGCTTGTTAAATAACCGGTATCGGTAACTGTTCACTGTTTTGGGACTTAAGTTAAGTTGCTCAGATATATCGGTAACTTTTTGTCCTTTGGTGATCATCATCATTATTTGCAACTCACGCTCAGAAAGCTCTGCAAACGGATTCTCTGACGCAGAAGAAAATTGGCTCAATGCCATCTGCTGCGCGATATCAGGAGAGATATAACGCTGACCACTATTTACAATACGTATTGCGTTGACCATTTCATCTGGCCCCGCCCCTTTTGTCAGGTACCCTGCCGCACCTGCTTGCATCACTTTGGTTGGAAACGGATTTTCCGTATGAACAGTTAAAACGATGATTTTCACATCAGGATTAAAACGCAAGATTTTCTTGGTTGACTCTAAGCCCCCAATACCCGGCATATTCATATCCATTAAAATGACATCGGTATGATTTGCCCGACACCATTTTACTGCGTCTTCACCGCTTTCAGCTTCCCCTGCTACGTTCATTCCACGGACGTCTTCAATAATACGTCGTATCCCTGTGCGAACCAGCTCGTGATCATCTACAAGGAAAACATTTATCAAACTTGTATCTCCACACTTTTTAATTCGCTCTGCAACCACCTAAAAAAGTGGATAACAGCATGGCTGCTTATTCTAACCTAATTATGGTTTGTTAATTAATCTGAATATGTGCCCAAACGCAAACTTTAGCAAGTACTTATTTTCATAACTGCTGCTTAACTCCCTAATAACACAATTATTGATAATTCTAGCCGTATATTACTGTAATAGCTACAAATTCAGCTTATAAACACATTCTCTTATCAGCAGCTTTGCAAGGAGCCAAAATCTAAACTATGAATACAGGGTGCATTGTTCAACAGCACATTTTATACGGAATTATCAAGAAATTATTTTCTAAGGATATGTTATGAAAAAGCTTCTAGCAGCGACAATTTTGGCCACTACATTACCTTTGTCTGGTCTAGCACTGGCAGACAGTGATGTAGGCTGTGGTTTCGGCACCATGGTTTTTGATGGCAGTGAAGGAAAAGTGCCCAAAATTCTTGCGGCGACCACAAATGGTCTATTAGGCAACCAAACTTTTGGTATTACGTTTGGTACTCTGGGTTGTGATGGTACGGGTAAAGTCACTTCTTCAGAAAAACTCGCCATGTTTATCGATGGAAACATAGATAATCTTGCTCGAGATATGGCAAAAGGCCAAGGCGAAACCTTAGCAACCCTTTCCGAAGTATGGGGAGTAGACGACGCTGACAAAGCAAGATTCAACTCTTTAGTGCAAGACAACTTCTCTAATGTCTTTGTTTCAGAGAATGTTACCTCTCAAGAAGTGTTCGCTAATCTCAATAATGTAGTTGCAAACGATAACGAGCTTGCTCACTACGCTATCTAAACTCGGTTACATTTTAATGCCACTTATAGAGTGGCATTTTCTCTCTATCAGCCATCAAGATAGGCCAAATTCCATCACCATCAATAAAATATAAGAAGCTTTCCTTTATGAAGTCGTACCTTATCAAAAGTGCCTCACTGCTTAGCTTATATCTGTTTGTTCCAAATGCCTTCTCTGCCAACAAATTTGAGGTCAAGAGGCTGGCTCAAGACCCCTATTGGCTCAAACTAGGCCATTACTTACCCAGTTTCTTATCCGGCTACCAAAGCACCATAGATAATGAACAATTCTTCATTTCGCCAAATGGCAAACACTCACCAGAGCAGGAATTGCAAGCAACTATAGCCAAGCTTTACTCAGAGGATCAAGAAGTTGCCAAAGAGATACAATGCCGTTTCCCAGCAAGATACTCTTGGCTAGAAAGCCTGCAAGGTAGACAAGCCACACTCTCATGCCCTGAGTTAACCACGTGGAAGGACATTATTGACCCAGAAGGGCTGACGCTCGTGTTCCCGACCGCATTTATGAATAACCCATCTTCCATGTTCGGCCATACTCTGCTTCGTATTGATGCCAAGGATCAGACTCGACACAAAGAATTAGTCGCATTTGCCGTCAACTTTGCCGCAGAGCCTGACAGTCAAGACAACTCTGCAGCATTTGCTATCAAGGGCTTAATTGGCCAGTATCCTGGTCGATTTGCCGTTATGCCCTACTATAAGAAAGTTCGCGAATACAACGACATTGAGTCAAGAGACATATGGGAATACAGACTGAAACTTACCCCAGAAGAAGTCGAAAAAATATTACTTCATTTGTGGGAGATGCAAAACGCTGAATTTGACTACTACTTTCTCGATGAAAACTGCTCTTATCAATTGCTGTCCTTACTGGAAATTGCCCGAAAAGACCTGGCTCTAACAAAAGAGTTTTCTGTACAAGCCATTCCTTCAGACACGGTTCGCGTTCTCGCTGAAAACGACTTACTGGAGGCACCCTATTATAGAGCCGCTTTCGGCACTCGGCTTTTACATCAAGCCAATGAAGTCGATGCGCGCCTGTTTGAAGCAGCAAAAAAGGCAACCCAAGGCAATTTCCCAGATAAGTCTAAATTCTCAGATACAGAGCGAGCAGCAATACTAGAGCTTGCCTATGAATGGTTAAATTTCCAGCTATATGATCAAGGTTTAGAGCGAGACCCAACCGCTAAACGGCTAACCAAGCTCCTTTATCTAAGAAGCAAAATAAAAGTCTCTTCGCCATTTTCACCTGTTGAACAGCCGCTCGTCTCACCAGAGCAAGGTCATGCTTCTGCTCGATTTGGTTTGGGTTATCAATATTGGGACGACACAAGCAATCAAACTACTCTAGAATGGCGAGCTGCCTATCATGACTTGCTAGACTCTCAAGATGGGTTTGTCGCTGGTGCACAAATTAATTTTCTCGACACACAACTGACTATCAGCCAAGAAGGTACAAATAGGCTGGATAGGTTTTACCTCTTCGATGCCATGGCACTCGCCCCCAGCAACAGAGTTTTTAACAGCTGGTCTTGGAACATACGCACTGGAATGGATCGACAACCAAAATCGGACGCCATGGACGAACGTTGGTTTGCCCAAGGCGGCTATGGGAAATCATGGGGTGATTCAGATAAAACACATGTTTATACGCTATTATCCGGTGAGTTAAACGGTGGAAAACTCACTGACTATGATCTCGTTTCCGGAGTAGGTATTGAAGCTGGTGCTTTATTCCAGATAGCCCCAGAACACAGGCTTGGTTTACAAGCTCAATATCTTGCACTCATACATTCTGATCAAGATTCCCATTCAAACCTAAATATCAGTTGGAATTGGTCACTCACCCCCAATTTTGCGCTCCGAACTCAGGTTGGTTATAAGCAATGGTATTCAGAAGATATTGGCATCAAAGTGAGTGGATTAATTTACTATTAGACTAATAAAGGCTTGTGCTAAGCTAGCGGCGAATTTCTATAAGAGCATTTCAAATGTCAATACAACATGGATTTTTGTTGACTCGCCAAGCCAGAGATATCTCAGGTCAAACCCAGATAGAGCTCTGGCTAAAAACAGAGAACGGTCCCGTTCAGCTCATTATCAACGGGGAAAAGTCTGTATTTTTTATTCCCCAACAAGAAGTACCTCAATGCCAAAATTTATTGCGGTCTTTACATGTTAACGCTGAAATCAAGGCCGTACCGCTAACCAGCTTTGACGGTATAAAACTCGCTGCCTGCTATTGCCACACAATCAAGCAAGCGCAACAGCTAAGCCAAGAGCTCAAACAAAGAGACATACTCGTTCTTGAAGATGATATTCGTCTTGCAGATCGTTATTTAATGGAGCGCTTTATCCAAGGCGGCCTTGAGTTTACTGGCATACCAGAGCCAAAGCGAGGCTATACAAAATTTCATCACACTCAATGCCGAAAATACGATTATACACCTCAGTTAAAAGTGGTTTCCTTAGATATTGAGTGCTCAGAAAAAGGTACCTTATATTCCGTTGGGCTCGATAGCTCGATGGACAGCCGAGTGATCATGATAGGTCCCTATCAGGAATCGGAGACTCAGATCGAGTGGGTCGACAACGAACGTCAACTCTTGACTGCTATGATACGCTGGTTTGAGCACTTTGACCCTGACGTCATCATTGGCTGGAATGTAATTGATTTTGATTTTCGAGTTCTGCACAAGCGTGCTCAGTGGCATAAGCTCAAATTGAACATAGGCCGCGCTAAACAAAATTGCTTCTTTCGCACCTCCTCAAATACCCAACAAGCTTTTGTATCTATTCCGGGTAGAGTCGTGATGGATGGCATTGACACACTCAAAACGGCGACCTTTCACTTTCGAAGTTGGTCACTCGAGTCTGTCTCGCAAGAATTATTGGGCGAAGGGAAAAAAATCCATAATGTCCACGATAGAATGGATGAAATTAACCAGATGTTTCTCAAAGACAAGCCCTCTTTGGCGAAATATAACCTTCAAGACTGTGTCCTGGTAAATAAAATCTTCTCTCAAACTCATTTACTTGAGTTTGCTATAGAGCGTTCCAAGCTCACAGGGGTAGAGCTGGACCGTGTCGGAGGCTCTGTGGCAGCATTCACCAATTTGTATTTGCCTCAGATTCACCGAGCAGGCTATGCCGCTCCCAATTTACACTCTGAGAATTGGTTCGCAAGCCCAGGCGGCTATGTGATGGACTCAATCCCTAATCTTTATGATTCTGTTTTGGTCCTTGATTTCAAGAGCCTTTACCCATCAATAATTAGGTCGTTTCTGATTGACCCAATGGGCTTAATCGAAGGACTTAAATTAGAAATTGGCAAGGACGAACATCAAGCGGTTGAGGGTTTTCGGGGAGCTCAATTTCATCGCAGTAAACACTTTCTTCCGGCTATGATTGAAGACCTTTGGGCAGCTCGAGACCAAGCTAAAAGCAATAACGAAGACGTATTTTCACAGGCCATTAAGATTATCATGAATTCATTTTATGGAGTGCTTGGCTCTTCTGGCTGCCGTTTCTTTGATACTCGTTTAGCATCAAGTATTACAATGCGTGGGCATGAAATCATGAAACAAACGAAGCAGTTAATCGAGCAAAAAGGTTATCACGTTATCTACGGTGATACCGACTCAACCTTTGTTGCCTTAAACGGTCAGTTCTCACAAATGCAAGCGAACAAGATAGGGCAAGAACTCGTACACTACATTAATAATTGGTGGACAAATCACCTCAAAGAAAAATACAACCTGACCTCAATCCTTGAGATAGAGTATGAAACGCATTATAAAAAGTTTCTTATGCCCACAATTAGAGGTCAGGAAACAGGATCAAAAAAACGTTATGCCGGACTTATTGGTGATGGTGAGTCAGAAAAAATTGTATTCAAAGGTCTAGAAAGCGCTCGTACCGATTGGACTCCTCTATCCCAACGTTTTCAGTACCAGCTTTATTCAATGATCTTCCATGAACAAGATCCCTCAGACTTTGTTCGTGAGTTTGTCGAGCAGACATTAGCTGGGGAGTTTGATTCAGAAATGGTGTATCAGAAGCGCCTTCGGCGCAGGCTCCATGAATATCAGAAGAATATTCCTCCACAAGTGAAGGCAGCTCGCTTAGCCGATGAAACAAACTCACAGTTGGGCAGGCCTCTTCAATACCAAAACAAAGGCCGAATTGAGTATGTGATTACGGTTAACGGGCCAGAGCCGCTGGAATACTTAAAAAGCCCTATCAATTATCAACACTACATCGACAAGCAACTTAAGCCTGTCGCAGAAGCCATTCTGCCATTTGTGGGAATCAATTTTACTAGCCTGTACGAGCCTCAGCTTGGTTTGTTTTAGTACAACAATCAGCCAATACGAAACTCTGTTTTTTGATACTGCTTGACCAACCACTCTCCAAAGCCATCAAGGATACCTACGACAGAACGCTTGGCAATAAAGCGACCAGGCAGCAAAATCCCTAAGCGTTCAATCTCAACTTGCTTTTCTGGATAATAACGCAAAAAGTTGTTCCCGCACTCAATGGGATCATCAAACCAGTTCTTATCTTTGTACATCACAAGAGAATAGCTGGCTCGAAGTAGCTTTTTCGCAATGATCACTTGAGCTTTTATCTGATCTTCTGGTGTCGCCGAACGCGCTATTCGATTGCGATAAACAGCAACCCAATTTTCGACATCCATGTTCCAGTGTTTGGCAACTTCCCAACTTGGTTCATAATCCCCAAAGCATTCTGCTAGGTTTTCACCATAGACACACACTGAACAATGGCGCAGTTGAAATCCCCAAGAGAATATGCTGTCAAGACTAGCGACCTCTTGGGCTAGAGTATTAGTTAAAGAAATCCCGTTAATAAATGGGTAGGCCTTTTGGAAACGAAACTTTATCGAGTTAAACAAGGTAGTTCTTGTATCGCTGAAGCTCTCATTAGACACAACTAAAACGTCAAGATTAGACAAGTTTGGCTCAGCTCGTTTTCGCGCAACACTCCCATAGATGTATACACTATGAAGATTCTCTCCCAGCCCGCTCTTAAGAAAACTCACGAGTTCATCTACCGCTGGCTGGTACATTTCCTGAAATGGCTGATTAGGGTCAATAATTGAAAGATGCATATAATTGATTACAATAATTTTTAGACTCTGTATCTTCTAATGTTCGCCCACACATTGGCACGAATCAAGATATTCCTTCGTTTAAACTCTATGTATATAATACGACAATTCCATTCCATGCTAAGGATATATTCATGCCAAGGGCAAGCGAACTTAAAAAAGGTTTTGCTATAGAATCAAACAGCAAAACACTGCTAATCAAAGATATTGAAGTCACAACTCCTGGGGGCCGAGGAGGCGCAAAGATATATAAATTGCGCTGTGTGGATTTGTCCACGGGTGCACGTGTGGATGAAAGGTTCAAATCTGATGATGTGGTTGATACTGTCGACATGTTTAAAAGAGCAGTTGCCTTCTCATACATAGATGGCGATGAGTACATATTCATGGACAATGAAGACTACACACAGTTCACATTTAAAAAGTCTGACATTGAAGATGAATTACTGTTTGTTACAGAAGAAATTCAAGGACTTCACGTTATTGTTGTCGACAACAGTGCTGTTGGTCTTGAACTCCCAGCCTCTGTTGAGCTTGTGATAGAAGAAACAGACCCATCGATCAAAGGAGCTTCTGCTTCAGCAAGAACAAAGCCAGCTCGCTTTGCGACTGGTTTGACAGTACAAGTCCCCGAATATATTGCGACAGGTGATCGTATTGTGGTCAATACGGCTGAGCGCAAATATATGAGCCGAGCTTAACTATGCCAACACTGATATCCTATGATGATGCAATAGAAACGGCCTACGATATATTTCTCGAAATGGCACCAGATAACCTTGAACCTGCGGATGTCATCATTTTTACCGCACAATTCGATGAAAGAGGTGCTGCCGAGTTGGTTGAAACGGGCGACGACTGGCCAACACATGTCGGATTCGACGTTGACAAAAGTCTATACGCAGAAGTGAGAATAGGCCTAGTCAATGAGGACAATGATGTCCTTGATGACGTATTTGCCCGTCTTCTGATCAGCAGAGATCCAGAACATAAGTTTTGCCATGTTCTTTGGAAAAGAGACTAAATAAAGGCAAAGCTACATAACTAGAAGACGGGTTGTATATCACTCCGTCTTCTAGATTTTCGGTACGTTAACTGAATAAACCGTTCGCTTAGTAGTTTCAGCCTTTGACCTTAGCATTTTCCACGCGAGCCTTCAGTTTTTGCCCAGGGCGGAAGGTGACAACGCGGCGAGCACTGATAGGAATGTCTTCACCCGTCTTTGGGTTTCTACCCGGTCGTTCATTTTTTTCGCGTAGATCGAAGTTTCCAAATCCAGACAGTTTTACCTGTTCGCCACTTTCCAGTGCCTTACGAATTTCTTCGAAAAACGCCTCAACCGTTTCCTTGGCATCCCGTTTACTGTATCCGAGCTTTTCAAACAGGTTCTCAGCCAAATCGGCCTTTGTGAGCGCCATAAAACTTTCCTCAAAACTGTGTTTAACATTGCTGCCGTATTTAGCAGCGCCAAAGCATTTTGCTCAGCCAATCAACAACATATCGGCCATACTTGGGGAAGTGTATGCCAACCTTCTGATTTTCGCCAACTTTTTTATTGGCTGAATACGCCTTTAATGTTAATTCTATCATAATAAAAATCGCATTTCACCTAGTACCACTTCATTAAAAGCTTACTTTTCAATACATTAAAATAAAGAACAGATTAGTAATCGAATATAAAAGAAGTAGTATCGCGGAAAATAAAATTTATTCTTTTTTTAAATATCAAAACGACTTGCAATTTGAGTACTCGTTACTGTGAGCAAAATACGATGCTTACACTCGATTTTTACCCTCTTATTATTAGACAGAAAAATCAATATAAGTCATTAAAAACCTGACATAAAATTATAAAATAAGAGCCCAAGTTTAAGTATGGCATTCATTATGCTTTGTTGGAGTTATCAATCATAAGTGGCAACATTTTGTCGAAGCCACACCCTTTCTGAGCAGTTATCAGATAGGCATAGCTAGGAGAGGCTGAATATGGAACTTCATCGTCATACATACTACAGACTTATTCATCATGGAATTAAATGTTTACTGGTTGACAGGCTTGGTCACTTTACAGAACATGAGTACCATGACTACCTCAATCACATGACAGGGAAATCAAGCTGCTTTGCCATGAGTAACGAAGAACTAAAAGTTGCTGTTTCAAATTTGAGAGAAGAAGGCTATCTTGAAGATATTAAACCTATGATATCGTCTCTTGAAGTTTACCAATAATTTGGTTCTTAACTGAGCAAGATCATCTATAACCATGCACAAGCATCGTTGGATGCCTAGCCAGTTATGAATAACTGGCTTAAATTATTCCAACAAGTTTGCCCCAATATGCCTTTAAGGCCTATTTTCATTGTCCATATTTCGTTAGACTGTCACCAATATTGGAACTTTAGACTTTTGCAATGAAACAACTAATCGATTTTATCCCACTGATTATCTTTTTTGTACTGTATAAAATGCAAGACATATACGTAGCAACAGGCGCTCTGATTATTGCTACGGCAGTCCAAGTCATACTCACTTACTTGCTATATAAAAAAGTAGAGAAAATGCAGTTGATTACTTTTGTTATGGTCGCTTTGTTCGGCGGCATGACGATTTTCCTTCACGATGACAACTTCATCAAATGGAAAGTAACCATTGTATATGTTGTTTTTGCCCTTGGCCTTGCTATTAGCCATGCCATAGGTAAATCGGCAATCAAAGGTATGCTTGGAAAAGAAATTACCCTCCCAGATCATGTATGGGCGAAAGTGACTTGGGCATGGGTGGTGTTCTTTTCATTTTGTGCAGGCCTCAATATTTATGTCGCGTACGAACTTCCACTCGATGTCTGGGTGAACTTCAAAGTTTTTGGGCTGTTAGCTGCAACCTTTGGTTATACAGTTATCACTGGAATATATATTTATAAGCACTTGCCGAAACAAAAATCCGAGTCTAGCGCTGGTGACTAGACTATATGGGTTGTTATAATCCCCAATAGTTATCCTATCGATTCTTAATATTATTCGATAGATACACAAACAAGTCTAAGCTTTCCCCCTCTTGGGTTTTAGCGACCATTTTGGTCGCTATTTTATTTTATGGATGTCAATTATGAATCAAATCATTACCTCTCCACGTGGTCAACTTCTCCTGCGCACTTTAGCCATGCCTGCCGACACTAATGCCAATGGTGATATCTTTGGAGGCTGGATTATGTCTCAACTCGATTTAGCCGGAGGCATTCTAGCAAAAGAAATTTCGGGAGGGCGTATTGTCACTGTCTCTGTGTCTAGTATCACTTTTAAAAAACCAGTCCGCGTTGGTGATGTGGTGTGCTGCTATGGTAAATGTCAAAAAATTGGTAGAAGCTCGATGAATATCGATTTAGAAGTATGGGTTAAGCCAGTAAAAGAGCATGGCATAGGAGAACGTTTCATGGTCTGTGACGCTACGTTTAACTATGTTGCAATAGATACAGAAGGCAGACCTCGTGCGATCAAACAGAACTAATTTCACAGTTTATTGTCAGACCCTCTTTTAAAAGCTGTTACATTCTGTACAGTTAGGCTTCATTGACTCTAGGCAATGCCTCTCAACAAATTTATATATGAGGACAGCAATATGTGGTACGTAATTTTTTCTCAAGACGTGGAAAATTCGCTCGAAAAAAGACTTGGCGCTCGGCCGGCTCATTTAGCTCGTTTACAAAAACTTCAAGATGAAGGGCGCCTCCTTACAGCTGGTCCTATGCCAGCGATTGATTCTAATGACCCTGGTGAGGCTGGTTTCTCAGGTTCAACCGTTATTGCAGAATTTGATTCACTTCAACAGGCACAGGATTGGGCAGACGCCGATCCGTATGTTGATGCTGGTGTTTATAAGCAGGTTATAATTAAGCCGTACAAAAAAGTGTTCTAAAAATGAAACTGAAAACTATCCTAGCAATACTAGCAGCCACCATAATTTCTGGGTGCTCGTCTTCAGGAGAGCAGCGTCAGCTTGAAATGTTAGCTCATAGCAGGGCAAGTGTGATAGCCGCAGAACTTCCAATGGAAGTGGGTCCACTTTCTATCATAAGAGCCAACTCTAAGGGAACTATGATAGAAATAATGATGGTCTACAATCAGGATGCCCCAGGAGCAAAACCGATCCAACATGTACTCAAAACTAGCATTCAGAGCTACTGCAGCGATGAAGAGACTAAAGCCAACTTGGACGTTGGCCTAACCTACAGAATAAAAATGCGAAACACTAGAGGCCAGTTAATGGTTGATCAAATTGTCGCAAAACAAACGTGTCAGGCCAAGTAATAGCCATTTTTCATTCCTAAACTGGGGCTAGGATAACTGTAGCCCCAGTTTATTTAATGACATGGCTTCTGTCTGTGTCCATCAATCACTTGAATTCAAGCTGACACTGTCTTAAAAATTTTATCGGTCCCCAAGTGCACAGATAAAATACGTCTATCAACTATTTTGTGAACTTTTTATGACAAAAAACAGCCCTCAATACTGTAATGCCGTTCACTTAAGGTGAGCGGCATTGTTTTTTCTGGGGTATCGG
>NZ_JAYQDQ010000098.1:0-13941 GCF_038138445.1 Vibrio sp.
GCAGCGGGAATCGAAAAAGGTAGACCTAAAACGATATACTTTATGTTGCCCTATACTCTCCGCTTTAGAAACTTCAAAGCGCTGAGAATTATGCTCTTAAGCCTTGTTAGTCATTTCCTTAAGAAGAGTTCGGCGCATTATAGCAGTAAGATCTCACATTGCAACAAAAAATAATTCTAGTAAAAACACCTTTTAAAATCAAGACATCTGCATCATACTTTAATACTTCTGTACTTTAAGGGATTATGATGGATTTCTTCAGTTTTTATTCAATCAAGTGGGTCAGAACCACCGAATACCCCAAGTTCGATATCCCTATCATGTTTTTTGATGGAGAGCCTGCAATTGGTGTTAACCAATGGATTAGTGGGATGATAAAGCAAGGAATCACTCCTTCATCACTAGAAGAAGCAATGAGAGCAATTGGTCATTTGTATAATTTCCATAAAGTGCTCACCATCCATGAAGGTGACGATTATGACACCAATCGACTAATTGAAAAGTTTCTTGATGCTAAGATGTTTGGGACTGATCAGTTCTGTACGTTAACATCGGATTCTTATCTTAAATCAGCCTTTCTTGGCTGGAAGCCCGTCAAAGCCAAAAGCATAAAAACAACGTACCTTCGGCACATTAATGATTTTGATAAGTTTCAAAGTGTGTTTCACGGTGCTGACAGGTTAAATCCTTCTGAAACTATCTTTCTATCCTCTTACGAAAAGTACCTAACCTTTAAACAACGTTCAGGTTGGGATGCCTTATTGCACCTTTTCCCAGCTCAAGAGCATGAGAAAGAAGAATTCTCTGTTTCTGTTCGAGAAGACCGAGTCCATAAACGAGCGAAGCGCTTACAAGACAGAATAAATAAGTGTTTCCCCGCTGACCGTTTTATAGAGCTGATAGAGACCCTTGGCAATCCTAGAGATAAATTAGTGTTTTTGATGTATGGCGGAGGCTCTCTTCGAAGATCTGAACCTCTACATACCTTTTTTGATGATGTTATTGGTATCGATAACAATCATATGCTTCGAGTTCGTCTGGATGACCCGACTTATGGTGAAATCTCGTGGAAAGATTCTGATGGCAAGATCAGGAAAACCACCAGAAAAGAATACATAGAAGAGAATTACGCGAATGAGCAGTTGCCGCCGAACCATCCACTAAGGCACCTACAAACCAGAGATCAGGTATTGAATCGTAATGATGGGTTGCATTCTGGTTTTAAAGGAATGACTTTTTTTGAAGCATCGTTTACCCCTTCGGAAGCATCAAGCAGAGATGGCGAAGTATTCTGGTGCTCCCCAGAGATAGGACGTTATGCCGCCAGAGTGTTTGAAGAATATATGAACACATACATTTATCGTAACCCTAGTACAGGGAAACCAAACCCTAATGGCTGGCCGTGGCATCCTTGGCTATTCATCAAAATCACCGATGATGAGTATGGATTGCCACTCACGATATCCGCTATCAATGCCTCATTAAAACGTTCACTCACAAAAATGGGGTTGGCAGGAAAAGGTTATGGTTTGCATTCATTAAGGCATTTATTCGGATTTTATTGCGCCACTGTATTGAAAATAGACATCACAAAACTTCAAGGGATGCTGCATCACAGTCAGATTTCCAGTACGCAGATCTACTACCACTTATCGGATGCCACCGTTCGTCACGAACTGCTACTTGCTCATCATAAACATATTGGCGAACCATCCGATGTCCCATTAGACCTTCCTGCTGTAGCAGATTTCGACCAACACTTTAAATACCAGTATCCAGACAACTGGCTGAGATAATCATGACACCAGATATCATCATTAAAGATAATGCTCACTTACTTGATCTCCACGCAGCAGGAACACTCTCAGGCGCTTTAATTCAAGTCCCTTCATTTAAAGAAAATGAAGAGCCAATACTGATAAACCTTTCCTCTAACTTACGCTTTCAAAACACGAATGCATCAGTGCTAATAGAGCATATTGAAAAAAATCTCATGGCTGCTTTTAAACAAGCGCTCATTCAACTCTCTTTAGATTTTTACCGTCAGTTTCATGCTAACAAGTCTAAATCTCGTAACTTTACTTTGATGTCAGCGACGGGAAACAAGGCTCTTGATGCTTGGTTGGCGTCTTATGCGGAGAAAAGTCCCGTAAAAAATAGAAAGTCATTGCGAGGCTATATTTTCAGTCTTACAGCGGACAAAGTCGAAGGAGTCATTGGTAAAATCATTGATGAGTTGACGATGTTTGAAGCTTGGGCTGATGCGATCACAGAAGAAGCGTTGGCAAAGCTTGACATCAACCTTTTCCCTGCATTACTGCTAAGTAGAAAACACGCTATAAGCAAGTTGGGATGTGGTCACATTGCAAAACAAATACTATGGTGCATAGGGCAACTTGATGATGTTAAACGTAAAAAGACTGCCAATGACTTAATTTCAATACTAGGTGACGCTGACTGCTTATTGATTTTTAGTGGCGAACATCTGGCAGAAACCAATCGACGAAAGTCTTCGCTGTATCGAAATATCTACCTCAAGCTGCTGTCTTATGGAACCGTGACAAAAAGCTGGCTTCCTGCTTATTCAAAGAAAACACCACGATTACAATTTCGCGCTCTCGCTTCTAATGATCTTGATAACGCAATAGCCCAAGCTTTTAGTAGTGATCGAAAGTCTATTCTAACCTCTCTGTGGTCTCGATTTATCTTTTGCACATCCATCGGTCAAACGTTGAATTTTCCGATACAAATTCGACTACTTTGTGGCTATTTATTCAGTGAAGATAGAGCGGCAAGGCTTGGTTATCGAAAGATAATGGAGCAGCTTACACAGTCCGTAGGGTTGGGATACCCTCTGGAGATGTGCGACACCATTTATAAACAACAAGACTCAAACTCATTACATTGGTATGAGCGCTACAAAGTGGTTGAAAGAAATGGCGCTATTACTGTTGAGTCAGCAGCAGATATCCCTATCGGTGTAGTAGCGCAACCGCTGCCCGATGCATGGCAAGATGCTTTATCAATATTCCATCAACAAAAATTGACGTCAGATGGTTATAAATCCGACATCATGCATTTTGTAAAATGGGCGGTACAATACCGTGGAGCGCTAAGTCCTTGGGATATAAAACCAATTGATTTATACACTCCCTCTCCATTTGTAGATAGGTCTGAGTGTTATTTTGACTATATCAATAACACTCAAAGCGTCAAATCCAAGAAGACCAAAAGACACCGATGGGGGCTGGCAAAAAGTTTTTATCGCGGCGTAGCAAATGCACTGAAGTTGGAAGAGCGGGATGTTGAATCACCATTTAAAAATCTACCCAAAGTAGATTTTACAGGTCGAGGAAGACGCTCAAAAACGCCAAGAGCCAGAATCACGTCAATGGTTGTCGATAAAATGGTAGAGATACTTTGTGGCTTTGATAGCAAAGGCGTACCAACGTACCAATGGGCAGAGCAGATTTCTCTCGCAGCTCTTAATAGCCATCATGCCAAAGGACGTACTGACCATTTCCTAGAGCCAGAGTCTCAACAATATGTCTTTTGCCCCTCCAGAGCAGCCTCTCTCGCTTTTTTGCTATTGTTGCCGATACGAGGTGTTCAGGCTCGTTGGTTAGATCAAGGCTACTTTGATCAAGAGATCTTTGACCCGACAACCAAAAGCTTTAAAGAAAACCTATCCCCTTTGAAGCATTTCGAAAGTGAATACCATCGAACACAATGGGATGTGAATGGCGGTGCTGTTGGCGTTTTACAACGCCCATCAAATCGATTGATGTCGGGAGATTCCGACTTTTCCATTTATATCAATACGAACAAAACTCAGATGTGGTCTCCTGATGAAAAAAATGGGTATGAGATCCCTTGGCCTTACATATCTAATCCTCAACACACCTATGAGAAAAGCTTAAATCATCCGTACAATGTATTATTTGAGCAGCTCCAATGGCTTGAACAATATTCAGCCGATGCGCAGCCTCTAAGATTCGACCACCTTCCATCCGATAGAGAGCGCATTACCAATGCCAGAAATGTCATGGCTAATGTTCCGTTTATACTGCCTGTATTCAGAGACTTAACAGAAACTGTCAGCTACAAACTCAGTGGTAAGCACATTATTACCCACCCACCGATCAGTAAGTATAAAATTGAACGCATTTTTGATGAGCTGTGTTTAGAAACAGAAAAGCAGCTCCGACAAGAAGGGCTTGATGTCACGCTAACGGATGCGGATGGAAAATCTATCTTTGATATCCATACATTACGAGTGGCTGGGATTTCTCATTTACTCGATATTGGCGTGCCTTTACATATCGTCTCGGAGTTTATCGCTGGACACGCTTCTATTTTCATGACCTTGGGTTATAGCAAAGCAGAGTCAGATATCATCAAGGAAAGCATTCTGCAAGCCAATGAGTCCACGCCATACGCACCATCAGCCAGTGATAAAGTCCTGCTGGGGCAAGACAAAAGAAAATTATTTGCTCCCAATGACCAATCCTCAAATATTGACTTAAACCATCGAAATATCGCTACCTTCGCCCCTGTCGAGGGCGGAATGTGTCCTCTCGGTGGCAAAGGTTGCGCAGGATGCTCAGAAGGTATGCCTCACCCAGAGGAAGACAATATATTTATTCCTGTTCAGGGCGGGTGTGGTAATTGTCGATTCTGGTTAACTGGTTTTGATTTTTTGATTGAACAAATCATGGAGCTGAATCGAATCATGTTTGTTTTAAAAGAATCCAGTAAAGAAATCCAGTACCTCAATGAGTGTGTTGAAGAAATTGAATGGGCGCTAGAAGATGCCGAGACCCCTGAAGAACGACAAAGACTTAATGTCAAAATCACTTCTACTCAATCCAGCATTAAGGGTATCGAAGAATCGCTAATTCCTTTAATGAAGGCATGGAAGAACCGTTATCTAGCTGTGTTACAGTCGGAAGAGCTTCGAGAGACAAGCGATACCGAGTCAGGCAATAAACCCGCCTTGATCGGAGATGTAAATATCACCGCCAACTTGAAGTCAGGTTCAGAGTATCAATTAATACACACGATTGTTGAGCAAGCATACCTTCTCCCGAAAGGCTCCGTTCCTATTCCAGAAAACCCAGCCAGAGCGTTACGAGAGTTTTTAGATACTATTGTGAGTCACCTTGATTCTTCCTTTTTGTTTGCACGGATCAAAGATAAACACTTAGCGAACAAAGGTGCTTTAAAACTCGCTGATTATTTAAATGAACATTTCAGTCAAGGTGAGATAGCTGCTTTATCTGACGGTCGATTAATGGAGATCAGCCAACTCAAACTGGAGAAGGTCACAAAAGCAGCCAATTTACTTCAGTCAATGATCGAACAACAACTGACATTACCCAAAAATCAAAAAAGCCTTACGCATCATATGTTAGAGGAGAACATTTGAGATGACACAACAACTCAATGACATTGAACAAAAATTCAGAGATGAAGAGGAAGCGCTTTTCGCTCAATGTGAAGAGAAGTGCGGTACGCCCATTTCGAAGATGTCACTCCGAAACATAAGAAAAGCAGCCAAAACCATGCTGGCTTCAGGTGCGAAAATAAACAACTCAACGATTGCCGCTTTCATCCAAAACGTTGACAACTCAGATCTGTTTGAAAAAACAGAGAAAGAGAGCGTTCCCCCTAAATATCAATCCATTGCAAATAATGTAAATTTTAAGGCGTTTATCTCTTTCTATGTGATTAAACAAGATAAACGCCTGGGTGCTAAAAATAAGGCTCCAGCAAGTCAACGGAGCGAAGTGAGTTTTCCTGTAGATCAATTAGATCCTAAATCAAGAGCTTATGTCAGAACGCTTCAAATGCAGGTGCAAGCTTTAGAGAATGAAAGAAAAGTATTAACCGCCAAACTACAGGAACAATCGAGAAAGCAACCCATTAGCCTTGCGCTCTCGCACCAAACGACTGCTGAAAAAGGGCTTCCGACATTAGAGGTCATTTCAGACACCTCAGCCGAAGATGCTCTATTCGCTCAGATAATATCAAAGTTAGTTAATCTACCAGAGCAGTTTCCTGAATACTTCCAAACCGAAACTCGAAATGAAAAAACGGTGTTAAAAATCGTCAGCAAGTCTCGGAAGCAAGTCCTGTTTCGCAGTGACGAATGGAAATACATTACTGATGCTTTAACGGGACAGTCTCATGAGTGATTTTGGTTTAACAGAAGATGCCGACAAAAAGCTCTCTAGTGGCGATAAAAATGCCTCAAAATTCGAAACGTGGTTAAGTAGCAAAACTCCATTGGACGCCAATGGTTGTAAGATTTACGACTCTAAAACTTGGCTGCCACTTGTGAATGCTAAAACACATAATCTCGCAAGAGCGGAGCTATCCGCTCAATCAGGCGTAGGGCTTTCGGCATTGCGGCAAAACCCGAAAATTAAAGCATTGCTGGAAGAATTAGAAACAGAGCTTAGAGAGAAAAATATTCTGCCCGCTCTCACGGAGTCAGGCAAAGTCGCTCAGGATTCACCGAAGAAATACGATCAGGGCGCTTCTCAGCGCCATGTGGATACAAATCGACTCAGAGAGCTTGAAGAAGAGAACCAGCGCCTTAGAGCCGAATTAAAGCGCTTTGAAGAGCTAAAAGAAATCATGAGCGAAATGGGTATGGGGGTGGAGCTATGATGACCGCCTATATGGAGATAACAACTATCCATTTTGAAACCAACAAAGAAGCTCAGTTCACTGGAGTTTTCATACGCAAATCTCAACCTGAAATGGTCTCAGCCAAATCTTACGTGCTGGTTCGTTGCCCTGTAAACGTCATGGATTTTGCCCCTTCAGAAGGTCAATGCGTTCAGATCACGGGGGATTTCGTGATGGTTGATGACTTGCGAGGGCATTATCAACTTAAACGCTTTGACTTCATCAACCCAAAGCGAGTGAAACTGGTATTGCCATCAGCCTCCAATGAGTTTGTGAATTTCATTTCGAAAGAGCGTGATTTTGTTGGTATTGGTATAAGTAAAGCCAAAGAGTTGTGGCGCACCTATGGCTCGAAAATCTTTGAGATCCTTGAGAAACAACAACTGAACCCGCTACTGAGTATTCTCACCGAAAAATCGGCGGTTGCTCTCATTGCTGGCTTTGAAAAATATCAAACCCTAAAGTACACGGAATGGTTTTGCTCTCATGGCATACCGCCTGCAATACAGCAAAAGCTCTTCAAATATCATAAAAATACAGTCGTTGAAGAGTTAAAGGACAATCCCTACTTACTTGTGACCTTCGGTATGAACTTCAAAGATGCCGATGAGATTGCTCGCTCTTACTTTCATATCGAACGCCACGCAGATATCCGATTTATTGCTGCGATAGAGCAAACGATACGTAACCATACCCGCTCAGGGCATACGTACATGACAAAGGGAGAACTAAGAAGCAAGTTGTTTGATATAATGCGCAGCTATGACGTTGTCGATAAAGCCATGCAAGTGGCAGGACATAAATTATCCTTCCGCATCGACCCTGATACCCAACACTATCATCCTGTAGGGATGTACGTCACAGAAGCGGTGATCGCAAAAAGGTTAGTGAAGCTCGTCACCTCTGAAGTTAAGTGGAACTGCGCGACTGAAACGGCAATGCATCAAGCCATCAATGAATTACCTTTTACGCTCGCAAATAAACAACAGCTTGCAGTCAAAGAAGCCTTGTCACACCACGTTTCCATTATCACTGGCGGTGCAGGTACAGGAAAAACCACCATACTAAAAACGGTTTTAAAAGCTTACTCCGCATTGAAATTCAACATTTATCCGATGGCATTGTCTGGCAGAGCCGCAATGCGGCTGCATGAATCAATCGGGCTACCAACATCAACGATAGCAAGGTTTTTAAGAGAGCCGCCTATCGGCGCAGGCAAAAACCTTATTGTTATCGATGAAGCTTCTATGCTTGATCTACACACCATGTATAAGATTGTGACGCATTCTGACCCATCCGTTCGCTTCTTGCTTGTCGGAGACCGTGACCAGCTACCGTCCATCGGCTCAGGTTTAGTGCTGTCTGACATGATTGATTCAGGGCTTATTTCTGTCGTGAAGCTTGATATTGTGCAAAGGCAATCTGAATCCTCTGGGATACCCGAATACTCAAAATCAGTCAATGATGGGATCGTACCGCCAGAGTTGAGTACAGGATGCATTCATTTTCATCCCGTCCGTGACGAAGATATCGTGGAGACCTGTACAAGGCTTTACTCAGAGGCTCCCTCTGACAGTCAAGTGGTCTCTTCCTCAATAAAGATCACTTCAGAGATTAACGAATCCTGCCAAAAGGTGGTGAATCCTGATGGTGCAGCTATGTATGTTCATATGTACAGTGATGAAAAACTAGAGACAGACTTTAGAATCAATGACCCTGTGATATTTACCATCAATGACTACCAAGCAGGTGTTCAAAACGGCACGCTTGGCGTACTAGAAAGCATTGAGTCAAAAGGGAATCACCTAGGGCGAGTAAGAACGGATGACGGCAAAGAGGTCAACCTGACCAGAGCACTCTTTGACTCGTTGAAACGCGCCTACTCGATCACGCTACATAAAGCGCAAGGCTCTCAATTTAAACGAACCTTAGTGGCATTGGATGGCGCACCAATGGTTGACCGTGCGTGGTTATATACTGCGATAACTCGAACAGAAGATGAACTGCATATCGTTGGCTCCGAAGCGAACTTCAAAAAAGCAGTAACGAGCTTGAGCGCACGGTACAAGCGCAGAACTTGGCTGGACAAGCTGATCCACGAAGAGTACCTCTATGCCACCAATCAAAGAGAGAGACCTGTCGTCACACTCCGAAATCAATGGCAAAGAGTGAGTTAATCAATATCGTAGCTGCTGCGTTCACGCAGCTTGCGAAGCCTTTTAACTCGCAAAGCTCCAAATACAAGCCGCGATGTAGAAGGCTAAGCTGACATAGCCAAGCCCTTTTAACGCTAAATCATAGAGGTGCTCGTTATTCCTCTTATCGTAGTGATCCACGACAATAATGATACAGGCGATAGCAAGCATCACAAAAGAGCCAAATAAAACATAAAGAGAATCACCGACAAAAGTAATGCCATGCCCTCGTTTGGAGGGTAAGTAAATCTCTCCGTGGTTGATACCAAACAAACCATAGAGGACTAACCCAGCCGCAATCGATAGAAAGAGAATTCGAATATTTTTGGGGATAACATTCGGCTTATAAGGTTTACTTTTTTTAATAAACTCATACTCACCATTTCGTTTGTTTAGAAAGGATTTCTTAACAAACAGCTTCATGATGAACTCTTCTTCCTGTGACGTGTAGTACCCCGTATTCAGCTTTGAAAACATTGCCTTAGCAATCTCAGGGCTTATATCTTCTTTACCTTGATACAATATCTTCCGTTGCTCAAGATGAAAGTAAAAGCGATTCAGCATCTGCTTATATTACCTAGTCATTTTAAGTCTGAATGTCGTCGTCACCGAGTCAAGTTGGTGGTTAATCTTCATTACTGATTGCAAATGATATCTCGACCATAGCTATCAAATTCTTCTTGAGTGGCAAACATTACGAAGGAGCCACAAGGAACTCGTATGGCATTTGGATCATCATATGCTGCATAAGTTGAGTATGTATGCGTAGCAGTGTAGTAAATTGAACCACCCCAGATTGCTGCACACAGAGCTAGAAACCAAAGAACACTTGATTTATTTCGCCACCGCGCTGGAATCCAATCCCATAGTTGCTCGCTATGGAATGTTTTTCGATACAGGTCATAGTTAGCCCACTGGGAGCACAAGCACGCTGATAAACTCCAAAAAACCACATCAGGAATGACGACACCACTGACAAACTCAATTCCTGCTAGAGCAGCTATCCAAAGCATAGATAAAGAAAGAATTACCAAGCCTTTTAGATGCATACGCTTATAAAAGTAGTATATAAAACCACCAAAAAACGCAGCAAAATTAGAAATAAAAGAGATACGTTCTTTAAAAGACAATGCCCTATATGCTTCACTCTTCAGAATCAAAGCATGGCTGAGTTCATCTGCCCCTAGATTTTTCAATAGATGAAAACGGCGCTTCCACTTATTACTAACATCTAGGTCATCAATTGCATTTATACTATCTTGCAAACTATAAAACCTTTCTCGAATTAAACACCAAGCGTTGTTCACGCCAAAAATAAGGCTCAGCGTCACCGTGAACCTTCTCTGAGTAAGAACTCTTTCCTACCTAAAACTTTTCACACTGGCTGACATCTAGAACGTAGTCTCGAAGTAAATTCTTTTTGTAGCCGATCTTTTTCGGGCAAAGCACATAGCCGTTATCAGGAATGATCTTGTGAAGTAAGATGATGTTAGACACGAAGGAAAAACCACCGCCGATGATTGCTACTATAAGAAAAAACTTCTTTATATTTCGCAGAGTAAAATAACGCATTTTCATAGGCTGCGGAGTTAACGTTATTTCAGCTTGTTTATACCAAACGTATGTAATTAAAGGTAAAGATAACAGCGTGGTTATGCCAAGAATAGAACCAGACACTCCAAAGATTATTGACATAAAATATAGCGGATCAGCAACTAATTCCGATGAAGGATTAAAAATTTGTACAACATAAAATTGCCAATAAACCCACCAAGTAATAACCGAAATTGCGAATGCAGTTAAAACAAAAGCGATACAACCTATTTTATTCGCCATCGAATTCATCAACGACAGCCTCCACTAGTCTTTTCTCAAAATCAGTCTCTTTATCAATAAACCATACCCCAAAAGCAGAGAAAGCAAGGATACTTAAAGATACGGGAACCGTTACAGGAAGTGATAACAATCCTGCTCCAAATGCGACGATTTTACCCAAAACTAAAGCAGTACCAGCAACACTTACCGCATGAACCAAAAGCTTAGCTTCATCAACACCTAATTCTCTTAGTGTATAGTCATCGGTTAATAGATATTTAAGACCATTGATCCCTGAGCCAAGAAGAAATTCGGCTGGGGCGTAAGTTTTTACGTAACGGGTCATGCCTTTAACTGAATCAAGAGCACCCATTCCCATTTTCACCACTTGAGGGTTATCGGCACGGAAGACGCCACCATGCAAAATTGTCTGTTTAAACTTATCGTAATTATTTAAATAGAGATACTCGACACCATCGATGTTTTTGACAATAGCGGTCACACCCAAGCCACCAAGTGCTTTGGCAGTTTCTCTGGCATTATATAACCCTGTTAGCGAGTCTTTGACGGTCTTAACATCACCATTGAAGTCCCAAATCTCAAACAGTTTTTTCCACTCTTCAGGCGTAAAGATCGCGATCTCTGCTGTCTGGCTGCGATAAATCACCTCAATCTGTTTTTCACCTTCTTTAGCAAGGAAGTTATAGGCAGGCCAATACGTGTGAGTGGCGTTGATAACAGGAGTGTTAGCCGACACGCTTTGATCTTGGGAAATATTAACCAACTTATCATTGATGGTCGTATGTTGATATTTTCCCCATACATCACCTAAAGAATGGGCTTTTTCAATGGTTTTTATCGGATGTGGTTGATCCGATATACTGCATTGTTCTGGTGCTTGCCACTCCCTTACTTGAAGTTTATCGCCGACTTTTAGCGATAATGGGTCTTGTTCATAAAGAGGATTTAGTGTCAGTAGTTCCTTGGGAGCGAGTCCATACTGAGCTGCAATATCTGTCCAAGTTTCGCTTTGCCCTGTATCAACGTGAGTCTTAACTGTGTGAGTTGGGGCTGACTTTTCTTTAAAGTCGCTTTGTGACTCAGTATCTTTTGGACGCTCCAGAAGATCTGTTTGTCGAATAGAAACGAGCTGTTCAATATCTAATGTAACGGCATTTTCTTCAAGCCACGCGTGGTTAATATTTGCTAGCTCTTCAGATGTCAGTTTTTCAGTTCTAAAAAGAATATGTTGAGGTGGCAGTGATTTCTCTTCTAGCTTATAAGGCAATAAAATAGAAGTGTAATGATGGTCAGATAATAGCTCATCAGACAAGAAGAGGGCTTTTGAACGGGTCAGATGGCAAGACCAACGATCATTACCCGCTACTTTGTATTCTTTGACTAATACTCCATCAAGGAAGTGGTAATAGTAGCCATGTGTCGCCCAAGCTAAGTCACTCTCTGAAACCTGCACCATCAACTTAACAGGGATGTATTCGGCATGTATATGTGATGAGTTAATAGGCTTCGGTGTAATAGTGTGCTGAGTAATATGACCAGCATCAACAAATACATCATGAAGTAAGCCCTTTTCCTCATTGGACAAGCACTTAGCTGAAAGTAATACCTCACTCTCTTGCGTTGCTTTTTTAGTCCAGCTCATGATTTTAGGCTCATTCGGTGTTTTAGCTAAAGCCCACACCCCCACTTGAAGCTGGTTTAGATCTTCAAGTGTACAAAGTATTTTAATATTACACTCATGGGTCGGTGTTGGCTCTGGGGTGTCTTTTACCCGTTCTGTCGATGGCGTGTACTGAGGGACATCATCCAAAACAGGTTTATAGCCTGCGCCTCTAACTCTTACCTGATCGAGTGGTTTCTTCATGCTTCGCTGCCTGATAATTTCCTAACATTGCAACATACTGGTTTTACGAGAAAATTAAAATAGTCATATTCACCAATTGGTTAGGCAAAAAGCATTTAGTATTAGCGCTGTTCAATAAAGGCTCTCAGTATAATCATTACAGTACTTCCAGAAGTGAATCATATTTTCTTACCTATCAGATAGGTATGAGCCAAAGACAGGACGTTATTCCACTATCATTTAGAGATTGATAAATCTATATGATAGATTTATCTTATAACCATGTTAATGATAGAGATATGTGCATTATGGCGATATACGGATATGCAAGGGTAAGCACCTTAGAGCAGAACCTTGAACAGCAGATAGCGTTGCTTAAATCGACAGGTTTTAACTTCGACAAAATCTTTAGTGAGAAAGTCAGTGCTAAAAATACAACTGACCGAGAGCAGTGGCAAAGGCTGATGGATTCACTAAAGCCTCAAGATCAGATTGTCACTCAATCAATCGACAGACTAGGTCGTTGCACTCGTGATGTGCTCGACTTAATTGATAGATGCAAATCTGATGGGATCAAAATCTTCATTGCCGACTTAGGAAGTATCGACATCACCAGTGCAACTGGTCAATTAGTTGTCACCACTCTTTCAGCCGTTGCCCAAATGCAACGTGAGCAAATGCTAGAAAAGCAGTTTATTGGTATAGAGAGAGCAAAAACAGAAGGAAAGTACAAAGGTAAACAACAAACTCAATCGACAATAAACAAATGTATAGAAGCGTTAAGGTATGTTGAAAAAGGGATGAGCAAGGAGAAAGCTGCTAAGGCTGCTGGTATAGGCGTTGCTACACTTTACCGCTATATCAAACAAACCAATCACGAATAGCGACAGGAGCACCGCCCCTTCACTCTAAGCGAACTTTAGATAACATTGTAAAGCATGACTTCAGATACAGCATAAAACTGCCATAACACGCGATATGACTCTATTTCTGGTATTGAAAAAGGAGAGTTGTACAGCTCATCGAGCTAAAAGGAAAAAAGTGTACTCTGAGCGCGTAGCGAGAATCGAACTCGCAGCATCAGCTTGGAAGGCTGAGGTATTACCATTATACGATACGCGCTCAGAGTACACTCATTAAATCTGGAGTGACTAATCAAATTGTCTATGCTCTAGAGTAGAGCATAAAGTAAGGTCATTTTCAAACTAAAAGTAGATATACTTTAGTTAGCCTTACTTGCGGTGTCCTTCAAGCTCAGTGATATAAGCAATTCACTCACTCACCTGTTGGTTAAAGTATGATTTTGGGTCTACATTTATCGAACCCGCATCATCAGCTTGGAAGGCTGAGGTAATAGCCATTATACGATGC
>NZ_JAYQDQ010000099.1:0-13905 GCF_038138445.1 Vibrio sp.
GTGCGACGTGAGGTCGTATGAAGCGCTGTTCACCGCTCAACGAGTGAACCATCTGTATCACCAGATGAACCTAGGAGCCTGAATAAAGTAGCGGCTCTGACAATGTAACGAAGGTTGGTAGTTGCCGATCGGGATCTAAATCGTGAGAGGACGATCCTCCTGATAACCACAAAATTGGGTAAGTGCTAGGTAGTCAGCATGATGAACATAAGTGAATCCGCGTAAGGTGCGTTAATCGATGAGCAGCGGAAGTGGTTAATACGCTGTAGCCAAAAGGCACGAGAGTCGGAAAGAGATTGCCCCGTGCTCTTTCGTGATCGTTGAACTCTCCGCACTATAGCGGGCATCTAAACTGACATTGCGCGACATACGGAACACGGTAAGCCTGTATCACTCCCTCTGGGAAAGCCTTCGTGGCCGATAGTGATGCAGGTATAGGAGGTTGGAAGAAGCGAAGGCTGCATTGTAACGATGCAGATACAGATTCATATCTGATCACGAAAGTGGGCTGACTTCCGACTGGTCTTCCGTTGCAAGAGAATTTGAAGAACTTTATTCAAGGAGAAACGCAAATGATGATTTCAAAAGAGATTAGTGCCTCTCCTGACAGTGCTCAATGGCAATCCACCAATTGGAAAGACGTTGAATCTCATGTTTTAAAGCTTCAGATGCGTATTGCAAAGGCAACACGAGAAGGTAAACCCAGCAAAGCGAAAGCGTTGCAGTGGATACTGACTCACTCGCGATCAGCAAAACTTCTTGCTGTTAAGCGGGTATCTCAAAATAAAGGCAGTAAAACGCCTGGAATTGACGGCGTTATCTGGAATACAGATACGCGCCGCATGAAAGCAGTCAATCAATTGAGCAGAAAAGCTTATCAAGCCAAACCGCTCAAGCGTATCTACATCCCCAAGAAAAACGGCAAGCTCAGACCACTGGGTATCCCCTGCATGGTCGATAGAGCGCAGCAAGCGCTTCATCTTCTTGCTCTGGAGCCAGTATCAGAAACACTTGCCGACCCTAACAGCTATGGATTTAGACCAAACCGCAGCACTGCCGATGCAGTCGCACAGTGTTTCAAGTGTTTGGCATTAAAGAAATCAGCTCAATGGGTTCTTGAGGGAGACATCAAAGCCTGTTTCGACAAGATCGGGCATCAATGGCTTATGAGCAACATTGCCGTAGATAAACGCATGTTGGAACAATGGTTAAAGTCTGGTTTTATGGATAAAGGGCTGTTCTACCGTACTGACGAGGGAACACCACAAGGCGGGGTCATATCCCCGACCTTGATGCTAATGACGCTTGCAGGACTTGAGCAACACATAAAGTCTACTGCATTCAAAAAGGGTGCTAGAGCCAACTTTATTGGATACGCCGACGACTTCGTCGTCACCTGCGCTTCAAAGGAAGTGCTGGAGAACGATATCAAACCGTTGATTGCTGATTTCTTAGCAGAAAGAGGCTTAACACTCTCCGAAGAGAAAACGCACATTACCCATATCAGCCGTGGTTTTGATTTCCTAGGTTTTAATCATAGGAAGTACAAAGGGAAGTTACTCATTAAGCCGAGTAAATCCAACACCTTACTGTTCCTAAGTAATTTGCGCGAACTCATCAAAAAGCACGCAACCATCCCCGTCAACGATTTAATCAAGTTGATAAATCCGAAACTCAGGGGCTGGTCGAATTACTATCGACACTGCGTTGCGAAACAGGTATTCGGATATGTAGGTCACAAGCTATTCCATGCGTTATGGCACTGGGCTAAAAGGCGTCATCCAACAAAATCCAGAACTTGGATCGCCCTTAAATACTTCATCAACCGTCAAGGTCAATGGCAATTTCACGGTTGGCAGAAGATCATGAATATGGATTGTCAGTTCAATCTGTTTCAAATAGCCAAGGTGCCAATAGAGAGACATGTGAAAATCAGGAGTGCCGCTACACCTTTTGATCCTCAATACCAAGAATACTTGGCTAAGAGAAAATCAAAGAAGCAATGCCGTAACTCTTGGCATGAGCCTGCTCTCGCTGCTTTATAAGTTGCTGGGTGCCAATCGGTGCCTTCGTGAAGGCTTGAGCCTAGTGCGGTGAAAGTTGCACGCTGGGTTCTTAGAGGGACGACACTTGGTAACAGGTGTCGTCTACTCGACAATTCCGTGTTACATGCCCCGCAAACACACCTACTAGTCGTTCTTCAATTTATGCTTTCAAGTTATGTACGTTTGTTGAGTCTTTGCGTGTTTTGGTTTTGTAGCGGTGCAACTCCCAAGTCATCTGAGCGACTTTATCTGCCATTACCTTCAGTTCACCTTTGAACTGCTCGTTCTCAGCTCGAAGTTTTTCGCTTTTATCCAAAACCTCTTGGTACTTATCCGTTAAAACCTTTGCCTTAGCTTTATTAGCTCTAGCCTTTACAACCCCTACATTGGTTGGGTCAGTGGCATACTTCTCTTTCTCTGCTAACACCTTCTCAAGCAGAACAATATGATTCTTCAATGACCCATTAGACACTCCTGCTCGCCTTTCAACAGCATAAGGACTGATTTTCTTACCCTCTTTCAAAAGGGCCTTAAACGCATTCTCTAGCTTTGTTACCACCGTCGCCATTACAGAGCCTCTACTCGATATTTTTCAAATTGAATGTTATGGTCATCCATCACTTTTTCCGCAGTCCTTATATCACTCAGTTGCGTAGCGAGTGAGCTGCGGTTGAACATTCCCATTTCTTTCATTTTTTCAATTTTTTCAATACATCTCTCTCGCCTTATCACCCAGTTTTCAGCTTCAACCTTGTTTACATTCAGGTTCTCACAGTCCCTGCCTACGCATTTAGATGGCTCAAACAAATGCCCCATACTACATAGCTCACCAAAAAAACAAGTGCCAAACCCTGTCGATTTGTTTGCGCCTTTCGTGTCTTCAATCAACTGATTAAACCTCGCGTCACCAACCACCATAGGCTCTCCACTCATGAACTTCATGAAGCCACCTGATTGTTCTTCTGGATGCTCGACAATGCCCTTAAGGTACTTAGCGTGAGACTCTATTTCTTGCTTTTGGATCTGTTCTTTAATTTGGGCTGGATTTTGAATGCCTAGTAACGTTAGAACCTCAGAATGACTCGCATAAATGGCTGTCATCGCAAGGTGTATATGCTTAAATTGATGCTTCAACGAGGCTAATGACACTAACCCATGACCAACCACAAAATGAGCAAATGTCCGTCTCAATGAGTGGGTACTAAAGCGCCAATACAACCCTCCATGTTCATTTTTGTGTATTGGATTAAACTTCTCGTGGACAAAGGGGTTTAGCAGGTTAAAAACCTCTTCCATTTCTTCTGGAACGTAACGAATATCGATATGAAGGCTGTAATCATAGAAAATATCACGTAAGTTCGTAGTATTGAGATGAGTGTCTTTTAGCTGACGATTAATAGTATCACCTGTCCATCCCTTGCCTTCACCTTTGAGTGAAAAGCGTGGCGAGAGGTGAATATCCCCCGAAATAGAGCGATATTTATCATTGAGGACAGTGAGAATTAATAACGCCTTCTCACAAATTGGCGCACACGCCCATGTATCCTCACGACTTAGCTTTTCTAATTTATCCGTCCAAGAACGCATTGTGCAGAGCTTAATGCCATCAATATCAACCTCTTTGTATGAGTCACCATCAATCTGGGTTAATTCACTTATCCTCATTCCCGTGAATGCCGAACAAGCGCCAAAACACGCTCCTTTAATCATTCTAAAAGCATCAATGGCTTGCTTTTCAGTCACCCCTTTTGATTGGGCATACGCTTTCACGTCCAATAAAACATTATCTTTTTTATAGGCATCAATAACGCCTCTATGGGCTTTATTGCGATAGGTAGACTCAACTTCGTTCTTAGCTTTATCTCGATAGTCATTAAGCACCTCTTGAGGGGAGATGCCGCTGCTTTTTGCTTTTTCCTCAACCTCAATATCGACAATGAGTTCCTGATACAGAGTTTCGACTTCTCGTTCGATATCATGCTCAGTCTGTAATGAACGATACTCTGCCTCGACTTCCGCTTCGAGGTCTCGACCGCCCAAAAAGTCTCGGTAAGCAGACTCCACATCCTGAATTAAACGAGAAAGGTATTGCTCGTAAATAATGGGGATGACTGTCGGAAAATGCCCTTTACCATGAGCGGCATATTTCTTGGCAACCTTTTTTGCGGTTTCACCGTATTGGTAGGGCATGTGAAACCTAGTGCTCTCTGGAAAATGTGAATTAACCTGTGTGAGTACATTGAGAGAGTCCAGTTTTTTTGCAATAGATCCTTCACTCAACCCACGTAGTGACTCTTTAATTTGCGAAAAGACAATGTCACTTGAAATATAAGAAAAAGCGTTGATGGCAGTATTCGCAAACACTTTAAGTAATGAATTGACATAACTATGTATATTTTTAACCTGCTCAATCTTCCTGAAGGTTTTCCCCTCCATACTCAGCAAGGTTTCTTTGCCGCCCCATATCAACCAATACATTCGTTGCTTAAACTCTAACACCAGTTTGGGGTTATGCTTATTGGCGTCGAACGTTAAGATGTAGTTCGATTTCCTCTCTTTTTTGGTATTGAACAGGTCATTAAAATCCCAGCTATCCTCCTCAAAGTAAGAAGCAGGGCTGCCATCTCGCTTTACGCTGACTACAGTTCTTGCAGTCGGCATGGGGTAAGCTTCGTCAATAGGCAAAGCGTATTTTTCAAACAATACGTGGTCATGACTAATACTGTACATGCTTACCCCTTAAAAATATCTTGAATAGAATCTTCATCCCAAAGAGGATGGCAACCTTGCCGCTCTAAGTATTTTTCCGCTGCCTTAAGGTTTCTTTTCTTGAAGCGTTTCTTTATGTCTCGAATCGCTGACTTCACCTCGCTGAAATTCTTGATGAAGTGGTCAAGGCTTTTATGGGCGGCTACCACCTCATTGAGCCGAAGTTCAAATGACAACAAGCGCCAAATGTCATGAATCTCATCAACGACAGCAAAATTTCGGCACATAAAGCATTTGATGACATAGCCACAAGCAGTATTTTTCACATCGTCATCATCTAACAATCCCGTTTCTAGATTGCTTTTTTGAAACTCACGTTTTTGCGGAACATCTTCACCTTTACATACCCCTCCGTTAGCGATGTCGTCCACAGGCTCTCTGGAAGACGCTCTGAGGGCATCGGCCTCTTCCGTAGATAAAACCTCACAGTGTTGCGCCTTCGTTGTTGCTATCGCGGCAGTAACCCCTCCTGTTGGGTTACTGCCCAACGCAAAGAGTGTGGCAGCGCCAAAAGCCAATTCACAATGCGCTACTGACTTTGAGTTCTTACTGTAGTCTGAATTGTTCCATGTGCTTTCGGATGCATTACGATTGCTCTCCATCGCGCCTTGTCGCCCCAGCTTTTCTTCTGCGTACTGTTTAACGGATGACTTCAAACGCCTACAGGTTAAGGAAAAATCTGGATTTGCCGCTTTTATTGTTTGCAGTAAAACAGAGCGCTGCATTAACCCCGTAATGTAGAGCTTGAGATTATCAACAGTTGGCTTCTTGCCATTACGTCGCCTAAAGAGATAATGCTTATCTCGCCTCAAAGCAACAGCGTGCAGCTTCGACAATTCAAAGTGTTCTTCAAAAAAGGTTTTAGATACCGCTCTTGGAGTAAAGGTACGAGATTCTTCTTTGTAGCCACGAGTTTTTAAACCTTTTACCGAGATTCGGTTACCGCCTGCCTTATCAACACTCCAACCATCTTCCACTACAAAGGTATTCAGTGCCTCTGTTTGTCCCACTGCGGTGTAATACACATAGAGGAACACCGCATTGGAGATAAGACGATCAAATGCAATTGTTCGCTTACCTTCGCTGATGGTCTTATCTAAATACTCTTTGTAGAGTAATTTTCTATCCGACAACAGCGCACGAACGATGCGTTTTAACTCTTTCTTGGTGTAGTTCTTGGAATCTAACGATGCACTCGCGGTATCTAGGTTGCGACTTGCTTTAGGTATATTCCCAAAACCAAACTTCTTTAGGATTGAATTGTAGTTTGAAGCCATCCATCCCAACGTTTTGGCTTTTATCGGCTTTCCATGCAATCCGACACCTGTTGTTCGCTGAGATAGCCACGCAGCCTGAATATAGTTCACACACGTTTCTGGTGAGAACTTTACCTTAGACTTACGCTTTTGGGGTTGGCTAGTAAAGCTATGATTTAAAATGTTATCAATAAACTTAAAGTTAGCGAACTTACTCGACTCTGCCCAACCTGATTGCTCAAACTTGGAAATCAGTAGAGAAACATGCTGCTTAGTGCTGTATTTGAGCCAGTCTTTGAAATCGCATGTGCGGTTTGAGCCACTACTATCTACCCAGACATATTTCCATTGATGAATATTGGACAATGGGTTGTCTGACTGCATTTCATCGGTCGAAATAGAGCGATAGGTACGAACGTTATCAGGCTTATCTGAGTCGAAGTTCTCCGTCATATGATGTGCTCCTCTTCCAATAACGCCATCATTAACTCAGGCACTTGGTTCTTGGTTGGGTTGCCTTCCCAATGCGTTAAATAACGCATGGTCACAGATAAGTCCTTGTGTCCAAGTTCATCTTTCAGTAGTTTCAACGCCTGTGTCGTACTCAAGTCGGGTATATTGAGCAACAGGTCTAACTTATTCGCTGCATAGGTTGCTCTAGTATCGTGAAAGTCGTGGTCGAAGTGAGGGTTGCTGTTTTCCTTAATCGCATTTCTTAACCGCCCCCATAGCGTGTCTATTGAATTTGACCGCTGTCCCTCTTCTTTAAAACGATTCCCTTCCTTTGTGATAAATACAGGCGCATCTTCATCACCAGTATTGAAGAAGTAGAGACGCTTACGCTCCTTATACCGCTCACTTTCACAGTATTGACTGAGCTGCTCCATTAACCAAACAGGCATCGAAATTGAACGGTCTTTGCTGTATTTGGTGTAACAACAATGAGAGGGACCAATCTTGATCTCGGTGTAGGTTTTGCCCTTGAAGCCCTTAGGTACTTTGAAGTGGCGAGGCTTTATATCAGCGACCTCAATCGCTCTTAGACCAGAATTAATTACAGTCGCTACCAACAGTCGAAACTCACCAGAAATCCCCGCACGATGCCAATTGTCTCGAATGTGCTTTATGTCCAAGTCATTCATTGGGGTAAGTTCGGTCTCTTGTTTTGGACTTTTGAGGGTAATGTCGGTGAGCATCTGACCGTATTTATTGTGACCATGCACCTCAAACGGAAGCTTCTCCACATAGCCATGACGGTAGCAAAACACATAAAACCTTCGGATCACAGATAAGGTCAATGCCCCAACACTTCGGCGCATGTTTCCTTTAGCAATCTGTTTATCCAAATAGCTTCTGAAGAGATAAATAGGGAAACGCTCAAGTTCTTCATTCTCATCATTCCAGTTAAGATTGTTTTTGCCTAGATAGCGAAAAAAGCGAAGCAGAGCATACGAGGTCGGCTCAGTATCTTTAACCCCTTCAACAATACGACGACTCAAAATAAACGCGTTGGCATAAAACTCTGGTTCACCATCAGAGGAAAACAACAAGTTAACACCATCAAAACGCATCGGTTTGCTCACAGTGAAGTCTAACGAATCTGGTGAATCACCTAACTCGATGTCACCAATTTCTATTGTTCGACTTGTTGCTACAAGATGGTAAAAGTGTTCCATACAATGCTCAATCAAATAATCTAAATTAAAGTTAGGCTATCAATCTAAATCATTCAAATAAAAGCATAGATACTGTTAATTATGCCAAACAACTATTTAGATATGTTGGCTGTAAAAAAAGCCATGCAATGTCTGCATGGCTTTCCATATCGTTACTATAGATAAGGTCTATGACTCTTTTTTGCTGTTATCCCAAATCCCGTCTTCTAACTGTGATTTGAGCTCTGGAAAGTCATTGCAATCAAACGTTGGAACCTTACCTGCTTTAAGCTGGCGGTTATAGTCTTTAGCAAGTTTAATAACGATTCCTGAAAGCAGCAGAATAGCGACTAGGTTAACGATAGCCATCATACCCATAGATACGTCCGCAAGCGACCAAACGATAGGCAAAGAAGCCACCGCACCAAACATCACCATTCCCAGTACAATAATACGGAAAATACCCAAACCAGCCTTGTGGTTATGCTCAAGGAATATTAGGTTTGTCTCTGCGTATGAATAGTTAGCAATGATAGAAGTAAAGGCAAAGAAGAAAATCGCAATAGCAACAAAAACTCCACCCCAAGAGCCAACTTGAGAGCTCAAGGCTGCTTGTGTTAATTCAATTCCCGTGATTTCGCCATGAGGTACATATTCACCAGACATAAGAATAATAGCCACGGTTGCAGAACAAATCACTATGGTATCCATAAATACGCCTAGCATTTGCACATAGCCTTGAGATGCAGGGTGTGGCGGATAAGGTGTCGCTGATGCTGCAGCATTTGGTGCAGAACCCATACCGGCTTCATTTGAGAATAAGCCACGTTTGATACCATTAATCATTGCCTGTGCAATCGCGTAGCCTAGACCACCCGCCGCTGCTTCTTGTAAACCAAAAGCACTCTTAAAGATCAAGCTAAGTACTGCTGGTAGTTTTTCAATATTGGCAAAAACAACGAATAGAGCCAGAACTAGATACAATAGCGCCATCGCAGGAACAATCATTTCAGCAACACGAGCGATTCGCTTAATACCACCAAAAATAATCACAGCAGAAAGAGCAACAACTGCGATACCAACGTATGTTTCATCCCAGCCAAATGCTGTGTTCATTGCTCCAGCAATAGAGTTTGCTTGAACAGCGTTAAATACCAAACCAAAGGCGATGATAAGGAAAATAGAAAAGAGTACGCCCATCCAACGCATACCTAAGCCTTTTTCCATGTAGTAGGCAGGGCCTCCACGATAGTTGCCGTCATCATCTTTGGTTTTGTATAACTGCGCTAATGTACTCTCAGCAAAAGAGGTTGCCATACCTAGCATAGCGATGAGCCACATCCAGAAAATAGCACCAGGACCACCAGCAGTTAACGCAACAGCAACGCCCGCCATATTACCGGTACCAACACGGGCAGCAAGGCTAGTACATAATGCTTGAAATGATGAAATGCCTGCATTGTCTGCTTTACGGCTGTTCTTCAAAACCGAAAACATATGACCAAAATGTCTAAATTGGATAAAGCCAAGTCTGACTGTAAAGTAAACTCCGACACCAACCAGTAGATAAACTAGAATCGAGCCCCAAAGTAGGTCATTCATCAAATTAATTAAATCTGTCATAAGATCCTCATATTGAGTGTTCGCTGTTCTATGCTTCCTTGCCTTCCATCCAGTCGCTAACCAAGTGTCAACTTTGCTTAGTATTATTGTTTATTTATCGTGCAACCCAGATATGTAAAACGCGCCTCATGCTTCCATTTTACGTAACAACGTATTTTTTGACTGGCGGATAATGCAACCTACAAAGTCAAAAATCAATAAGCATCAGAATTCATATTAGTGTTACTTTTAACTATAAAATCACCATTAGCTAACACAAAAAAGCACAAAAAAGACACAACTAAAAAACATTAGCATTAAAATTTAACAACAATAAATAATAGACAACCTGAGAAGCATACGTCGTTCTTTAAACGATAGTCACTCCTTTAACACCAAGGACTCATCCTCCCCCCCTTTTAGTGATATTTACAATAACAACCATAAGAAACAGAACTCATTAAAACCACACCCACACAAGCTCATAATGTTCAATTTTTAAACACAGCTTTAACATTTCATTTATGATAGTTTGCGCACTAAATCTTTTCTGTTTGGATAAAAAATCAACAAAATTTCATCATTTTTCTGTGAGGCCCAGTTAAAAATGCATAAAAAGTTAATTCAATCGTAACAAATGAGAAACCAATCAAGGTTAGGCTTCAAGCAGAGTGGTATTAAATCTGTACCCCTTCAAAGAGAAATCATATAAAGAGGTGGCTTATGGAAGGCTTAAACTTTGAAGATATTATGGAAATGGATTTTCCTAAAACTCGAGCAACTCGCTCTAAACCCGTCAAGCGCAAATGGCGCGAAATTGAAGCAATTAAGGATAAGCAGAGACTACAACGAGAACTAAAGGACATGGATATCGGCTTCGATGATTTTGATGAACTCGACTACTGACACAATAAGGAGGCACGCAGTGCCTCCTTTTTCTTTCTTATCTAAACACTTTCTTGTTCACCTTGGCGAACTCGATGAGCAATCTGTTGATACTCCTCGGCGATTGTGTCACCAAATACAGGATCATCTTCGCCAACATTCCAACGTTTCTCTACTTCTTGCCAATCATGAAGACTAAAGCTTTTCTCGATTAAGGGCAGAATAGAACGCTCCTCCAACTCTAAGTGACGCTTTTGCGCTAAGATGAAATCCTCTAGCTGATCAACAAATATATTCCGAGGAACAACAGCGTCCTGCAAAATCATTTCCACCGTATTGAGGAAAGTATGAGTTTTATCTGACAACAACTCGTGCTCATGTTCCAAGTCTTGCAGCTCCTTCTTATGCCCGTAATGCTCCATATAGTAGTGATAGAGGATATCTTCTTTAGGGTGATGTACACGCTCTGAATGATTGGCCATGTAGTCTACGATTTCTTTAACTAAAGTGTAGTTAATCGCTTGCTCTGTCTGCAGTTGAACAATTTTCTGTTTCAATACCGCCAAAAGTCGAACCATGTAGCTGTGCTCTCTACGGATTCTTTCCATCATCATGACACACACCTCTTAAGCCATATTTGTTATAAGTGTATATAGAAACTAGCATGATAAAGTTGACATCGGTCGAAAAATAAGCACCCAGATGCATTTAAACTTGCGTTTCAACCACAGCAGGTAAACGCCAATCAATCGATGATTTCCCAAGTGATTGGAGAATTTGGTTAGTCTGGGAAAAGTGCTGACAGCCGAAAAAACCTCGGTGAGCGGAAAGAGGAGATGGATGTGGGGCCGACAATACATAATGACGCTCACGATCAACAAACCGCCCCTTTTTCTGGGCATGTGATCCCCACAATAAGAACACAACACCAGACTGATGACGATTAATTGATTCAATGACCCTATCAGTAAACGTCTCCCAGCCAGTTTTTGCATGCGAATGCGCTTTACCTTGCTCTACGGTCAAGACAGTATTAAGCAACAAAACGCCTTGCTCGGCCCAACTTTGCAGATATCCATGAGTTGGGATCTCAAACCCCTCAATATCTTGAGATAACTCTTTGTACATGTTAACTAAAGAAGGAGGTGGTTTAATTCCGGGAAGAACTGAGCAGAAAAATCCCAGGCCGTGCTTGGTTACGTGATGAGGATCCTGACCAAGGATAACGACCTTTACATCGCCAAATTCGGTAGATCGAAACGCACTGAACACATCTTTGGCTGGAGGAAATACTGTTTTACCTAAAGCTCTTTCAGACTCAACGAAGTTCAGGGTCTGCTGAAAATAATCCTGCTGCTTTTCAGCTCCGATGACATCATGCCATACTAATCGCTGGCTCATGTGTTGTTCCTTCTCGAATTAATGCTGTACTGATTGTCGCAAAAAGTGTCAAAGGAACAAAGTGGTTAAAGACGTTAAATCAATGTTTTTGCGGAGTCCTATGATGTCCTTGTCCTGTTACATGACGGTTTGGCATTGGCATACGTGAAACAGGGGGACGAGTATAGAAGGATGTATACGGCATAATCATATCCTCATTAGTTTGAAAACCTAGATATGCTATGAAAATTTAGTGCCAATGTTTCGAAAACACCCCTGCTTTATAAACATCGCTAGTCAACCACTCCAAGATCTCAGACATTTTTTTACCAAGGTTCATAAACTTAATAAAGGTTGACATTAAGCGTCACAGGGTGAAAAAGTCGATCAGCCAGCAACTTTTCAACACTCTAAACGCAGCAACAAGCGGCAATCCACACTCTCAGTAGAAGCTACTTCTTTCTACTTATGCCTCTCAAGATGAAAATCACAATGCCATAAAGCTCGATTGTAGCTTTATCACTTTTGACTTTCACAAACTGACCATTCTTAAGCACTTTTATCCTCTCTAGCTCAAAGTAAAAAGCCAAAATGTAGTAAATTAACAACAAAATAAATTTAAAGATGAGTCCATCGTCTGTAATTATAGTGGATGAGAGAGGCATAAAGAAAACAATAATGATCTAAATCAAAGTTATTATTATCAGCAACTTATGATAACTAACCTTTCATTGATTAAAATCAAAATCAAGATAACCACAGTGAGTTATATAATAACGGAGCACAAAACTTTAGAAAAAAAACACCAACAAACGATTATTTCGATTAGGAGATAGACATGATTCAAGGTATACAAATTACTAAAGCTGCCAATGACGCGTTAATTAATTCAATCTGGTTACTTGATACTGAAAAAGGGGAAGCTCGATGTGTTGCAGCGGAGCGTGAGTATGCATCTGATCAAGTTATTGCAACCAGCGATCTCGGTGAGTATGAAAGCCGTGAAGTAGCGATTGAAACAGCGCCACGTATTGAGGGAGGTCAACACCTCAATGTTAATGTACTCAAGCGTGAAACTTTGGAAGATGCGGTCGAAAACCCAGAAAAATACCCACAGCTCACTATCAGAGTGTCAGGTTACGCTGTACGTTTTAACTCACTAACCACAGAGCAACAACGAGATGTTATTGCTCGAACATTCACACAATCACTGTAAAATAATTCAACACTAAGGCGCCAGTGTGCGCCTTTTCTTAACTCATCTACTCACGCAATCCGTCACTCAATACTCTATCATTAATAGATTAATCATTATCTCTAACTCGGGGGCGGACTGAGTTGAAATTTTCACCAAGCTTAAAAAACAACCTAGGATTTCGACTTTGTGTTCATCTGGGCATACTCATCACCATTATTTTTATATCCTCTGCCATATTACTCGGTGAATACAGTGAACAAAAACGCAGGATTCTTGATAATTACTCTGTGATTATGGAATCAAAAGTGCGTTCAAGTATTGGTGTATACAATAAATTCTCCCACTATGTCTACCAACAGATAGTAAGCAATAATGAGGTACTCGAGCTGTTATCAATAGCACTTGATAACACAGGTAGAAAGCGAGGTGAAGCTAGGATTAAGTTGTATCAACTACTCAAAAAAGACTATCAGCTTCTAAGAGCGCATAATTTTAGACAACTCCATTTCCACTTTCCTAACGGAGATAGCTTTCTTCGAGTACATAAGCCCGAAAAGTTTGGTGATAACTTATTCTCCATTCGAGAATCCGTGAGATTAGCGAATACCGAACAAAGAATAATAGAGGGCTTTGAAGAAGGACGTATTTTTAATGGCTATCGTTTTGTCTACCCCATAAACCAAGGAGAGCAGGCTCTTGGTAGTGTAGAAGTATCACTTTCAATGGGCAGTATTGTCGATTTACTTGTCGAGCTTTACCCTCAAAATGACTTTCAGTTTATCATCAGCCAAGATGCTGTGGATTCAAAACTGTTTCAGGATATGAAAACTAATTATATCCCCAGCGTTTTGGCTGAGGGCTATTTCTACGACAAAGCTGTGTTTGAGAAGCACCTACGTGGCGTAAACCACAGAAAACTCATTGATCAAGCAAAAACTTACAGGGATACACTTAAGCCTTTACTTGATGAAAAGGAAAGCTTTTCTAAAGCCATTTCACTACAGGGAAAAGATTATATTATTAGCTTCCTCTCGATAAAGAACTTTAAAGACCAGCACGTAGCCCTGAGGAATCCCCTGATAATTTAGATAAAAATCATCAAGTTAAGGTAGATG
>NZ_JAYQDQ010000100.1:0-13748 GCF_038138445.1 Vibrio sp.
AGACAATACCGAATTTAAAAGGAAATGATTAGATGGGGTTTACCGCCAGCTTACTGTCTATCTACTCTTGAGATAGCTTCCTTTCTTAGTTGAATATGTCCATCATTGAGCTAAAAAATATAAATCATTTTGGCCTATGATTTGATGTTTTTTCCGTGTATTTCCCCATAATTCGTTTCTTTTTTTATCACTAAGTCATTAATTTTTCGTTCGATTTTATCGGCAGAACTAGATGGCCGAAGGCATATCATCTTTTTGCCATTGGCATGATGAGGAACGGATAACCAATGAGAAACGATAAGTACAAAAAGAATCTAATATTGCTCGCTATGATGGGAGCTTTTGTCTCAGGGATTACGGGATGCAGTGATGACGATGAGGACAAACAAGCATTGGAGTTTTCATCTGACGTTGAGATGCCAATAAGCGGTCTTGCTGCGGGAGATGCGGCAGAAAATGGTAAGCAGTATGACTACAGCACTTTGGCTGTGTTTGACTGGAAAGTACGAGAAGAAAATGGAGACATATTAAAGCCAAGGTTTGGTGTTGTTGAGCGTCATGGTGATTCTGCAACTATAGTTCCTCTTGAACAAGCTATGGTTGACTGGCCAATAGGAGAAGATAGGGGCAATGATCTTGAGGCTATTTGCCAGATAGATGATACTTACTATTTGGCCGCTGAAAGTAGTTATTTCAAAGATGAATATGGTCGCTTATTTCTTATTGAACGCAACCCAACGCAAGGCGGTCTGTATTCAGGCTTATCATTGGCAGCTACGTATAAGTTGACCAAGGATCCAGCAACCTTCGATGGGAAAAATTTCGAAGGTTTAGCCTGTGCACCATCTGATAGTGGTGATGGTAGCTATAATATTTTGTTAGGAGATAGAGAGTCGGGTGACTTGTATTGGGAGCAAATAAACCCAATGGACGGTATCACTTCAGGTACCCCTATAGTACTAGACTTCAAACTTGTGGGTAATATACAGGCGTCAGCAGAATGGGGGACAAACCGTAATATCTCCGATCTTTTCTATACAGATAAATGGCATTATCTGTATGGTGTGGCTTCGTTAGACTCGGGAGACGATAGCGTGCCAAATGCGACCATGTATAGAAGTACTAATGCATTCTATTTAGAAAGTGATACCTTTATGCGCGGCTTGGTCGGTACACCGCAAAATATAAAAATTGAAGCTGTTCGTTCTTTCCCTAACCACAAAATCGAGGGAATCACGGCTTATGGAACAACGGGCGGAATGTTTTATGGCTCGGACGACGATACTAGTGCGAATGAATATGGTTTAGTCAAGGTTCAATAATCACTTTCTCAGTCGTATATTTCAGCCAGTAGATTAGCCTGCTGGCTGGGTTGTTTAGCTGGTAATATCCAGTGAATTGTCCATAGTCGCAGGCATATGTTCGCTCAGTGTTTTTTCTATTGTGTCGACGTTGACAGGCTTTGAAATAAATCCACTCATTCCCGCATCAAAGCACAGTTGCTTGTCTTCTTCTAGCACGTTGGCAGTAACAGCAATGATAGGTACTTGACGACCCCAGTTCGACATCTTTCTGATCTGTTGAGTTGCAGTAAGCCCATCCATCACTGGCATATGACAATCCATAAATATTATTTGGTAGTTGTTCTGTTTAAAAAGCTCTAAAGCAATTTGGCCATTTTCAGCTACATCACAGCTTAGGTTGAGCCGCTCGAGTAACCTTGTTATCACTACTTGATTTACTGAGTTATCTTCTACTACCAACACTTGGGCTGTCGATGGTGCTGGCTTATGTTGATTACTTTCACTAGGCTTTGCTAGTACTCGCACTTTGCTTTGCTCGTCTGATTTGTTTTGCGATGAGATAATTTTAAGACTGCCAGACTGAGAAGGAAGCGGTAATTCTACCGAGAAACGGCTACCAAGCCCGACTTCACTGGATACCTGTATATCTCCATCCATCAGCTCGGTCAGCTCTTTGGAGATGGCAAGTCCAAGTCCAGTGCCACCATATTGCCGGGTTGTACTTCCGTCTGCTTGATGGAATTTATCGAAAATAACATCGAGTTTATCAGCCTCAATTCCAATCCCCGTATCACTGACAGCAATTTTTAAGCCTGATGGGGGATAGCTAACATTGATTCTGACGAATCCAACCTGAGTAAATTTGATCGCATTACTCACTAGGTTATTAACAATCTGTTTGACGTGAACGGGGTCCCCCAAAAGAGTGCTTGGCACATTGGGCTCGATCTCTACCATCATTTGTAAGTGCTTACTATTTGCCTTAACTTCATTAACTCTATGAATATCTTCAATCAGTTGATGAATATCAAAAGGTATATTTTCCAGTTCAATTCGGCCAGCTTCAATTTTCGAAATATCGAGAATATCGTTAATTATGGTTAGCATATCTTCCGATGACTGTTGAATCATCTTAAGGTATTTCATCTGAGATTTATTCAGTTCCAAGTCTTCCATGAGCGCTGCAATACCAATGATGCCATTCATAGGCGTGCGTATTTCATGGCTCATATTGGCTAAGAATTCACTCTTACGGCGGTTAGCGGTTTCGGCATCTTCTTTAGCGTTTTTTAGTTCTTCGTGGTAAGCGTCTAATCGGGTATTTGAATGATTAAAGTTTTCGGCTAGATGAGAAATTTCATCTTTAAACATACGAGGATAGAGCGTAACATTCTGAAGAGAATGATCTTTTTTTACACTGCCTATAGCTTCAGCTATTATACTGATAGGTTTCATTATAACTATCCAGATGAAACTCAGCAGTGCCACCAGCAACAATACTATACGAACAACTTCGGCTGTTAAAATGTGAAAAAACTGCAGCCATAGGTCATTGTATATTGGGGCGAGATCTGACTGAATAACCAGCCTTCCGAGGGAATAGCTTTTACTACCAAGCTCGTACTCCAAAGGCCAAGTGATGGAAATCGCGTCATGAGATTTTTGGCCTTTTTCAATAATGGATTCGCTGCCGCTGTACAAATGCACGTAGTCAACTTTTGGTAAGCTAATTAGGCCTTCTAACTGAGCGTTTAGCAGGACTCTATCTTCTACCCAAAGGCTAGTTCGGATACTTGCAAGTTGGCTGGTTTTTAGGTTGTCGAGGGTTAAGTGCAGGTTGTCAATATCCCTCTGCAACTGTTGATATAAGTTGTAGCTTGTGCCTACTAAAGCGAGTAACACGCTGAAAAAGGCCACTGCACAAACGAGTTGTTTGCTAATGCTTAGGTATCGACGTTCTTTATTCAAAATATGCAACTACACTCTTAATTGATATTGGCTAATGTAAATATAGTTTTAATTGCTCAATAATAAAATGGGGATCAATAATGAATTGGAGATTTCACCTAATATCAGCTGTCTTGCTCATGCTGAACACATCTTTGGCGAGTGCAAACAAGATCGACTACTACGTGATTGCAGATCAAGCCAGACCATTTCAGATTGAAACCGCAGGTGCTGACCATTCTGGCATAGTGACGGACATCGTTAAAGAAGTGTTCAAAGATAGTGACCATCAACTTAATTATCACACTTATCCTTTTAATCGTATGATTTCTATTCTCTCTTCTCAACAACAAGGTAATTGGATTACCTACGGCAGCCCTAACTGGGGAAAAGTACAGTCGGAGAATTTATCAGAGGAGCCGATTTATACGGTGCGCCATAATCTGTTGTTTAGCAGTAAAAAGCCGATTGATTATACTAAGGCGTCTGACTTGAGTGGTAAAGTGGTCGTGCTACTTATGGGGTTTGACTATCCTGAGCTCCAACCTTATTTTGCCAGTGGTGAAGTGCAAGAAATGCGAGTTAAGAATTACCAGTCAGCCTTTCGAGTGGTTGATCGCCATCCTGGAGAAATGGTGTTTGTTGAGATGGGTTCAAGAATTACCTACAACCAAAACCAACTCAATCTTGATAAAAATCTTTATGCCCAGCAGGGATTCAATGACGTAATACCTGATTATTCTGTGTACCTGGCTTTATCGCCCACTATGGATAAAGAGGTTCAAGATTATATTAATCAGCGCCTAAAGGTATTGAAAAAACAGGGTAAAATTGATGAGATCATCAAAAAGTATATCTAATTGGTCGCCGATAGCTTTTTAGCATGAACAAGGATTAAACGCGGGCATTACATCTGTGATGCCCGCCGGTACTCAAAAATTACCGCTTAATAAAGCTTTGGTCAAAGAGGTGGCCAAGCTTGTCTGCCTTAGTTTTTAAGTAATGCTGATTGTCTTTACTGCAACCTTCTTGAAGCGCTACGCGCTGGTCAATTTTGATATGGGCTTGCTCTAAGGCTTGAACTTTTTTAGGGTTATTCGTCATCAGTCTTACTTTGTCTATTCCTAAATAGGCTAGGATTCCACGGCAGAAGCGATAGTCTCTCAAGTCTGCGGAAAAACCGAGCTGTTCATTGGCTTCTACTGTATCAGCACCTTGATCTTGTAAATGATAAGCTCTAATTTTGTTTAATAAACCAATGCCTCGCCCTTCTTGACGCAGATAGAGTAATACTCCCGCGCCTTCATCAACTATATTGTTTAATGCTCTATCGAGCTGGAAACCACAATCACAGCGGGTGCTAAAAAGCGCATCTCCAGTTAAGCACTCAGAATGAAGGCGAATTAGTGGTGCCTTTACAGAGGAAACATCACCATAAACGAGAGCAAGGTGCTCTTTACCTGTTTCGCACTCAATAAAACCATATAACTCAAACGTTCCCCATTTGGTTGGCAGCCTGGCTTTATCAACAAACTGAATAAGATTATATGGCTCGACTTGGCTTAACCTCTCTCTCACAGTCATCAGAATTTTGCCAAGTTGGTTTTCACCTTGACCGTTGCCGCCATCCCCCCAAAAGCTATCTTTATGTGAATGCTCGGTTATGGTCACATCGCCTGTTTCAAGTAATTGGAATGCTAATGCTGGATTTTGTGTAAACTTTTGTTCGACGATAAAACTCATTACATCTAGCCGAATATCATTCCAGTCGGCTCTGACATGTTTGCTATATTGGCGGCTTACTGAGAAAGCGACGTCAGGTGTCGCACAATACTGTATTTTTTCGATGATCTCCTGGTCAGTAAATTTTTGTGCTTGGTAATAATGTTCGCTGGTTTTCCAGCTTGTACCGTTGATATTAATTGGTGCATAGAAAAAGTTAGACAGAAACCCATAGGTATCGTTAGGCTCGTAAAAGTGAATGTTTCTGTTCATAGAAACTCCTGACATTGTTAAAGTGTCTTGTTTCATACAAGATCGTAGTTGAATTATTGATAGATATGTAACTGTTGTGTGTTTTGGCCCAAAAAGAAGCAAAAGCTGGTTACTAGTATGCAGATAGGTCGCCTAAAGCTTTCAAAAACTTGATTTATTGGGTTAGTAGAAGAATAATATTCACACAATTAATAGGTATATTTATATCTCTTGCTGAGTATGATGTCGATGATAAAGCGACAAAATTAAATAAAAATAATATTATTTAACAATGTTTTATCATGGTCCTATAATTATTTTAATCTTTTGGCTTGCCTTTCCTGCGATAGTCAGATGTGTTTTAAAGGATAAGCTTCGGCGGCTATAAATTACTCTAACACCTAATATCAAAGCTGGCAGGATTCTAATTATTATTTGAAATATTAGCTGTACAGATCTAAACAAGGGAGATGGGGGAAGCTTTATACAATCAGACCTAACCTATTAGCAGTCATAACCAAGTCGAACACGAGTAATGTTCGACTTTGTCGGGTTTACATACCAAAGGAAGTGATTCAGTTTACCATCCAAGCATCTTTGAGCTTGCCACTGATCGGCCAATGATACGCTTCCGAGATAGAGTTAATTAAGTCTTGAGCTAACTCTCTTCCATTATCCGAATTCGTCATAACGACAGCGCCTTGCCCTGTGTTTGGTAGGCCGACTAACCAACCTTGATATCCAGCATTTTGTCCAAGCTTCATGAAATGAAGCTCATCACCTTTGCCTTCGACTACATACCCCAACCCATATGGAGTGTTTGCTTGTTTGGATAAAGACTGCTTGGCAAGATTAGGGCTAATGATTTGTGTTGGATCGCCTTTGTAGGCTTTGTTGATGGATACGATAAATTTGCCCAAGTCCGTAGGTGTACTCCACAAGCCAGCTGCTGCATATTCGGGAGCAATCCTCCATTTATACTTAAAGCCTATGCCGTTTTTATCGGTTGCCTCAGCAACATTAGTAACAGTGGGCCTAGTTGGTTGAAGATAACTGGTATTGACCATTTTCAAAGGTCCAAAGACATATTTAGCAGCACTTTCTTGGCTGGTCATTTTTGTCATTCGGTCAGTAATTAGCTGAACAACTTGGTATCCGCCACCAGAGTAGTCGTATTTACTGCCAGGATTGTAGGTTAACTTAACAGGTGGGTTATTTGCTGGTGCGGTACCGTTTAATGTGTCTAATAGGCTTGGAAGTGGCTCCTGCGGCGAGTAACCATAGTAGCCACCCACATCAAGACCTGAAGACATACTTAATAATGTCCGTAATGTGACTGCATCAGTATTGTAGCCATTAGGGTTAGGTATTTGCCAATCACCTAACAAGGGGGCTATTTTTTCGTCAAGCGTGATCCGCTTTTGATCGACAAGCTTTAGAGCGGTCACTGCTGCTACCGACTTAGACATGGAACCTGCTTGAAATAATGTATCTTTATCTACCTGTCTAGTATAATTAGCATTAATGTAGCCTATGGCTTCTGACCACACGATTTCATCGTTATCTACCACAGCAAAGCTTATTGCGGGGACTTTGTAATGTGACATGGCAGATTTAAGATCAACGTTTTTAATCTTGCTACCAACTTGAATGCTTATATTGTGTAATACTTGTGTCTTCTCACTGTTATTCTCTGAATAAGCATAACAAGATAATAATAAGCCTAATATAATGCCAGAATTAGCTACTCTACTAAAATTCCTCAAACCCTATCCCTTTTTATACAAAACCACTTTGATATTAATCATATATAAAACAATTACATAATTAAATTTCAATTTGCTTTTGATATATAAAGGTGAGGTATTGATGGATCATAGTTTTCTAGAATGGTGGTTTTGTTTGTGTCTACAACTTGCTATTTTCTGTTTACTATTTCCCGATACATACGAAGGAAAATATGTTTACATTACAAGTTGAACAAGGTCTAGAGCTGGCATTAGTTGAAGCGAACTTCGCTGCTTGCTACCTAGATATTGTTTCGAAGCAGAGAGAGTATTTAAGCCAATGGTTATCTTGGCCTATGTATGCTGAAAACGAAGCGTTTTTTCTAAACTTTATCAAGCGTTCCTTACATGATTATGCTGATGGAAAGTCTCTAGTATGTGCCATGTTTTATCAAGGTAAGCTGGTCGGTAATATCAGCTTTAATTCCATAGATAAAGATCTTGCGAAGGTAGAGATTGGTTATTGGTTAAGCGAAGACTATCAAGGGAAGGGCATAGTAACCAAATCAGTATCTAGAATGATTGAGCTTGCGTTTCACGATTATGACATGCAGAAAATCCAAATCTCAGCGGCGACCGACAACCAGCCAAGCCGGAATGTTTGCTCAAGACTCGGATTTACATTAGAAGGTATTTTAACCAGAGCAGTAAATGTCAATGGTCGTATCCTTGACCATGCCGTGTATGGGTTAAGTCGAGAAGCTTGGAAAACACACCAAGGGTTAGCGCAATAGAAAGGCCAGCTATCAATCTGGCCTTGTTTGGTATCAATGAGATTGGGTTATCTCATAGTTCATGTCTACTATTTATTTCTTACTCTGGAAAAACTCTGGGAAGCTAAGCTCATCAAGGCTTGGTAAGTATTTTCCAGATAAGTGGAAAAATTAAAGAAATTTGAGGATATTTAAAGTCTGGAAAAGTTTGTTTTCCAGACTCTATTACAGGAAATCTATTGATGATCTATCAAGATGTCTGCGCCAATAGTGAGTATTGTATCCCCTTTTTTTGTGATACGTATGAGGTTGTCTTTGTCTAAGGCTTTTAGGATTTTCTTCATTGCCCAACCTCCTTTTGATGACGGAACATTTAACCCAATTTTTTCTGGCTCAATAAAACTATTTAGACCATCGATTGAACATAACGACATAAATCTCGCGTGAGTCTTATGCTGTAAAAAGATTTTTTTTCTATCGATATCTATCCACTCAATTAAAGTTAGAATATCTTCATAGTGCTTGAGCAAAAGGTTACAACTTGCTAACTTTCCGTATACTGGCCGTTGATAGTCAGTCCTTCCAGATTGAGGACAGTCATAATGAAATTTCCAAATAGCCTCATGATGAGAGAGCCTATTCCTAAGTTCTCTAATTTTAGTGAACTTGTCTTCTATATCTTGCCTAGTTGAGCCTTGAGGGGCGTTTGGAAAAACGATTGGAAGTAGATTTGGCCATAGAAGAGAGTTAGAGCTTGTGTCTTCATATTTGTTTGACAATAGATTAGTCCAAAAACCAAAATCTAGTCCGGAAATTACTCTGTTGGCATTGACAACTTTTCCTGCTGTTGTGATGCGTCGTTTTGCATTCCTAATTTGGTCTTCCTCCCATATTCTTTTTTGGATAACTCTATTGCCATAGTTATCAAGGAGAAAGTTGTTTGCGTCTACTTGTTGGTGTGGTCTAGGATTAGTAATTCTTTTATATCTTTGGTTATTCCTCAGGGAACTACGCCCTTTATATTCTGGTAGAGAAAAAATCCAGTTTCTATTGGTACTATAGAGCCCATTAGCGCCACTTGGAGGGTTGTTTTGTATCGCGTGGTCAATAGCATTTCGCAGTGTCACCTCCAAACACTGAAGAGCGGGTAGTAGCGCGCCGCTAAGAGCTTTATTCCAATGATATGCTGCTAGGACCTGTGAAGAGGTAACTTTGAGGTGATGCTCATAGATATCTAGTCTATCGCTAGATATGAAGTTGCTCATTATTTATCCTTAAATATCTAAAACAGGTTGACTACTGAAAATAGTACGCTTAATATTAACTACATCAAGGCGGAGTCGCCTCTTCTTAGAGGTCTCTAGCGAAAAAGTAATACGGAAAAGCCACCTTTGGGTGGCTTTTCTCGTTTTTGTGTCGATAAAAATGTGGTCGGCAAATTACTCATTGTCTTCATTCTTTAGCTTCTCTATCAGCACTAACAGTTTCTTTTTGTTTGTTGGTGATAATCGTTCAATCCCCGTAACTAATTCTGCATCAAGAGTGTTTTCACAAAAAAAGTAGCTCAAAGGCACACCAAGCTCGTATGCAATTAATTTCAGCGTGTGAACATCTGGGGTGTGCTTTCCCTTCTCATACTGATTCATTCTCGGACTTGCTGAGCTTTCATCCATACCTATTCGCACTCCCAAGGCTTTCTGAGAGAGTTTGGCTTTTTTGCGCGCTTCCTTGAGGCGCAAAGGGATTGGGTTTTGGAATGACACTTATGGTTCATATCTTAAAAGCTCAACTTGACTAAGATTTTCTTAGTTTTACTGATTTCTGTATACTAAGCAATCCTTAGTATTTGATAGGTGTAAGTAGCACATGAAACGTTCTATTAAAATCAGTGCAGTGATGCACAAGTTGTTGATTGAAAAATGTATGGATGGTTTTTCTGTTATAGAGGCTAGGGATGCTTCATTAAACTTAAAAGGTGGAGTGTCAGACCTTGAAGAAGCTCGGAAAAAGGTTTACCGCCAACTATGGCAATATAAACAAAGAGGTTGGCTCCGTACTGAAGGTAAAGGGCGAAACAAAAGGTACTTTCAAACAGAGCAATTTAGAGAGCTTGATTTCGTACTCAGAACAAGAACTGAATGTGAATATTCGATAAAAGAGTCTACATCAGACTATTCTGCGTTACTTCAAGAAAGTAACGAATATAAAGGTGAGTTGGAGATGGTGCTTGGTGAACTTGATGAATACCAATCATTGAGCTGTCGCTTTCCCGAACTTGAAGGGCGATTATCCTCATTGTTACAGCAAGCCAAAGAGCGTTCAGCCTACCTACTTGGAAAGGTTAATGGATTAACGAATGTTCTTAAGTTTATTGATGAAAGAAATCATTTACGTTGAGACGTTTGAATTGCTTGGCTAGGAATGGAGTATCTTTAATGCAAATGAGTGAGTAAGATTTACTTATCAAAGGTTGATCATTGTTTGCGTATTTTTCTTATTTAATAATGGTTTATATAAACCTTTATGCATAGGGAGTTCTCATGTCTTATTTTTTTTTAAATACTCCAGTAAATATTGAAGCAAATCAAAAACTACGCAGTCCTCAAATAGAGGCTTATCTAAAAATCCAAAACTATTTTTCAGATAGTCCTCATGGAGAGGCTTTAGTGGTTTTACCAACAGGTACTGGGAAAAGTGGTCTGATATCTGTAGCCCCTTATGGATTATGCAGTGGAAGAGTTTTAATCATAACCCCAGGCTTGGTAACCAAACAAAGCATTCAAAAAACGCAGGAAGTTTTGGATGATAACTTTTGGGTGAATCTTGATGTTATTTTTAATCCTGCACATTTGCCGATAGTATCTGAATATAGCAGTGAATTATCTGATGAACACTTGTTTGAGAGCAATATTGTATACTCCAATATACAAAGGCTCTCGAGCAGCAGGAAGACAGGATTGTTGAGTAGACCTAGCGTTGATCATGATTTTTTTGACATGATTATTGTTGATGAAGCTCATCATGCTCCTGCGGGAACTTGGCAAGAGGTTTTGAATTATTTTCCTAGAGCGAAGAAGTTGCATGTAACGGGTACCCCGTATCGAGGTGATAATCAGCCAATACCTGGAGAGATAATCCATGAAACACCTTTATCCGAAGTAATGAGAGATCGTTATGTAAAGTGGTTGAGAAAGGAAACGGTTAATGCCCATAACTTGTATTTTACAGTTGCAGATAAACCTGGATCTGCGTTAACAAAAGAAGAAGTGCTGCAATTCAAAGATAAAGAATGGTTAGAGAAAAGTGTCGCCTTATCTAAAGAATGCTCATTAGATGTAATAGATAATAGTATATCGAGACTCAACGAGCTAAAAATGGCTAGTCCTAAAGTTCCTCATAAAATTCTTGCTGTTGGTTGTAGTATTAAGCACGCAGAGGATTTACTGAAATGGTATAAAGTCAAAGGCTTAGATAGTGTTATTGTTCATAGTGATATGGCCCAGGAAGAGATTGATGCTTCTTTCATAAAAATTAATAAGCATGAATGCCAAGTTGTTATTTCTGTAAATATGCTTATGGAAGGGTACGATCATCACTATTTGACGGTTTTAGCTATGTTTAGACCCTACCGAAGCATTAATGCTTTTGCTCAAGTCATAGGAAGAGTTCTGAGAGCTATCCCAGAAGAAGAAATCACAGCATTTGAAATCGATAACAATGCGGTTGTTATCTATCATGAGGAGACTGGACTTAACTTCATGTGGGATAAGTTTCAGAAAGAAGTAGATAGAGCAAAGCAGCAACGGGTAAGAGATTATTCTGAATTGAGTCGGGAGTACTCAGAAAGAGAGCATAGCTTAGCTGGTATTGTAACTGATGAATCTTTTATTAGCGATCAAGATTCTTATCTGAGTGATTTGGATTTTAACTTACTCTTCGAACAAAAACGTGCAGAAGTTAAAGAAAAAGTATCTAAAACATTAGATGCTTTAAAAACTGCTGGGATAGAGGGTGATCATCTTGAAGTCATAAAGAATCAGTTGATTGAAACTGAAATTGGTAAAATTTCTGATGCTGAAATCGATCCGGCTTTAATCGAAAAGCGGCCTGATATAGCTAGAAAGCAGATGAGAAAGCTTCTAACTAAAAAGATTCAGGATGAAGTGGCCAATGTGCTGAGTGATTGTGGTTTTGATGAGAAATCATTTGAACTTGCCCCTAGTTTTGTGAGTATAATCCCATATATTAAATTAGATACGCCGAATGATGGTCTTTTAGTTCGTTATGTAAATTTGAAGTTGGCAAGCAAATTTGGACCAGTTAACGGTCGAGATAACAAAGCTTTGCTACAATCATTAGACTTAGTACCGAAGCTTATGGACGAGCTCAGGAAGATGTTGTCATGTTAAGTAAGAAAGCGAAAGCACTAACAGATAAGCTAATCGCTACTTATCTGTCAAAAGGTATTCGACCTAGCGATATAGCTGATACTATTTTTGAGGATAACTATTTAGATTTAAGAATTTCTAAAAAAAACAGACAGCTCATTATGACTTTCACTTTTGAAGAGCTCGATGATCTTGAACATCAAGTTATCAATAGTATGCGTTACACATATGATGAACAACAGCTACTGGTGAAAGTGGAGCAAAAAGTTGGTAGAGGACGTTACAAAGTTCAGTGGGATAGACATGAAGATCTAACCAGTATTTTAACTGAACTCCTAAGCTTATTCCCTGCTGGGGCTCCTAGGGAGCGAGTTATATCAACTCTTCCCAAAGATTTGAGAGCGTATACTATTAGTCAATTAGCGGCTTAATATGAAAAAGAAGCTTAGGCTTCTTTTTTTGTATCTGAGTTGTACGGAAGCATGCGATCTGACAGATTTGATGCTGAAGAGTGTCCTAGTCGTACATACTGCTCTTGGTGCCACCAAAATCGCTTCTGGACATTTTCGTGTTTGGATTTTTCAGAGTTGGTGAGTAGTCGGATAAGTTCAGGTAGGCCACAAGGAGAGATTGAGCCTATTTTTTAACTTTAATTGCTTGATGTTCTGGAAACAGTTGGTTCACAAAATCAGCACATGACGATATGTGAAGCAAACAATCACCGACTAGCATTGAAGAACCATGTGCCTGTGAGTTTCTGAGATTAGCCATGACTTTAACCATTGACTTGCACCATGCATTGTCAGAGCTTGGGTCTTCTATATGACGAAAACCTGAGTCTTTAATCCATCGTTGAGATACTGCGTGGTTCAATAGAGCTTTGAACATCATTCTCTTTTTAGGGACAACTCGAAGCCTGAGTGCGTGCTCTATGATTGTATATGTTTTTAGGTGAACTTCGGGGGCTAATGCATAGAAAAAGTAGGAATAGAGTGCCATGTTTTTAGCCACATTAAACTGTCCTTTGATTTCGTCAGGAACTTCATCGTTCAGAACTTCATTCGAAAGGTACTTATGCATTCCTCTCAAACTGAGCACGGAGCCGCAGACGACTCCCATCCGTTGAGGTTTTTTTCCATCTGCGTTAATTCTTCTAAACTTTTAAATTCTTCCATGTATGACTCTGTAGTGATACGCAACGCTTCGCTCTTAGACGTTTGTTACGTAACAACTTCCAAGTTGAACGATATTTGGTATTTCACTAACTTAACATTACTGATCGCTTTCACACCAAACACTACCCTTTTGTCAAAGTCAGAAGCAATAAGAATGCCTCTGATATTGGATGTATCTGATGATTCAGAAAGACAGCCTATATAGCCTAACAATTGCCCTAAAGCAGCATCTTTCGCTTTACCTGCTTTTAGCTCTATGACAACTAATTGACCTGTTTTATCTTTGGCAAGAATATCTATGCGTCCAGCATCAAGCACATACTCAATGCCACCTTCTACGATTGATAAACCATCCTCGATATCCTGAATATTTCTGGCTAGGTAAGAGTGAAGATCCTTTTCCAGAGTAAGCGCTCCATAAAACCCGCATTCTAATCGCCTAGCGGGAAGAATAAGATCA
>NZ_JAYQDQ010000101.1:0-13145 GCF_038138445.1 Vibrio sp.
TCTTAAAAGATGGCTATGCACTGGCGGATTTATGAGGGGATCCCTCAGTGCAAAGTTAATCTTTAAGAGAATGTGTGTGGATTTGTTTAATGATATTTATACTTTTTAGAGAGTTTGATAGGCGAATCCACTATAAGTAAAGGCTTATGATTCATTCATAGATGGTTGAATGAATCTGGCCCCAATGAGTGAAAAGAAATGATGGCAAAAAAATCAATGCGTAAACTAATAACGAGAACAGCTTGCATAACGGGACTGATAAGTGTGTCTGCTTGCTCATCATTTGTTAGCCTAGAGACACCTAACAAAAATGATAGGGTTCAGTCTATTGTTATTCATTACACCCAAGAAACTGAAGAAAAAACGCTCAAGCTTTTTAGTAGCCCTGAAGCCAATGTCAGTGCTCACTTTGTGGTCACGGAAGAAAGCGTCTACCAGCTTGCGGATCTTAATCAGCGCGCATGGCACGCAGGGAAAAGTTTTTGGCGTGGAAGAAGTGGTCTTAATGACACGTCAGTCGGCATTGAATTAGTCTACGAGGTAGATTGTCATCGTTTGGAAAATACAGGAACCCCGACTCAGACAATGACGTGTTTGTATCCGGATTACCCACCAAAATTGATAGAAAATCTGATCAAGGTGCTGGATAAGATTTATCAGACTTATCCTGATATTCAGCCTGTCAACCTTGTCGCTCATCAGGACATTGCGCCAACGAGAAAAAGCGATCCTGGACCTAAGTTTCCTTGGCAGTACGTCTACAGCAAAGGTTATGGGGCATGGTATAACAGTGATGATTACTTGAGAGAATACAGCAAGCTTGTATCTCAACCTATCAATTCTGATATTTTCTATAGAGCTATCGAGTATTACGGATATCCTCAAGTAACGGATACGAATAAAACCGATGTGATTAAAGCATTTCAAACGCACTTTACACCTTGGTTAATCAGTGGTGAAGTGACTCCTGAAAGTATGGCGGCGATTCTGGCGCTGCTAAATAAATATGAGCAAGAGCACTACCTTGAAATCAGCTCAGAAATGGATGGTTTCATGTTGCTTGAGCCAGAAAGTGCTTACTGATTTTGACTTGTCTATTGAACCCCAAAGCCAGCATTTGGGGTTCATTGAGTTTTGTTAGTTTTTGGGTGAGGGCTTTTGGTTTTCTAGGACTTGCAGTTTTGCGCGAATAAATTCGCTGTGGTCGACATAAATAAGCTCAGCAGTTTTGCGAATGACGGCGTCTTCTAGCGGGTCTATTTCACCATCGGCATTGGCGACTTCCCACATCGACTTAATTAGATCAAAACGTGCTGCTTGGCTTAATTCCCTCAACTGAGAAGTAAACTCGTAGAGCGATGCGGATTGACGGCTTTTAGCTTGTGCACGCGCGATAAGCTCTGCGGCCTCTTCACTACTTGTATCTAGCAAGCGTGCAAGTAGTGAATTTTGCGCCTGAGTTTCCGCCTCATCCGTTTTATGATCAGCATTGGCAACCTCACACAGTAAGCATGCCATAGCTAGATTTGGGTCTGCGCTGTCATGTTTGCTGAGGTCATTTCCCTCGACTAACTGCTTAAAAAGCGCCGATATGGAATTCAACATGTTATCTGCCTCGAAATTCTGTGTTATTTCTATAGATAGTGATTATTCTCGACGAGCACAAGTGCTTTGACAAAAAGATGACTTTTCATCCAGTGGTGGAAAGTCGATTTCATTGCCTTCACCAGTCAATATCGAGATACGTTTGGGCTTACCATGTTCATCAAGCTTTAACTCCCCAACCGCACTGGCATTGACCAAATATCGAGACCCATCAATATTTGGCTGGCGTTTTTTAACTTTGAGCCGTTTGCGCTTGGTGAAAAAGTTCAGTGGTGAGCTAGGTGAGTAGAGCACTCTATCTATATGATCACAACATCCGAGTAAGGGCTCTGGAAACTGGTTCTTGAAACCACTTGAAGTAATTTGATAAATGTTGGGGCTAGAGCGACGAAAGCGAAGCTTAACATCATAAGCGAATGAGTAATGCACATCACCGGAGAGTATAACGAAATTGCTCGGTGTTTTAGTGTGAGTAAAAATACTCAGCAGGGTATTAGCACTGCCTCTGTGTGCCATCCAGTTTTCTGCATCAATCACCAACGGCTGGCCCATCATTGTCATGCTTTTTTGTAAAGCCTCTATAAACTTAACGCCAAAAATAGGGGCAGCAGAGACCACAATGACTTTATCTTGGTACATCAGCTCTTGTTGAAACTCGATAAGGGCTTCCCAGTCCATTAAACCAGAGGGCTTGTTCATTTTGGATTCTGAACGCCAGCGACGAGTGCGAGTATCAAGCACTACCACTTTAGGTGAAGTGTCAATTGTGTAGTGCCAGCGCTCAAAACTGTATAAGTAGCGGATAAAATCTTTATGGTGTTGGTCAGTCGGTTGATTGAAATACCCGAGAGCAAGAGATAAAAACTCCTGATTGAAGTTATCAGGCTCATTCCCCCAACCTTGACATAGCCAATAAGCAATCAGGGCATTGCCGATGATTTGATGCGAAAATGGGTTAGTGTAGGCTGCTTGCTCCCAACCTATAGTGAGGTTCCAGTCATCGGTTACGTCATGATCATCGAAAATCATATAGGTGGGAATATGTGCAAAAAGCCGTTGGACTTTAGGCAGCCCTTCGATAAAACTCCCCAGTCTCTCGTATTCGCCTTGCCATTTTTGCTGATAATGTTCAGAAATCGTCTTGCCATTGGGGGTAAACGCTTGGTCGCTGAGGCGATCTCGATTGATGCATGGCCACAGAGTAGGGGACCAGACTAGCAAATACATGGCAAAGTATTCAGCAAAGGTAATGAGGTGGTTTTCACTTTCACGTGCGCTGAATATAGGAATATGCCGTTTAGGTAAGAATTTGCGGATCCAACTTTCTTCGCCAAAATGATGAGGAAGTATACTATCACGCCCGTAAAAGCTATCCGGGTGCAAATATAAGTCGTTGGCAGAACTGAACGGTCCGTCAGGAAAGGTTTCGTTGGGTAATCCTAATAGCTCTATAGTCTGAAGTGTGGCGTCGAGCAAAGGGCCTGATACGTGGTCTGCGTATATCTGATCGCCACTCATCATCAGCATATCGGCTCTCTCGCCCAGAGGTTGCGATGCGAGCTTAGTATCCATAGCGACTAGAGCATCTTTACTGGGATGATCGGGGTTACGACATGAGCCGTGTAAAACGTAGTCCGCTTTAGTGGAAATCTTAAAAGTCAGTGCTTGCTCATTATCATGTAGCAAATGCGGATATAACTGACTTAATGGGCCATTTTGAGTATGGAATTCATAACTTAGCGCAACATTGGTTGGAAAGTGATGTTTGAAGTGAGCCAGAGTGACATAGCAATACTCTCCAATCTTAACTTGATGGCATTGGTCTAGAGACTGCTCGAAAATAACACCATGGTCAGGTTCATGGTTGAGCGAAAACTGTCCTTTAAGAGGTTGGCTAGTTACGAGCCAAAAAACCAAATCGTTGGTGGAGGACTTTCTTAATATTGGGCCAGCTAATAGAAAAGGGAGTTCATGTTCTGTATTCATTAAATATCTGTTGGATCCTTCGGTACTTCTGGGTCTTCTAAGATCTCTATGATTTCTGAGCTCGACATTTCATGACCCATGAGAAATAGCGCCAGCATAGCATCTGCTTTAGTTTTTGTATCGGAACTTTCATCGATAATCTGCTCAAATCTCTTACGAATCATATCAATTTCATGTTCAACAAACCCGCGTCCTTCCTCTTCACCTTGCCCTTCTTCCGGTGCATTGTCGAATTCAAGGAACAACATTTGTTGGTCAAGTTGAGTGTTAACTAAACGCTCCGGCAGCCATATATCGCCAGTTACCAGTTCCGGATCTTGAGTCTCATCGAGTGAGTCGATAATTTTCTTTAAGTCTGAAGCTTTCACGATTTTTTCAAATTAAGTCAAGGTATACTCTTATAGTAATGGTGAATTGCACTAAGCGATAAGTAAAAACGCATTTAGTTTTATCAGCTTTGTACAATTTCGTCTGCTCTGTAATTTTAAGGCATAAAAATGAACAGCATACAGACATATTCAGCGCTGATGATTTTAATAACAACTCCTACCAGCTTTTCTTTTGCACAAGATCAAACTTGGGGCATTGCTGCGGTTTACCGCTCAGCATCGATTCCTTTTGTGACGCCTGATAATGATCAAGCTGTCGGCTCCTTTGTTCCCATGATGTACTTTGACAATCAGCAGGTATTTATTGATGGATTACAAGGTGGTGTTTACCTGTGGCAGTCAGAAGATGAAGCTCTAGAGTTTAACGCGCTGATGCGCTTAAGGTTTGTTGATATTCCTGCTTCTGCCCAAAATGCTAACGGCGGAGATGCGGTCGATTTTGGCGCCCAGTTGGGGCATGCCTTTAACGATACGTGGCGGGTCAACACAGAAATAATGACGGACGATGAGTTTCGGTTTCACGCTAATTTTATCCTTAAAGGAGACTATGATTACCAAGATTGGCAGGTGAGTCCTTTTGCCGAGCTTAGGTATAAAGATGCTGACTTTAATAGCCAATATTATACGTTTTCGGCTTCAGAAGATGAAAAAATCGGCGCAGGTGTCGATTTTAGATTAGGGGTTGATGCCCGTTATCACTTGTACTCAAACCTCTATTTACTAGGTTCAACCAGTGTTCGTCGCCTCGATAGCAATGCTTACCACTCTTCAACGGTTGACGACAGATATCAGGGTGAGGTGTTTGTTGGCTTTGGCATCTTCAATAACCAGACGAGTGATTCGAAAAAAACATTGAGTGACTCAAGGTACATACGCTTGGCTCATGGCTGGGCTACGCCGTCTAACATAGGTGAAATACTCGCGTTAGACACTCAATCTGATCAATATAACAACCAAATGAGTTCTTTGTTTTATGGTCACCCGCTGACAGACCAATTGTTTGGGGTGCCGATAGATGTGTATTTCACCCCGGGTATCGCTCATCATTGGTCTTCCGAAGTGCAATCTGCCAGTACAGAATATATTGCGGCGATCAAATTTTATTATACGATTGAATGGCCTTTTAAATGGCGGCTGGGTTTTGCTGAAGGTATGTCTTTTATTGATAGCATTACCTACATAGAGCAGACAGAAATGGATGAAAAAGGGTATAACGCCAGTAATTTACTCAATTACTTGGATTTATCACTTGATGTGAATCTAGGAGATCTGGTCGGTTATTCTGAGCTCAACAAAGTGTGGTTTGGGTATTCACTTCATCACAGGAGCGCAATATTTGAGCAAGCGTCCCAGTATGGTCGAATCAAGGGTGGCAGTAACTTCAACACGATTTATTTTCAATTTGAGTTCTGATCCTTGAGGTTATAGGTAAGCCACTGTTATTCTCTCGTTAATCCCATTGGTTTGGGGTATTTTTATTGTCTGTTGTGATACAATGTGCGCAGTTTTATGGAGTAAAAAGAATAGGTAACGCTTTGACATCGTCACAGCCCAAAACACGCCCTACCGAAGAGCATACAGCACAATCCAATACACCATCTTCTTTGCGCAGCGCTTTGAATCAATGCATGCTAGGAGATAGGTTTCGCCTTAGTAAGCGTATCTCTGGTGCGAGTAAAATAAAAAAAGAGCAGTCACGTCATGCTGTGTTTGATGAAATTGCATTGGATATTGCCAAGTCAATAATGGAAGCAGAGCAAAGAGCGAGCTTCAAGCCCAACATCGACTATCCAGAGATATTACCGGTTAGCCAGAAACGGGACGACATTGCTCAGGCAATACAAGACAATCAAGTGGTGATTGTGGCTGGGGAAACCGGCTCAGGTAAAACCACTCAGTTGCCTAAGATTTGCGCTGAGCTTGGGCGAGGTCAATATGGCTTGATTGGTCACACCCAACCTAGACGTCTGGCAGCAAGGTCTGTGGCAAGCAGAATTGCTGAGGAAATGGGCACCAAGTTGGGTGATTTTGTCGGTTATAAAGTTCGATTTAACGATCAAATCTCAGACCAAACTCAGATCAAACTGATGACAGACGGTATTTTGCTTGCTGAAATTCAGCACGACCGCTTTTTAAATCAGTATGACACTATCATTATTGACGAAGCGCACGAACGAAGCCTAAATATCGATTTTATTCTGGGTTATCTCAAAGAGCTCTTGCCTCGTCGTCCTGACTTAAAAGTCATCATCACATCAGCGACGATTGATCCGCAGCGTTTTTCAAAACACTTCGACGATGCGCCGATTATTGAAGTGTCGGGCCGAACTTATCCTGTTGAAACTCGATACCGTCCACTGAGTGGAGACGATGATGTTGATCGTGACCAGCTAGAAGGCATCTTCGAGGCGGTAGATGAGTTATGCGATGAAGGTCTTGGCGATATTCTCATCTTCATGAATGGGGAACGTGAGATCCGTGATACTGCGGACGCGCTAGGTAAACGGAATTTAAAGAGTACGGAAATTGTTCCCCTTTATGCTCGCCTTTCTGCAGGCGAACAGAATAAGATTTTTCAGCCTCATGCAGGGCGCCGAATTGTGTTAGCCACCAACGTGGCCGAAACCTCTTTAACGGTTCCGGGTATCAAATATGTTATTGATCCCGGAACGGCTCGAATCAGTCGTTATAGCTATCGAACCAAGGTGCAGCGACTACCGATTGAGCCTATATCCCAAGCAAGTGCTAATCAGCGTAAAGGTCGTTGTGGCCGTGTTGAAGAGGGTATATGTATCCGCCTTTACTCTGAACAAGACTTTGAGTCTCGTCCTGAGTTTACTGATCCTGAAATACTGCGAACCAATTTAGCGTCGGTTATTTTGCAGATGACCGCACTGGGTCTTGGCGATATTCAAGCCTTTCCGTTTGTTGAGGCTCCAGATAAACGCAATATCCTAGATGGTGTACGCTTGCTGGAAGAGCTTGGTGCGATCAATGAAAGCTCTAAGGAGGCCAAAAAACGTCTTACCCCAATCGGTAAGCAACTTGCGCGGATACCCATTGATCCTCGTTTGGCTCGGATGGTACTGGAAGCACCAAAATATGGTGCCCTGAGAGAAGTGATGATTATTGCGGCGGCGCTATCCATTCAGGACCCAAGAGAAAGACCAAGCGATAAACAGCAATCGTCTGATGATAAACACAAACGCTTCTTCCATGAAGAGTCTGACTTTCTAACCTTTGTCAATGTTTGGGATTACGTGCAAAAGCAGCAGAAATCGCTGTCGGGAAATCAGTTTCGCAAGCAGTGCAAGCAAGATTACCTGAACTACCTCAGAGTCAGAGAGTGGCAGGACGTTTACTTTCAAATCCATCAATCAATGCGAGAGATGGAATACAAGCTCAATGAAGAGCCGAGCAGTTATCAAAGTGTTCACAGTGCGATTCTTGTCGGGCTTTTATCCCATATTGGTGTCAAAGATCAGGAGAAGAATGAATATCAAGGCGCACGAAATGCACGTTTTCATATCTTTCCTGCTTCGGGGTTATTTAAAAAGCAGCCCAAATGGATAGTATCGGCGGAATTGGTCGAAACCTCCAAATTATGGGGCCGTATCATTGCTAAAGTGCAACCAGAATGGATTGAGCCGCTGGCTAAACACTTAATTAAAAGGAGCTATAGCGAGCCTCATTGGTCGAAGAAACGAGCTGCGGTCATGGCACATGAAAAAGTCATGCTTTATGGTGTGCCAATTGTGCCCAAGCGGTTAGTCAATTACGGCAGCATTGATCCAAGCGTTAGCCGAGAGCTGTTTATTCGCAGCGCCTTGGTTGAAGGTGAATGGGAAACCAAGCACGCTTTCTCTAAGACTAATCGCAAATTATTGCAAGAAGTGGAACAGTTAGAACATAAATCTCGTCGGCGCGATATATTGGTTGATGATGATGAGCTATTCGACTTTTATGATCAGCGTATCGGGACAGAGGTCGTTTCTGGAAAGCACTTTGATTCATGGTGGAAGAAGGCGTCGCAGACCAACAGTGAGCTGCTGAATTTTGAAAAAGAGATGTTGCTCAAGGGAGATGCCAGCCATGTAACGGAATTGGATTACCCTAATTTTTGGTATCAGAATGGGTTAAAACTCAAGCTCAGCTATCAATTTGAACCGGGTGAGGATAATGATGGTGTCACGGTTCATCTGCCTCTGCCTGTTCTTAACCAAGTTGAACCTGCTGGTTTTGATTGGCAAATTCCGGGCTTAAGACATGAATTGGTGGTCAGCCTAATAAAGGCGCTACCAAAAACCTTACGTAAGAACTTTGTTCCAGCGCCAAACTACGCAGATGCGTTTCTCGCCCGAGCCACTGCGATGGAAAGCCCGCTTTTGGACTCGCTAGAAAAAGAGTTACGCCGCATGACAGGTGTTGAAGTGCTGCGTGAAGACTGGAACCTTGAACAGGTTCCCGATCATCTTAAAGTCACATTTCGAGCCGTTGATCATAGAAATCGTAAGCTCAAAGAAAATCGCGATCTTTACCTTTTGAAAGAGAGCCTGAAAGACAAAGTTCAGGAGACACTATCAAAAGTGGCTGATGATGATATTGAGCAAAGAGATCTAAAGACTTGGAGCTTTGGAGAACTGCCTAAAGTCTACCAGCAAAAGCGTGGTGGTTATGACGTTAAAGCCTTTCCTGCGATTGTTGATGCAAAAGACAGCGTTGAAATTAAGTTGTTTGAAACCGCTGATGAGCAACACTTAGCGATGCAAGCTGGGCAGCGTAAACTTGTTTTACTCAACGTACCGTCACCGATTAAATATCTGCACAGCAACTTGCCGAACAAATCCAAGCTGGGACTTTATTTCAATCCTTATGGAAAAGTCTTGGACTTGATTGATGATTGTATCGCTTGTGGTGTTGATAAGTTAATTGAAGAGCAAGGTGGTCTGGTTTGGCAGTCTGAGGCGTTTGAGAAACTCAAAGAGCATGTACGCGCTGAACTTGGAGACACAGTTGTTGAGATTGCTAAACAAGTGGAAGTAATTTTGACGACTGCCTTCAATATTAACAAAAAGTTGAAAGGGAAAATTGATTTCTCCATGGCATTCGCCTTATCTGATATAAAAGCGCAAATAGAAGGGCTTATATTCAAAGGGTTTGCGACAGAATGCGGTTGGAAGCGGTTACCCGATATTCTTCGTTACATGCAGGCGATCGAGAAGCGTATGGAGAAATTGCCAATCGATCCAAACAAAGATCGCATACACATGCTTAAGATTGAGTCTGTTGCAGATGAATACAAGGAACTATTAAATAAGGTTCCTAAAGGGGTAATGGTGCCTGAGAAGGTGAAGCAAATTCGTTGGATGATTGAAGAGCTTCGTGTGAGCTATTTTGCTCAGCAGTTAGGGACGCCATATCCGGTATCGGATAAAAGAGTCAAGAATGCGATCAGTGAGTGCTAGCTAGAATAAGTGCTCATTAGTCGCTTTAGGTATGTAAATTGCTTAGTTGTAATACAGAGTAAAGTTTTTGACTGGGAAGGCAGAGGATTGCCGCAGCAGTTTCTGTCAAGGATAATAGAGAAGGCTAACTATGAAAAAATCACTATTAGCGCTGGCATTGCTAAGTGCTTCAGCAGGGGTATCGGCAGACTCGTTGATTTACGGCGGGGCTAGCGTTGGACAAACAGACTTAAACGGAGAGTCGACGACTTCTTATAATGTCCATGTCGGAACGGGCCTTTTGCCTTTTATCGGCCTTGAAGCGGGTTATCAAGATCTCGGTAAGTTCGATCGTGTTGACTACAATGGCATTAAAACTAACCTAACAGGTAGCGCCATTTATTTTGCTGTAAAGCCAAGTATTGATTTCGGTCCTCTCCATGTGTATGGAAAGGCGGGTGTGCATTCGTACAACCTGAAAGCCGATGGTGGCTTTGATGAAGATGAAGTCGATGTGACCTATGGTGTGGGTGCCGAGTACTTTGCCCCCGGACCTGTACCGATTTCATTTGGCGCGAGTTACAATGTATTTGGCATGAAAGAAGACGATATTACTAATTTCTCTTTGAATGCGACCATCCACTTTTTGTAATATTCACTTTTCGTAACATCGACGCATAAATAAAAGCTTGGCTGTTGATAGCCAAGCTTTTTTATTTTGTACAATAATTCATATCATCTTATTGTAAGTGTATCTGAAATTTATAAGATAGCTAAGTACTATCTTAGGGTGGAAGCTACTCGTATTCGAATATAAATAAGACATTAACTATTTCACGAGGTTGGATCGTCTCTCGCATTACAAATATAATGGGCTCAGGTCTTGCTTCTGCTTATCTTTTTATTATTGCGCTCAAATAGTATCAATCTATAGTACTAATTTTACCAATGTCGAAACATCCCGGATATAAACGCCTAATTTCGACCGTTAGACTATAAATATAATATGCAACATGGATCACATAAATTATATTTTATTGAAACTATATTTCACATATAGATATATTTCACTTATTCTTTTTTCTCATTATATAAACCACAGATAATAACGGAATAATTAATGATAAAAAGAACTCTTCTACTCAGCTTTTTCTCTCTGGGAGCTACAGCTTCACCCATTCAGATCGATAGTTGCGAGAAACTACTCAACCTTGAGAACAAAACTAACTTGGATTATGAACTGGTTCAAAATATTGATTGTGCTGGATTACTTCATAGCAATCCCAAAATATTTTCAGGAAACTTAAATGGTAATGGTTACTCAGTATCAAACTTATCAATTATTGCTACTAAGGGGAACATAGGACTATTTTCTAAAATTGACTCAGGAGAAGTCAAGAACCTAACTATTAATAGCTTTCAAATTACCACACAAGGAGTGAAAGCACAGACCGTCGGAGCTTTAGCGGGATTATTAAATGGTGGGCTTATTAAAAACGTTACAATTTCTAATTCGTCGATCGTAAATGCTGTAGGAGCTTGGGCCACTGGTTTACTAGTTGGTAGAGCAGATAATGCCATGCTGCAAAATATTACTGTAGAGCATAGCATCTTAAGTACAACTACAAAGTCTGGTAGCGTTGGTGGAGTCTCTGGCTGGCTAATAGATGGTGCGGGAGCAAACGAAATTAAGGTCCATGATCTTAATATGACGATAAAAAATAATAGCTTTAACGACACTGGAGGTATATTTGGAAAAGTATACAATACAGATCTAAGTTTGCTAGAAATTACCGATAGCGCCATTAAAAGAAATGATTTAGCAAAAAATGGTCATAACGGATTATTAGTCGGGAAGCTCGACAAGTCAACCATCAATAATGGTAGTTTAGTAAATATTACTCATAACTTTTTGCTTGGCAAATATAATGGCATTGCAGCAGGAGTAATAAATCAATCAGAAGGCGATGAATTAGTATTAAATAGTATCTCTCACAATGATGAAGATAACACTTTAGGCTGGCACTATATCGATGCCAAACAAACATATAGAACTAATAATCTATATATTAACTTGGATAACGAATCTACTTTACCGCCCCCTGTATGTCGCTTATAATTATAAAAATGTTTGATAGGCTTATGGAATCATATGTATGCAGTAAAATGATTTTTATTCCATGAAATTAGATTGATTTTAATTATTTAAAACTTAATGGCATATTTTTCGAAGATTTTACCTGAGAAATGTAATGAGTCAGGCTTTAATTCTTGTTACCCATGAGCTTTTCTATATCAAATCTACTGTTGTAATACTCACTCTTTATGACATCGATGGATAAATATAAGCTTGGTTGCTTGTGGCCAAGCTTTTTATTTTGAACATAAACATGTCAGTGGTTTTGCTAAACTATCAACTTATGTAATAAATGTAAGTACCTTAAACCACGTTATTGAAGCTAGCGCTCAGGTATACATGCGATAGTTAGTCTCGACCACTCTTGCTTTGTACCGATTGCAAACAAACTGCCTATAAACAAACAGATACTTGAACTTACCAACCAAAAAGTCAAAGAATTATCTGGAAACATTGGCATTAGTGCTAAAAAGGAGAAGGCTCTCAGGAGAAAAACAATTGTAATCACAACTAAAATGGAGCGCGTAAATGGTAGCTTCCTCATTACGCCGGCCCCTGCCAAGGCAAAAGTACCCCAGACACACAAAGCTGCTGCTATTGTAAGCGTGATAAGTGTAGGGTACCAAAGTCCTTGCTCCGCCATTTGTGCCATCGCTTCTCCGGCCCCGAACAGTCGATACCAATCAGCCCCAAATACAATACATCCCAAATGAGCTAATGCGGCTAAAAAGCAACACCCTGACGATACTATGAGACATTTGTTTTCTCGACGATTCATTTATCCTCCTTGATACCTAAGGCTTACTCGACGACTAAATGCCGTTTGTCATCCAGCTATGATGCAATCTTTGTATCACAATTCACCTAAAAATCAATATATTACAGGAAGGTAAAAAGGGGCGTGTTTGATTTAAAAACGGCAGTGCTTCTATACGAACACTGCTATTTTACTTTGGGCAATAACTCGTATCACCTTACAAGCTTTTGTACACAACTTTCGTAGACTAATCACTCAAGTTAGGAGTTATGGGAAACTTTAAGTATTGCAAACCATGATATAAGAAGCTGACATATGGTATACATGTGTCAGCACGGTAGGGTATGCTAAGAAATTGCAGGATAAATTAGTCACACAACTTAGGGTCTAAAGCGTAAGTTCTACTTGAAAACTTCAAAGCTAGCTCTCGCTTAGATGTGCATTCTATATAGCCTCTACTCGCAATTTCTTTTTTCAACGCTACATTCATACCCCAACCAGTAATAAAAGATAAAATAGTTATAAAGCCTAAAATAATGAATACTATTTTAGGGATCCATTTCGCCTGTTTTCCTGTGATTAAAGGTATGGTTGAGAATACAAATGCGATAACGGAGATCATGAGGCCGGCAAAAGATGACGCATCATTGAGAGCACCGCTAACTTTTATTGTGTTACTTAGATGATTGTAGTTATGGATGATTTCTATAGATTGTTCCCAAGAAATCCAAACCATTGGGCTACAAGCCAACATGAAAAGGAGAGCTTTAAACCTAATGCCGTTCACTTAAGGTGAGCGGCATTGTTTTTTCTGGGGTATCGGCTTG
>NZ_JAYQDQ010000102.1:0-12900 GCF_038138445.1 Vibrio sp.
TACTTGGAATGATGGATCTTCTGCAACCATCTTACCAATAGCGATACCCATTTTCTCAGTAGAACCTTTATCTTTAGGTGCAACTGCGATTGAGATTACTGGTTCTGGGAAGATCATCGCTTCAAGCGTACATTCGTGCTTAGGATCACATAGAGTGTGACCAGTTTGAACATTCTTCATGCCCACAACTGCGATAATGTCACCGGCTTGTGCTTCAGTCAGCTCGTTACGCTCATCAGCTTGCATCTCACACATACGACCGATACGTTCAGTCTTGCCAGTTGCAGAGTTAAGGATAGTGTCACCCTTCTTCATGCGACCAGAATAGATACGGATAAAGGTTAGAGCACCGAAACGGTCATCCATGATTTTGAATGCTAGTGCTTTTAGTGGCTCATCAGCAGATACTGTAGCAACTTCACCAGTAGGCTCACCTGTTTCAGGATCAGTTAGAGGCTGAGGATCAACTTCTGTTGGTGCTGGCAGGTAGTCTACAACTGCGTCAAGAACAAGCTGAACACCTTTGTTTTTGAATGCAGAACCACAGAAAGTTGGGAAGAATGCTAGATCGCGAGTACCTTTACGGATACAAGCTTTTAGCTGTTCGATAGAAGGCTCTTCACCTTCCATGTACGCTTCCATTAGGTCGTCGTCTTGCTCTACAGCAGTTTCAACTAGCTCTTCACGGTATTGCTCTACATCGTCAACCATATCTGCTGGGATATCTTGAACTTCGTAGTTTTCTGGAAGACCAGAGTCATCCCACACGTATGCTTTGCGTGTTAGAACATCTACAACACCAACGAAATCGTCTTCACGACCGATAGGCAGAGTCATTACTAGAGGGTTAGCACCCAGTACGTTTTTGACTTGGTCAACAACGCGGAAGAAGTCTGCACCCATACGGTCTAGTTTGTTCACGAAGATCAAACGAGATACTTCTGAATCGTTCGCGTAACGCCAGTTAGTCTCTGACTGAGGCTCAACACCACCAGAACCACAGAATACACCGATACCACCGTCTAGAACTTTAAGTGAACGATATACTTCTACTGTAAAGTCAACGTGTCCCGGAGTATCGATAACGTTTAGGCGGTGGCCGTTCCACTCACAAGTAACGGCAGCAGACTGGATTGTGATACCACGCTCAGCTTCCTGCTCCATGAAGTCAGTTGTAGACTCACCGTCGTGTACTTCACCAGTTTTGTGGATTTTACCAGTAAGCTTAAGGATACGCTCAGTGGTGGTAGTTTTACCCGCATCAACGTGCGCGAAAATACCAATGTTTCTGTACTTTGATAAATCTGCCATTGTCTTACTCTGTTAATAAGGTATAAATTGCGCGCAGAGTATATCACAATCTGTCAAGACTGATAGCTTTGCGTGCATGTGTGAATAAAAAAACTTATGTCGTGAAGGCAATCATCTGATAGTACTGCTTTCTTAAGGAAGAAAAATAGAAGAGGAGACTATTTTTCAGCAACTTAAGATTAATATTTAACTCAAATAAAAATACTGATTAGAGAAAAATAAAGCCAACATGAGGTAGAGAATCTAACCTTATGATTTTCATAAAATCAATCGCGCGACTCATCAACTAAATTGATAAACAACTTGTTAACAGCGATAAGATATTTACCTAGGTAAAAAAGATGCGATAAAGGCGCTGCCGATCTAAGCAGCACCAATAACTAGATATAGAAGCAAACTAGCCGCGAGGACAAATTTCAGCAGCGGGAAAGAAAAACTCTATTTCTCTGGCTGCCGACTCAGGGCTATCAGAGCCATGTACCGAGTTAAGACGCATATCTATGGCGTAGTCAGCACGCAGGGTTCCACAAGCTGCTTCTTCAGGGTTAGTCTTACCCATCAACTCACGATATCTAGCAATAACGTTCTCTCCTTCCAGAACCTGAACCATTATTGGACCTGATGTCATAAACTCTTTCAAAGGTGGAAAAAATGGTTTGCCTTCATGCTCAGCATAAAAGCCACTAGCCTGCTCCTCAGTCAATTGCAACATTTTTGCTGCCACAATCTTAAAACCTGCTTTTTCAAAACGATTGTAGATTTCGCCAATCAGGTTACGTTCTACTGCATCAGGTTTGATGATAGAAAATGTCCTTTCTAGAGCCATAGGTATACCTTTATAATATTTTGCTATTGAGCGTTAAGACGCCACTAAAATTACTGATTTGCTTGCTGGATTAGTAGACCAGCTAAAGTACGTACGCCAACTCCAGTAGCTCCTGCAGCCCACATATCCGTTGCAGATTTACGATACGTCGCTGCACAATCAAAGTGCAGCCATCCTTTATGATAGTCTTCTACAAAGTAAGATAAAAATGCTGCTGCGGTACTCGCACCTGGTGCGTAGTCGCCACTACTGATATTGGACAAATCCGCAAAGTTTGACGGTAACATATCTCGGTGACAACTGGCTAGAGGAAGCGACCACAAGCCTTCTTTTTCTTCTTTAGCGACAGATAAAGCTTGCTGAGAAAGAGATTCATCAAAACTCATTAATGCGTGATAATCATTACCTAGAGCATTCTTGGCAGCCCCAGTTAAGGTTGCACAATCAATAATCAATTCAGGTTTTTGCTCACTGGCATATATCAACCCATCGGCTAATACTAAACGTCCTTCGGCGTCCGTATTCATAATCTCAACCGTCGTATCATTTTTATAGGTGATGATATCACCAAGCTTTAGCGCTCTACCTGAAATCATATTTTCAGCACAGCAAAGAATCAGTTTTACCCGCTTGTTAAGACCGCGCATAATCGCCAGCCCTAACCCACCAGTAATGGTACCAGAGCCACCCATGTCTGATTTCATCGCAGTCATGAAATTTGATGGCTTAATACTATAGCCGCCAGAATCAAAGGTGATCCCTTTGCCAACTAAGCATGCCCCTACAGGCGCGTTCTCATCGCCTGTAGGGTTATAATCCAGCTGTAACATGGCAGATGTTCTCTCCGAACCACGCCCAACTGCATAGATACCTTCCCAACCTTCATCTAACAGATCTTTGTCTTTTACGATACGGACTTTTACCGAACCTTCTGGTGCAACAGACTTAATAAACTCAGCCGCCATGGTCGCCAACTGTCTTGGAGCGACTTCCTCTGCCGGTTTATTGATGATGTCGCGGGTAAATTCAGTTGCTTTAATCCGTGCTTCTAACTCGGTTTGAGCAACGTCAACAAGTTCAGGCAAAATTAAAGCATTGTTTTTCTTTGGATTACGATATCCCTGATGAAATACCCAAACTGTTTCTAAGTCCCAGCCAGCACCTTGGAGTGAAACCGATGCTATACCCTGAGAGTCTAGTTTTCGAGCAGCCCGCTGAACGACTTCTAATTCATTACCTTGTCCTAAATGAATTGTTGCACCTTGTTCTGAAAAAGAAAGGATTGCCTTTTCTCCCCAATGGGCAGGCGCTGATTCGGTACTCAAAAATACTGACATTTGTTCGGACATGGTTTCTCCTTGTCTTTGTTACTGGCGAACTCTACGCCTATTTGCTCAACCTAGGGATGTTAGCATCTTAAAAGCTAAAAATGTTAGTTCAATAAAAAAACGGGCAATATCGCCCGTTTTTTTTAATCAGAAATGTTAACTTGAAAAGCTTTTACGCTTCTATCTAGTCCATTTCATCCATCCAGCATAAGATCACTGCTTCTAGGATTTTTTCATTCGAGCGATTAGGTTCATCATCAAACTCATCCAACTCGGTGATCCATTTATGTAAGTCAGTAAATCGAACTGTTTTAGGATCAAGCTCTGGAAACTTATCACAAAGCTCTATTGCTATATCCCGTGAATCCGTCCATTTCATTGCTCACTTTCCTTCTCGTTTTGGGTTAGTTTGTGCCATTAAAATTTTTAATGATCTTCAGAGGCATGGTTAAGTGTGTACTTAGGTATTTCTACGACTAAATCTTCATCGGTAACCTTAGCTTGACACCCCAAACGTGACTCAGGCTCTAAGCCCCATGCTTTGTCTAGCATGTCATCCTCTAATTCATCACTCTCTTCAAGAGAATCAAAACCCTCACGGATAACGATATGGCATGTAGTACATGCACAAGATTTTTCACACGCATGTTCAATGCCGATGCCATTTTTAAGTGCGACATCTAAAACTGTGTCACCTGTGTTCGCTTCCAAGACCGCACCTTCAGGACATAAATCTTCGTGCGGTAATACAATAATCTTAGGCATAACTGTTTCTCTTAAATATCATCTACTGATTGACCTGATAACGCAGATCGAATCGACTTGTCCATACGGCGTGAAGCAAAGTCTTGACTTGCTTTGTCAGCATCTTTAATACCTTGCTCAATTGCATCAGCGCTGTCACCGTTACGAAGCTCAATCAAGGATTCAATAACACCGACTAATGTTGCTTTCTCAGGCTCTGACAATAATTCATCACCATCAACTTGAATCGCCACCAGCAAACCTTCAATCACTCTATCGGCTTCTACACGCTGCTCAGCCAATGCGCGCGCCAGCATATCTTCTTTGGCATAAGTCATCGAATCACGCAACATATTCGCCACTTCATCATCGCTCAGACCATAAGAAGGTTTGACCTGAATCTCAGATTGAACCTTAGTGCTCTTCTCCATAGCATTCACAGAGAGTAAACCGTCAGCATCAACTTGGTAAGTGACTCGTATATGCGCAGCTCCAGCTGCCATTGGAGGGATTCCTTTGAGAGAGAATCGAGCTAACGAGCGACAATCATCGACCATTTCTCGCTCTCCCTGCATAACATGCACACTCATTGCGGTCTGACCATCTTTAAACGTGGTGAACTCTTGCGCTCGCGCAACCGGGATTGTGGTGTTGCGTGGAATAATTTTCTCAACCAAGCCGCCCATGGTTTCAATTCCAAGAGAAAGAGGTATTACATCCAAAAGCAACATTTCAGTATCTGGCTTATTACCAACTAAGATATCGGCCTGAATACCTGCGCCTATGGCTACGACCTCATCTGGGTTGATACTGGTTAATGGTGTACGTTGAAAAAATTCACCCACCATTTCACGAACTAGTATAGTTCGTGTAGAGCCTCCAACCATGACAACTTCTAGTACTTCATCAACATCTACTTGCGCATCTTTTAATGCTCTACGACACGACATCAAAGTCTTTTTCACAAGCGGTTGGATTAACAAATCAAACTCGCTTCTTGATATGCTCCCTGTCCAATCTAAAAACTCAACATCGACAGAATCTTTGTCAGATAATGCAATCTTAGTATCAGTTGCAAGGTTTAATATTGCTCTATGCTGCTCCGGAGATAAGGGAGCTTTAACGCCAGCTTGATCAAGTAAATATTTGGCCAAGAGATGATCAAAATCATCCCCACCTAATGCTGAATCACCACCAGTGGCAAGAACCTCAAAAACACCTTTTGACAAGCGAAGGATAGATACATCAAACGTACCACCGCCAAGGTCATAAACAGCAATAATACCCTCTTGCCCAGAATCAAGACCATAGGCAATCGCAGCCGCGGTAGGTTCGTTTAATAAACGTAAAACGTTGAGGCCAGCTAGCTTGGCCGCATCTTTTGTACCTGCACGCTGGGCATCATCAAAATAGGCTGGCACTGTAATGACAACCCCAGACAAATCACCACCTAGGGTTTTCTCAGCACGCTCAGCCAAAGATTGCAAAATGTCAGCAGACACTTGAATTGGGTTTTTGTCACCAGATGCTGTCTCAAACACAGGTAGACCATTGTCACTCTCTTTAAACTGGTAAGGCAGATTAGGGTATCTAGTCTGAATATCTTGTAGTGAGCGCCCAAGTAAACGCTTAACCGAAATCATGGTATTTTCGGGGTCCGATTCAGCCTTTTGCTTCGCCTCATAACCCACGATAGTCTCTGCTTGAGAGTAGTTGACGATGGATGGAAGAATGCTCCGCCCTAGTTCGTCTTTTAACGTTGAAGCGTCACCGCTGCGTATAGCAGCAACTAGTGAATTCGTCGTACCTAGATCAATACCTGCCGCTAGCTTATGCTCATGAGGTGCAGAACTTTGTCCGGGTTCGGCTATTTGGAGTAATGCCATGCTTGGTCCTTATTATTCACTAGCCGAGGAGTTTCTCTTCTACTAGCTCTATTTCATTTTTCAGTTTGGCGATAAACTTGAGCTTACGCACAGTGTCGGCAGCTTGAGTCCACTGACCAGCATCCAGTTCCACTTCAACAGCTTGAATATACTGCTTGTAGGTTTTGCTCACTTCAGCATCAAAGTCAAACAATGCGGCCTCTGGTTCGGGTTGAGACGGGATATCTTCGAGCTTTTCTCGCAGTTCCATCTGTTGCATGAGAAACATTGGATCGCTCATCGTCTGCTGTTCATCACGGATATCAACCCCATTTTCGGCTAGTATATATTCTGCTCGAGAGAGCGGACTTTTAAGCACATGGTAAGCATCGTTGATCTCTGATGCCTTTTGTACTGCCATCAGGCGATCGCGCTCAGATGCGGTAGCGAAATTATCTGGGTGGAAGCGTTTTTGTAGCTCACGAAACTGCGAAGAAAGAAGGCTACCATCCAGTTGAAACTGACGTGGTAGCCCGAATAGTTCAAAATAATTCATTAAGAGGTCGGTCCTTAAATAACACAGGGCCAGATGGCACTCATAAGTTACACGTTAAAGCTTTCACCGCAACCACATTCGCCTTTGGCATTTGGGTTGTTAAACTCAAAACCTTCATTCAGCCCTTCCTTAACGTAGTCAAGCTCTGTGCCATCAAGGTAAACTAAACTCTTTTTGTCGATAATCACTTTAACGCCTTGGTGCTCAAACACTTCATCTTCTTCATTAAGCTCATCAACAAATTCAAGTACGTAAGCCATGCCAGAACAACCTGTCGTCTTTACACCCAAACGTAAACCGACACCTTTGCCTCGGTTTTCTAAGAATGTTCTAACTCGACTTGCTGCCGTTTCTGTCATTGTGATGGCCATACTGCACCTTAATTAATTTGTTGACTCGTGGAATGGGAGCACTATGCCCCCATTATATACAGATTGCTTATTATTGGTGTTTTTTCTTGTAATCAGCAACTGCCGCTTTGATCGCATCTTCCGCAAGAATGGAGCAATGCACTTTTACTGGTGGAAGCTCAAGCTCTTCAGCTATTTCAGCATTTTTAATTTCTGCCGCTTCATCTATGCTTTTGCCTTTTACCCACTCAGTTACGAGTGAACTTGACGCGATAGCACTACCACAACCGTATGTTTTGAATTTAGCATCTTCAATAATGCCTTCTGGTGTTACTTTAATTTGCAGCTTCATCACATCGCCGCAGGCAGGCGCACCAACCATACCACTACCTACATTTGGATCTTCTTTATCAAAGGAACCAACATTTCTTGGGTTCTCGTAGTGATCAATTACTTTTTCGCTATATGCCATAATTTTTACCTCGAATCCTCTATAACAACTATTGAAGCGTAACTTAACAAGTTAGTGGTGTGCCCACTCAACTGTACTTAAATCTACTCCTTCCTTGTACATATCCCATAGAGGAGACATGTCGCGTAGCTTAGTCACAGCTACACGGATTTGTTCAATTGCATAATCCACTTCTTGTTCGGTTGTAAAACGACCGAAGGAGAATCGAACTGAGCTATGCGCTAATTCATCGTCTAAGCCTAAAGCACGTAATACATACGACGGTTCTAAACTGGCTGAAGTACAAGCACTACCAGAAGAAACCGCAAGGTCTTTCAATGACATCAGCAGAGACTCACCTTCAACAAAAGCAAAGCTGATATTTAAATTATGAGGAACACGTTGCTCGAAAGAGCCATTAACTGTCACAGCTTCAAGATCTTTGACACCCTCAAACAAACGGTTGCGAAGAGTCATTGCATGCTCGTAGTCTTTTTGCATGTCTTCTTTAGCAATACGGAAAGCCTCACCCATGCCGACAATTTGGTGAGTTGGCAAAGTACCAGAACGGAAACCACGTTCATGACCACCACCATGCATCTGGGCTTCCAAACGAATACGTGGTTTGCGACGTACGTAAAGAGCACCGATACCTTTAGGACCATAGGCTTTATGTGCAGATAAGGAAATGAGGTCAACTTTCATCTCTTGCACGTTGATTGGTAATCTACCCGCAGACTGGGCGGCATCAACATGGAAAACGATTTTACGGCTACGACATAAATCGCCTATTGCGGTAATATCTTGAACAACACCAATCTCATTATTCACATGCATGATAGAGACTAGAACAGTATCCTCACGCATTGCTGCTTCAAGTTTCTTTAGATCAATAATACCATCTGCTCCTGGCTCTAAATAAGTCACTTCAAAACCTTCGCGCTCTAGTTGACGACATGGATCAAGAACGGCTTTGTGCTCTGTTTTGCAAGTGATAATATGCTTACCCTTCTTAGAATAGAAGTGAGCAGCACCTTTTATAGCTAAGTTATCAGATTCAGTCGCGCCAGAAGTGAAAACAATCTCTCGCGGATCTGCATTTAATAAATCCGCAATCTGCTCACGAGCAGTGTCAACGGCTTCTTCCGCCTGCCAGCCATATCTATGTGAACGAGATGCTGGATTACCAAACGTACCGTCCATAGTCATGTACTGAACCATTTTTTCAGCTACCCGTGGATCAACTGGGCAAGTTGCTGAATAGTCAAGATAAATAGGCAGTTTCATTCTCTACTCCAATGTAACAGGCAAACCGCTTAAGAGCGGAAATTTATACCGATGGGTGCGGTGTTAGAATTCTTTTTAGAAAACCCATTATTAGTCGCAAGATCAAGGTCTTGGCGATCTGATACTTCTAGAACATCGTTATCAATCATCAGCTCACCCAGTGTGATATTGTTTAGAAAATCACTGATTCTTGAGCTCAAGTCATGCCAAAGTGTATGAGTTAAACAACGAGTTCCGCCTTGGCAATCACCTCGGCCGTGACATTTTGTCGCATCGACAGATTCATCGACTGCAGCAATAACAGTACCAATTGCAATAGCGTTGGCATCTGTGCCTAAACGATAACCGCCTCCCGGTCCGCGAACACTAGCAACTAGCCCAGCCTTTCGTAGTTTGGAAAAAAGTTGCTCCAAATAAGAAAGTGAAATACCCTGACGCTCTGAAATATCGGCCAGTGGTACTGGGTTTTGCTGCGAGTGCAGAGCCACATCTAACATGGCTGTAACTGCGTATCTTCCTTTAGATGTAAGTCTCATATAACACCATATCCACATCGTTTATGTGTTATAAATTCTTTCATACCCGACTAAAATAGTCAAGTATTTAACCAAGTATTTTAGTCAGGTATTATTTAGGAAAATACGAGAAAAAGTACTAAGGTAATTTTTTTTCAATAGCAGTCAAAATACCACGCAAAATGTTTAGCTCTTGAGTTTCAGGCCGAGCTCGCGTGAATAAGCGACGCAGTTTATTCATCACTTTCCCAGGTTGTTTATCGCTAATAAAGTCAATATCTTTCGCGACATTTTCCAAATGAGAGAAAAACAACTCTAACTCTTTATGCCTAGGGAAGTCATGGGCTTCAATAGTTTGATACGCCGCTTTTTTATGATCTAAATAAGCCATACGCACTTCATAACTTAGCGTCTGGACTGCCATCGCAAGATTCAGTGAGCTGTATTCAGGGTTCGCAGGAATGCAGACATGGAAATGACAGGTTTGCAGCTCTTCGTTTGTCAAGCCCGTCCTCTCGCGACCAAAAACCAGTGCAGTTGGAGAAACTAAAGCTTGCTCAATAAACTTTCGACCACATTCACGTGGCTCTAACATCGGCCACTCCAAAGTACGTGAACGAGCGCTAGAACCGACAACAAGGCTACAGTCCGAAATAGCTTCAGTGAGGCAGCTAACAATTGATGCGTTCTCGAGTATGTCAGTCGCACCCGACGACATAGACATAGCTTGCTGATCTATTTCACATTGAGGATCAACAAGAACCAAGTGAGACAAACCCATAACTTTCATTGCTCGAGCTGCTGAACCAATATTTCCTGAATGTGAGGTCCCAACAAGTACCACTTTAACATTATTTAACATTGGTTTTTCCCAGACAGTAAATTTGGACCGCGCGATAGTAACATATTCAGAGTGAAAAACATCACACCCTTTTGACTAATAGGACAAAAAACACCCACTTCCATTTAGCCAGTTATCTGGTATACTCCCGTCCGTTTTTCTGTTCTTTAACATCCGTTGGGAAATTTGTATGCATCCTATGCTTAACATCGCTATTCGCGCAGCGCGAAAAGCAGGCAATCATATTGCTAAATCTTTAGAAAATGTCGATAAAATTGAGTCCATTCAAAAAGGCACCAATGACTTTGTTACCAATATCGACAAAGAAGCAGAATCGATCGTTATAGATACTATCCGAGCCTCTTATCCAGATCACACTATTATCAGTGAGGAAACCGGCTTACTAACTGGTAAAGACGATGAAGTTCAATGGATCATAGACCCTCTGGATGGCACAACAAACTTCATTAAAGGTTTCCCACATTTTTCTGTTTCAATCGCAGTTCGCCTAAAAGGGAAAACGGAAGTTGCTTGTGTTTACGACCCTATGTTAAATGAACTATTTACAGCCCAACGTGGTTCCGGAGCTCAACTAAATAGTGCTCGCATTCGTGTTAAACAAATTAAAGATATGCAAGGTGCTATTTTAGCGACTGGTTTCCCATTCAAGCAAAAACAACATTCTGAGTCTTACTTCAAGATCGTGTCTGCCCTTTTTGTTGATTGCTCAGATTTCAGACGCACAGGTTCTGCAGCTTTAGACTTATGCTATCTAGCAGCAGGGCGTGTTGACGGCTTCTTTGAACTAGGTCTTAAACCTTGGGATATCGCAGCAGGTGAACTTATTGCGCGCGAAGCAGGAGCAATAGTAACAGACTTTGCCGGTGGTACAGACTATATGAAGTCAGGTAACGTCGTCTCTTCAAGTGCTCGCGGTGTTAAAGGACTACTAAAACATATCCGCGAAAACGGCAACGATGCTTTACTAAAATAATCCAGCACTAACAATTTATATTTTTGGCCCACTCTATTGAGTGGGCTTTTTTATGCGTGAAATCTCCCACCAAAATAATAAGCACAAATATCAATATCAATATCAATATCAATATCAATATCAATATCAATAAATCTCCTTTTAGTGATATGCTAAAGATATAACTACCGGTTTCAATATATTTACACAGATGAAAATAATCTCTTTACTATGTTCATTTCTATTGGTTTCGACTGGATGTAGCGCAACTTCTGATAGTGTACCTTTATCTGATAAAAACTATTGCGCTTCCTTACCGAAAGAAAAAATCAAAAGTCTTTCTCATTATATAAAGCCATACGAGTCGCAGCTCAAAGATAAAACAGGTGTCTATGTTTTAGAGCAGGGTGCTGAAGCTATGATGTCTAGAGCTTGGCTAACTGATAGAGCTGAAAAGACAATTGATATTCAGTATTTTATTTTCTCTGTTGATAATGTCGGGCTAATCGCCACAGATCACCTTGTTCGGGCAGCAGAAAGAGGAGTAAAGGTTAGAGTTCTGGTTGATGATATTATGCTCGAAGCCAAAGGCGACGAACTTTTAATGCTGGCTGCTCATGACAATATTGATATCAAAATCTATAACCCTAACGTAAACATAGGTAAAAACATCATCAATAAACTAGGAACAGTGTTGACTGACTTCCATGGTTTAAATCAGAGAATGCACAACAAAGTTTTTCTCGCCGATGATCAGATAGCAATTACAGGTGGACGAAACATAGCCGATGAGTATTTCGGTTTTGACCACGAGTATAACTTCAGAGACAGAGATGTTTTCTTGGCAGGTAAGGTTGTAACCGATGTCAAAACATCATTTGATGAGTATTGGAAACACGAATTGAGCACGAATGTTGAAAGCTTGATAGGAAAAAACCCTTATTCTAGAAACCCTGATTTTTCCAGACTTCACTCATATTCCTGTAATCCTAGTAACTTCCACCCTGAGATAAGAGCCGAAATACAGAAAGTTCCACAGACCTTTAAAAATTTAGCCGCTAGCGGAGATTTTCTATTCCTAGAGCATGTAGAATATATCGCAGATAAGCCAGGAAAAAATAACCGAAAAACATTTCTCGGGGGGGGGGGAGTATCACTCGAACTAAACTCATTGAACTCGCCGAAAAAGCCCAGAAAAGCATTCTTATACAAACCCCCTACCTAGTTACCACTAAAGCTGATCGTAAATTTCTAAAGCAGTTAGTTGATCGAGGCGTAGAGATTAAGATTTTAACAAACAGCCTTGCCTCTAATGATAACCTCGAAGCATTTAGTGGTTATCAACGAGATCGTTCAAAATTACTTAAAACAGGGGTCGAGATATATGAGTTCAGACCTGATGCCAAAGTTCGTCGTAGAGTAATGACAGAACACATGTTTAAAAGGCTACCTACCACTCCTATCTTTGGCCTACACGCAAAAACTATGACTATCGATAGTAAAGTAACTGTCATTGGCACGTATAACTTTGATCCAAGAAGCGCTAATTTAAATACTGAAAGCTTCACTGTCATTCATTCACCCGATATTACCGAGCGAGTAAAAAGCTCAATACTATTGGAAATGGAGCCAGATAATGCTTGGCTGATTAGTGAAGATTTCAACCCTGATCACTACGTCAGCATTTTTAAACAAATAGGCGTAAAAGCCCGACGAATTGTCCCTAAAAGTATCCTGTAATATTTTGTAGCTGTAATAGGTGGAGAGATTCGAACTCCCAACACGCGCATTCTTTGGGTATAAGCTGAATCCGCTGCTGAACGCTACAAAGTAAAAAGGCTCCAGTCTTACGA
>NZ_JAYQDQ010000103.1:0-12823 GCF_038138445.1 Vibrio sp.
CATCTACCTTAACTTGATGATTTTTATCTAAATTATCAGGGGATTCCTCAGTACTGTGCATCTAAAGATGAGATTAAAGCTAAAGATTATTCACTTGTACCAAGCAAATACATAGAGTTTGTGAATAAAGATGAACAGGTTGATTTCGACCAGAAAATGACTTCCATCCAGACAGAAATGAGAGATTTGCTCAAAGCAGAGCAGAAATCAAAAGTTGAACTTCTATCTGTATTTAAAGAGCTTGGTTATGACATCGAACTATAAACGAATTGGAGATTACATCAGGCTTGTTGATGTACGAAACAAAGACCTAGCAGTTGATACACTGTTAGGTTTGTCGATTTCCAAAGAATTTATCCCTTCAGTTGCCAATACTGTTGGGACAAATATGGCTAACTACAAAATCATCAATAAAGGGCAATTTGCTTGTAGCTTAATGCAAGTAAGGCGAGATAAAAAAATCCCAGTGGCTCTACAAACTAATTTTGATACAGCCATTATTTCTCAGGCATACCCTGTCTTTGAGGTGATTGATTCAGAGTCATTAGATCCTGAATATTTGATGATGTGGATGTCTCGTGCTGAGTTTGATAGACACGCTTGTTTTCTTGCTGTTGGTGGCGTTCGAGGTAGTTTAGAGTGGGATGACTTTTGCGATATGGAACTACCTGTTCCATCTATCGAGAAACAGCGTGAAATCGTGCGTGAATACAATGTGGTGAATGGACGTATTGCACTTAACGAGCAACTAACTAAAAAGCTAGAAGAGACCGCTCAAGCTATTTACAAACAGTGGTTTATCGATTTTGAGTTCCCGATCTCAAAAGAATACGCAGAATCCATTGGTAAGCCTGAACTAAAAGGGAAGCCTTACAAGTCTTCAGGTGGTGAAATGACGTATTGTGAAGAAGTCGGTGAGTTTAAACCTTCAATTTGGAAGTCAGAAAGAATGATAAATGCATTTGAACTCCAAAGGGGATTTGATTTACCTAGACAAAGCCGAAAATTTGGTTCAGTCCCAATTGTTTCAGCGAATGGTGGAACTGAGGTTCACGATACTGCCAAGGTTACTGCTCCAGGAGTTGTCACTGGTCGTAGTGGGACATTAGGAAATGTGTTTTTTATCGAAGAGGATTTCTGGCCACTAAATACAACACTTTGGGTGAAAAATTTTAAAGCGTTTACGCCCATCTACACTTATTTCTTTTTGAGTAATTTAAATTTAAGTGAATATTCAACAGGCTCGGCAGTTCCTACACTGAACAGAAACGATGTACACGATGACTTTTGCGTTATTCCAACATTAGTTACCATTGGTGTTTTTGATAATTATATCAAGGTCTTACTTGAGTTGATTAAAGAAAAAAAAGAAGAAAAAAAAGTGCTTAACAAAATGTTGACACTGCTGAATACAAAAATGTCTAAGGCTTAATAAATGAAATTCACAGAAGAAAGGCTAGAGCAAGCCATTATTGAACTGCTAGGGAAAGAAGGCTACCCACATACTCGTGGTGAAGCGATTGAGCGAGCACCTGAAGATGTGCTGATTAAGTCTGATCTTCGTGAATTTCTAGCCAGACGTTATCAAGCGGAAGGTATTACAGATTATGAGATAGAGCAAATTATCCATAAGCTTGAGTATCTTCCTGCTTCAGATCTCTACGATACCAACAAAGCCATAATGAAGTTTGTCTCTGATGGCTTTTTGCTCAAGCGTGAAGATGCAAGCCAGAAAGATTTATACATTCAGCTTATTAACTTTGAGAGTGTTGTTGCTGCTCTTGAATCAGAGGCTAGTGACCAGCTAAAAGTAGCAGAATCGAGTTTGAGTTACTTACCAAAGCAAGACGGCAATATCTATCGCATCGTTAACCAAATGGAGATACAAGGCTATGAGCTGCGTATTCCTGACGGGATTCTTTACATCAATGGCTTACCTCTTGTGGTGTTTGAATTTAAGAGTGCCATTCGTGAAGAAGCGACTATCTATGATGCGTATAAACAGCTAACCACTCGTTATGATCGAGATATCCCTGAGCTATTCAAATACAACGCTCTATGCGTGATTAGCGATGGTGTGAACAGCAAAATGGGGTCGTACTTTGCCCCATACGAGTTCTTTTACTCTTGGCGTAAAATTACGGGTGAAGAGAAGCTAGACAAAGATGGTATTGATTCATTGTTTACAATGATCAGCGGCTTGTTTAACAAGAAACGACTCACTGAAGTGATACGTCACTTTATCTACTTACCTGACACCTCAAGTAAACAAGAGAAGATTGTTTGTCGTTATCCTCAGTATTACGCAGCAACAAAGCTTTTTGCCAATATCAAACAGCATATGAAGTGCTTTGATGAGCACGGAAAGTTGGTGAGCGGTGATGGTAAGGGTGGTACGTATTTCGGTGCGACTGGTTGTGGTAAAAGCTACACAATGTTGTTCTTATCTCGTCTATTGATGAAAGATGTCGAGTTGGGCAGCCCAACTATTATTCTCATCACTGATCGTACTGACCTAGATGATCAGCTTTCAGGTCAATTCACTAATGCAAAAGGTTACGTGGGCGATCAAAACATCATTAGCGTTGAGAGCCGTGCTGAACTTCGTGAACACCTAAAAGGGCGTAAAAGTGGTGGTGTATTCCTGACGACCATCCATAAATTTACTGAAGATTTGAAGCTGTTGACGGAGCGAACCAACGTCATTTGTATCTCGGATGAAGCGCACCGCAGTCAAACCAATTTAGAACAGAAAATTACCGTTACTGAAGACGGAGTGAAAAAGACTTACGGCTTTGCTAAGTACCTTCACGACTCTTTACCAAACGCTACTTATGTCGGTTTTACTGGCACACCGATTGACGCAACACTGGATGTTTTTGGTGCGGTTGTAGATAGCTACACAATGACAGAATCGGTTTACGATGAAATTACTGTTCGTATTGTGTATGAAGGCCGAGCAGCAAAAGTGCTACTTGATGGTCGCCAGCTTGATGAAGTCGAAAAATACTATAAAGAGTGTGAAGACGCTGGAACAAACGAATATCAAATAGATAAAAGCAAAACGGCTATGGCGAGTATGTCTACCATACTAGGCGACCCAGATCGTATCAAAGCCATAGCGAGAGATTTTGTTGAGCATTATGAGAATCGTGTTGAAGAAGGCACGACTCAAAAAGGCAAAGCAATGTTTGTTTGTAGCAGTCGTGAAATCGCTTATCAGTTCTACAAAGAATTGCTTGAGCTTCGCCCTGAGTGGGATGAAGTAAAAGTCTGTGAGGACGGTGCAACCTTATCAGAAAGTGATAAGAAGAAAGTTAAGCCGATGGAGCGAGTCAAGATGATTATGACTCGTAATAAAGACGATGATAAAGCTTTGTGGAACAAACTCGGTAACAAAGAGTACCGTAAAGAGCTGGATCGTCAGTTTAAAAATGGTAAATCGAACTTCAAAATCGCTATTGTGGTTGATATGTGGTTAACGGGCTTTGATGTGCCGTTCCTCGATACCATCTACATTGATAAGCCTTTGCAAAAGCATAATCTGATCCAAACCATTTCGAGAGTAAACCGTAAATTTGAAGGTAAAGAGAATGGTCTGGTTGTCGATTACATCGGCATAAAAAAACAGATGAACCTTGCACTTTCTCAATACACAGCAGGGCAAGATCAGAATCTAGAAGACATTAATCAGTCGGTCATTATCGTTAAGGATCACCTGAGCTTGTTGGATGGGCTGTTCCATAAGTTCGACTCTAAGCCCTACTTCAATGGTACGCCACTAGAGCAGTTACATTGCTTAAATGCTTCGGCTGATTTTGCACTTAGAACCAAGAAGTTTGAAAAGACGTTTATGGATTTGACCAAACGCCTTAAATCAGCTTATGACATTTGTGTGGGTAGCAGTGACCTGACCAAAGAGCATAAGGACAAGATTCACTATTATCTAGCCGTTCGAACCATCGTATTTAAGATCACTACGGGTGGTGCGCCAGATGTTGATCAAATGAACCGTAAGGTGCGTGATTTGGTCAAAGACGCACTAATGAGTGATGGTGTTGAAGAGATCTTTAAACTGGGTGAGAAAGACGGTGGTGAGATTGATATTTTTGATGATGATTATCTTACCAAGTTGGAGATGGTGAAACAGCCAAACACCAAACTTCAACTGCTTCAGCAAATGCTTGCCAAAGCGATTGGTGAGTTTAAAAAGACCAATAAAGTGAAAGGTGTCGATTTCACCAAGAAAATGAATATGTTGGTTGAAAAGTACAATGAGCGTGATGAAAAGGATGTACTTCGCTCGGAAGTCATTAATGATTTTTCTGATGAAATTATCAATCTTTACAATGAACTACGTGCTGAGATGGCTTCGTTTGGTGAAATGGGGATAGATTTTGAAGAAAAAGCCTTTTACGACATTCTCATCTCTCTGGCTCACAAGTATGACTTTACCTATCCCGAAGAGAAGCTGCTTGACCTATCTAAAGAGGTGAAGAAGGTCATTGATGATAAAGCCAAATACACCGATTGGAACAAGCGAGACGATATCAAAGCTGAATTGCACTTTGACCTGATCATTTTGCTCGATGAGTGGGGCTACCCACCGATTGATCGTGATGAAGTGTATAAAGAGATTTTTGAGCAGGCAGAGAACTTTAAGCGCAATGCGGCATAGGTAAAGAATTATGACAATCCCTAAGCACAATGAGATTCGATTTGTAGTTTTAACTCACTTACTTGATAGTGAAGTGAAAAAACTCAAAGAACTGGTTAAACCGTTGGCGCAACATTTCCAACTCTCTGATGAAGAGATTGAGCAAATGTATGATTCTGGTAATGGTCCCGTTTTTTTAGATCGGATCTCGTGGGCGATGAGCTTTTTAAATTTAGCAGGGTATATAGATAAGCCTAAGCGTGGTGTGTATCAAATCAATGATGCTGGTCGATTGGTATTGCAACGAGAAGACGCTCAAACATACCTCTATAAAGCTCATACAAAGAGAAAATCAAAGCCTTTAACGGTAGATGAATCGGCTGATATTGAAGCGGAAGATAAAACGCCACTTCAGCTCTTTTCTGAATCATTCGATGAAATTAAAAAATCCATCTACGATGAGATTTTAGAGACGGTTCTGAGAAAATCACCACGAGAGTTTGAACACCTTGTCGTGTCTCTGCTTGAGCGGATGGGCTATGGTGGACAAGTTAAAAACGCTGGTGAAGTGACTCAAGCCTCTAACGATGGTGGAATTGACGGGATTATCAAAGAAGATTTGCTGGGGTTAGGGCGAATCCACATCCAAGCAAAACGTTATGATATTGGTAATACGGTTGGTCGAGACGAGATTCAGAAGTTTGTTGGTGCATTAGCTGTCGCTCAATCGAACAAAGGGATTTTCATTACCACTTCATCTTATACGAAAGGTGCTCAAGAGTACGCTAATAATTTGAATGGCACTACCGCACTGGTTTTGATCGATGGTCAGCAACTCGCTCAATACATTTATGATTTTAACTTGGGAATGCAAGTTGAAAAGGTCATTGAAATTAAAAAGTTAGACAGTGAGTTTTGGGACTTGATGCAAGACGCATAACTCAATAATTTTCACTCAGAGGCAGAAAAATCTCTGATTTTTCATTTCTGTGAATCTCTGATTCATCAGCCTTATGCTCATATAGCGATAGTGGCTCTTTAAATGGCGTTTTTAGCCTGATTTAGCATTGTTGTAGCTAATGGATGGGCTAATCCTAAAAGTTAGCTCAAAACACCTTTCTATGCACTTTGGTTATATTAAAGAAAGATTTTATTATCATTCCATTATTGAATTACCTCAGATGTAAGGGGGTGAACAATTAGGGGGGAGCAATAGAGCGTATTGGTGTGTGTAATAATCTTTGGTGTGTATAACTAGGAAGGTGTGTGTAATAAGGGTTTTGCTCTTGCAATTTGTTTTTTTTGAGGTTTACTGACTGAAGAACGAAAAAAGAACTCGGCAAAAGTTCTTTAGTTTCGGAAAATCTCGATGCAGCGAGATATAATCATTGTTAGCATATTTTTACTTTTTATCAATAGCTTAACCATAAATTATATTTTTTCTCACGAGATAGCATAATCAACCAAGGAGAAAAAATATGCTATCAAACAACCTTTTTTTAAGATTACCTCGTGATTGTGTGGTCAACAACTCTGACGCTCAATCCGCACTTTACCCTGAAAATTTAACCCCATTTCAAATGAAATTGGTGTTGTCCTTTCTTGCTCAAGCTGGAATGAAAGACGATATCGTTAATCACGTTGAAATCTTCCTTAAAGATTTTAAATCAGAAGAGTCTCTATTTGGTTGGGTGAAGCTTTCAAAGAGTAAAATCGAGCAAGCTGTTATAAATATTCACCATCCCTTTATTGCCAAAATTTCCTGTGATGATGACCGTATCAACGTCACTTTTAGTCGCCAGTTCCTAAACCTCCAAGCAAAAGAAATGCTAGATCCAAAAGCGGTAAATGTGGGGCTAAGTGCGCTTATGTCATACAAGCAAGTCTCATCTATCAAACTGCATATTCAAACGTTGGCGTATTACCCATATAGAGCTAATTTTTACTTCTTAGTCGATTTTCTAGGCGTATCTACTAATCAAGCTCGAAAAGAGCAGATTCGTTCAATCAAGAACAAAATCCGTACAGTTGGTATCGTTAAAGATTTTGATTATCAGCATCCACCTCAAATTTCTGCGCCTCGTAGAGAAGGGGATTACGATTTTTCCATCTATCGTCTGAAAGACGGTCAATTTCAAAGTGAGAAGATGAATAAGAGAAAACCGGGTAAGAGGACATAGATAGTTTAGTGTGTTTGGTCTTGTGGCTTTGCTGTGATTTTTCGTCCAAGTGACAGATTAATTTTTATATCGGTTCTTTGCCTCTTGTCTATCAAACTCCTTTTTATAACGTCTAAGCTGATCTTGTTGTAGAGCTAGTTCAACCTCATCCATTAAGATTTTTCCAGCGTCTTCACGTTCTTGACTAAGGGACAGATGAAGCTCGACAGGCTGGATCAAATCTCGGTTAAGGTTGGATTTTTTGAACGTCAATAAGCCGTTAAACCATTGCTCAAATTTTTCTTCAAACCACTGAGACAGATTCGCTTTAGTACGTTGTAATAGTGCCTTTTGCTGCTTGGCTTTTTTGTTCCAGTTGATAGCCGTTTTTCGCTCCTGAATGGCTTTATCTTTCCAGCGTTGCTCTTGATGTTTAAGGTCGCTTACCGCTTCTATTAGCTCGGTTTTATCGTCATTGAGTTGATTGACTCCGTTATGAACTCGATGCCTAATCTTGAGGTTTGAATATTCGTGTGCGTCTTGTTTTACTTCTTGCGGTGTGCGTTTCACTGCATTGATGTTGTAGCCCAGTTTTTGTAATTGGGTATTACAGTATTTAAACATAATGTTTTGATAAAGTTGGCCGAACTGCTCTACTTCGTCAGGGCTTAACTTACTCCACTTTTTACCACTAAAGAGATCAGGCTTGTTATACAGTTTACGTACTAAGTTTAACTCGTGATCAGGTAAGTCAAACCGTCTAGTTGTGTTGTTATAACCACTCAAACGATGGTGAGCGTGTGGATTTTCTGCTTTTTCGTCTAGATGGACTGCGGTGTAATAAGCATCATAGTCACTGTAAAATTTGTTGTGGAATAGCTCGATTAACTTGTTCCAATCTTCAGCGGAGATGCTAATACCGTGCTTATCAGGAATTTTAAAAATTTTTTCTGAAGATATGACTTTCAATGACATAGAGCCATTGTCGTTGACTGTTAGGAGTTTATTGCACTCTTCTAACTTGTGAATGGTTTTTTTCTTGTTGTTGTAGCGTTTGATCTTGCCAAAGCTAGACAGCCTTTTAAGCTCTGTCTTAGCGTGAATTTTATCAATTCCCACCTTTGCCAGTAGCTCATTGAAAAAGTCCCTTTCTAGCGGATTTGAAGTATTCTCCACCCACTTTTTTAGTTTGGACTTGCTCTTAGAACGAGCAAGGTTTAGCTCTCCAACATATTTGTCAGACATTCCGCCTTTGACCTGCTTGAGTTTGTTGTGTTGGTCGGCTTCGATCTCTGCTAATAGGTCGGTCAATTGTGAAGGTTCGACAGGCTCACCTTGTCGATATATCACATTGTTAGGGCTTAGTTCTGGGCTGTAATTACGCTCTTCTGGCGCTAATTCATCCAATCTAAAGTTATGCTGATCAAATCCTGTTTTGTTCTTGTGGAAGCCGTATGTATGTGCGGTACGGCATAATAATCTTATCTGCTTCACTGCTGTTTTTTCTCCTTTTTATTTACTCAACTTTTCAAAAGTTGACCAGCATCTATACAAACTTTACTCAAACGTAGAGCAGAGAAAGTGGGTATAGATACAAGCTGGTTGTATTAATGCTTACTTTTAGTAGTCCACAGATATCAAGATTTGCAAATTTTAAGCGGTTAAGGTGCTGAATAGATTGCGGTTTTTATCTTTAGTTATGGCGATTTTATTGTTAAAACGGGTTCATCTTTTAGCCATAAAATTGTCTACCACTTTTGTTATTAGCATTAGGGTACTGATGATCTTTTTACTACTAATCTATTGTCATTGCTTGTTTTTGTGGTAGTTCAATAAGTATGGATAGGAGAAAATTATGAGTGGAAAGAAACAAGAAAGCCGATTGGAATCCGCAGCAAAAAATGAGCTGAAAAAAACACAAGAGTTGGCGAACTCTGATTTCATCAAAGGTCAGCTTAAAGAGCTTATGAGCAACAAGCTACGCAAAGACATAGTTCTGCGTGATGATTTAATCAAAAGCGGTTCTGCACCGTCTGAAAAGCTGATCAGCCGAATAGAGGGAAGAGAGGACGCATTGAATCAGTTAGTCGCTGAGACTTCGACTACTCAAACAGAGCTGTTAGGCACTTACGACATTTTAAAAGCTCTGATTAGTGAGCTAAGAAAGTACGCCCCCGAAAAAGCGGATAAATTTGAAAGCGCACTGGTTCTAAAGATTCAGCAAAGTGGTTCAACAACAATCAAGAAAAAACGTTTGTAAAACAGCATAGATGTGTTGTTGATAGATTTTGTGAACATTATGCGTGTTTAGCTAGGAATGAGTGGACATTTAGGTTATTCAGAGTAATGTTTAAATAACTAGCTTGTGCATTCATTTTTAGTGTAATTTTGTGTATAATCTGCGCCCTCAATTCTCACTCAAGTTAGCAGGATAAATTTATGATAAAAATTAATGATTTAGCTGACTACATCATCACTAAACTTAGTGAAGGTGGGGAAAGCCTTAGTAATCTGAAACTTCAGAAGCTTGCTTACTACTGTGATGCTTGGCACTTGGCTTTTAAGGGTGAAAAGCTCGTTGACTCTGATTTTCAGGCTTGGATTCACGGTCCTGTAAGTCGAGAGTTATATGATAGATTTTCCTCAACGAAATCTCTTTACTCTGATATTTCAATAGAAAATCGCTCTGAAGATTTTCAGTTGGAATCAGTTGCAAGCGTATCAGGACACATTGACACTGTATTAGAGTCTTACGGTAAGTTTTCTGGTGCTCAACTCGAAGAAATGACCCACCGAGAGCTACCTTGGATTGAAGCAAGAAAAGGCTATCGCCCAAGCCAGCGTTGCGAAAATGTGCTTGATAATGAAGTAATTACAAAGTACTACAAAAGCCGCCTATCTTAATTCAAATGAAGCCAGTTCTAGAACACACTCCATCAACTAACACTCCTGTCTTAGTTGATGTCGGTGAACGTAAGTGGACGTTTTCTTTTCGGTATTGGAAGCAAATTGAGTATTTTGGTTTAGATAAATCAAACCCCTCTTGGTTTGTTTCTTTAATTGAAAAGCTAAAAGATTTATCAGATAAAGAAGTTAGGAACTTTGTTTCTTCTGGCTCTGAGAAGGTTGCTTGGCGCTACCATAACATTAACTGGAATCAACAGAATATCCCCATTCAACGTAAAGACTTAGATTGGTTAGCTTCAGACTATCGAGATAATGAAGATGAATACCCCATTGTTCAGTTTCAGATCTCTCAGTCTTTGGGGAGAGTTGTGGGTTTTTGGGATGAGAATAGTGTTTTCAATATTTTATTACTCGACCCTTTGCACAACATTCAGCCATCTAAAAGTTATGGATATAAAGTAGACTCGTGCAGTCCATTGTCTTGTGATTATTCCGCTCTATTGGCTTCAATTGATGGGCTAAAAAGTGGGAGTTATTGTTCAGCGCACGACTGTGGTTATCAAGAACAACTTGTGCAGTTATCAGCTGATAAGGCATACACTAATGTGGTGATGCACTTTCTTGATGATTCTCAAATTTCTGAGGTAGATGCGTTAATTAAAGCCGATAAAGCTCGTGATGAAAAAGAGATTTTTGAAGCAGGCTTGTTATTTTTATCGGATTAGTTGAGAATAAACGACAAGCTTGTAGATGACCACTGATTCAAGCCACTACATAAGCAACCGTTTATCGGAGAGAAACCCCAGTCTTTGACTGGGGTTTTTCACTTTCTAGCCCTAGATACTTAAACTTTCGTTTTTCTAGGTACTTCAACGGGTGGTTTGATCCCAAGAGGTTCTGCGAGTGCTTTGTGTAAGTGCTTGTTGCTGGTAATGCTCTTTTTCATATCTACCACGGCATTGACTGATTTTGACATTGTGCTACCAAGCGCAAACTCCTTCCATAATTTGAATGGGAGGATTTTTTTTATTTGTGCTTCTGTCAGTGGTGCATAATGGTCAATCTGCGCCTTTTTGAGTGTGATTTTATACTCTTTGCCGTATCGCCCTAATGTTTCATTATCAATCTCGTGTCCCATCAGCTCTGCGGTCATTGCAGGGTTTTCATCGGCCTGTTTACGTTCATCAGCGAAGGTATGGCGTAGGCTGTGGAATGATTTACCATCCGCTTTAATGTCCAAAGCTTTGAGGTAGCGGTCAAACGACTTAGCGGTGTTATGCCCGTAACCATCACGCCCTTTAATTAAATCTGGAAAAATGAGGTTAGTATGAAGCTTGTCGGCTTTATACAGGGCTTTTAGGTGCTCGACATATCGAATAAAGCCTAAACGCACCAAGGTTTTATGCACGGGTACTTTGCGAATGCTGTTAATGGTTTTCAGCGTTTTATCTTCATCTTCATTAAAATCCACCAACCACGTTCCATCTTCTCGATACACATCTTGCAGTCTAAGTTGAGACAATTCCCCTAAGCGTGCGCCCATATACAAACCAAGCAGTGGCAACCAATACTCAAAAGTGCGATTGTGCTTACCGTTTTGATACTTGTCGGAATTGAAAATGGTGATGAGTTCATCTTGTGTAAAACGTTCACGCTGCTTTTTCGCTTGAACTTTCTGAGCACGGTTTTTGACTCGCATCTTATCGAGAATATTCACCGTCATATATCTACGCTGCACCGCCCACAAAAACACGCTTTTCAGTCGCTCTAGGTTTTTGTTTACGTTAGACGCACTCATTGGCTCGAACGTGCCTTGCATTGCGATCAGCTCTTCAATGGATTTATCTTTGAAGGCTTTAAGTTTCTTACGGTTTGGCGGGAGTTTTCGCAGCGTGTCGATGTATTGGTTGGCGTGCTCAAAACTCAGTTCATCGACAAACACATCACCAATAATCTCGACAAAGGTATCGTAGAACGCAAGGTTGGTAGTATGGGTTTTATGACTCTTCCATTCAGCGTTTTGCTCGTCATAAAACTTCTGAAACAGCTCTGATACCTTGAGCATTGTCTTTGGCACAATCACAGGCTTGGAAAACGCTTCAAACTCTTGCAGTGGCACATTTTCGCCTTTCTCTAACAGCGATAGCAGTTTCACAAAGTTATGCGTGTCTTGCTCATTGTCGAGGGTAATACCTTCTAAGATAATATCGTCAGTGGTATTGCTGGCGGTATTGGAACGCAGAGTAGGGGATTGACCCGTTTTTATCTCTGTATCAATCAACCCTACGATAGTGTCATTGGCACTATTTCGACTGGCTTTTGATTGTTTGGTCAGTTGGGTTGGGGTTTCTGGTGGCGGTTTAGGTTTATTGCGCTTAACCACCATTCGAGCAATTCCCACTGATTTATAGGACGAATCATCATTACCAGAGGTCTTGGCTCTTGGTTTAATGTTAAGTTGGTCAATATACGGTTGTGGGTCTGCAAGTGTTGGCGATGAAAGCAAATCTATGATCGCAATGAAGCGATTGATTTTATCTATGCTGCTTAAATCCATATCAGCTAATGAATAATCTTGAAGCTGGTCAATATTTTTAAAGACGGTTTTAATGCGGTTTTTACGCTCCAACAAGAAAAACAATTGTTGAGTAAATTGTTGGTCGTTAATCGCTTCGGTGGCTCGCTGCTTGAGCATTAATTCTCTTTGCGTGCTTTCATCGAGTTCTTGAAAGGTTTCTCTCATACTTGCCATTCTCGCTACACTCTCCCTGATCTCAGTAAATAGACAATCAAACATCACCTTATGCTCACGAGCAGCGATCATTGCTGTGGTTCGGCATTTGGTTTTTAAGCTGATTTTGAGTTCTTTTTTGGCGCTGGGTATGACGCTTAGAATATCTAACGGGGTGCGCTGGCGAAAGTAAAAGGTATGAAATCTGTTGAGGTAGAGGAAATTATTTGTGGTCATTGTGTGGCTCACCTATGTGGCTCACCTGATAAATTGACCTTGAATAGTGGAAAATGAATGGAAAGTAGATACAAAAATGGCTTGTAAATCATTGATTCACAAGCCATTTTTATTTCCAATTGGTGGAGCTGG
>NZ_JAYQDQ010000104.1:0-12324 GCF_038138445.1 Vibrio sp.
TCTTAAAAGATGGCTATGCACTGGCGGATTTATGAGGGGATCCCTCAGTGCTTTGTAACCCTCCGGCTAATATCATATGAGTTGTCTCCCAGACAGATTTTTTGTTCCAGTATTATCACAATTAATAATTTTATAAATAACATCTGACGTGCGTATATAGGTCCTGTTGGTCAAAACATAACAGGAGCCCCTATGCTAGTTTCTTCTACCCCATCGTTGAATATCTCAACATCTTCAGAAGTAATACCATGCCCTTCAAACACGAGTATTGGGTTTAAACCGATAAAGCGCGGAGATATTGAGGCAAAACACTTTGTTGATCTCACTAGCATGGATAAGAACCATGGCTTGAAAATGATGGCATCGATCAAAAATGGGAACTTGGTACTTTTAACTGGGACAAATAAGGGGTTGCTAAGAACGGTCAGTCATAAAATACGTTCCAAGAAAAAACACTTTCAATTGAACCTCAAGACTCCCAGTGATGTAAAAGTATTTACTGAGCTTTGGATAGGGAGTGATGGTGACTTGCATGCTTGTTACACGACATCTGCAGGCGGAGATGAAGAGTATCACGCAACCATAGGTATCAGTGGTCAGTTTATCGATGATTCTCTGCAGAAAAAATTTGAAGTAACGATTAACAAAAAGCCTGAAGAGTCATTTGTTCCGACTATGATTTTGAAAGATGGCAACAGGGTAACTGTGACCAAATCAGATACAGAGCAAGAATATTATGTCTATGACAAGGATGGGAATCGCGCTTTATTGAATCTAAAAGGGCTAAACCTTTCTCAACATGAGTATATCCAGCACATAAAGCCTTGTGGTGCTCACCTTCAAGTAGCTATTAAAGATAATCAGAGCAGGGAGAGAATTAGATATTTAGACGGTGGCGATCTTACCCTTAGCGGTAATACTCAATTATTGTCTCCCATTGTATCTGATGAACCGCCGGCAGGATTTGCTCATTTTAGTGCCAATAACAGTGGACACTTTTCTAATGCTAATCCTTTTGTTGGTCGAAAATATAAGCATATAGGTAATCAGTATATTCCTTTATCGGGATGGATAGACGGAATAAAACATCGTTACACTAGTGGTAGACTTAAGTTACAGCAAGGACGTAAAACGGATGCCTACCTCTCTTTCCTAAAAATGGCCGACCCAGGTATACAAACAGCAGGTCTCTGGGTGAAAGATAGAGTGAGTAAGAATTTTAAACCCGATCAAGCTTTGCTTTCTCTGAAATCCAATATATACAAAGAATTTGCAAGTCTTAGACGTTTTCAAACCGAATGGAACTGGGAGATAGAGAGCCCAAATGAAGCGACTAACAGTGCAAAAACAGACTTTCGTTTGTGTCGAACTTTAAAAAATGAGGTGTTGCCAAAGGTTGATGCTAGGATTGGTATCGAGCAACTGGATGCCTACCTTGAAGAAAGGTTAACAAAGCAGTTTGATGTCTGTCTTACTGCGCTGTCGAGACTTGGTTCTGGCTTTGAAAGTGAGCAAGGATCTTATGATGAAAAGTTAAAACAGCGTTTAATCACTATCCAAAAAAGAATCGCGAATATCAAAAGCCATCCTAGCTTTGAGAATGTGTCTTGTCAGAACAAAGTACTTGAGATAGAAACATGGTTAAATGCGCTCACTGATGCAAGTGCGACGCCCATAAAAGAGAAAGACTTAGATCTTTACTTACCTTTTATTGAAAGAACACTGGTTAACACCAGATTGTATCTGGCAATTTCTGGTAATCAAGTTACCGAGACTAAACATCAACATCTTACTAAACCTAGTGACCAACATAAGATGAGACTCGCCCACAAGCTGGACGTTGAGAATCAGGCACAATTATTCCAATCGGTAACACAGAACATTGCCTCTCTAAAATCTGCGAAAAAAGTCACACAAGCACGAACTAGGCTGGGGGAATCTGCGAAGGATACAAAGTGTGGAATAGGAAAGATCTTGAATACATGCTTGGGCAGCAACCATCCAGCAGAGCAAATTACCACTCAACTTGCTACACGAACAAGTGCTTTACCAAAAGGTGACTCATTAACACTTACAGCTGAACACGGAATTAGTGGTTTTGCAGGCATTGCCCATTTTGGGCTTCCCTTTCCATTGGGTAAAGGTTGGTTTGCGGGCGTAGTTGCAAACTATGAAAAACACTACGACTGCAAGCTTGTTGCATTAGGTGATGGAAAAACTCAAGTCCAGTTTGTTCGAAAAAGAGAAAAAGGAGCTACTGTGATGGCAGGCACTGGTGCTGAACTCGAAGATTTAACTAAATTGGTCAAATACCAGCACGGGTCATTGGTCACAATTATGCCTTTTGAAGCGACATTAGCTATGACAGCAATGAAAGACAGTCAGCAGAGTTTTTCTTTTGATGTTGACAATGAAAACTTAAAAGAAACATTGAGCTACATGTTCGGTACACGAGACTGGAAGCAAGGTTTTGAAGAGCAGTTGGGCAAAAGTCAGTTTGTGAGTCGAGAAAAGCAAAAGGTTCAATTAGGAGTCTCAGCAAATAGCGAATTTAGGCTGCAGTTAGGAATTGATGCTTCGCCGAACTTTTCATTAGTAGCACCGAGAACTTATGCAAAGGCAGGAGTAACCATAGCTGTTAGTCGTGAAGATGTCAGGGAGATGAAGTTAGGAGAGGAAAATAGCGCATTACAGCGGCGAGATCACGAAAAAGGGATCGATGCTGAACTCAGCAGTGGTGCTAATGTGATGCTGTTTCCTTTACCAGCTCCTTATGCATTGCCAACTGCAATTGATGAGAAAACATTTATGTCCATAAAGCCACTCGGAGATGCACTTAAGTCCGTCCAAACCAAAACGTACCACACAACTCAATCCATGCAAGACAAAATGATGAGTGAGGAATGGAAAGCACGAGGTTATCAGGAAGAGGGCTTAGAAGAAGTGATACAAGGTTACAAAAAGCTCATGGATAAGTCTGCATGGTTGCCGGAGGCAAGAAGTCTAGTAAGTAATCAACTTGAAATCTTGCTCAACGCGTTAGAAACAGGAGGTCATGATGTAGTAAAACCGATTGCCGCTGAAAGTATCCCCTATCTCAAAGTTAATTATGATGAAAAGATTCAATGGCGATCTCGGTGGGCAGATAATGTACGACGAATGTTTCATATGGCGCCCAAACATTCGACCTACTTAAAGAAGATAATGGAACCTTATTCTGGCGGGGCTCAGTTGATGAAAGAGCTTCGCGCTTCGGCTCAAAGTCAGAGCCAAATGCTCAATATTAATAAATCGTCATCGGTAACGGCATTAGCCAAATATCATATGCCAATGGATAAATTGTTAACGCTATATAAACAGACTTTAAAACGACTACCAGATACTGTCCAAGATAGAAAAAAGGTACTTAAGGAACTCCAGTCATTAGATCTACAACTGAAAAGGAAGGGAGAACGAGCGCGAAACTACTATCGACTGGATAAGATAGAATGTACTCGTGAGTCTGCATTAACTCGGCACCCCTCAGGTATTTTACCCATGATTCAGGTCAAAAACAGGTGCCAGGTAACTTTAACCGAATTCCTGGGTGATATTAAGTTCATATATAAAGAGGGTTGTATGGACATTAAAAATAACATGGATGTATCGATTTTGACTGTGCCTGAGTAACAGCGCTTCATATATTCGGACATGATGAAAAATGACTTTTGCTGCATGCTTTGGCTTTGCGTGATTTTTCACCTTTTTTCACTTCTTTCAGGTAAGGAACACTGATAGATTTGTGCAACCTAAACAGTATAGGATTATTAGGCTATGCCAGTTAATACACCCACTACACCCACTACAGCCATTGACAACAACTGTAATTTAAATACTGGAGAAGTCTCCGATAACTTTGAGTCATTTATTCAAAACTGTGATGACCAGATTGAAAAATTTCTTCAAGATCCTGCTCATATAGATAGTAACGGAGCATTGCAACTCTCTGCTTCTGAGTCTTTAGAACTTCAGCAGTTAATGGCTGATCAGAGTATTGCGGCGCAAACTGGTACCTCAACCCTAAAGGGTGTGAAAGATTCCATTGTTACTGCGGCGCGTAATATCTAACTATGCTGGGGCTTTCGCCCCACTAGTATTGCTGTTTGTGAGAATAAGTTATGGTGCAGTTACTTAGTCCAGATAATGCGTTTTCTGGTGCTAACCTTGTTTTATTACTTGTGTTAGCGCTGTTATCTACAGTGTTCTTTATTTGTTTTTCTGGCTTTGTAAAATATAACATTGTCTTGAATATCTTAAAAAATGCAGTTGGCACACAGCAAATTCCTCCAACCATTGTTGTGAACTTGCTTGCGGCTTTGATGGCACTAAATAGTTTATGGCCTGATATTAAACCTGGTCTAGAGCGAATAAAGCCTTACTTTTCCGAACAACAGCAAGAAGAGCAGCTAAACTTACCTTTAGATGTCGGTATTGAGGAAGAGAAACCTCAAAACATTACCATGTATTATTTAGCAAGTAATATTTTTGATTTCTTTCCTGAAGTGCTGAAAAGAGCAGAGGATAAGACTAATCAACTTACATCAATGATCGACATACCGCTTAATTTTGATGAAGGAAGTGACACTTTTAAATTTTTCTTAGGTAACTTGATTCTTGATCTATACCAAGGGTTCGAACTTGGCCTCAAGTTGTATATGGTGTTTGTAAGTATAGATTTTCTCATTGCAGTGGTGCTCAGTGGTGTCGGGATGACCATGTTATCCCCAACGGTGATTTCAACGCCTATTAAGCTGGCAGTGTTTTATTTCTCTGACAGTTGGACCTTGCTATTTAGAGCGCTTGGTTAACATGGGTGAGCTCTTATTTCCGAGTTGGATGCTGTTTGCGGGTTTTTTCCTTTTTCTAAAAATCTATAACCCGACACGATTATACTTGGACAATATTACTTGTCTTGCGATAGCTATAGCGATGGCGATTTTTGTTGACGTAAGCCAGTTTGAGCAATTGCCTACTTTTGGCTGGGTGATTGCTGTGTTTATGTTTGCTGTTTTTTCTTCTGTCCCGTACTGGATAAGTGGCACAGTTGGCAGTGTGATCCAGCAGCTACTTCTGCTTAATGAACAGTCTGTTCAGGATAAACGTTTTACAGATGAATCAGAGGCATTAGCAAAGCTTGGAAGCTTAACATTTTTAATTTATGCGCTGCAAAGTGGCACACTGTTTCGACCCATAGTCGAAGTCATTACACAAGGTAAGACAGACACAGGTGACTTAGACTTCGAAGCGCTATATTTTTTAGTCACGGATAGCTTAACAATGATGGTTATCGTGGCGGGTAAATACATCATAATCATGCTGACGATAACAGTGTGTTGTGGTTACGTTGACTTGTTTTTTAAAAAGGCGTCGCTATCACTTTTTGTCACGCCAAACATTAAAGCAATCGTGGTGATTGTGTTGTTAAATCTCTGGTTGTTACATGACCAGTTTTATGTGTTTAAACAAATGATGCACGAGGTAGGTTATGACTAGAGTTGAGATGGTAGATACAGCGTCAATTACAGCTGGAACAGACGTTCAATCTGAGTTTGATGCAATTGCTCGCGAAGTTGAGCAAAGTGATAATGTAAATAATCAAGCTCCTACTGACACTGATGAGCCAATGCTCTCAGATGAAGAAATCGCAGATATGATAGTGTCTCAAGGCGTTGTAAATACCTGCATCCGTCAGATGAAAGAAAGCGAAGAACGAATGAAAGAGGTCCTCGATGAAGAAGTATAAGAAATTAATACTACTTTGCTTGGCTGTACTCGCTCCTATGGCTCAAGCTGAAGTACTGATTAAACAGCAAGATATAAACTTACAAACTTCGTTGAAAGCAATTGCTAAAGATATGCAAGTTAAGTTAGTTGATGATATCGATAGTAAGACAGAACGTCAGTTAATTACACAAACACTGTCAGGAAGTGGTCCCGAGCTTCTAGAACAGCTTTCAGAAGTTTATGACTTTGATTGGTATGTGTATGGGGGTACCCTTACGGTACAATCTGGGCAAGCCTATATCAATTACTCATATAAGCCGCGTAATATCAAGCCCAAGGCTTTACTTAGAGAACTTAATAATACCTTTAATATTAGTGCTACGACTAAGGTGAAGTTAGTCGAGCGTGGAAACTCCATTTTGTTCTCTGGTACTCGAAAATTTGTCAATGATGCCGTAGGTTATGCAACTATGGTTGACCGTAACCAGTTTCTGGAAAATGGTAACGATCTTCAGCTTGCGAGAATAAATTTTCATTATATATCGGTCGTTGATCGCCAAATCGATACGTTTGGTAATTCTGTCGTCTTTCCTGGTGCGATGAGTTTGATCTCTTCAGCCATTATCAATATCGGTCAGTTCCAGAATGTCACTGATAGTGACGCGATTGAAAAAGCCTATAAAGTGAAGCTTAAAAATAGCGACAAGCAGGAGCTGGAAGAGGAAGAAAAGACGTCTAAAGTACAACCATTACCGGGATCCAACGCATTACTAGTTCGTGGTACGCCAGAGGAAGTGAAATTGGCGAAGCGTATCGCGGCGCTAATCGATATTAAGCGCAAACAGTTGCTATTTTCACTCAAGGTTTATGATGTTTCAGTAACACGTGGTGAAGATCTTGGTGTCGATTTTAACAGTAGTAGAGGTATCTACGATATTGTGGTTAACCCGTTTACTGAGACAAAAGAATTCCTGCAAAGTTTTCAAGCGCTGTCGTCTAATGGTGTGGCTCGTGGAGTGTACGAAACGAATTTGTTGATTCTTGAAAATCAACAAGGAATTTTTAACAAGAAGGAAACGGCGACGATCAAGCTTGTGTCTGTTGAAGAAGTTCAGACTCAAGAGATAGAAGCCGACAATGGCCTTTATGTCACTGGTCGATTGTTACCTTCTGGAAGTGTTCAAGCAAAAATTCGCTATATTGAAGAGTCCTTAGATGATAGTGACGACGACGATTCTACCACTGCTGAGCCACCACGAGTTAGTTCACAATCATTAGAATCTGAAGTTTATATACATCCGGACCAAACCGTCGTTCTCGGTGGGTTTGACAATACAGAAACTCAGTCAACGGAGACGGGCGTTCCTGTGCTATCTAGTATTCCCCTTCTTGGTGAACTGTTTAAAAGCACAAATGAAACTAAGCGAAAGTACAAACGTTACGTATCTATTTCCTATGAGGTTGTTGAGTGATGTTGAACCATTACTTCAAGGTTAAAGAATCTTACCAAGATACGGTTATTTGCCATGTCTCGGTAGATACTTTTGTCGGTCAGGAATGTTTTATCAGTACTGTTACTGGTGAGCGTATTCGTGGTGAAGTGATGAAAGTGGCTGGTCATAGAGTCGAAATTAAGTTGCTTCAACCCGGAGCGGTTCAACGAGGTGGTAGAGTTGAAATTACCCCAAGGCGCTTTTGCTTCCCACTCAATGAGGATGCATTGGTAGGTAAAGTGATCAACTGTTACGGTGAATCTATTTATGGCGATGACTATTTAAATCAACCAGGTCAATTTGAGGATTTGCCGATAGCAGTTGAGCCTATTCCATTGAATATTCGGGCTCCTATTGAAACTGTTTTTCCGACTAAGCTAAAAATCATTGATGGTCTTTTCACAATTGGTGAAGGGCAGCGTCTTGGTCTGTTTGCCCCTGCTGGTGCAGGTAAGACGACGACAGTCTCCATAATGGCCAACAATATGGACGCTGATGTGGTGATATTTGCCATGATTGGAGAGCGTGCTCGTGAAGTGGTCGAATTCCTTGAAGGAGAAATAGGCCCAGAGGTGATTCAAAAGTCAATCACCATAGTATCGACTTCTGAAGCGAACCCGTTGGAAAAGGTGCGTTCAGGACTAGTCGCGGTGTCTATCGCTAGGCATTATATGGAGCAAGGCAAAAAGGTTGTCTTGTACTTTGACTCCCTGACTCGTTTTGCTCGTGCCCAAGCAATGCTCGACAATACACCAATTAAAGGTGGTATCCCAATTGGCGTATCGCTTGCTTTATCTCGCTTAGTCGAGAGCTGCGGTAATTCAATCCATGGTTCAGTGACGGGTATATTCACTGTTTTGATTGAAAAAGAAATTGATGATGATCCTATTGCACATGAGGTTAAATCTTTAATCGATGGGCACTTGGTGTATTCGACAACGATTGCTTCAACTGGACGATACCCTGCGATCGATGTTTTGAAGAGCAAAAGCCGTTTGCAGAATAAGGTTCAAAGCGAAGAATATGTTCGATTATCTGAACGTGTTAAAGACATGGTGTATCGATATTTCAACGTTGAGCTCTTAATTCGGGTTGGTGAATATGAAAAGGGTAATGATTTGGAGACAGATGAGGCGATCGACAGATACCCTCATATAATGTCGTTTCTAAAGCAAGGATTCGATGGAGTTGAATATGAACAAACCCTCGAAGCAATGGAAAGAATTTGGTCAGCTTATTGATATCGTCGATATACGTATTGGTAAGCAGCAAAGGAAGTTAGTTAAGCTTAAAAAACAATATCAGGACCTTCTGAGTATTATTGAACAAAAGTGGCAACAAATAGAACAACAGCAGAAAAATTTAAAAGCGCTCAACGTTGAAGATGAACCCAATGCGTTAAAGCTGCTTTTTATGAGACGAGAAAGCACTAAATCAGCGATTGAATCATTATTTTTCGATGCTTCGGTCAATCGTCAAGATGCGGAAGAGCTAGCACTGGAAATAGCAGAAGTAGAAGCCGAGAAACGAAGATTAGAAAAACGAAAGGATGCGCTTGGGGAGCTACGTGAAGAGTTGAGGTATGTGAAGTCATGATCAATGTATTTGAAGGATTAGTTAGACAGGATGTATTGGACGGTAAGGGTGGATTTGAAAAGGTCCTTAGCCAGATAGAGCAAACCGCTAGCCAGCCTGATGATAGCAAGACTTTCATCAATCGAGAGTGTGATAGAGAACTTGAGGTCACTTCTTTTGAATCTAACATTGATTATCAAATGCTTTTGGCTCTCCATGCTTTGCCTGCTTTTGAAAGAGGGCCAGTAACACCGAAAGTGCCATGGCTTGAGAATACCACGCTGGAGAATTTTTCTCCTTTGGTGGTGGAAAATGTTAGTAGACGACCTTCTTCCGAATTGCTGGATTATCCGAAAATAAGGCTAAATAAAGTGACTTGGCAAAGCTTTGTACCTGAAGTTTCGCAGGTTGTGGCAAATAACGATAGGTTTCAAGGTTCAGTGGTTAAGGGGGGCGGCACTATCTCTAGAGTAAGCACCGCTGATAAAGGCGATATAGGTGTTACGGTAAACAGTTTTAGAGATAATACTTATAAGCAAAATCCTTTTAAGCCAACGGACAGCGATAAGCTCAATGATATAAGTGACCTTAAAGTAGAAAAAACCATATGGGGTGGAAAGCTAGGTAATAAACCTGACAATCAGGACTATGCCGCACCGCTTTTAGGCACTAAGGCAAAAAATAGAATTGGTATGGAGTTCCGGCACCATAGTTTGGTAATAAATGGTGGTGTGGTATCTACGTTGGTTCCCCAAAACCAAGGCGAACCATCAGGTCAGTCTGGTAGTGTAAAGGATAATAACTTTATTCCCAGTACCAGTGAGAGGCTTGTTAATAACCATGGTGTTAGCTCAGCATCACCGGTAATAAAACCAATGCCTTTACTGGGGATGGAACTACCTAATTACCATTTAGCACCGGGGCTGTTTTGGCAATACCCTAAGCTAAATAGTTATGTGGTCCTATACCGAAATAAATATTATTTGTTCGAATTTAATGAACATAAAATGGTAAATTATCTGGAGTATTCAGATGACCGTAATTGATGTTACCGCGGCGTGCTTAGATATAGTTAAAGACGCAATAGTAATCTTCTCTTTGAGCTTTGTTATTACAGGTGTGGTTGTGGGTCTGCTTCAGACAGTATTTAGTGTTCAAGATCCTGGCCTTCCCATGGCCGCAAAATTAGTCGTTTTTATTGTGCTTTTGACCCAGGTTGGCGGCAATATCTATGACCAGTTTCATCTGCTATTCAGGCAGTTGTAATACATTAAACTATGAACGTCTTTGTAGGAGTTTACGTTGAAAAAGTTACGAGAAATAGTCTTTAAGACTTTGGTAGATATTTTAGGTGTACCAGCTAATTTATTATCTAGAATTGAAGGTGACGAACCCATTGGTATTGAGCTAGTTGATGGTGAAGAGATATTCATTTCATTACATGATAAGACCATTAGAGCATTCGTTGAAATTCCAGTACGTGATAGAAGAGTATTATCCGTTAAAGCCCCAAAACTAATGGAATTGCTTGTATCTGATGAACAAGTTTATATGAGTACAACAAAAGATAAACTGATCATGGTTTCAGAATGGGAGGTCAGTGTGGCGAACGTGGAACGGAAGCTGGCAGACAAATTAATGCTATTTAATAAAGCAGTTCATTGCATCAAAGCTTAATCAATAATTGCCTTATCTGCCAACAAAGTCAGATAAGGCAGTAGATGTTAATAACGTCTCATACCCATAATCTGGCCACCGTTTAAGAAAGTGATGATGATGATATAGTCATCACCTCTATGCTTGACCTCCACTGTATTACGAGTTGATAGGTAGCGTTCAGCACTGTAGAAGTTTCGACTAATCGGGAGATCTGGTAGTCGATGGTTATCCAGAAAATTTGAAGAGTGTTCTTCATAACTAACCGTAAATAAGTTACGGCTATATCTTTTGAACACACCAGTGCTATGGCTTTCGAAGTAAATGGGTTTATGATCTTTCCCCATTTCCTCAACTACCCATTTGGACTCAAACTCATTTCCATGGCTATAGATTTGCATCTTACTTTTACCGTGATAGTCATGTGACATGTGCTTGACTTCATATTCTATGTCATAGGCTACACCGGGCTCATCACTAAACTCATACACAACGAGTAGCATGATATTAAAGCAGGCGATTATGATGAGACTAGCGTAAAACATTGTCTACCTCACTGACGGCTAGTTGGGTAATCTGGCCTAGTTCAGCCCCTTCATCCAAAATAATCAGCCGATTAGTGATTTTCCCTTCATTATCTACGATAGCCAATGAAAGGTTTTGTTTAAACAATAAAATAGCCACTTTCTTGGGTTGAATTTGCTGTTGTTTAAGCCAGTTTGCAACCTCTTCTCCTACCATAGCTGCCGCATATAGCCTGTCAGAATAAACTTCCGTGACGCCTTTGGTATAGCCTACTTTAGGGTATTCAGCTATGTTTTCTGGGCTGATAAAGTGATAGTAGATGTTATAAGATACATTGAATGTTGTCGCTAAAAGTACAATTAAGATGGCAGCTTTAAACTTAGATGGGTGTTTGAAATCACCTAATAATGAGTGTTTAGTTGGTGATGACTGCGGAGACGGAACATTAATTTCTAGGGCGGACTCGTCATTACCCAACTCTTTGACTATCGAAGCATCGAGCATATAACCGACCTTGGAGACTGTTTTTAACCAACGTTGATCTTTACCATTATCTCCGAGTAAAGTACGGATGTTCCGAATAGATTGTGTTAGAGAGCTATCAGAAACGATTTTACCTGGCCATCCTTTTTCAATCAGTGCTTCTTTCGAAACAACTTCCCCAGCATGACAACACAATACATAAAGAGTAAGGAGATCGTGGGTACCCATTCGGAGATCTTGGTTGGTTCGCAAATCATTTTCAGACAAAGTGTTGCCAACCAAAACGAAATCTAGTATCTGAAAGGTTCTTGTTATTTTGTTCTTCGCTTCAGTCATATTTTTTAAAGGAGAAATTTTATATTGTTGATTTATATGAACTTTATAGTAAGCCTAGTCATCAATGTGTTGTTGAAACGCAGTGATACTTAGTGTTCCTAAATACTTGTCGTGGATAGTCCCCTCACGCTCAAGATATCATCTTTATTGATATGATATGTCCGACACCTAATTTGCGCAAAGACTTACGGTAAGACATGCGGCCTAGTCCTATACACATATCAGCAATGATAATCATTGCTGAATAATGATTACCTAGCTTGATAATATTATTACCCAACTCAAACTGCAGCGCCACCCATTAGTATCATTAACAGACAGTGTGGTCTTTCAATGGTCAAAGAGTTTAGTCTTTCTATGTAGAGAACAGTGAATGAGCCCTTTTATAGGCTTTTTCGGAACAAAGCTAGCTTTCAGATGCGCGTCCATAGGTGCATGGTACTGAGGGATCCCCTCATAAATCCGCCAGTGCATAGCCATCTTTTAAGAGCTG
>NZ_JAYQDQ010000105.1:0-12157 GCF_038138445.1 Vibrio sp.
TATTTTTAGTCGGTGCCAGCTTTCAGTTAAATGGGGCTCACCGCCAGCTTACGTTCGTTCTTTAAAAGCGCGAGGGTGCTACGTTTTACCTGTTCCTAGTGCTTATTATGATGAACTCCAATCCGCTATTTATGAGAACGATTTAGATTTGGGTATCAGTATTGAAACCATGAGAGAATTAGACATTGTCGTAGACTATGACGACAAAGGTTTTATCTTGCAGATATTTACCCGGCCAGTAGAAAGTAGACCAACCCTATTTTTTGAGTTTATGCAGCGCAATAATCACGATGGGTTTGGCGCTGGCAACTTTAAATCCTTATTTAGCGCAATTGAAGCGCAGCAGAAGCTAAGAGGGACTTTGTAAGTTAAATTTAGAAAATCACAATCCATAATATCCAGAGATAATTAAGGCTGCCTATTTGCTTAAAAGCAGCCTTTTGTTCACCCAAAAAACTTAGCGAGAGATCAGTGATAGACCTGCAGGGAGTGCATCACCAAAGGCTCGTTTTGATTCGGTATGAGACAGTGTTTTAACTTCAGCGACTAACTCAACCCAAGCATTGGGTACTTTACTTTGTTTTAGTTTGGTAAGGACTTGCTGGCGAAAATCATCAGAGATATCAAATAATCGATCGCCTGTTTTACGGCATATCATCACAGCAGCAAAGCCGATCATGGGCTCTTTTTGCCAGCTTTGCTCCAGTAGCTTGGGCAGCCATTGTTCGGCTTGTTCTCTGGGAATCACGCTATGCTGGCTCCCATACAGAGGGGTGCGAGCGGCTAAACGACCCAGAGCCCACCAATGAGCCTGTTCAAACTGATTATGGTTAATGGCTTTAGTTAAAAACCAACTGGATAACAGCACCTTATCCTCTACATCCAAATGCTCTAGTGAAGCAGCGAGTCTAACCATAGATTCATACCCCATATCATGGGCTGCTTTCGCGGACTGCGGATTTTTCATAGCTCCCGGGTGTAGATATTTGGCGATATCGGCAAGTAAAGTTTCTTGCTGTTCTTGATTAAGGCCGCCAGCTATTCGGCGCCAAAACACCCACCAATCTGTCCAGCCTTGATGGTTTTTAAATTGAATGCTCTGTTGATACAATCCCCAAACCTGCTCTAATCGCCAAGCGTCTGTGGCGTCACCAAATCCTGGCCGCAGGGAAAAACCAGCTAAGCGCAGCCAATTCTTTTCGTGGGCTTCAGAGCGGCGACGACGTTTTCGTCCTTGGGCAAAAGCATCAAACAATTGACGCAACGTAGCAAAGTCCCAATCGTCACGTTTACCTAGTTTTTTCTCAAGATCTTTTGCTAGTGTTTTGATTTCTTTTGAATCAGCGCTTTTTTTGTTGCCGCTGTATAGACGAGTGATGAGCTCTTTAGACTCAACAAGCCGCGGTGGAAGTGTGACTTGTTCTGACTCGTCAGATTGTTGATTACGGACTTCAAATTCTAATTCCCAACGCTTGTTGTCATCATCGATGTTCACACACTCTATTTTTAACGTGCCAACTTCGGTCAATTGACAGGCTAATTGCACTTCAACTCGCTCCTTTTGATTGGCTTGAAGCTCTGCACCTTCACCTTCTAACGTCAAGATGTAAGGGGGAAGTGGAGTGAAGATATCAGGATCCACATCCACCATTACGCCATTTTGTATAGCTACGTTTTGAGTCAGGGTGTCATGGATTGAAGTAAGCAGATTAAACCGCACTGGCTCGCCTAATGTGAGAGCAAAACGCCGGCCAGTTAAGCGTATCTCATGGCCTTCTTCCGTCCCTTTAGTGAGAAGGCATAGTGCTTTACCCATGTTGTTCTTTTCTTGCATATGTAGAAAGTAAGAGCGCGCCGAACCACCACCAATTTTGAGCTGAGCGCCCCGCCTAGCTTTGCCATAGGCCACGGCTCCGAACGCGACAGACCAATCAGGATGAGGATTATCAAGCAGTGTTATAGGAGATCCGCGCCAATGCTCAAGCAAATCCATAATGCGTTTTGTAACAAGCTCGCTGTTAAAAACACCGCCGTTAAGCAGAAGGCCTACAGGGATTGCGGGTTCAGGGTTTTCTGGTTTGCCAAGAGCGGTGGATGAGACTTGCTGGTGTTGGTGGAGAAATTCAGCTAAATGTTTACTGACTGCTGGATCTGCTACATAAGGTAAACCAAATTCGACCATAGCACTGCGACGCTTACTTGGCATATCTGAAAAATCAGATAAAGGAAAAAATCCGTCTAGTGCAATCTGGTGTACTTCTTTTCTACTAAGGCTAATACTTTTCGTGCCACCAAGTAGCTTTGAGCCACTACCAAGCATGGTGATTTTTACTTCTTCAGGCGTTTCAAGGGACAATAATGCTTCTTTGGCTTGTCGAGTTTGTTGAATCAGTTTAGTAAGGCTCGCAGCATTGAGCTTTTTGTTTTGATTAAAACGGCCTTCTGCAAGATGAGCTAAGGCTAAATCGAGATTGTCACCGCCAAGCATTAAGTGTTCACCCACACCTATTCTATCCAGAGAGAGTTTGTCTTGTTCATGCTTTGCTGCGATTAAGCTCAAGTCTGTGGTGCCTCCTCCGACATCGCAGACCAAAATGAGCGGCAGCTGCTTGAGTTCATCTCCGGCAGTTTGTTGGTGACGAGAATACCAGTCGTAGCATACCGCCTGTGGCTCCTCGAGCAGTACAATCTTGTTTAAGCCAGCTAGAGAGGCCGCTTCTAGGGTAAGTTTACGCGCTGTTTCATCAAATGATGCAGGCACAGTCACCACAACGTCTTGGTCTTCGAGCTTGTTGCTTGGATGACGAAAGTTCCATGCTTGTCTGATGTGATTGAGGTAGCTGGCACTAGCAATAACAGGGGATACTTTATTGACATCATCGGCACTGGCCCACGGAAGAATGTCTGAGTTACGGTCAACACCTTGGTGAGATAGCCAGCTTTTGGCACTCGATACTTGACGCCCCTCGACTTTGGCGCCCAGCTCTCTAGCCCACTCTCCAATGATGACATTATCTATATCACCAGAAATCGACTCTGAGTCCCATGGCAGAGTAAGATCTAGGGGTGACATTTGCTCTTTGGCTGCATGATAGCGAAAAGAGGGCAATAAAGGTCTGCGAACAACTTCGCCTGGACCTATGAGTTGGTCAATCTCAAAAAGAGAGACGCTTGATTGCTCTAGATTGTCTGTGATTTCACAAAAGGCGACAACGGTATTTGTGGTACCTAAATCTATACCAACGAGAAAGCGAGGAGATGTCATAAAAAACCTTGAAGATGAGAAAAGTAACGGCACCGTTTAAGGTGCCGTTAAATATTATGAGAGTTCGCTATGAGATGAGTCTTTATTTGCGTCGTCGCGAACGTCAAACTTAACATGCCATTTTTGACCATTGTCAGTGGCAATTGCTTCGAGATACAAGGTACCAAGCTCTGTCACCCGAGAAGCTAAAGTTACAGGAACAACTTCACCCTCTCTGCGGCCATCAGAAACAGGTAAGGTAACCTGAATTTCTGGCAGCTCTTCCAATTCATCAGGCCCCCAATGGTCAAGATGTGCACCTGCTAAATCGTCGCGGCGAACATTTGAACCAAAGAACTGGAAATTCACTGGCTGGCCTATAACCAAGCCAAACTCTTGGCTTGGTATGTCGACTGATGAGCCTTCTTCCATACCAAATGGTGCAACACACAAAGCTTCCAATGGCGGAGCCATTCCAGGAATAGCAGGCATTGCGCTTTCAATGCCTACATAATAACTAGATGCAATACCGCCGCGAATACGAACACCTTGACCACGACGTACCGCGCCATAATAGGATGCACCGCTAGCCACTGCGAGATCCAAGTCAACGCCAGTCAGATGCTGCGCGATTTCAGAGTTTGAATCAATCAACCACTCGTTAATTGTTTCTTCTAATCGAGAAGCGAGCAGCTGTGATTTTAACACGCCGCCGTTAAATAGAATCGCGGTAGGCTTAATAAAATCAGTAGTAGCCGTATCAGATCCGCCCATTCCCGGCATTGAAGCGAATGGGTTGTAATCGCTCTGCTCGGTCTCATTCCCCAGTGCGTTGGCTTGTTTGGACAAGAAAGCAGCGATATAGCGAGTAATACCCGCATCTTGAGCGTAAGGCAGACCCATTTGGGTTAAGGCGCCGCGACTACGTTGTACTGGATGTTCTGTGACTGCAACTTTTGGGAAGAAACCATCCACTAGAGTTTGTTGGACTTCTTCTTGGGTCAGTTCAGTTTTTAGGGTGGCACCGAGCAGTTTGGAGCCGCGACTTGGCACCACGATTGGAACAGCTTCAAGAGAAGCGTCATTGAGTAACGCTTCTTTTGCATCGCGACATGCGTGAGTCATAGCTTGAACTTGCCATGGCTGAAGCTCTTTTCCGTCTTGCGCTAGTTTCATTTTTAGTCGATAGGCGAGCGCTAAATCCATATTGTCGCCGCCAAGCAAAATATGCTCGCCAACTGCGATTCGGTCTAGGGTAAGGTTGCCTTCTTCTTCTGTGACTTCAACCAATGAAAGGTCAGTGGTGCCGCCGCCGATATCTACCACAAGAACAATGTCACCAACGGAGACTTGCTCGCGCCACTGCTCATTACTGTTATCTATCCAGTTATACAAAGCCGCTTGGGGTTCTTCTAGCAAAGTCAGATGCGCTAGACCTATATTTCTTGCCGCTTCTGCGGTTAAATCGCGTGCTGCCGGGTCAAAAGAGGCTGGGACCGTGATGGTCACATCTTGTTCTGCTAGTGGATGGTTTGGATGTGAATGATTCCATGCTGCTTTTAAGTGTTCTAAGTAGAGCTCAGTTGCGCGAAGAGGCGAGACTTTCTCTACTTCTTCTGGGCTACCTGCCGGAAGAAACGCATCACGTCGATTAACTCCGCCATGGCAAAGCCACGACTTAGCGCTAGCCACCAGACGGATAGGCGTTTTAGCTCCCAAATTACGCGCTATAGCACCCACTAGTGCTTTGGGCTCCGACGACCAAGGTAATACGCGCGAAGCTGGGTTCATTTCATGTTCATGAGGTTGATAGAGAAATGAGCCGAGCTGGCTTTTGCTTTCAACCGTCCCCGGTGCAGTTAACTGAGCGATTGGCATGACCTCGACACTTGCGTTCTCATCAGAAGTATCAAGGTAAGACAGAACGCAGTGTGTTGTACCCAAGTCGATACCAACACTGTATTTAGGTGTCTGTGTAGAGTTCGTGTTGTGATTGTCCATTACAGCTCTACCTCAGCAGGGGCAATAATTGAGGCGTCATAGTTTTCGGCCAATTTGGGTAGGTTCATAGAGCTGGCCTTCCAGCCTTTATGGATTAAGGTGCCATTAAATGGTGCATTGCCAGTGACATTACCCGTGAGGCGAACTTGCTGTGAGTTAAAGCCTTCTTCGATAGTAATACGCGTTTCTTCGTCTTCACTGCGTATAGGCTCGAGTGTAACGTAATCACTCAGTACTTTTTGTCCGCCAGTATGAATGACTCTAGCTGCGGCACCAACGTCTTCATCAGAGAATGAAGTGAGATCTTCTTTTAGGAAATCAATCAAACGAGCTTCTTGCTGCATAATAGACAGCAGTTGCATTGCAGAGTCGGTAGACGCGGTTGCAAGCTTGGACTCCACTTCGACCACTTTCTCAACTATTTTTTCTACTTCAACTACTTTTTCGACTTCGACGATCTTCTCAACCGGCTTTTCGACTTCGACAATTTTTTCAATCGGCTTTTCTACCACTTTTTCGACGACTTTAGATTTGCGCGATACTGCAATAAGAAGCAAAAGAATGCTTGAAACGGTAAGCCCTGCATGCAGCATATCGAACGTTTGAGGGATCATTTGTAAATCGAACGTCATGAGATTTCTCTTAATTTATGGGATAAATAGCGGTCACAGCTGACCACTATTGTCGTTATTATTCGGTTAAATTGGGGCAAATATTATCACATTCAACCAACTAGGCCCGCAGAAAAGCGAGTGTGAGGATTTGATTGGCTTTTTTTTAGTCACTTTAGCTTTCTTTTGGCCTAGCTGAAGAAAGTAGAAAGTAAATTGACGTTGTTTTGATCAATTGAGTCGTGGTCTGTCGAGTTTTACGCTTAACTAATATAGAATCTGGCGCTTTGTTGGAAAACTAAAGTTTGGGTGAGTAATGAACCATAACCGTATTGTTTGTTTCGATTTGGAAATGTGCTGTTGGAATGAAGATGGTGTCGGAACAACAGGTGAAATCATTGAAGTTGGATTAGCGGAAATTGATCTTACCAAAGGTGAGATAGTCAAGCGTGCCCAGTACTATGTGAAGCCAGAGCAAGATGAAGTATCATTGTTTTGCGCAGAGTTGACAGGCATTACTCCTCGAAAAATAGAAAAGCAAGGTCGTCCACTGGCTGACGTTTTGAAGTCAATGATAAAAAACTTCGGTGGAACCAATAAAATTTATGCCTCTTGGGGGAGAGACGATCTGATATTAGCCAAAGAGTGCCAAGCTAAGGGAATTGAAATGCCTTTTCGCGAATGCATTAACCTGGCAACGTTATACCGGGTGCAGCACCGCCTTAAAGATAAGCGTATCGGGCATAGAGCAGCTCAAGAAGCGCAAAATATTGAATGGGAAGGGCGACAGCATTCTGGCTATGTGGATGCTTATAACCTTGCTAAATTAGCTTTGACTATGTTGTAACTTTAGCGTGTGCGATCGTTTGATCTTAATTGATTTTGTGCCGTTTAGTTATTTGTTGAAGATGCCATTTCAAAGTACTTATAAGCAATTATTACAAATAGACATTAAATGATTTCTTGTGAAGTCAATAGTTAATACAGGCCTTATCCACTATTTGTAAATAGTGTAGCTCAACACTTTAATGAATTTTTCTCAACGAATTGTAAAGTTTGATCTCGAGTAGTAATTCTTATTGTTTATTGTTATTTCTAATAATATACTTTTTGTGAATTTATAGTCTTAGCAGTTGTTTCTATTGGCTTTTTAATTACTACTGGTTAGGTAAAAGTAATCGGAGTCAGTTATGTTTAGAAACACCCTTTCAAATATCCGTTCAGTATCAAAGCCTGAAGAACAACAAAAATCGGAGTCAGGCTCAGATGTTAAAGTAAGAAAAGTCCGACATGTGACTACTGAAGACTTAGCATCAGCTAAACCTTTCAGTAATCCCAATAGAACATCAGAAACACAGAGCATATCTGTATTCAAATCCAACCCAATTCTTCGAGAAGCCCAAGACGCTGATATTTCACCTTTAAAATATGCTAGCGTGAGTAAGCTAAACCAAAATAAGAAGGTCGAACAGCAGCTCGGGCAAATGCTTATACAAGGTAGTTTAGGGAAAGAGTTAACTCAAAAAGCGATTGCTATTGCAATTGATGGATTTGGTATTGATTTTGATAAACTTATACAAGACAACAAAGATAGCATCCTAAAACAAGCTTATAAAATAGGTGGAGCGAACGAGCTTTCCAAAGGTATTTTATCGCTCGATTCGGTGTTCTTGGCAATTGAAGATTACTATTTAGACAGCGGTGATTACGATATTAAGACATTTGCCCAGCAAGCCCAAGAGCACAATCTTTCAAAGCAAGACTATTTAAGTGAAGCAAATTCAGGCTTTTATAAAACCATTGGTGCTGAGCCATTTGGTCCCTTTGACTACCAAGGAGAAAAAACCGCAGAACAAGACTCATTTAGTGAAGCGATGAAGCAGCGACGTTCAAACTATTTTAATACGGTGACGCCAGATAACCGTGCATTTGGCGGTACTTCTTATCATCAATGGTATGACGTTAACCCAAACAGAATTGAAAAATGGGAAAAATTGCCTCAGGCATGGCGAAGTAGAATACTCACACTAGCTGGGGGTTCAGAGCAGAAAGTGAAAGCACAATTTGAAAGTTCGCCGGATCAAAAAGCAGCGTTTCTTCAAGATATTGGTCTCTACAAAAGTACCAATAAATTTACCCAAGATCTCAGACCTGATGAAGTGAGTAATGGTATGAGACGCCATGATGCGGGAGAAAACTCTAACATTTTACGACGTTCTCAAAAGGGAATGCCAGAAGTTGAGAACATAGTGTCTTTGGCGCTAGAGAATAACAGGCCTTTAATTTCAGGAGTAAGTGGCCATACGGTGAAGTTTTTAAATGCTTTCGCTAATGTACGCAGCTATTATCTATCGATAAAAAATAATCCTTCTGCTAGTCAGGATCAGATAAATGAAGCTAGTAAAAAACTTGAAAGTTTACCGACGCTTAATCAAGCAAGACTTATCTGTATGGCGAATCTTATGCCACCTAAAAGTCATCATTCGTACTTTGAAATTATGGCTGCCTCGGAGGGGATCTCTGATGGTGAAACAAAACTGCAGTTTAACGACCTTCAGGGCTATAAGGATATAAAAGCAGATGATTTTGGCGCAGCAGTTTATCAAAGATTAGTTGCGGCAAAGTTGCTGTAAACTTCTATTGCTGACAATCACTTTACTTGACGATATAGATTACGGCGTATAAAAATAAGCGCAACAAAAGTAGTGTTGCGCTTATTTAATATTAAAGGAAAATAATAGGTACTATGCTGGAGTACCCAGATCTTGAAGATCTTTCTCTATTTTCTCTTTAAGGATACTGATTTTTTTCTGTCTAAATGTAAGTGCATCAAGCTCTTGTTGAGAGTTCGCAGCAACAATGGCATCGTCGTACTGCTGATTAACCTTATCTAGTGCATCTAAATCTTCTTGTAAGATTTTAGCGTAAGTCACTTCTGGGTTAGGCTCGACTTCAGCAAACATGTACATGTTAGATACAACCGTGATCTCTTTGCTGCCCCATGCATTCTCTGCATCCACAGTCATAGAATTGCAGGCATAGTAAACGGCGTAGTTTTTATCGTCAGCCACAATGTGGTTGAATACCACTTGAAGCTTTTCTGTAGTGCTTGAGCTTGTTGCCGCTAGTGCAAGAGTTGATTTGATCACTGAACCAATGTCTCCAGCCATTTCTGCAGCTTTTTTAGGATCTTCTTCAGAGGTCAGGTAGTCTTGAGCAACTTTTATAATACCATCAACAACATTATCCAGTGCGTCTAGGTTAAATTCATCTGAAAACTTAGAGTAAGACTGGTTATTGACAGATTCAACTTCTATGATGCCTTTGGTGTGGCTTTGAATATACTGCTTTGCGAGTTCTTCAGTGTTTTTTAGTGCTGCCTGCGCTTTGGCAACAGCCTCATTTACTGCCTTTTTCGCGTCTTCACTTTTTTGAATTGTACTTTCTAAACTAGGACCATGACACATGTTATTCTCCAATTAAGAGTATGAAAATGAAAGCTTCTGAGAAGAGAGCCATATAAGGTATAAGACACGGTTCTCAAGGCATCAAGGTAAGAAAGTGAAATAAAATAGTATTAATTTTGCCTATAAATCAATTGAATAATAAAACTCATTGCTTTTGAACAAACTTATGTAAAAGTGCCGGAGATAAATTTATATCTCAGCAGCTCGTATTAAGCTTTTGTATTTTTGTGTTGAACTCATTTACAGTATTTTCAATAGGTGTTGATTTAACTCAGACAACACCTATTGAGATAGGTTCTAAGAGTAACTAGTACAACCGATGAAACATTTCGGTCCAGAGGCGTGCTGACGGTGGATGAAACATGAAAATGCCCCAAAGTGGGTTACGTGTCGATGTTTGGGCAAAGGTCATCAGGTAAATTTGATACAGAAAAGCTAATGGCTGGTAGAACGTAAGACCTACCCCCGTTAGTGTGTTTTGGTCCCTACACGCATGACAAACCTCACTCACGCTGTACCAAAACATATCGTAAGACTTCAGAGGAAAGACATGTTCAACAAGAAACAAGCGTTATGCTTTCCCAAACAGCGCTTGTTTATTTATAAGTTGCCATTGCTAGCATTTTTCTTATACTGTCTATAAATACAGTTCTTTTCAATATCTCAAAATATGACGCCTATTGAGGAAAAACTAACGCCTTAGTTGTAAATTGTTATCACTGTTTAACTTATCTTATTGATATTATTTTAAATATAATTTTTAGTGAGCGTCATGGAAATTAAAAACGTCATTTTACACAACCTCATTAAAGAGGAAAAAAGCACAAAAGTTGAGCTAGATGATCGTCAAGAAGAGAACGAGATTAATGAATCCGCACTTCAACTGAGTAAGGGGATTAATGAGAGGTTTAATTCTACGGGCTTGAATACTGGTCATTTTGAAAAGCCAGAAGCAGATGAGCAGTTGACTCGCTTTGAGTTTTTGCTGGAAAAGTATTACAACGAAGGTTTTGAAAATTTTGTTGGCTTTACAAAATCAGCGGCTAGCTATCTTCAACAACAGCTAATGTCGGCACCGTCAGCAAAAGGTGGACACCTTTGGTTTAACCATTATACCCATGCTGGAGAGCATTTTTTGAGTGTGGTTTTGTTACGTGAAAAAGTGGTTATGCGTATAGATAAATTGGAACTTGAGCAATTCGATAGCATTGACCTTGATAAGCTCCATATGGCAGCTCGAATTAATTTGACTAAGTGGCAAGATACTGACGAGCCATCTAATCGTTACATATCCTTCAAGATCGGTAAAGAAGCTAAAAAAGTTACGGAATACTTCGCAAATTTCATTGGTTGTAAGGAATTCACTCAGGCAACTACTGATACCAAAGCTCTAGTTAAATGTATTGAAGCGTACTGTCAACACCACCTCTTTGATGAGGCAAAAACTGAAATAGTGAAGAACAAGGCTCACGACCAAATTGTTGAATGGAGAAAAGAAGAAAAGCAGACAATACACTTAGATGCACTTTCCACAATTTTAGATGCGACATTTTTACCAGATGATGTTGATGACGAAAAAGTTGGGCAGTTTTTACTCATTTCACAGAGTGAACCCCATAACCTTAACAACGAATTAGCTACTGACCCCAACGCTCTGAGGCGTTTAAAAAAATACTCGGGAAGAAACAAGCTTATTTCATTGAGCTTTGATGCAAAGCTGTTGGGAAATGCTGTCGTGTATGACCCTAACAATGGTGGTGTACTTACGATTACTGAGATACCTAAAACTCTGAAAGAGCAGTTAGAAGGCAAAAATTAACGATGACAAAAGTTGAGCTTCTTAATCAAATTTCATCATTTATTGACACATATAAACTCGTTTCTAATAACGAGGACGACTACGTGTGTCGAATCAAAATGACAACGGAGGTTAAGGAGCAACTAATTTCATGGGAAGATGAAGGCCTTCTTTTAACTATTGAAGGCTTGACTAACAGTAGCGCACAAGATGCGGAAGATACTGTTGTTGGTAGAGAGTATCAAGTTACAACTTCATTGGTTAATTTACGTCAAGATGGGGTGGAGATTTATTCAAACTGGATTCAGTTTTTTGAAAAAACAAAGAATAAATGTGTAGTTCCCGAATCATTTTATATTATTAGTGACAAGTCAAAATACATAGGCCAAACCGAAGGTCTTACAGGAGACCTGAAACATTATGTAAACACAGTTTCACTAATCAATATTTTACTTGATCAGGCTGACCATACTGATACCTCTAATGTAAGCAATGTGCCCAATGTTGTAATGCTGCATAAGAATAGATTAGAGATTCCTTGCAAGTACAAATTGGAGGATATCCAATCAGGATTAGATGGTATAACGCATATATATAAGTGGATAAAGGATGAGGCACATAAAGAACAAAGAGTAAGTATCTTTAAAACTGCGTTGTATGATTTTCTAAAATCAGTACAAAAAGACAGGCGCTTCGAGTATCTACTTACTCACTTCGGTGAATTCTCCTCTCAGGTTATCGAAAATTATGATCTCTATGTGAGCGAGTTCTCTTTTGATGATGTTCGTTTGGAATATCAGGAAAAGAAAAGAGAATACATGTTAAAAATTAATGAAACATTTAGCTCTATTCAAACCAAAGCATTAGGTATTCCAGTATCACTAGCATTTGTCGCAATTCGATTATCAACATCAAAGGCGAGTAGTCTGAATGAAGACACTAACTTACTTTTGTTTGCAGCAGCTCTGGTTTATGGGCTAATTGTACTGGTCAAGTCCAACAGGACACTTTTTTTAGAGAGTTTTCGAACTCTATT
>NZ_JAYQDQ010000106.1:0-11475 GCF_038138445.1 Vibrio sp.
GCCGATACCCCAGAAAAAACAATGCCGCTCACCTTAAGTGAACGGCATTAGAGTCTCACAACTCTTGCTTTTTTCTATCAAACCATAGCTTAATCCATCATCGGCTAATTGACCTCTCTCCCCGGCGCAGGAGCCAAAACTTCACGATTACCATTGTGTCCTGGTGCGCTAACAATTCCGTGAGACTCTAGCTGCTCCACAATTCGAGCCGCTCGGTTGTAGCCTATTTTAAAACGGCGCTGAACACCAGACACTGAACCTCTGCGAGATTGAACAACGTGCTCCACCACTTGGTCAAATAACGGGTCCATTTCTTCTTCGCCCTCGGGTTTTTCACCAGGCAATAGCGCTTCTGGACCTTGATCCCCATGGGTAATTTCATCAATATAGTTTGGCTTACCACGGGCTTTCCAATTACTCACGACAGCATGGACATCATCATCAGATGCAAATGCTCCATGTACTCGTACCGTATGACTAGAACCTGGAGGTAAATAAAGCATGTCACCCATTCCAAGCAGTGACTCAGCACCACCTTGATCCAAGATGGTTCTTGAATCAGTTTTAGTAGAAACAGTAAAGGCAACCCGCGTCGGAATATTCGCTTTGATCAAACCTGTAATAACATCAACAGATGGGCGCTGCGTCGCTAGGATCAAATGAATACCAGCGGCGCGAGCTTTTTGGGCTAGTCTAGCAATAAGTTCTTCGACTTTTTTGCCGACCACCATCATCAAGTCAGCAAACTCATCAACGATAACAACAATATAAGGCAGTTTCTCCAACAATGGAGGAAGCTCATCCATACTATCACCGTCTTGCCACAGAGGATCGTGGATTGGATGACCGGCTTCTGCTGCTAACTTCAATTTATCATTGAAGCCTTTTATATTTCTAACCCCGAGTGCCGACATAAGTTTATAACGACGCTCCATCTCTCCAACACACCAACGAAGTGCATTTGAAGCATCCTTCATATCGGTGACAACTTCAGATAATAGGTGAGGTATTCCTTCATAAACCGATAGTTCGAGCATTTTGGGGTCGATCATAATAAAGCGCACTTCTTCTGGAGTCGCTTTATAAAGCATACTCAGAATCATGACATTCACGCCAACCGATTTACCTGAGCCAGTTGTGCCCGCGACAAGCACATGCGGCATTTTTGCTAAATCTGCCACAACAGCTTCCCCAGCAATATCTTGCCCTAGTACAACCGTTGTCGGAGATTTAGCGTCAGCAAACTGAGAACTGGCAATAACGTCTGAAAAATAAACCGTCTGACGGCTCATATTCGGCAGCTCTAGTCCCACATATGGTTTGCCAGGAATAACCTCTACGACACGAACTGCCATAGCAGACAGTGAACGGGCTAAGTCCATCGATAAGCCTGAAATGCGACTTACCTTAACGCCTGGCGCCAGATCTAGCTCGAATCGAGTAATCACTGGTCCTGGGAATATGCCGACAACCTCAGCTTTTATCTTGTAGTCTGCAAGTTTAGACTCAACCAGCCTTGCTATATTTTCAAGAGCTTGACGATCAATAAAGTTTTCACGTTTCTCTGGGTGATAAAGTAGCTCTAGCGTTGGCATTGGTTCTGCAGGTTTTGGCAGGTTCACCTCTTGCTGAACAAGGAAAGGATTTTGCTTGGCGGCAACCTTAGCTTGAGCTTCCGCGACAATATCTTGAAAAGCCGCAGAATCGTCATCGATATCTTGATTAGATGAAGGCTGCTCGGCCTCCAATAAATCAAGGTTATCATCTTCAGCAACATCAAATGTAGAGATCTTTGGCTCCATCGCCTCTAATTTGTCATCTATATCGAGCTGTTCTAATTCTGTGGATTCTATGATCGGATAATCTTGCAGGTCACCTTTGAACGGTTCAGAAAGCTGCTCATTTTCTACTTTCGTAACTTGTGATTGTTCTTGAGTACCCACATCATAATGCTCTGATTGAATATTACTAATATCCTCCCTTTCTTGAGGCGCATAATCGTTCTCATGTTGCGCTGCGGCGTCTAGCTCTTCAATGGTCGCATCAAGCTGTATAGTCCGCTCGAACACAGGCTCAATATCGTCATCAAACACTTCGGCTTCTATTTCTATCTCAATAACCTTTGACTGAGCAGGCTCGGGATCAGGAATATGGATATTAAATTGCCTTTCTTGTGGTTGTTCTGTTTCCAGAACAGAATCAATCTTGAGTTCAGGCTCTTTTGTAGACAAAGCATTATGTTCTTGTGGCTCTGTCAGTTCAGGTTGTACAAGCTCATCTTTTTCTCCACGCACTTTATTAGCCAATACTGTCAGAAGATGGATCGTCCATTCACCGAGTTTATCGACAATGGTCAGCCATGAAATCCCTGTAAGCAGTGTGAAGCCTGCTCCCCATAGGAATAGAAAGACCAAGGTAGTCCCGAGAATGTTGAGTATAGGTAGCGACAAGCTTGTTAATACATCACCTATCACGCCACCCGAAGAAAAGTACCAAATATCATCGAAATTGATATCAGCAAGCCCGCAGCTCGTCATAACGAGTACAGTTAGACCCAAAAGTCGCGTTCCCCAAAGTAGCAAGTCAATTGACTCATTTTCCTCACGCTTACTAAAGATTATCCAAGCAGTGGCGGCTGCAATAATGGGAATTGTGTATGCTAATGAACCAAAGGTGAAAAATAGAGTATCTGCAATCCATGCACCGACAATGCCTCCGGCATTATGGATACCTTCCCCCCATGTGGTCTGGGACCAGGACGGATCAGCTGGACTAAATGTCAGTAGCGCCACTGACAACAAAATTGAAGCCAATACTGTCACAATGAAGCTGCACTCTTTTAAGCGCTGGGGGCCATCGAGACGTGACACTTGTGACTCGTCCCCAGTTTTAATGATGGTTTCAACTTTATTTTTGCTGTCTTTGAACATAACCCACTTATCAAATACTTGGTAGTAACCTAGGTATAAGGAGCAATAAAACTTACCTATTTGGTTAACACTATAAGAAAAAAATAGTCCGAGAAGCCACGCCCCTCGGACTATTAATTTAACCATATCAGGACTTAAAACCCAATTGCCTTAAGTCAGAATACCGAAAGGCCTATGCCAATACCTAAAGCTTAGCGTGTTTTAATCACTAACTGATTTGTTTGCTTCACTTCTTCCATAACGACATAAGTTCTCGTGTCATTAACTCCTGGAAGGCGTAAAAGTGTATCACCCAAAAGTTTTCGGTAAGCACTCATATCCGACACACGAGTTTTCAGTAAGTAATCGAAATCACCTGAAACCAAGTGGCACTCCTGAATATCATCAAGTTTTTGTACTGCAGTATTGAACTGTTCGAACACATCTGGGGCTCCACGGTTCAATGTAATCTCAACAAAAACTAACAGCGACGCATCAAGAAATTGCGGATTAAGCAAGGCTGTATAGCCTGTAATGTATCCCTGACGCTCCAACCGGCGAACACGCTCTAAACACGGTGTTGGTGAAAGACCAACTCGTTTAGACAGTTCAACGTTTGAAATACGACCATCTTTTTGCAACTCATTTAGAATGTTGCGATCAATACGGTCAAGATCCTTAGACGGCTTCTTATTGTTGTCTGCCATTTTTTATTCCACCTTATTACTTCCTTGCAAAAAAATATACTACAACTTTTTAATATTCAGTATCAAATTTTATTCAATCATATCTATACTAGATATTAATTCGATAGAATTCCCCTACACATAGTTAATATAACCATTATAGTTAAAACAACCAATATAAAATGAGGAGTCAGGATGATCATTGGCGTACCAAAGGAAATCAAAAACCATGAGTACCGTGTTGGCATGATCCCAGCGAGCGTTCGTGAACTAGTATCGCAAGGCCATCAGGTTTTTGTCGAAACCAAAGCCGGTTCGGGCATCGGTTTTTCCGACGATGATTACATCGCTGTAGGCGCATCCATTCTTCCTACTGCTGCTGACGTTTTTGCGCAAGCAGAAATGATTGTAAAAGTTAAAGAGCCTCAAGCTGTTGAACGCGCAATGCTCCGTGAAGGGCAAATATTATTCACCTATTTGCACCTAGCACCAGATTTTCCACAAACTGAAGAGCTAATCAAGAGCAAAGCTGTCTGCATAGCGTATGAGACTGTAACAGATAATATGGGTCGCTTGCCACTACTTGCACCTATGTCTGAGGTAGCGGGCCGGATGTCAATCCAAGCTGGCGCACAAACTTTAGAAAAATCGCACGGCGGACGTGGTCTACTTCTTGGTGGCGTCCCTGGTGTTGAACCAGCAAAAGTCGTTGTTGTTGGTGGTGGTGTGGTCGGAGCTAACGCTGCGCGTATGGCTGTTGGTTTACGTGCAGACGTAACCATCCTAGACCGTAATGTCGATACCCTTCGTCGCTTGGACGAGGAGTTCCAAGGTCGCGCTAAGGTTGTCTACTCAACTGAAGATGCTATCGAAAAGCATGTATTGGACGCAGATCTTGTTATTGGTGCGGTATTGATTCCTGGTGCAGCTGCTCCAAAACTCGTCACTAAAGAACACATTGCGAAAATGAAACCTGGCGCTGCTGTGGTTGATGTCGCGATTGACCAAGGTGGCTGTTTCGAAACTTCTCATGCAACAACGCATGCGGATCCAACCTACATTGTGGATGATGTTGTCCATTATTGTGTTGCAAATATGCCAGGAGCGGTTGCTCGCACTTCTACATTCGCTCTAAACAATGCCACCCTACCATATATTGTCAAGTTGGCGAACAAAGGTTATCGCGAAGCGCTGTTAGAAGATAAAGGCTTCCTAGAAGGGTTAAATGTGATTCACGGTAAAGTGACCTGCAAAGAGGTTGCAGAGAGCTTCGACCTTGAATATGTATCTCCTTCCGATGCAATTGCAATGTTCAACTAATCTACTCGAACATTAACGAAAAAGCGCTCATTGATATGAGCGCTTTTTTGTATCAAATACATTCTGAAAAGCTAACTTAAAACCATCTTTCAAGTGCACTTTTATCGAGCTGACGAAATGCGCGATTTAGAATGTGGGCCAACTCTTTGTATCTTGGCTGCTTTTTCAGGGGTTCTAATGCAAGACCACTCTCTGCGATTTTCTCGTGGATCTCTCTATACCATCCCGCTAAGGCTGGCGGAAGCTGGGTATTCGCTCTACTTCCAAGCCACCACATTCCTTGAATTGGCAGACTAATTGCGAATAGAGCGATAACCACCGCTTGGGGCATTGACTGATAATTGCTAAATGCCATCTGCGTTAACACGCTTATCGCTGCGATGGCAGGCATGGCTTTCACCCCATATTTGGTGGCTTTTATAATTCGCTGTTCTGGGAATAGCAAATTAAGTTCCTTACGCATAGGCCAAGTATCCATGTACTTTTGTCCATCTCGAAGGTTATGCACTAAACCGACTTTGTTACTCATAGGGCTCTCTCACTACACTAACCTACCTGCACTAGCCAAAAAAAATTTTAAGGATTAAAATTTTATCGCAATAAGTTGACAAAAATTAATATTCTTTCAAATTTTTTTGTTATCATTGACTATTATCGTCATCCTTTGCAGGCCTACATACTCATTGTTGCCGTTATTTAGCATTTAAGCAACTATTGAGGCCTAACTGCAAGGGATGCATGAGCAGTGACAGGCTGCACTGCTGTCTTTATATACGGAAATTGACTTTTTACTCAAGATTAGTACGCAGCTAAACGAGCGTCGTCTATTCTTTTGATTGATTTTTATCCTAACTGATTATTACAGGTAGCCACTCATGTCTAAGCTGGTTTTAGTTTTAAACTGCGGTAGTTCTTCCCTTAAGTTTGCGGTTGTCGATGCCGAAAACGGCAACGAGCACTTAACAGGTCTCGCTGAATGCCTTCACCTTCCAGAAGCACGTATAAAATGGAAGCTTGATGGTAAACACGAAGCTCAATTAGGAGAAGGTGCAGCCCACGATGAAGCCCTTTCATTCATCGTTGAAACTATCCTTGCTTCCAAACCAGAGCTCGCTGAGCAGCTCAAAGCCATTGGTCATAGGGTTGTACATGGCGGTGAGAAGTTTACCCAATCAGCCTTGATTAATGATGATGTACTCAAGGGAATCGAAGATTGTGCGACACTGGCACCGCTTCACAACCCTGCAGCAATTATCGGTATTAAAGCGGCTCAAAAGGCCTTCCCTAACCTACCAATGTCAGCCGTATTCGACACAGCCTATCATCAGTCTATGCCTGAGGAAGCATACCTATATGCCCTTCCATATAGCCTATATAAAGAACATGGCATTCGTCGTTATGGTATGCATGGTACTTCTCACCTTTTCATTGCGCGTGAAGCAGCAAACCGACTAGGTAAAGCAGAATCTAAGCTGAATATCATCAACTGCCATTTGGGCAATGGTGCATCAGTGTGTGCAATTAAAAACGGTAAATCCGTTGATACTTCAATGGGCTTAACTCCCCTTGAGGGCTTGGTAATGGGTACTCGTTGTGGCGACCTTGATCCCGCTATTATCTTCCATCTGCATGATGCTCTTGGGTACTCCGTCGACAAGATCAACAACATGTTGACTAAAGAGTCAGGTTTAGCTGGTCTGACGGAAGTAACCTCTGATTGTCGTTTCGTTGAAGACAACTACGGGGCTAAAGAAGAAGCAACACGCGCGATGGACGTATTTTGTCACCGTCTAGCAAAATATGTTGCAGGCTATACAGCAACACTCGATGGCCGATTAGATGCTATTGTATTTACTGGTGGCATTGGTGAGAACTCAGGCCCAATTCGTGAGATGGTATTAAACCGTCTAGGTGTATTTGGCATTGAAGTCGACTCAGAAGCAAACCTTAAAGCTCGCTTCGGCGGTGAGGGTACTATTACCACTGCTGACAGCAGAATACCAGCAATGGTTATCTCTACCAATGAAGAGTTAATTATCGCTGAAGATACAGCTCGCCTATCAGGCCTTTAATTAGTGTAACCGGCTGGCATAAGTGTCAGCCGATTTTTTACTAGACTTAACACCTATTTCAATCAGGTAATACGGTCTTGAGTCTTATATAAATAGAAAAAGGTATTCTAAGAATGTCTCGTACTATTATGCTTATCCCTGCCAGCGCTGGTGTTGGCCTAACAAGTGTTAGCATGGGCATCTTGCGTGCAATGGAACGTAAAGGTGTTAAAGTTTCCTTCTACAAGCCTATTTGCCAGCCTCGTTCAGGTGGCGACCAGCCTGACCTGACATCGACGATAGTCGCACACAATAGCGACATGAAAATAGGCCAATCGTTAGCCATGTCCGTTGCTGAAAATTTAATCGGCAACGATAATATGGATGAACTGCTTGAAACAGTGGTCGAGCGCTATAACCAAATTAACAAAGACTCTGATGTAACTTTAATCGAAGGATTAGTCCCTACTCGCAAGCATCCATTCGCAAACCAAGTCAACGCAGAAATTGCGGCAACACTTGGCGCTGAAATTGTTCTCGTTGCGACACCCGGTACAGATAACCCTGCTCAGCTTAAAGAGCGCATTGAAGTTGCCTGTTCAAACTTTGGTGGCACTAAAAACAAAAATATTTCGGGTGTGGTCATTAACAAGCTGAATGCACCAGTGGATGAAGCAGGACGTACTCGCCCTGATCTTTCAGAAATATTTGATGATGCAGACAGTGCACAACAAAATGAAATGAAGGTGATGGAAATTTTTAATACATCACCCATTCGCGTGCTAGGTTGTGTTCCTTGGAGTATCGATCTTATCGCTACTCGTGCCATTGATATGGCCAAGCATCTAAAAGCCGACATTGTCAATCAAGGTGATATCTACACTAGGCGTATAAAGAGCATTACTTTCTGCGCTCGCTCATTACCCAATATGATTGAGCACTTCAAGCCAGGATCTCTCCTTGTTACTTCAGCAGACCGTCCCGATGTTATTGTAGCGGCAGCACTAGCAGCCATGAATGGTGTCGATATTGGCGCCGTGTTACTGACAGGCGGCTACGATATACCTGAAGAAATTGTTGGTCTTTGCAAGCCCGCATTTGACACAGGGTTACCGATATTTAAAGCTCAAGGTAATACTTGGCAAACATCGCTAAACCTTCAAAGCTTTAGTTTGGAAGTACCTGAAGATGATAAAGAGCGTATTGAATTCATTAATGAGCATGTTGCTGGACACATCGACGGTAACTGGATTGAATCTCTGACTGAAGGCACACATAAGTCTCGTCGTTTAAGTCCTCCCGCTTTCCGCTATCAATTGACGGAATTTGCGCGCAAAGCAGCAAAACGTATCGTTCTTCCCGAAGGTGATGAGCCAAGAACAGTCAAAGCAGCGGCGATTTGTGCAGAACGAGGCATAGCTGAGTGTGTTCTGCTTGGTAATCCAAAAGAAATTAAGCGAGTTGCCGAGCAGCAAGGCGTCGAGCTTAACTCTGGCGTACAAATCATTGATGCTGATGCCATTCGAGAAAATTACGTCGCTCGACTAGTCGAACTACGTGGTAAGAAAGGCATGACTGAAGTCGTTGCGAGAGAAAAACTACAAGACTCGGTATTCTTAGGCACAATGATGCTCGAGAATGATGAAGTTGATGGGCTTGTATCTGGTGCAGTGCACACCACCGCGAACACGATAGTGCCTCCATTCCAAATCATCAAAACAGCACCGAACGCTTCTATTGTCTCGTCGGTATTCTTCATGTTACTTCCTGACCAAGTACTGGTTTATGGGGACTGTGCGATTAACCCGGATCCTACTGCTGAGCAGCTCGCAGAAATCGCTATTCAGTCTGCCGACTCTGCCGCTGCATTTGGAATTGAGCCTCGCGTTGCGATGATCTCATACTCTACCGGTGAATCAGGTAAAGGCGCGGATGTTGATAAAGTTCGCGAAGCAACCAAACTGGCTAAGAAGAAACGTCCTGACTTAGTCATCGATGGTCCTCTTCAGTACGACGCGGCAATTATGGAAAACGTAGCGGCTTCTAAAGCACCTAATTCTCCAGTTGCAGGTAAAGCCACTGTGTTTGTCTTCCCAGACCTCAACACAGGTAATACGACCTACAAAGCAGTACAGCGTAGTGCCGATCTAGTTTCTATCGGCCCAATGCTGCAAGGTATGCGTAAACCAGTCAATGACCTTTCACGTGGTGCATTGGTTGATGATATTGTCTATACGATTGCACTGACTGCAATCCAAGCAGATCAAGAGCACAATTAATCTGGTTAGGTCTATGAAAAAGCAGTTGCTAAAGCAACTGCTTTTTTTTTATTGCTACACTTTACCCAAGACGTCTATTTGGGCTTTATCATGCTATCCAACCTACTAGCCTCAAAAGTTTATCTCGAGCAAAATGTCCTCAAGATCGCCAGCTTCTTTTTAGCGGCCATAGGGACAGGCTTCACGATAGTTAACTTCTTTTTTTGGGACTTACCCAAATTTGGCATAGTAGACTCAATTTACACTCTCGTTTGTATTTACATCTTCATTAGTATTCACTATGGAAGACATAGCAAGTGGTACTCGGTTATTCTGGTAGCTGGCCTCAGTGCTGTTTTGATATACAGTTTAGCGGTCGCAGAAGGATACTCCGTTCTAGTGTTCTGGTCTTTTTGCTTCCCTGCCCTTTACCATATATTCTTCAATCGTTTTGCCGCCTCAATGGCGACATTCGGCTTTTATCTCATCACTATCTCGATTCTCGCATCTTACCCTCCGCTAGTAAGCTCAACCGCCTATACGCTTTTTAATTTTACCATTCCATATTTTCTGATATGGGCTATCTCTTTCGTACATGAGGATGCACAAACAAAGATAAGGGATAAACTCAGTCATGCTGCCCACAGGGACCCGTTAACCGGAGCGAAAAATCGACTAGCATTAGAAACAGACGTTGCTGCCAACCCATTGTTGGCTCACAATCACTATCTAGTCCATTTCGATCTCGATCATTTCAAACGAGTCAATGATACCCATGGACATGCAGCAGGTGATGCGGTACTTAAAGCAGTAACTGAAACAGTTAGCCACTCGGTAGGCGATGAATCCCTGTACCGAGTTGGTGGTGAGGAGTTTTGCATTATTTTTAATTCTGACAACATGCAAAGTGCATTTGGTGTAGCGGAAGAGATAAGAAGAGCACTAAGTAAGACGGCCATTCCAATTGAAGAAAATGAATTGTATGTCACACTAAGTGGTGGCCTAAGCAAATTGATTGTCATCGATAATAAAATTTCTATCGATGACACGATGAAAAAGACAGACGTTGCCCTATATCAAGCCAAAGACCAAGGACGTAACCAAATCGTCACTACTTAAACTCAGTCAAACAGCCGCCCGACCATGAGGAGTTTCTAGGTTTAGTTCTGGGCCTTTAGGAACAACTTGAGTCGGATTGATACCAGTATGGCTAAAGTAGTAGTGACGTTTTATATGGTAAAAATCCACGGTTTCGGCCACACCACTCATTTGATAAAGTTCTTTCATGTAGCCATAAATATTAACATAATCGGCAATTCGTTGTTTGTTGCATTTAAAGTGCCCAACGTAAACAGGATCAAAGCGAATTAACGTTGTGAAAAGTCGCCAATCTGCCTCTGTCAAAGCTTGGCCAACAAGATACCTATGGGTTGCTAGGTGCTTGTCTATGCGATCTAAAGCATTAAACAGCTGTTCAAAGGCCTCTTCATAAGCTTCTTGAGTAGTGGCAAAACCACATCGATAAACGCCATTGTTGACATTAAAATAGATATCGGCGTTCCATTCATCAATGGCCAGTTCTTTCTCTTTTGGGTAGTAGTCTTGGTGGTTTCCCGTAATGTCGTTAAACTCGCTGTTAAACATACGAATAATGTCTGCAGACTCATTACTTACAATGGTCTGATGCTGCTTATCCCATAACACAGGTACAGTTACACGCCCAGTGTAGGTACTGTTAGCATGGGTATAAATTTGGTGTAGCCGAGTATATCCATACAAGGGTTCAGGAGTTGCAAAAGCCCAACCTTCGCTCATCATATCGGGACTCACTACAGTGACATCAATGTTACTTTCTAAATTTTTCAGTTTTCTAAAAATCAACGTTCTATGCGCCCATGGGCAAGCAAGTGATACATATAGGTGATAGCGCCCTGATTCCGCTTGAAATTTTGCCCCTGAGTCGTTTTTGACCCAGTCCCTAAATCCAGCATCTTCACGAACAAAACGGCCACCACTTTTGGTCGTTTCGTACCACACGTCTTGCCATTTTCCATCTACTAACTGCCCATAATTCAATATCCGTTTTTATATTAACTACATTGAGTATAAAAAAAGCCAACCGATTCAAAAGCAGAATCAGTTGGCTTTGTTGTTCAAATAATTTGAACTTTATTTAATAGACGATTATTGGTTAATCAGTAAGCTGGCGGTAAACCCCATCTAATCATTTCCTTTTAAATTCGGTATTGTC
>NZ_JAYQDQ010000107.1:0-11362 GCF_038138445.1 Vibrio sp.
ATCTACCTTAACTTGATGATTTTTATCTAAATTATCAGGGGATTCCTCAGTGCTAAATATTTGTAAGCTTCTGAATGTAAAGATCTATTAACTTGGTTTAAAACTTGCTTTATCTGCTTTATCTGCTTTATATCGTTAATTAGCAGAGCAAGAATATGGCGAACTTCAAACCTATTATTATTGCATTCGGATGTTTACCTAGTTTTACCCAAGCTTTAACTACTGATGATCTTACTTTCGTATCAGGTGAAGCAGTTGGCAATTATTCTCTGAAAGGGAAACCAATTAATACCTATTCTGTGGCAGATGCTCTGCCTCAGGATGTCCTGCAAAATGTCTACTCAATGTTACCTGAGGGAGCTGTAGTAAACAGCGCATTCATTGCACCAGACAAATACTCAAGTATTGATATAGATGATGAGCTAAACGGTGCTCCTTATGCCACGGCTAAGGTGACGTTTTTAAATGAGGGAGCAGGGTATCGAAATAGTTTGGGATATTTTGTTTATGATACTAACAACCCTCCAACTTCAAAAGAAGAAGTTGCTGAGCATGTTATTATTTTTCCCAATACCTCCAAACCCGGTGAAGGTGAGCTTCAAGAAGGGGACACGATAGATCTAAATGTGCAGTTAACCAGTGGTCAAACCCTTGCTTTTTTTGTTATACCAAATGGCTGGGGATGGAGTGGCTCTTACAACAATATAAGCAGTTTGGGCAACTGGGGGACGCCATTCTACAGTTACCCAGCCATCAACCCCGAAAGTACAGCGGAGCACCGAAGACATAATGTTGCGTTTGTAGATATAGCGAATGAATTCTTAGTCTTGGGGTTTGAAGATCTCTACAGGCCAAACGGTGATAATGATTTCAATGATTTGATTTTTACCGTAGAGGTCTCTCCTTTTACGGCTATAGATGGTGTAAACCTTGACGGCTCGACGGACTCTAAATATGAAGCGTTAACACAACAAAACGATCCTGACATTACCGTTACTTCGGTATATCCAAGTTCTGATACCTATGCAACCATGGGGTTCGAAGATAGGTGGCCATTAATGGGTGACTATGACTTTAACGATGTGGTACTGAAGTATCGTGTGGTAGAGCAACTTAATGGTCAACGCGAGCTAAAAAGTATCAGCATTGATTACACAGTACAGGCCATGGGAGCAGGTTATTCTAACGGTTTTGCGGTTAAGTTACCCAATGTTGCCCAAAGCAATATTGCGTCAGCGGTGGTTACACGTAATGGTGTAGAGTTAGCACATAGTATTGTGGATCCAGAAGACAGTGATGCTGTATTGATTGTTGAGGAGAATCTGAGGTCTACATTAGTAGAATTGGGAGAGTTGTCGGAGGGGTGTAACTTCTATCGCACACAGAGTCAGTGCCTTGATGTACAGAATGAAAATGTTCTCAATTACCAATTGTCAGTTTCTTTCACTACCCCAGTCTCACGAGATTTAATTGGTTATCCACCCTATGATTCATTTATTTTTGCATCTACTAACACTTATCACGGCAACTTTTTCCAACATATGCCCGGAATGAAGTGGCAAACTCACTTTAAAAAATTCACTGGTACTAGTCGAATGGATACAAGTTTATATAACCAATATGATGACCATTCGTATGGTTCACAGTGCTTCTTGACTGCTAACAATATGCCTTGGGCCATTAATGTGAGAGATGACTGGGCTCACCCTCTGGAAAACATAGACATCAGCCAGGCATATACAAACTTTCCTAACTGGGTCGAAAGCAGTGGTGAAACAGATAGCAGTTGGTATCAGCAACCGAGTAGTGGCTTAGTCGTGCCAAGTTCGAATCAATAAGGAGTATAGAATGAAACCATACTACAAACCCATTATACTCGTGATGTCCTTATTTGTTACGGCCTGTGGAGGAGGTGGCGGTGGTGGAGAATCTACTGGAGGTAGTAGTGGTGGAACTGTTGTTTCTGAGGCAATAGTGAGATCGTCAGATATTGTCGCCGAGAGGGACTTCGACTTTGATTTAGGGAGTGAAATTACGTTATCGATCGATAATTCAAGCGGTGAGACTGGGGCGCTTCATTTATATTCTAAGGCTGCGCATGTTTCACAAGATGGGACGATATACGCCGATCCCATGTCTCGAATTACCACCATTTATCCCAATGAAACACAGACTGTTGCGATTGAGGTAAACGGCAATTGGTCCCAGTTGTATGCAGAATGGGTACCTATGAATAGTAGCTCTCTTGAAAGGTATTGGACAATAGAATTAAACCAATCAAGTCAAAGCTACAGTCTTTCTTTTTGAGTAGAATTGTTGGTCAATAACACTTTTGTCATTGACCAACGCCTATAGGTTACACATCACCTGGCTGCTCTTGAGTTGCATTCCATCCCATGAAATTATACAAATGGTAACGTACTATGCCAGTATATTCATGTAGCGCAAAGTCAGTAACGGCGAAGTTGTACCACAGCGGTATGGTTGAAATCCTTGCATCCATATAGTCAGCCCTTATGGGAAAGGTCTTAACCCCGAAGTGTTTAAAGTAGAGCTGACTTCGTTTCATATGCAAGCCAGACGATACTAGTAATATGGTTTCTGCCTGCTGTTGATTAAGAAGCACTGAAGTAAACTGTGCATTTTTCCAAGTGTTGACGCTGTCCGCTTCCAAAATAATGTCGTGCACAGGGATGTGAAGTCTTAGTAGTTCCTTTTTATATGTATCAGCTTCAGTAACACCATTCCCTTGCGCATCTCCACCACTAATGATGACCTTACATATCGAATCTTGCTCAGCGCAGTCGTAGTATTGTGCTGCGGCTTCATGTATCCGTCCAAAGGAGAAGAAAGTCGGTTCAAAGTTATTATTTCTTTTAATAAATTGTGTACCGGCACCGAGTAAAACAATGGCATTATTGTGGGACCATTGCACTTTATTTTTTACTTGATACTGATCTTGTAATTTGCACAGTAAATAGCTTGGAATAATCCCTGTACCTATGAGTGTGAAGAGAGCTAAAAATATTGATAGTGAAATAAAAAAGCTTTTTCTCAATTTTAACGCTTTGGCTGCAACGATAAAGAGCAGCAATAAATTGAAAATAATAAAACTCATAGATGTCCTTTGATTAAAGTCTGTTTACTCAATGAAAGCAATATGGGTAAGTATACGTGATCCGGTGTTTTTGGTGTAAGTATATATTTGAATGTCACTATAAAACTAAATGATAGAACTCCAGTTAGGGTATCTGAGTCTACACGTTAGGTGAATATTACCCATTTATCCTTATTTTTTATATGATTAATCTTTTTTGTGTAAAAATTGATCTAAATCAAGATGCGTAGCCTTCTTTTAAAGCAGACTCTGTGCGCTTAATGATGTTGAGTGTAATGCAGAAGACTTTTAGTTATTAATTAAAGTTGAATGTTATTTCATACTAGAATTAAAAATATAAATGTAAATTAATAGGTTAACAAACCAGTGGGATAGTTAACAATTAATTTATCCATGGCAATTTTCATTAAGTAATAAATCATATTAAACATTAGTCGATAAAACTATAAAATAGGCTATAAAATGAGAGTCTTACTTACTGTCTTATTATTTCTTTATTCTGCTTCTTCATTGTCTGCTTTATATTATGGTCCGCCAGATGGTAAAAAAATTATCGATATTGGTGACTATAAAGGTTATCTATTTAAAATTGAAAAGGGTATTTATGTACAGAGTACATCACAGGACTACATTGCCAATATAACAAACTTGTTGGAGCAGATTAAAAGCACTCCTACAGGTAGATCTTTACTAAATCAAGTCTCACATTACCATCCGTTACCTTTACCCAGCCAGCCAAGAGCCCTGCCATACTCTAGGGAAACGGCCCCTGAAAGTGTCTTGAAGAATATCCATGTCGTAATAACTGAAGCGACCGAGAGTAAAAGCTTTGTTACTGAGCCTCTTATCGCGGATGCTTCCTATATTGCTAATCAGTCAAATGGACTTGGAGTGCCAGCGCGTATTTATTTTAACCCAAACGTAGAAGTGGTTATTCCTGGCTCGACAGAATCAATCAGGCCCTCTGTCGCTTTAGGTCATGAGCTAGTGCATGCTCGAGATTACCTTTCTGGTGGCTTGCCCACTGGAGTACGTACCGTGTCACATGTTGCACCTATCGATGGTGTGGATGACCAAGGGGTGAGTTTTAGACAGGGAGAACGTGTTGAATTTCAGCTCGCGCGTAAAGAATTTGAAGCGACAGGTATTGCCTATCGTAATAAGGAAGCAGCAGCAGAGATAAAAAAGCTTACCATTACACGTCAACGCTCTATCGAACGCCGAGAAAGTTATGGCGACCTTTGGTATCAAGCCAAAAAGCAAGGCCAAGTGTCACGAGCTGATTACAAAGAGGTCAAAACGAACCTTGCTCTGCTGAGAAAGGAAAAACCTGTAACCGAGTATCATTTGGCCAAGGAGTTAGGGGCGCCTACTCGAGATATGTATTGGCCAAGTCGTATGCTTCCTTACCAGCATGTTGATTCACCTAGCTTAGGAAGTAGAAGTACGTCTATGCTTCGTCGACGTCCCGGAAAAGTCAGTGCTTTGGCCGAACGTACCCATACAACCACATCTTATTTAGATAACTCTGATAGCCCGTTAGTGGTGATGAGCTCAAGTGTGTTTGGAGACCACAACACTAGCCCTAGGCTTAACCGAGATGCAAAGAATGTCATTGATATTGCCCAAGCAACAGGCAGTGATATCGTTATTCTTGAAGGTGATGAGTTTAGACGTCTTTCCTACGGCAAAAAAAGGTTTGTGCGTGAACTAAAGCAAAAGGCGATTGCCAGTGCGGCGAACAATCCTAACGTTGAGGTGAAGTTTGTGTCGATTGGTACAAATGAGATCATGGGAGAAGGGCTTACAAAGCTTAACCAAGCGAGCAATATCGCCTTATTTGCCCCGAATAACGAAATTAATGCGATTAGGCTGGCTGAGCATATTTCAGAGCAAGGCACTTCACTTATGGTCAATCATACCAGTGAGCTTGCGTCCCATGCCAGAATACATCCGTTTCAGTTAAAACAGGCATGGGCAGACCTTGCTTTGCAGCAGGATGTGACTCTTTTATCAGAAAAACCGCTTCCTCAGTTGAAAAAATGCTGGAGTTTGTAATGAGATACCGATACTACCTAACGGCAATATTGTCTTTTTGCTTATTTCAGGCTCAGGCAGCGCAAAAATGTGATCTGCTGAGTAGCCAGATAGAGCAGGAAGAGCTTTGGCTATCTAGACTTGATACGGAGTTTTCATCGAGTTTACAAAATGCTCAGTCGCTTTCTGCGATTGAACAAATACCTAGTTTGGTTTTTCCAGAGGAAAACACTCTGTCAAGAAGTCGAGCATGGTCCGGTCTAGCCGTTGCCATTAGTGAAAATACTCAAGCAGTCGGCACTGCATCCAATACAAGGAAGAATCAGTTTCAACGTCTTGCCCAGCGTACTTTGAGTCGGCAACTGCTACACGGCGTGGCGGAAGGTTTATCTGCAGGTCTTGATGTAATAACTCTGATCCCTTGGTATGACAGACTGGTTAGAACTATGTGGGATGACTCAGCAACAGCATTAGATAGGCTTGCAGTGACCTTAGAGCCCATACCATTCATTGGCTTTGCTGTTAGCTATTACGACACACTCTCTCATATGGACAGCCCTCAAAAGCGTCTTGAGCGATTTGCCAACCTAGGTCATTATACGTATGCCAACGATAATCCTGAAGTCCTTACTAATAGAGCGACAGCAAACCATGTATACCAGCAGTATCAGCAGTTAAAAAACCATACTAATGAGCTTGCTAAAAGAATTATCAGCGTACACATGCTGCATTACGATGCCACTTTCAGTGCAAAAGTACTGGAAATTGAAAAAGTGCTAGATGAAACCTTCACCCAAATGGATTCTGAATACGTGCATCTTAGGCTTAATCGCTACAACTCAACCGAGCACTTAACTCATTATTTTGGAGAGCGAGCGTGTATCAGTGAGCGCCAATTGCTCGAAAACAAATTGCAATCGGATGCGAGTACGAGCTTAACCGAATCCCAACAACTAAGGGAGTGCACTTATCAGTCTTTGATTCAGAACTTGATGGTTATTGGTGTAGGAAGAAGCCGCTTAAATGAGCAAGCAAGAAGCGACTTTTTTGCCTACAAGACAAAAATGGTCGATCAGGCTATGTCTCATATCTCAAGTTGGCGGAAGATTATACTGGATCAGCAGAAAACCGCAATTGATGAGGCTATTCAGTCAGTTATCGCCAGTGATGATCTTATCCTTTATCAGCAGAGCCTTTATCAAAGGGCTAGAACTATAGCAATCAACAACTTTTCACTGCAAATCATGCAGCGTCCTGCAACAGTTCAGGAATTGACTACAGGTCGCTTTATGGTGGATGAGGGGGAGTTAGTGTGTGGTCTTTATAGCTGTACCGTCTACCAAGGTCGAGAAGTGTTATTTGATGAAACTAAAGACCCTCTACTAAAAAGATTAAATCAACCTCTAGTGACAATTGATACTCAAGCTTACCTCTCTCAGCACTACAGGCATGCTTGGTCGGAGGATGAACTGGATGAGCCTTACATAAATTTATGGACACAATGGCAGCATAAAAATGAAGATCGTTTCTATGCTTTGCCTTACTTAGGCAACCCATCTCTTCAGGTCATTGAAAAGGATATGCCATTACTGATTGAAGTACTTGAGGAGGTCCCGGAACATTTGTCTGCCCAGCAAGCTTTGCCTTATATATATCGGTCGATAAGAGAAATTATTTCTAGTATGGATACACATAAAGCTTGGGTGATGCTTGGGGATTTTGTTTTTCGCTTTCAGTATGAACTGCGGCAACAACAACAACTACACTTCCTACCTGTATCATGGCAGCAACGCATTTGGCCTAGTAGTCTTTATGGTCCCATGTTTAACGCCTATCTAAGTAAACCATACTGGTACTTATCCTCCCAAACTTGGGCGCAATCTTTGCCTCACTTCGATGAACGTTTTCCGGTAGACTGGTTTTTACAAATGGGGCAGGGGCATCGAACTTATCTCACTGAATTGGTTGACAGAGAAACTTACCTCAGCGATAAATATTGGCATGATGTTAGCGCTCAGCTTTATGCGGTGTTAAATATTCCAGCAATGCGCTGGAGACCTTTTGAGCACTTAGTCTTGATGGATATATGGTCTCAAGTGATAGAGAATGAGGCACTGATCGCGGCGAGTGAAAGATAACTTTGTTTCAAGCATTTAAAGCTCCGTTATCATAAACGGAGCTTTTTAGTGAAATTATTGAAACTAAATGTGATTTTGCGTTCACTATTATTGTGATGAATCTGTTTGTTTATTTTGAGATGTTTTTCTCTGTAAATGTAATGCCTTAGCAATTTTACTTTTGTTGCTGAGCGCTTTTGAACGTTGGGCTTTGAATGGCTTTTTCGTCCATGTAGCTTTATGTAGCTTTTCTGTTTTTACAAATTGACTAATCAATAATTGATTCAAGGCTTCAAGAGTGTTGGCAAAAATGTCTTCATAATATTTGTCCTCAGCTGCTTCGATGGCCTCCTTATAAGCTCGCATATGGTCAAAAAACTCGGTCTCTGTAATTAGAGGCCTACCTTCTTTTTGTGCTTCTTGAAGTAGGGTGCGAGCCTGATGATTAACGGCACTATCAGAGTCACTCATTTTGACAAACATTTGTTGAAAACTGGCTTTGTGCAACTGTACAAATTCATTCCATGGATTTTCTTTTGAGGTAAGATCTTTGCCAGCGTCTTTATACAGTTTATTAAATCTGACTAGGCTGTATACAAGATCGTTAGGGTCGATATCCTCCCCGACCACTTTTTGCTGCCTTTGTTGATAGCGTAAGTTGGCATCGACTGAATAGCCTGCACCAGTTTGAACGCTGCCGCTGGTGCTTGTGACTACATCGCTTCCGACATAATAGCGAGTAAACTGGCGCTGCTCCTGGTCATCAAATGCGAGCTGCTTAGCATCGGGCTTGAACCAACGTTTCTGTATAGTTACTAATCCTGTCAAATCAAGTTGTAATAGGGTTTTAATACTAACGACAGAGTCAAGCTGATGGCTTGCCAGTGCCTCAGAAAGCTGTTGTTGTAGTTTGGGAAGTTGAAGTAGTTCTGTTAAATTGGTACTCGCTGACAGTGTAATATTGACATCTCTGTATTCGCCGCAGCGAACTCGACTTGGATGAATAAAGTGTCGCTCGCGTTCATGAATGGTAAGCGTTATTGGGCCAACTTGTACTTTGGCGGTTTGGTTGATGTCTTTTTTGGTCTCCATGACATGTTGTCTGACTTTGGTAAGTCGATTAAGTCGAGTTTGAGAATAGTTAAAATCAACGTTTTGTAACGCTTTTTTTATGCGGTCTGCAAGCCTTGAGAAGTCACTTTCTGGTTGTTTTGAAGATGACGACAGCTCATGAGCTGAAGCATTGATCCAAGCATTACACAAGTGGAAAAATTGCAGTTGTTGATGGCGACCAATATTGCCATATTTATCTTCTAATCTGTGCTTGTTGCATTCGTGCGATGCGTTCCATCGAGTGGAAGATTTAATATAGTCATGTTTTTTGACGCTATTGGAGTAATCTATGATGTCTTTTTCTAGCTGCTCAGAAAATGCGATCCATTCCTTGGGCTGTTTAGTATTGGGCAAAAACGCATTGAGAAAAGGAGCCAGTTGAGTGATTTTCTCTGGTTTAGTTAGATGCTGAGTAAGGTCTTCGTATACCGTTTCTACGGTACTTTCCTTACTTTTCGATGTTTGCAGTGCGGCTTGAGCACCAAGTGTATAGCGAGGGCTAATAGCAAATTTTGCTGTAGCAGTTACTTTGGCCTCCGAGGTGCGTCTATTCTTGACACCATGCTTATAAGTTTTCTTTTGCTCTGGACGAATTGACTGATACATGTGGTCAAATTTCTTATCATCTAAGTTGGTGAGATGCTTAGAGAGTAGGAGGACAACAGTGTCTTTAGCATTTAGGGCTTTTTGCTGCTGTTGTATAAGTTTAGAAGAAGATCTTTTGGCAAGGTACTGAGCAAGCTCTTTGTGATTAGTGAATTTTTTGTATTTCGTCTGAGTTGTCGAAAATTGAGTCTGAGCGCCCGCGCCGAGCTCAACATTGTCACTTATTTTAAAAGAGAGCCCAGTCCACAGTCTAGCCATAGCACGCTGAACTTTGTTGACTCGCACTGAGCCTTCATCATTATTATCTAAGCGACGCCCAGATTCGAATCCCAATGTTTTACTCAATACTTTCGCGCCACTTGCATCGACACTGCCAGTGATGCTAATGCCCGTGGTCGTTTCTTTCCTTGCACCCACTTTGTCTAAAAAAGCAGTCTCTTTAATGTATTTTTCAGCGCGTGATTTATGCTCCTCTGTCAACTCTTCAATCTTATTTAAACGCCCGAGCTCTTTGTTTAACAGTCGAGCCTCTTTTAAGTTGATGTCATCGCATACAAGGCTATCTTTGCCAACCTGATGTAGTTTTAATGTCTTTGCTTGGCGTGATATATCTTTCTTCAGCTCCGCTAATTTGACATTGTTAGCGTCATTTCTTTTGTTTTTGATGTGAAGAATACACTGAGCTAGGCTAGGTAGCTTGTAAGATTGCACGTGTTCGCTAATCGAGCGAAGCGCTGGAAAATGAGTATCAATGTTCTGCATCTTTAAGATTGGTGTCATAAGTAGTTGGCATGTAACCTAAACTCCGAATATTTCTCTTTTATGAATTTGTTAGCGTATGTATGTTTTTTGTACGTTATAGATTTATTTTGTGCAAACAGTAGTCATTCAAATGTTGGCAGAAGATCACAAGGCTAGTGTGAGTCTAAGCTGTAAGTGTTAATCTTAACCAAACAAAGTGGATTGTTTAAATGGGTATTTTGATAGGAAGGTTGGATGACTGTTATTCTATGAATGGTACTTCTTTGTGCACTGAAGATGAATGAAAGGTGAATTAAAAATTCACCTTTTTACTCATTGTTAATGGTTATTATTGGTGGAGCAAACTATAGTTTTTTTCCTTCCTCTATTGCCTTAGCCAGTTCCTGCCTAGCTTCATTTTCGCTAATTGGAGTTGGACGCTTTTCCACATCGACTAGCAAGAAAGAAGTCTTATTGTCTTTATTATCTTGAACGCCTTTCTCAACAATAGTGAGGTTAGGATAAACGGTAGAAAGAACGCATGCTCCAATCGCAGCAGAGCCTGATGGAAGCTCTCCTTGTGATACTTGTTTGGCAGCGGCGGACGTTCCTTCAGGAACAGACAACTCTTTAGCGTTGATGGTGCGCTTCCACATATTTATTTGTTTGAGTGCTGCAGGGTGAGATGCGATCAAAGAAATCGATTTATGTTGTTCTACGTCTTGGTATGTCATCAGAACACACATCTCAATTGGTATTGTCGTAAAAGCTTTTACTTGGGTTATTTTATACAGCTTTAGAGCGTCAACAGTGGCTTGAACTAACCTACCATCAATGGTGGAGTTTTCTACTGCGCTGAATGCGAGAGATTGACTTTCATCGGCTAGTTTAAACGTGTTGGTTGGTGTTCCTGCGAAGGTAACTTCAGTTTTCAGTTCTGGCTTGCTCGCAAAAAGCTTGCTAATTGCTGCGTCATTAAAACTTCCTTTCGATGCTTGAACAAACACTTGTTCAGAGTCTGCCCACGCACTCGGTGACACAATTGAAACAGCTATTGAGGAAAATAGTAGTGCTTTTTTTAATGCTCTAATACTAAAGTTTTTGTGTGATGGTGTTTTCATAGTTCCCTTTATTGAGTTGCTTGTCAACTTTGGCATGATAACCCTAATGCAGGAAATATAAAATCGGATCAATTTTATATTATTAACCATCACTAGTATTTATATTATTGATCCGAGGAATTGGGAGGTTAATTACTTAGGGGCTAGCCTTGTTCAACCGTCTACTCCATGCACTGAACTATGAGTAGAACTTCAGTAGGCCACTTTTACGTTCCTTGAACTATGAATCATGTATTTATCAACCTTCTAATGGCAGATGAATTTCTGTTAGTAGTTCACACTCATCCACTTGATGGCTAAAGTTTATATACCGAAAGAAGCAAGGAAAATCCCGCAAACTGGCTCCGCTTTGAGGAAGCCACTTTTGATATAGGTATTCTATCGTTTCATTCATACGGTTATAGTTTCCCTTGTGAATCGCAACCGCGCATCTACCACTAGGAATGACTCCAGATTTTGTCGAGTAGACGACACCTGTTACCAAGTGTCGTCCCTCTAAGAACCCAGCG
>NZ_JAYQDQ010000108.1:0-11209 GCF_038138445.1 Vibrio sp.
ACGTACGGTTCTTAGGAGGGCGGCATCTGGTAACAGGTGTCGCCTATCCGACAATAGTATCAATTACTGTCAGCGCAAAAGACATTACTATCTGGGATTCAGTGCGAGAGCGCCCCATTCCAATAGAAATTAACCTCCCCATAGAAGCCAAAAATTCAAAGCAAAGTGAAAATGTCGAGCGTTGGGAGCCTGCTTTAAACGCTTTATTATATGCGTTTCACCGCAACCACGGAAAATGTATGCCAATGCTTTATTCTACCCAATGAAGTTTTCGCTGTTTCATCACGTTCAAAGAACCTGACTATTTCAAAGCCTGAGAACAAAGCCTTTACTTCTGATTCAGATAAAGGCGTGATGGGACTACGGTAGTTGTGCACCCAACTGTCTTTAGGACCCATGAAGTCACCAGCAAACACACCACCGATTTCAATTGAAGATTGAATATTGCTCCAAGTCGATTCAAATTGGTTTGGGTCAGCGAAGAACAAACTGGAATTTGCGATAACTACACCAGATTTTGGATAATCGAACGACTCAAACGAAGACTCTGCAATATCCACTAATGACTTTGAGCCAAATCTGTCTCTGCAAATAGTGACCGAATCAGGATTAATATCGAAGCCATAAACTTGGAAACCCTGTTGCTCTAGATATTCTATATCACTACCAGTTCCACAACCACAGTCGATGGCCACTTTGAGATTTGATTCATTTAGTTGCGCTGCAAATTCAGTACGTTTTGAATGTGGGCGAGACAGTGCCTTTTCGTAGTACTGACTCCAAATTTCAGTATTTTTATCCATAAGTTTATGATTATTCGAAAAGGTACATAAAGCCCTATTAAGGTGTGAATGCCTTGTTAAAGGCTAACCGTTACTTGGGTATTTCAATACCTGCAAGCTCCATTTGTTTTTTGGGACTCCAGTTTTCTGGAATAGACTCTTTTTCGCCCCACCACTCACCGTTGTTTCCAATGAACCACTCGCGACGAATCTTTGTAAGGTGTTCTGTTGTTGAGTACAGGTTATATTCCAAACCTGACTCAGAGCCACAGCACTCACAGATTTCAAAAGTAGTGTGGTTGTACTCATCAAAAGCTGTCACATCTTCATAACCACAAATAGGGCAACTTTGTTTATTCATACTCATGGCATTTAACGGTAAATACGAAGTGGTCAAGCCACGGGGTATTCTCCTTATTTAGTCGCATTGTTAAATGTATTAAAACCAATGCTTATTCATTGCTTTAAGAAATTCTTTTGTTATTGGGTATTTACTTGCAGAACCAATTACTGAGTCAATACCGCATTCTGGGCATAATGCTGTTCTGCCAACTTTTTCGGCTCCAATTTCTAGCGCTTCCCAATCCGTCCAATCATAAATATCCGAAGGTTTAAAAATTGCTCCACAATAGAAACAACCACATTCCTCCGAGTCGAGTATTTGATTTCGATGGTAGATAGACGACCTATGCGCCTCAATTATATCTTCGTACTTCATATTTCATACTTCTACTGAACATTTAGCGCCGAAAACACTGTTGCTAGCACCAAAGTTAAAGAAATCAACAAACTATAAACAACGACTGCCAAGATGTTACGTGTTACCGGCAACAGCCACAACAATGGGTAGTGTACCCGCCGCCACACAATCTGCCCCACAAGCTTCATCCCAATGATAATGACATCCCGGGGCTGTTCCCACATCAAAATCAAAATAAGAAGCAAAAATATCTAGGTTAGCCTTGCTTCCTTCGACAATGACTCCTTCCCCTTCAATAAAGGATGCGTTCGCTGGGCCTGATGTTGCTCTAACGATCAAGTTTCTTTCTAGAAAGTCATATGGTGCAGGATTTGCATCGGTTAAAAACGTAAAGGTAAGCATATCGTTATCTTTGATTTTCTCAATGCATGCGCGAATATTCTGAAGATCCAAAACATCTCCCGAAATCAAAACTTCACCTTTGGAGAGATACAGTTTCATAAGCTACCCTGATACTTTACTCCAAGTGAATGGCCTGGTGCTTTTTCAAGGAACTCAATTAATTTTGTAAACGCTCTTTCATCCATAGTTATACTTAACATTTATATTAATAATTATACGCATTTGCCTTACTAAACCAGTCAAAACGCGTGCAGTGAACTCTTTGTATAAAAGAAATTTATCATCACTCTATTAAAAACACCATCTGGAAAAACACGAAATGTAATTGTCTGGCCTTGGTTCTTGTTGCCTATGCGTTTTTCTATATCAAAGTAGCCAAAGAGTCGGGTCGAGTGTGCGCATTTTTAAGCATCACTCTGTGCGGTGACATACTGCTTCAATATTATGGCCATCTGGATCAATAACAAATGCTCCATAATAATTGGGATGATATTGTTCTCTTATACCTGGTGAGCCATTATCTTTTCCACCAGAAGCCATGGCAGCCTCATAAAACTGGTCTACCTGTTTTCGATTATCAGCAGCAAAAGCAATATGTAAAGGAGATTGTGGTAGATTTCCTTTTCCAAGCCAAAATTCTGCTTTACCATTCTTTCCAAAACCACTTGCGCCTTCAAGCACCACTATTTTATCAATGCCCAAAGGAGCTAGAGCTTTAGAATAGAATTCATTACTTTTTTCTAAATCGGATACTGAAAATCCAATGTGATCAATTATCATCGTATTATTCCTTTATGGTTTTTTAAACCTAACGTTTTATTAGGACTCATTGCCGTGTTTTGCTTGTTATACCTTTGAAAGAAAGTAATTTAATATCAGGCACACCAGAAGTTACTGTAACAAGAACAGGAAGAGTTTTAATGGGTATTTTGATTATGCGTTCAGTACTTAACTCGTATTGATACACCTAACCAAGATGCTCTTCCATTTTTACCCTTATATACATAACGCCCTTTTGAGGTGTGAGCAGCGCAATACCGAAGCCGCCGCAAACCACACCTTAAACACTAATACCAACGCACAGTAAAAATGCCACGTGCTCTGAATCCATGTTGAACTGTTTATTATGCGTAGCTTCTTTAACCGAGCACTGGTCTAAGAAAGCTGCGCTCATAGCTGATAATACAGTCCACTCTATCGGCAAACTCGAAAGCTTTAATACATTCATGCTCATTTTTCATGCCCTCTCTAGTCCAACCTTGAGATTTATAAAAGATATCTGCTCTTGTGTTCGCTCTTGTATCAAGAGTAACTTTTTTCGCTCCTAGCTCAAAAAGCCAAGAAGTAGCCAGTTGAATCAAACCTTTACCTACACCATTACCTTCATATTCAGGTAAGACAAAAAGCGCCCAGATAGAATTGGCCTCTCTATCAGCATATGAAAACCCAACAACCTTTTTATCCAATTCACACACCCAACCTCTACCTCGTCTATCAAGATAGTCCTCATACATTTTCCGTGTGATTTTACTTGGGTCTGATAGAACATTTTCAACCACTGAAAGCCTTATTTCAGCCATCATATCTATATCTTTGAAGGCAGCCTGTCTAAACTTCACTTCTACTCCTGATGAATTAATATGCCTAACATTCTTAATAGCAAGTCGCCTCGTTTTCCCACCGGCCTAACAAGGCTACTCTTCCTATTTAAATCTTATCTGCAAAGTAAGCCATGATTTCTTCTGTAGTCATTTCCTTAGTTTCATTGGCAAAGCAGTAGTAGCTTGGGCGCATGTCACTAAAGTACTGCATGTCCATTTTCAAATCGTCTAATTGTGGAAATAAGCCTACGGGCATATTGTATTCTCCCGTTTCTTTGAACTTGTAAAACAAATGTGTGCCGCATTCTGTACAGAAACCACGGGAAGCCCAAGAAGATGACTTGTACATTTTAACTTTGTTTTCACCCTCGATTTTCACTTGTGTTCCGCATTTAACTGCGAAAAATGGTGCCCCACCCCAAGTTCAGCATGACTGACAATGACAAACTGTGAAGTTAGGGTTGATGCTTTCTGCTGTGATTTTTACAGAACCACATAAGCAGTTAGTCTCTGCGTAAGACATTAAATTACTCCTAAATTGCTGAAAATATATAGCGCCTTGTTAAAAGCTCAGCAGCGCTGCGACCTAAAGCATTGTGCTGTAAACACTAAAGGCGATTCAAACTCGGAATACGAGCGTTGCGAATCTGCCCTAAACGTAAACCCTTTGCAGGGGTTCATATGGTTTCGGAGGTAACTCAACTTCAATGCAGTCCCCTGGTGATACCCAGCCTCCAGCCTTTACTACACCCATTATTCCAGCTTTACGAACCAACTTACCCCAATCATCCCTTCCTAATACCTCAGACAGAAGACCTGTCTGGTATTCTTCTATTTGTGGACATGGGTTGCGGAGACCAGTGACCAATACTTCAGCGCCACCAGAGAATTTGAGAACACTGTTTTTTGGTAAAGCGAGCAAATCAATACCTAAAGTCGTAATGTTTTCACCAAGACAAGCGGGGCCAACGTCAAATCCCTTAGCAGAAAGATCCTGAAACAACTCACTATGAAGCAGGTGTACTTGTCTTAGATTCGGTTGTGTTGGATCGACTTTTACTCTCGAGCGATGCTTTACTGTTTTGCCTCTGTGAGCATCTCCTTCAACACCCTCCCCTTCTATCAATAGAATTGATTCCTCCACTGATTTAGAAAAAGTATGCTCCGCACTTTTACTAACTGATACTACACTTTTCATCTATTCCTCCTGAGGGCTAACGCCTTGTCTAAACCATTGTGCCATAGTCACTAAACTGGCTTGAGGTTAGGGCGTTAAGCGTTTTTCGTCCTTTTTTTAGTAACCTTATGAGCTTTTTAATTGATATTTGTGGCGAATTTCATTTACCAAACGATGACGAGAGCTTTTAAGCCTCTCGTGCGGGGCAAATAGTGAGCTAGCTGAATCTAAAAGGTCAACAGCTAGATTTAGCCTATTAAGTTGCTCAGGAGTCAACTCATTGTGTTCTGATAACTCATTGATTATGAGTATTGAAAATTCTTTAGCAGCTATATCTTCCGGTAACCCCGATTTAGTGCATAAACCATAAGTTCCATTTAAAAAATGGCTCCACTGTTCGTTAATATGTTCATTCAGCTCTGAGGTGACTTTAAAGTTGGTAGAAGAATATCCTTGTTTTTTAAGACTTTCGATAGCAATTTTATAACGGTTAGCAAATACTGAATAAATAGCTTCAGTTGAATTAAGTGATTGAATTATAGCTAACCATGAAGAGTAGCCTTTAGCGTAATACTCTATTTCTTGCTCATCGTGATGTAAGCCAAAAAATGAATCACTTTTTATGTTTAGGCTTAATTTGTAAGAGCATTTTGGCATCACGCCATCTTTTTGGTATTTTAATAGGTCTTGTTCTGTGATTTTTGTAATATCAAGCAGCTCTTGTTTTGTAAAAAAGTGTTTATTTAGATATTTGATTAATTCCACTTAACTTTAACCTCCATGGAAAAGCTAACATTCTTCATAACAGGCAATCTCGTTTTCTGTCTGCCTGACATTCCGCTCAATTTATCATAACTCACTAAAAATTAAACTAAATACATCTAGCTATGTATTCTGTCATCACATAAAAACGCACCAGCGTATTATGAATTTTTAACAGCACATATTATCCAAGATATGATCATCACAAATCCCCTAATAAATGGTATCCCCCTACACCTCTAAAAGCTCCACCTAGATACAAAAAAGCCTCGCATATGCGAGGCTCTGATTACTATAGGGAGGGTTAACCATCAATTCCCTTCGATTTTAGGAATTCCGAGTAAGTGCCACGGAAGTCGTTAATTTTACCCTCTTTAATTTCCAGAACACGAGTTGCCAGCGAGTCCACAAATACTCGATCATGAGATACGAAGAAAAGCGTGCCTTTGTATTGCTCAAGCGCCGTATTGAGAGATTCAATAGACTCCATATCCATATGGTTGGTAGGCTCATCCATCAGCAACATGTTCGGTTTGTGCATCATAAGCTTGCCAAGCAGCATTCGCCCTTGCTCACCACCTGAAAGAACTTTGACAGACTTTTTAATGTCGTCTTGGCCAAACAACATGCGTCCTAAGAAACCGCGAATGACTTGTTCGTCATCCCCAGCCTGACGCCACTGGCCCATCCAGTCCATTAAGTTCATGTCTTCAGCAAACTCTTCAGCATGATCTTGAGCGTAATAGCCTATGTTAGAGTTTTCAGACCATTTGAACTCACCAGTACGCGGTGCCAATACGCCTGCAAGCGTGTTCAGTAAGGTTGTTTTACCGACACCGTTTTCACCGATAATGGCAACCCGCTCTCCCACTTCAAAAATAGCATTGAAGTCTGAGAACAAATCCTCTTCGTAACCTTGAGATAAGTTTTCCACAATTAAAGCATTACGGAATAGCTCTTTAGACTGCTCAAAACGAATAAACGGGTTCTGGCGACTCGATGGTTTCACTTCTTCTAGCTGGATTTTGTCGATCTGCTTGGCACGAGAAGTGGCCTGTTTAGCCTTAGATGCATTGGCAGAAAAGCGCGCGACGAATGTATTTAACTCGGCAATTTGAGCTTTCTTCTTCGCATTATCAGCCAGTAAACGTTCACGAGCCTGAGTAGCTGCGACCATATACTCATCATAATTACCAGCAAATAGACGCAATTCACCGTAATCTAAGTCTGCCATGTGGGTACAAACTGAATTGAGGAAATGGCGATCGTGAGAAATAATGATCATGGTACAGTTTCTCTGGTTAAGCGTGTCTTCTAACCAGCGAATGGTATCCATATCAAGGTTGTTGGTCGGCTCATCGAGCAGCATAATATGTGGGTCAGCAAATAGAACTTGTGCTAACAGAACACGAAGCTTCCACCCCGGTGCGACTTCGCTCATCAATCCATAATGCTGTTCTTCAGGAATTCCAACCGCTAGCAGTAATTCACCGGCTTTGGCATCAGCCATATAGCCATCCATTTCGGCAAATTCGACTTCAAGTTCGGCCACTTTGATGCCGTCTTCTTCTGTCATTTCAGGCAGGGAGTAGATACGATCACGTTCTTTTTTAACTTCCCATAGCTCTTTAAAGCCCATGATAACGGTATCGATCACAGTAAACTCTTCGTAAGCAAACTGATCCTGATTCAGCTTAGCGACGCGCTCATTTGGGTCATAACTGACATTACCACCTGTTGGGTCGAGCTCACCGCTTAAAATCTTCATGAAGGTAGACTTACCACATCCATTGGCGCCTATTAAACCGTAGCGGTTTCCATCACCAAATTTGACGGATATGTTTTCAAATAACGGTTTCGCACCAAATTGCTGCGTAATATTGTTGGTACTTATGATAAGACTATCCCCCTTTCTCCAACTCAGTTTAGTAGAGAAAATATGTTCGTATATGATTTGCGGGGGATTGTACCAAATTGAAACTATGAACTACATCAATTGTTCCAACTTGTTCTTCTACAGACTAGTTAATGCTCAAACCTGACATCAAAAGGCTGGGTCAGGCTTGAAGTAAGTTCTCGATATTAAATTGCTCGCCAGTCGCTTAACTCAACACATCGACCACGATAAAGCACCTCACTATTCGGATCTCTATTTGCGGTCACGAGTAACTCTGAACTGCTCTTTAACATTTGCCACTCGTTCGGTGACATATAACGAATATCATTAATGTTTTGCAAGCTATCAATTAACTTTAATTCACCTGTTGAATTATCGCGCATCCAAACCATGGCTTTGCTTTGAGAAATCTTGTCCATGGAGAGGTTTCTTTGCATACGCAAGCTGGACTGTCCGGGCTTATCTCCCTGATAAGCCACCAATGCAAAATGATTGGTTTGTGTATCTGATGACATCATTGCCAAATAACTTGCCGGACGCACCTCGGCGATATTTATGTCCGAGGGAGGCTGCATAAGGGTTGGTTGTAAAAATATACCCAAGAATAAAGAGAAAGCCATACCTGTTGGCAGCCACCACCAGCGGATACTTTTTTCACGTTTGCCTAATCTAAACGTGCTGTTGGCAATATTGGTCCATACCCGTTTAGAAGGCTTTTTGAAGGTGTTAGTCGAAGCGTTAAGGTCAGAACTAGGATTGAGGCCTGATAGGTGTTGCTGCCATTGCTCTATATGGACCCACCAAGTCGGATCCGCCTTGATTAAGGCTTCCATTCTGCGGCGCACTCTGGATGTTTGTGTACCAAGTACGTATTCACCCGCCAGTTTTTCTCTCAGTTGGGGATTCTGGTATCGTTTACTGTTTATCTTGTCAAACATAGTTTCAATTCCTGTAACCCACGACGAATCCAAGATTTAACTGTACCTAGAGGTGTCTTCACATACTCGACTATCTCTTGGTGGCTCATACCATGTTGATACGCCAATACAATTGCATTTCGTTTCTCTTCAGCAAGAGACTGCAGACAATAATTCAAGCCGGATTCGGTCTTTGATTCGCTAAGATGAATCGCATCTTCTAATAGATTTTCAGTCAATTCTTCCTTGCGGCGCTCTCGTTTTCTGACTTCGTCTATGGCCATGTTTCTCATAATCTGGCAGAGCCAAGCCCAAGGATAATCCAAAACATACTCATTGTTGCTATACCAAAGCTTTACATAACCTTCTTGTAAAATGTCAGCGGCGATATGTTCATCTTTGACCACATTGTATATAAGACTAAATAATCTTGTACTGGTTAACTGATAAAGCGCTTCGAAAGCCTCTCGGTCTCGAAGCGCTATTTTGGAGAGCAGTAAACCTATTTGATGTTTATCGTCGCTCACTTTTTCCTCATTGAGTGATCAGATGCCAAACATTTTTGACACCATCGCCAGTTGTTTCACCAGCTTGGGAATCTTTAAACCAACGATATAGCGGTTTACCCTACAAAGGCCACTGGTATGTGTCATCCTTGCGCTTGGTAACACCAAATCCTCCAGTTAGCTTAATGTTGTCGATACCTTTTTGCGTTAAATCCGAGTCAACATAAGCAGGTGGCCATTTCACTTCACAATCACCGTAGCACACTGACAGGTTGTTCTTGTCTTTATCGAAGGTATATAACGTCAAGTTATTATCATCGACTAAGTATCGACGACTGCCATCGTTATAGAGTTTTACTGCAACATCATCAGCGCGTGCAATTGGCCATACACCTTTGACACCAGCGCCATCAATGTCGCCCTCTTTTTGATCTTTGAACCATCGATAAAGTGGCTTACCATTTAATGCCCATTGCTTGCTGCCATCTTTCCTAGTCACTTGGCTAAACTCTGAGCTTTTCGAAAACTGACTACTTGCTTTATCATTAACAAGTAGAGGCGGCCATAAGGTCTCGCACTTGTCTGTACATACAGATTGCCCAGCAGGATCTTTAGAGAAGGTATAAAGCGTTTTACCTGCACCATCCACATACACTTCACCCACTGAAGTCTCGGTCGTATTTGAAGATGCCGTTGCGTAAGCCATAGGTACAACTAGAAGTGAAGATATAATTAACTTTTTCATTATTTGGTTTCCTTAATTATTGAGTCCAACCTTCGCGAGTAAAGAAAGCTTTACCTTGGTCGCTATTTACAAAATCGATGAAGTCCTGAGTTTGTGGCTCTGCACCACGTGTTTTAGCTAACGTTAAATCTCGATATATACGCCTTTCTGGTTCAATCTCGACATAATCAACCTTATCAGCATGATTTAAAGGCCAATGGATCCATGTGATCCAAGCGTCGGCTTTCTGCTCTTGGAATGCCTTAAAACTTGCCCCGCTGCCTTTGGCATAAGCAATAATCTTGCTGCGGAAGTTTTGCACATCAGCCAAAGAGCCTTTACGTCCTGCAATGTCTTCCCAAACACCTGTCCCTGATGTGTTGTATACTCCCAAGCCTTCTGTCACGACAATACGTGAAGGTTCATCTAGTAAGTCTTGAATCCCTTTGATATTTTTAGGATTACCTTTAGGTACTGCAATAACAGCGCGACGAAGATAAACAGGTTTTACATCCATATCGGTGATAAATGGATAGGTTTCAACAAATGCGCTCATGGATTGCTCTGAAGAACCAAAGATTAGATCTGCATTTTTCTGTGCGTCACGAGTCCATTTAGATTCTGGACCTGCGATGACTTTTACCGGAACACCTGTTTTTTCACTGTAGGCATTCGCTGCACTTCGAAGTGCTGTGTCTGGACCACCAGGGCCATACACATTAATCACGCCATCTTTAGGCTGATGTTTAATCGATGGGTCAAGTTTAGGCGACGCGACAGAAAAGGTGCTGACCACTGCCAATGTCAAAGCGGCTAAGCTCATATTAAGCTTCATGTATTCTCCTTAGCTTTAAAAGGTTTCATACAAGAGACGCACTAAGATGAGTTTTGGATGCACTAAAAACACACTTTTTTAAAAAAATTTTCAAAACGAGCCAGAAAAGAAATAATTGATTGATATTTAACAGTATTTATTTTGACAACAATCAACCTGTGTTCGAGCCACAAGTGATAAACTCATTTCTCTATCACTTTACTTTGCAGATAAAAATCTCGATAAGTTCAGGTCAATATGAGGACTACTATGCTTCTTCCAGAAAACACCTGTTGGGTTATTTTAGCTGGCGGACAAGGCAAACGTATGGGCGAAAAAGATAAAGGGCTTATCCTGCTTAACGATCGTCCACTGATAGCCCATGTGTTCGAACATCTGTCGGCTCAAACCTCAGACATAAGGATTAGTGCCAATCAGAATGTCGAGTTTTACTCGCAATTTGCTCCTGTCATCACAGATCATTTGCAAGGTTTCCTTGGACCAATGGGAGGAATTCATGCGGCCTTATGTGAATCAAACAAAGATTGGGTTGGCTTTGTCCCTTGCGATTGCCCTGCGTTAACAGAAAATCTGGTCGAGCGTTTTTGCTCCGCAGTAAAAGAAGAATCTGAAATACTCGTTGCTCATGATGGGCAGTCGGCACAACCAGTATTCTCTCTTTATCATAAAAAAGTACTGGGCAGGTTAGGCTCGTTTTTGAGCAGCGGAGAGAGGAAAATGAAGCGTTTCTATCAAGAGTGTAACACTCAATTTGTCGACTTCAGTGATGAACCGGACTGCTTTATTAATTTAAACACACCAAAAGAGCTAAAGGACTTTTCAGACAAAACGCCACAACGGGGGTGCTAAGCAGTAAGCGCTCCATAAAACCCGCATTCTAATCGCCTAGCGGGAAGAATAAGATCA
>NZ_JAYQDQ010000109.1:0-11134 GCF_038138445.1 Vibrio sp.
TGAAGACGATGGCGAATGCTGTTAAAGATATGAGTGATAGGATTGATTTGAGGGTAAGAAAAAGTCTTCAGCCAACAGACAAGGCAAAGAAAAAGACAGCGAAGAAAAGTAAAGGTATTGCTAAAGCCAAACTCTTCCCATCAGTTAAGCCACCACAGCCTTCAGTCTCCAATGCGACACAACAAGCAACCCCCAATAATGCTTTTGGAAGTCAATCATTTAAGAGTAAGGATGTAGGAAACATACGCAACGACTACTTACAGAAGCAGATTGAACTTCAGCCTATAAAGCCTCAATCGCCGTTTTAATTGTTTTGAAACTAATGGAGTAGATAAAGAAACGATTGGTTTGATTGAAATGCGGCAAAACGAGTCAAAATCACACGGTTTGATGTTGTAAAGATTGTATATTTAAAGTCAGATTGACAGACTATGTGAGATGTGTTATCAATAAAAATATGTCACCAAATAACTGAAAATAATAGAAAAATGAATAATGAAGATGAAATCAAAAACGTATTAAAACGTTTGCGTCAAACGATGAAGGATCAATTTGATCGACACGTCTCAATACAAGATTTGTTGTCAGATCGATGGGAGACGGCGAAGTTTTACGGCTTTGGCGAAGGTACGTCTTGCTACAACAATGTTCTAATACTTGGTGATGTCAAAGTTGGGAAAAACACTTGGATTGGACCAAATGTTATTTTGGATGGATCTGGCGGTTTAGAAATCGGCGATTACGTAAGCATTTCTGCTGGTGTTCAAATCTACTCCCATCACACCGTTGATTGGAGTGTCTCATTAGGTTCCGAGCCAGTTAAAAGAAATAACACGAGGGTTGGAAGTGGGGTTTTTTTGGGGCCCAATAGCATTATTCAAATGGGGGTCTCCATAGGTGATAAAGCAGTTATAGGTGCTATGAGTTTTGTTAATAAAGACATACCAAGTGGCGGCAAATGGTATGGGCATTCATTGCGTTGATGTGATTGAAAACCTTTCAATCGTCTTTTCACTAACGCATTGATATTATTGATTTTCAGTAGTTCCCTTCGTTCGCACAAACGAAGGAAATAGTTAGAAACTTGTTAAGGATTGATTTTAAATACTATATAAATCAATGCTTTAAGCCACTGCTACTATTGAGTGGGAATAACGTCAAATCATTTGTTTTTCAAAGCCAGCTTTATGCTGGCTTTCTTGTCTTTGAGCTAATTTTACTCGTCTCATTAGCGCTAGAGTATTTTTGAAGCCATATTGCATTTTTTATTGCCTCAGCCTGTTTTTGCTCTTTATAACTCCAAAGCCACTCGCAACTTAAGGTTTGCTTAATGCTGGTGCAATGAATATTTGTTTGACCTTCTCTAATCTTTTCTTGCCGTCAATGACAAGGAAAAGTGTGATGAGAAACGCAAGTTATTTAGCTGCAACCTTATGTACCTTCGCCATCTCTCCAAGTTTAGCTGTAATGAATATTCAGCCTGATCCCCTAAATCCAACGGGATACGTTATTAAACGCTCTGATATTGAAGCGGTAGAGCAAGCAAAAACGTCCAGTCCTATGTACCAAGTTTGGTCGCAAGCCCTCAGGACAGCGCCTAATTCGATTGTTGATGTTATAAGCCCGGGATTAAATAGTAATCCGAGTAATGTTAAGCGTGCAGAGCGAGTCTTCCCTAGACAGGAATGGGACTTTCTCACTCATATGGCAGCACCAGAGTACAGCTATACTCGCTTTTTACGAGCAATAGGGAAGTTTCCAGCATTTTGTGGTCAATATACGGACAATCGCGATGCTGATGCGATTTGTAAGCGCTCTATCATCACGGCATTTGCTCATTTTGCTCAGGAAACTGGAGGACATATTGCCAAAGACAATACCTCGGATAACCCACTTGGTTTAGAAGAGTGGCAGCAAGCCTTGGTTCATGTGCGAGAGATGGGTTGGTCTGAAGGTGATATTGGCTACACCACAGGGTGTGGCGAGAATGATTGGCAGAATAAAAAATGGCCGTGTGGTGTGGGGCAGGGGTATTTTGGGAGAGGAGCCAAGCAACTATCCTATCACTTTAACTACGGCGCTTTTTCAGAGGTCATGTATGATGGTGATGCGACAGTGTTACTTAACAACCCTGGTTTAGTCGCAGATTCATGGCTGAACTTGGCTTCCGCTATCTGGTTTTTCCTCACTCCTCAAGCGCCCAAACCTGCCATGTTGCATGTTATTGATGGCACTTGGCAGCCATCTCAGCGAGAGCTTGATGCGGGTATAGGTTATGGTTTTGGCACCACAATCAATATCATTAATGGAGGAATAGAGTGCGGTGCCCAAAATAAAGATAAAGGTCAGCCAGTTAATCGAATAAAGTACTGGAGAGGCTTATCTTCTCACTACCAGATCCCACTTAGCCAAGATGAAAAAGATACATGCTGGCAGCAAACACCTTACGGTAGCCTTAATCTGGATGGAGCAGAGGATGTGCTTTACACCAATTGGGATGGTAATTGGAAATACTACCCAGATCGTCCCGAAGGTTATTCATTTGAATGTGACTTAGTGGGTTTTCAAACTGCGTATTCAGCACTTGTCGATGGGGATTACGAAAAGTGTGTAACTAACTTCTACCAGTCTCATGCTCAGTGGCCAGAAGTTCGTATTGTTGACCAGCTTGACGACCCTGATCCAAACAAAGGAAATGAATGGAACGCCAATAAGGAATATATGGCAGGCGATGAGGTCAGCTACAAGCAAAATACCTATAAAGCAAAATGGTGGACAAAAGGAGATAGGCCAGATTTAGGCGGGCCTTGGCAAAAGTTATCAGATGGTCCCACAAATCCTAGTCCAGATGAATTCATACCTTGGCAAGAAGGCGTTACCCAAGTGAACAATGGTGATAAGGTGACTCATCAAGGAAAATGTTTTATTGCCAAAAATGGACCTGGAGTTTGGGACACTCCTCTTGGCTCAAATTGGTTTTGGGATGAAATTCAGTGCCCTTAGCTTTTATGCAGATAATATAAAGGGGTTAGCGTATTGCTAACCCCTTTTTTTAACCACTGCTTTTTATCTTAAATAATATTTTTAAGTCGAGGGCTGCTCTACTGGCTTAGACTCGACCTCTGCTGTAGGCTCTTTACCTGTCTTACGACGGTATTTATCTTCCCAATAATCAGCACCTTTAATGCCAAGCTTGACTGGGTTGAATGTGTATTCGGTGACACCTTGCTTCTGTTGTTCTTCATAATCATGCAACGCTTTTAGCGCTGGTTTAGACATAAAGAAAATGATCAAGATACCCACGATGTTAAGCCATGCCATTAGGCCAACACCCACATCACCCATTGCCCATGCTAAGTTGGCTGTCTTTACTGTACCGTAGAACACAACAGCAACAAGTGCCACTTTTAGCATGAACATCAATCCATTAACTTTGATGTGACGACGGATATAAGCCACATTTGTTTCTGCGATGTAGTAATAAGCAAGAATAGTTGTGAAGGCGAAGAAGAATAGAGCAACGGCAATAAACGGCTTTCCTATACCTGGAAGCGCACTTTCAATCGCCATTTGTGTGAACATTGGACCATTGGCTGCGATGTCGGCTGCTACGTTTTGCACCAAGAAGCCTTCAGCGCCATGTACATTGTACGCACCTGTTATGATGATCATAAATGCAGTTGCAGAGCACACAAGCAGAGTATCAATATAGATAGAGAATGATTGTACTAAGCCTTGTTGAGCAGGGTGGTCAACGCTTGCTGCTGCCGCTGCGTGAGGCCCTGTTCCTTGACCCGCTTCATTAGAATACACCCCACGTTTTACACCCCAACCTATGGCAGCGCCTACGCCAGCCATTGGAGTAAAGGCATCGCCAATGATCATTGCAAAGACAGTAGGGACCTGTTCAATGTTGAGTAAGATGATCACAAACGCTGTGATGATGTACGCGAGTGCCATGAAAGGAACAACGATTTGGGTAAAGTTAGCAATTCGCTTCACGCCGCCGAAAATGATGAATGCAAGAATGACGGAGATGACGGTACCAGTGAAAATCTTAGCAAAACTAAAGGTGCCTATTGCTGTTTCTACCATACCTCCTGAGCCAAACGCACCTTCAACGGCATTACCGATACTGTTTGATTGCACACCAGGTAGTAGAAAACCACAAGCGAATATAGTAGCGATTGCGAAAACCCATGCGTACCATTTTTGGCCCATGGCTTTTTCTATATAGTAGGCAGGACCACCGCGAAACTCGCCGTTATCTTCTTCTTTATAGATTTGAGCTAGAGTTGATTCAGCGTAGGCCGTAGCAGCGCCAAAAAACGCAACAACCCACATCCAAAAAACTGCGCCAGGTCCGCCAAAGCCAATAGCTGCGGCAACACCTGCGATATTCCCCGTACCGACTCTTCCAGATAATGAAACCGCAAGCGCTTGGAAAGAGGAAATTCCTTTAGATGAACTTTTTCCTGAAAGAAGTAATCGCCACATCTCGCTAAAATGGCGAATTTGAACAAATCGCGTCATGATTGAGTAGAACAACCCTGCTCCCAAGCACAGATAAATCAATGCCGGGCTCCAGATAATTCCATTCAGAAAATCAACTAATGACTGCATAAGTATTTTCCCTGTTTTATTATGATTGGTGGTTTGCGCTCTGGATATTAACCTTTTTGTAACTCTATTGTTAAATTTTTTATGTTCTAAAGTTGGTTTGCGTGAACTCAGACACAAAACATGACGCAAACGTTAAACCGTATGGTGTTGGGAAGTTGAGGGAAACAAAGGATATATTTTATTTGATCCGTATTGCTTTCTTTGGTGTCTGTTAGTTACTAATTATTGATTTTATGCTGATTTTTTAAACTAAGTTAGATAGTCAAAGCACCAGCGTTTTGAGCGACTAATTTGTTTAAGGCATTGGTAGTGTTATTTTTAAGATTTTTGAAATATTATATTAACACTTGGGTGTCAGTTAAATATAGGAATATTCATCTATAGCATTTGTATATCGATGCATATCTAGTTGTTCGTATGGTTTTGCTAATGGCTGAGTAATAATTTGGGTGAGTATGTCGGCAGAACCACAAGCCATTGTCCATCCCAAAGTACCATGTCCTGTGTTTGTATAGAGGTTTTTAACTGGAGTTCGACCTATGATGGGCGTGCCGTCCGGTGTCATAGGCCGAAAACCTGACCAATACTCAGCTCTTGAGAGATCAGTAGCATGAGGAAACAAGTTAGAGACAACATGGTTTAATGTTGAGAGTCGTTTATTGGGGAGGGAAGAGTCAAAGCCAGCAAGTTCAGCCGTACCCGCGACACGTATTCGGTCATTAAACCGAGTGACCGCTACTTTGTAGCTTTCGTCCATAATGGTTGAGTTGGGTGCTTGAGCTTCATTTATCACAGGTAAGGTGAGTGAATAGCCTTTTACGGGATAGATGGGAAGATCTATACCAATTTGTTTTAAAAAATGCTTTGAGTAACTGCCTAGTGCTACGACAAATTTGTCTGCGGTAAATCGGCCTTTCGAAGTTTCGATATCATCGATTTGTCGTCCCTTCAGATTTAGCTTATGGATTTCTGTATCAAATATAAAACTCACTCCCGCTTTTTGAGCCAGTGTTTGAAGTTGTTGGCAAAATAAGTGGCAGTCACCTGTTTGATCGTCAGGAAGATATAATCCCCCAACCAGTTTTCCCTGCATGTGAGTAAGACCAGGTTCTTGTTTCAGACATTCTGCACTGTTTAATAACTGATAACGTGTGCCGCTTTCGTCCAGCAACAAAGTATCTTTTTCTACCGCCTTGAGCTGTTTTTCTGAGCGGAACATTTGTAGGGTACCTTTACTTCTCCCTTGATAGTTTATTTGATACTTTTTGTTTAACCTTTTTAAACATTCTCTGCTATGTAGTGAGATTTTGAGCATGCGCGATTTATTGATGCGATATCGTTCTAAGTTACATTGGGATAGCATCTTGGTTGACCACTTGAATAAATTTGGATCAAGACTGGGTTTTATTTTCAAAGGTGCGTGTTTTTCCATTAGCCATTTTAATGCCTTAAGTGGTATGCCAGGTGCGGCCCAAGGAGAGGAGTAGCCATAAGAAATTTGCCCTGCATTGGCAAAACTGATTTCCTGCGCCGAGCGAGATTGCCTATCTATCACAGTCACATCACATCCTGATTGTTGCAAATACCATGCGCTGGTTAGGCCTATCACACCACTACCTAGAACAATGACTTTCACAGCTACTTTCTCCTTTTGTGTATATTATTTTACTTTGATGGATTTACATTTGATTAACAATCGAGAAGAATTAACATTACCTTTTAAAAAAACTAAAACCTAAGTATGAAGTCATCTTTATTGAGTGGTGTTCACCTTGTGAGTATTCTTGCCCAGCATCAAAGTTTATCGAGTGCTGCAAGCAAGCTAAACATTACGACTGGTGCAGTGAGTCAGCAGTTGCAATTGGTTGAGGAGCGACTTGGTTTTGAAGTGTTTGAACGTCATGCTCGAGGTATACGTTTGACTGATCTTGGACGTAAGCTTTTAGATTCAGTTAACCCCAATTTAATGGCCATTGAAGAAACGATTGAGCAATTAAGTAAAGAGGTGAATAGCAAGCCCATCAGACTTAAACTTACGCCTTCTCTCGCCTACAAGTGGCTAGTGCCACGTCTGGATGACTTTCAAAGATCTCATCCAAATATTCAGGTACAAGTATTTGCCGAAGGGGCGCTGGTAAATAGTAGTAGTCGTGATTTTGATATCGCAATTGATTATGGGCCAATACCCTACAAGCTCGGTGATGCAGAACTATTGATGCAAGAATACCTTATTCCTGTTATGAGTCCAGATTACTTCAATAAGGTATGCAAAACCCAGAATACAGGCACCCAATTGGTGTGGGAGAGTGTTACTTTGCTCCACGATGCTATGCCTTGGCAAGGGGCACAGAAGGATCAAGAATGGCGATATTGGGCCAAAAAGCATCAACTTGAACTGGACGTAAGTCAGGGCCATTTCTTTAACAGAACCGATATGGCAATGGCTGCTGCCGAGGCTGGTGTAGGAGTTGCTCTTGCTCGTAAAGCTCTGTTAATTAATGAAATTGAGCAGAAAAGATTGGTTGCTCCCTTACCCACCATTGGTGCTAATGCAGGGTACTTCATTATTACTCACTGTGAAGCATCAGATACGCAACTTTTTAAAAGTTGGCTGAAACAACAAGTGGTTATTGGATAGTTTACAAATATCATTTGCCAGAGCCTAACTCACCACTACAATTAATACTATCAATAGGGGTGCATTTACTGAGGTGCTTACAGGGCAGTTTATATGGAATCGACTCAAGGCCAATGCGGCTATCAAAATCCTGATGGCTGGTGCTGCGATCAACCGTGTGGAGAGTCCGGTCTATGCTACTGGCATGATCCAAAAGTCGATAAGAGCAAAGATGACGTTAAAGACAAGGTTGAAAAGTGGGCTGCAGAAGGTAAACCCGTAGACGGATTTCAGTTGGCAAGAACAAACCTAGTAGACATTAATTTGGTAAACCGAGGTAACAAAGATGGCTATTCGTGCCGCGACGTAGATTTTTATCGGGCAGACTTAACTGATGCTCACTTTTTCGGTCTCGATTTACGGGGCTCATCTTTGATGAAAACCAAAATGGTAGGAGCGAACTTACACTGCGCTAAATTGGATAATTGCAATTTACTGGGAGCTGACCTAGACAGAGCCAAGCTAGAGAATGTGCATTGGGGCCGATCCATAAAGCAAGAAGAGCAAGTGAGAGAGGCGCGTAAGGCTCGCCAATACGATAAAGTTGAGCCTTTGTATCAAGAAGCGGAAGAAGTGTGTCGTAACATACGTAAACAGTGCGAAACACAGGGGCTATTTGAGATAGCTGGCGACTTTTTTAAGCGCGAAATGCGTTTTCGACGTTATCAGATGCCAAGGTTAAGTGCCAAGCGTGTGGTATCCAAGACCGTTGACTTATTTTGTGGTTATGGGGAAGATCCGATGAGGGTGGTCGGGTTTTCTATCTTTTTGATTTTAGTTTGTGCCTTAGCCTACTTTTTCCTCGATACAACAAGTGCACACCCGATATACGAAGAGCTTAGCGGTTGGCAGTTCTATTTTTTTGAGTTCCTAAACTCGATATATTTTAGTGTGGTGACTTTCACAACACTTGGTTACGGGGATATTTCACCAGTGGGTTTTGCCAGGTTTATCGCGGCTTTTGAAGCCTTTCTTGGCAGCTTTACTATGGCATTATTTGTGGTGGTGTTTGTTAAGAAAATGACGCGCTGATTTTCATTTTATTTGATGAGTTAGGTAACAGATACACAGACTTGTGTTTTTAACTTGCTAATTAAAAAGTAGATTTATGTCTCTGGTGAAAGTTTTTCAAGCGGGGCTTATACTTTGAGAAGAAACGAATATCTCTTCATAGTGTGAGCGAGGCAGGAGCTTGCGACGATAGTGATGAATTATTCTAGTATTTATAGTGATAGATGAGATAGTTTACTTCTACTTCACTCATTTGCAGGGTAAATGGTGAAGTAGCACAAAGAAGGTAGTTACGTGGGCTTGAGATGACCCAACGTACATGTAATTGATACCGAGAATGAGTAAAACCCATTATGAGCACTTCAAGCAGTACAATTCTTACAGAAAGTGGCACAAATGAGCTCGAGATCATTGAGTTTCATTTGGTAAAGCAGATGCCAGATGGCTCGAAAAAAACCTGTTATTACGGCATTAACGTAGCCAAAGTACGTGAAGTTATTCAAGTTCCCGAGACATCAGATTATCCAAACGCTCAGCCGCACATGATAGGGGTATTTTCATCCCGAGATATTCTTACTCCTCTGGTCGATTTAGCAGGCTGGCTTGGTGTGCCAACCAGTAAGGAAATTGACAAGAAGTTTGTGATTGTCACTGACTTTAACCGTATGACCAATGGTTTTCTCATTGACAGCATCAGTCGTATTCACAGGATTTCTTGGAACGATGTTGAGTCTCCCAGTCAGTTCCTAGAAGCCGGCGAGCAGGATTGTGTTGTTGCCGTTGTGCGTAAAGATCAAAACCTCATCATGATCCTCGACTTTGAAAAAATCATCGCTGATATCAACCCTGAACTGAGTATGGAAAAATACGATGTTACTACGGATAAGAGTGTTGATCTCAACCAAAAAATGATCACCAAACGGAATGCTAAAACCATCATGGTGGTGGATGACTCAGCCTTCATTCGTAGCCTTATCCAAGATACTCTGAGCTCTGCTGGTTATAACATTATTGCTTGTAAAGACGGCGGGGAAGCGCATGAGAAACTGCTAGAACTTGCGGAAGCGGCGAAGAAAGAAGACGTCCCTGTGACAGAATTCGTCGACGCGGTAGTCAGTGATGTGGAAATGCCGCGTATGGATGGTATGCACTTAGTGAAGAGATTGCGTGAATCGGATGTTTACAAAGAAATGCCGATTGTAATGTTCTCGTCATTAATGAGTGATGATAACCGAGAAAAAGCGTTAGCTTTGGGTGCCAATGACACCCTAACCAAACCTGAAATTGGCCGTATGGTGGCCCTGATGGATCAGTTTATTTTAAAGTAACGGCTTTGTTGCTACGTGACATTTCTTCTTCGAGCTGGGCAACTTCTTTGTCCAGCTCGTTTATTTTGGCTGACATCAACTGGTGGCAATGCAGCGCCAGCTTGCGAGCATCTTCCAATTTGTAATTGGACACATCAATAGGTTCTAGCATCTCGGCAATCACAATGCCGTTGTTTCTTCGGTTAAGGTTAATCTTATTGTGCGTTGTGCTGACACACATTGGCGTAATAGGCACGCCCGCTTCAATGGCCATTCTGAACGCGCCTGTTTTAAACGGCAATAAACCTCGGCCTTTACTACGAGTTCCTTCTGGGTAGACCCAAACCGATAAATCTCTTTGATGGATGGCCTCAGCGACTTGTTTGATGGTATCTCTCGCTTGAGACTTGTTCTCTCTATTGATAAGGATATTTCCAGTAATCCAATACAGCTGGCCAAAGAAAGGTAGCCAAAGCAGATCTTTTTTACCAAGAGAGACGGTTCTTGGCCTTAACATTCCGGGGTCTGTAACAAAATCATAGATGCTTTGGTGATTGGAGATATACACGCTTTTCTCTGGCGTTGGTGCATTCTCAAGCCCTCTATGAATGAGCTTTACGCCAACAATTCTTTGTAGCTGATTAAACCAGCGACAGAAAAAATACACATGCTTTGGATTTCTTGGGCTAAACAAGCAATAGACCAAGGCAAATAGTGTCGTAAAGACAATAAATACAGCAGCCAGAATCAGGCGAATAATAGCAAGCAAATGACTTTCCTCATCGAATATAAACGCTGCACACTGACAGTCTCTATCGGGCAGCTATCGCTTAGTCTCTATTTAACCACATTAAGGTATTTCTAAGCGAGTTTGTTTTAAACATGGCCATTGTTAGGCAAAAGCAGAGCTATGATTCGGTTTGTTTTTGAGAAACTTAGTGACTAATTTATTGAATAAAAGCTCGACTTAATGCTGCTATTATCCACTTTTTGTTGATTCATGTCTCAATTTTTTTGATTTTGAATATTTTGGTGTTAACTGATTCGGTTGTTTTATTGATTGCCTAGAGTTTTATGACGCTTGGATTTTATAAAGTGTTGGTTGTTTTATGAGCGTCCTATATAGCTAGGAATCTCCTGATATGTTCATAAACGGACCACTCAGGAGAGTAAAACAATAAAAATAGCTCAAAAGGATCAGAGCATATGCACAACATAACAAATAAAACCAAAGGAATGTGTTTCCTTTCATCAATGACAGTGGCAATGGCAGGCTTCACATTCAGTGCAGCAGCAGAAGTGGCGGAGCTTAACCAGGCTAATCTTCCAACAAAATACATCGTCAAGTTTAAAGATAATCCCCCCTCACCGATGCGAATGGCGGTTTCTCCCCGCGCTGCTGCTCAGTCTAATCAAGCGGTACTTGAGCAAGCTAGCGCACGAGAAATTGAAACCTTGAGTGGCTCTTCGATGTTTAGTGTGGAAATGGATCAACAGCAAGTCGCTCAGTTAGAAA
>NZ_JAYQDQ010000110.1:0-11058 GCF_038138445.1 Vibrio sp.
TCACTCTTATCGCGGTGAACAGCGCTTCATGCGACTTCACGTCGCACGGACAATTTCGTGTTAGTGAATCTACTAATTTAGGTATTTACGGATTACTTCGAGTAAGGCAAACCGTGCCATAGTCGTTTGTTAGTTTTTATTTTTGAGCAGGCTTTCCAATGATGTGATTTTTTGCTGAACATGATGAGTATTGCAGCCACATCGAGTTAAAGCTTGTTCAATAACAATGAAACGATGCAGCGTCTCTCTGAGGAGATTTTCATACAGTTTGATATGTAACTTCGAAAACGTCAAACGCGCTTGTTTAAAGTTATGCCTCGCAGCTATCAAGTTTTCAGTATGTCTTTTTACTTCTCTGTCGTTTAAAGCTATCTCTTCTCGAACAATTTTGTTCATGTCATTAGAGTTGCTTAAAACTGCGTAGAAGCCATCTGGGCAATACCTCATTGTATTGACTTGCTGATCTACGTTATACAGCTCAAAGTATTTCGTAGCTTTTGCCAGCTTACATAAACGATTGTCAAATTTGCGGTCTTGCATGAGAGCTTGTGTGACATCATTGATGGTTTGTATTTCCACTCCCTCTTTCTTGTAAAGATCTCGAGCGTTATTTAACCACTTATATGTTTCCTGCAGATTTTCAATATTCGGATCTTTTCTATTGTAGATTTCTAAATCATCTTCTGTTGCTAGCCGCACACAATCAGCGACTTCAACCAACAGTTCAGAGTGATTCAAGTCTTCAGGGGTACAATAGTCTGGATTACTTACTAAATTAATACCCGACTTAGCATAACACTGAGCTACGAGCCTCGAACAAAACTGCTTTTTACTTTTTGATGCTTTCTCAGTTTTAGTTATAGATTTTGTTGCTTCTCTTTTCCCATATAGTGTGCCAACGAGGTAACTTGATTCCTTGCATATAGCCAGTTTAACGTCATCTGAAATAGAATCTTTTAGGCGCAATACTTTTAGGTCTTTTACATCATCAACCAAAATCCTTTGTGGATTCTTAGAGAAAACACCACCATCTGATGTTGCATGATTTAAAGAATGCCCGACATAAAGCATTGCATGAGAATAGCGACTATTTGTAGCTGCCTTTATCAAGTCACTAACCCATTTAGTGTTCCCAGACTCTAAAACAATATCTGCATGTTCTAGTTTTTCAAGATCTAGTAAATATTTCATTTTATCCCGCTGATTAATAAAAACTAACGCTTATTAGACGACAAATTGTCGTCTTTCATCCTTCTATAATGCATTCATTCTCATATTAAATAAACTAACAATCAATACGTTATGTCACATAAAGGGAAGTTAGACTGCAAGATGTCGCCTAATGACAGGAGTGAACAGTTATCAACTCAATCGAATAAGTTTTGGTAGGGTAAACGCACGCCCTCTGAATTGAGTAGAGTATTTAATCTAAGTGACTTCGGGGCAATCCAGTCACAGGAAAAAGTCAATATACCAATACGAAAGGAGTCATTCAGGATGAATTTTTTACCCTTCTAATCACGCTAAATTGCACGCTTAGAGAGTTTAGCGTGTCAACTTCAGCCCTCATTCACAACCCTTTAAACAGCTCTCCACGATGGTAGCGCAGGTATGGCTTGTGTTCAGCCATAACATTAAATGACATATCTTCTCTGAGACCCAGTACTTCCGGTGTTTCAAGGTAGTGTGAAATCAGCACTTTGCCACTGTCATCAAACGATATAAAACCAAGATCAAACGCTTTATCCAAATTAGCCAACAATAATAAGCCATTGAACTTATCCAACCTTTCTTGATGATTTGAATCTCGCCAAGGTTTAATATGAGAAGCAAGTAACATTTGACTATTTCGATAGCCGGTGACAGCGCAGCCACCCCACATTTTCAGTAGTTGGGCTCTGAAATAACCTTGGCCAACCCTAGCACTTACCATGATGCTCTTTTCTGTATCGGTAAGCGTTTTATCTACCATAACTTGTCGAATATCTGCATTCACATCGATTTGGGCGAGATCGGCTAAAAAGCGTTGGTAATGAGATAGCGCCTCACTATACAAACCTTGCTCTTTCCCATCTCGCAGTTTAAAAATATCTAGCCGCCGCACTTTTTCTTCATACTTAGCAAACTGCCGATAGGACTTTATGCCAGTAATAGGTTCACAGATGTCACCAGTATCCATAAGCCAATTAGAAATTGAGCCTTCTATTGCACCAAGGTATTTCCCAGCCGTTTTCTCTGTTTTTCCAACATCCATGAGCCATTGGAGATAGCGAGAAGACATATCAGAAAAATTCGAAATCAAGGCATCTTTAAGTTCATTGGTCACAATAAAACTCCTCATATAATCAAAGAGTTCTTGATCCAGATAAGCAAAGGCTATCGCTTTTGCAGAGTAACGATTAGTGGAACCTTCTTCATATCCCGCGTTGTAGGATAAATGCCAAAAGCCTTCACTTCGCAAAAAGAAATAAGGATTTTCAGGGGTATTTTTGTCATTTCCCTGGGCAAACTTTTCAAAGTGCTGCGTAAATCTATCTTTAAGGACTTGGTTAAACTCAATTTTATTTGAGGTAATGATACTTGCTTGAATTAAATCCATAACCGCCAATAGCATGCACACTTTATGTGGGCTTTTTTTACCATTGGCGTTATTCATAGTCAGGCTTCGAAATTTATCTAAGTAATATTGATACGACACAAGTTAATATTCCTTCAATGAAACTGCTTTTTTGATAACCACCGTCTGCCACCTGATATCCTCTCGATTGAGTGAATCGTCATCCGTTGCAACATGATAAATCTCAAAACCTACTCCAGAGCATAAAAGGCTTAATTCATTGACAGAAACACCAAAGGTCTCACGACCATCTTTAAACTCACCGTCACGCAAAGTCACTATTAGAGTCCCATTACTTGCGAGCAATTCGTGCAGCCTTTTTATGGCAGCGGCTCGCTGCTTAGAATCTAAATGCATCCAAACCGCAGATAAAAGTATCAAGTCATAGTGGTTTGAGCTGGTTGTTACATTCTGCAAATAAGGTAGCGAGTCCTCTATCCAACATATTGCTTGAGTGCTGCTTTTCTTTGCCAATTGCAGAAACTTTTTACACGGCTCGACGGCTACTGTTGAACATTCTTGAGCCGCAAACCATCTGGCGTCTCTGCCAGAGCCAGCACCAACATCTAAAACGTTAGCCCCACATTTGGGCCAGAAAGTAGACCATGACCTATGGACAGTTTCGAATTCAAGCGAGTCATATTGCTTTGCTAAGCGCGTGGCATGCTTGTGGTAAAAATCTAATGTCGAATTCATAAATCAACCCTTCCGCAAACGAGGCAAGTTGCAAAGATACATCTTGGAAAAACTCAACGAACTAAAAAATTAGCTTGTACATCATATGTTTATTGGGGAATATAATAAACGGAAACTAAGCAGATTTCTTCGATGATCATATTTTATTTAAATAAAAGGAATTAATTCGTTTCTTCAAACCCAAAACACCAAAGCTCTACACTGGCTTTGGTGTTCTCGAAGAAAGTTTTGGATGAGGGCTAGATCTTATACTCTTTTACCTCAATTCGCTTGAGCATTGCTTCGAGTTCGGCGGGTGAGGATAAGCCTACTCCGGTTTGCGAGACCGCGAGTGCGCCCATGGCCGTTGCGTGGGCGAGTTGTTTGAAACAATTGGCTGTTTAGAAGAGTGAAAATATTTTCCACCAAATACAACAAACCCCAGCATTTCTGCTGGGGTTTTGAATGTGGCGGTGAGTGAGAGATTCGAACTCTCGATACGTTGCCGTATACACACTTTCCAGGCGTGCTCCTTCAGCCACTCGGACAACTCACCGAAATAAATTGTGGTTGGTTTGAATAACCAACGAGGCGCTAATTTAATGATTCTATTGGGGTAGGTCAAGCTTCTTTCGGAAAAAAAGTCTCACTCGTTGATCGTTTGATTATTTAATAGCTGATTCGAGCGGATTTTCTCCGCTCTTTGGCTTTGGGGGATAATAAATAGCTACCCACAATAGTCGTTTAGGGAGACAGTGAGGACATCCAAATCAGACTGAGCTGGCGCTTCTTTGTGGGAAAGTTTCTCTTGCACTGCATTAAGGGTTTGGATCAAGAGATCATCCTTTAGATCGGCGATTTCATTTCTTATCCGTTGGAAATACTCTTCAGCGTGTGCAAAATCTTGATCATCGAGCGCCATAAAGAAATTTACCAGCAGTGGTTCCATTTGCAGTGGTTCCGCTTCTTTACGCTCCCTCAGGCCCGGCTTGTATTGGTATAAACGATCGGAATACCGATACAAAGCATCATCGAGCTCAGTTTCGTCAATCGGTTTCGAAATGACGTAATCGACGCCAGAGCCCACCATACGTTCACGCGTCTCTTTGAACACATCGGCGGTACAGCCGAGTATGACAATCTTTGCTTTCGAGCTGCTTAAGGCGCGAATGGCAATGGTTGCTTCAACCCCATCCATGATCGGCATATGATTGTCCATTAGGATTAAGTCGTAATTATTGTTAGCAAGCTTCTCTAAACAAATCTCGCCATTTTCAGCAACTTCACACTCGAACCCTTTACCTGTCATGAAAGTATTCATAATGATGGCGTTGGTTCGGTTGTCTTCAACAATAAGCGCTTTTAGCCCCTGATAATTGAGGTTATTGTGCTCTTCTATTTCAAGTGAATGTGGCTCACAAGGCGCCATGCCTAGGGTGACTCTAAAGCTAGTACCAATGCCAACTTCACTGGTCACTGTTATCTCCCCGCCCATTAGGTCTGTGATTTGTTTGACTATCGCAAGGCCAAGGCCAGTGCCGCCAAAGCGCCGTGTAGTCGATGATTCTGCCTGTTCAAATGGGCTAAAGATCTTATCGTGCGCTTCTTTGGCAATGCCTATGCCGGTATCGCGCACTTTAATTTCTAGGAAGTTACGGCCTTGCTGCCTAAACTCGCGAAAATAGACTTCCACATAACCACGTGATGTGAATTTTACGGCGTTATTGAGAAGGTTAAACAACACTTGACGCAAGCGCGCTTTATCTGACGAGTACCAGCGCCCCTGCGGGACTTCAGAATAGACTTTAAATTGCAGTCCTTTTTCCGCACATAAGGTAAAATACACACTATTCACGCTGCCCAATATTGACTCAAGTGGGAATGGATGCTCTTCCAGCTCCAAGAAGCCTTGTTATATTTTTGAGAAGTCTAGGATCTCGTTGAGTAAGGTCATCATATGATCGCCTGAGTCATACAAGGTTTTCATATGTTTAAGCTGCTCTTGGCTTAAATCAGTTTTCATTAATATTTGCGCCGTACCCAGTACACCATTCATAGGCGTTCGAATTTCATGTGATAGGGTTGCCAAGAAGGCACTTTTGGCTTTTGTCGAGGCCTGAGCTTTTTGTTTTTCTTGCTCTAAGAATTTGGTTTTCTGGTTAAAGTTTTCAATCAGTTGACGAATTTCATCTTGGCTGTTGTAACGAATATCTATTGCCCCTCCTGTGCGAGAGTCATTGACTTTTTCAGCAATCAACACAATTGGAGAGATAAGAAAACGATTGATCAGTACATAGCCCATCACCACACACATTAGCATGATAGGAATGATGCCCGCTTCGACTTTCGTCACCACATAAAATGCTTCTTCATCTACCAGCCGATTGGCATTCACAACGTCTATATTCCACTGAAAATCGCCAAATTCTGTACTGCTCATGTAAATGTTTTTTACAACCTGAAAGTTGTAGTCGGTTATGACGTCACCGTAAGAATCTCTGAGTACTATGCCTAACTCGTAATCCTGAGCATGTTCACTAACAAATTCGACCAAACTCTCTAATGAGACATCAATGGTCGCCACGCCAGCCGGCTCTCCACCTTTAAAATAAGGTGATGATGCCGTGATCATTTGCACATGTGTAAAGGAGTCGATATACACCTGCGACCAAATCACCGTACCTGGCGGTTTATCAACTACTGCGGTATACCATATCTCATTGTCATAACCACCCGATTCAGGGTTATCCCATGAAAAGACCTGATCGACTAGGCCGTCGCTAGCACGGTTAAAGAACAGGCTGCTATAAGCTTTTTTCTTATCAATTGAGTATGGTATTGGCCAAAGCCCACCACTAACCACCACGCCATCCAGCACTGAAAATAGCTCATACAGCATCTCTGCTTGATGCGCTTGAGATTCATCTGTATTGCCAATGCCAACCACACTCTGCAAAATTCCAACAGAGCTATTGAGCGGCTCTTCAATTTCACTTGCAATCAACTCGGTTCTTAAGTCGAGATTCTTTTCCAATTGCTCTCTAATTGGTGGCTCAACCACGAGATAACTCACCGAACCAATGATCGCAATAACGATGGCCAAATACACAGTGAGGGCTAAAAAGCTCTTTCTTTTTAGCGAAGAACGTATTTCCATAAGCCTTTGAATTTTTACCGTTTGGGTTAAATTATAGCGAATATACGCAGGCTGTGGCCTTTTTATGTCTGGTTTGGACTGTTAATATTATCTCAAATTGACATGACCGCTTGGTATTTACTTTGACACTAAACGAAATACTCGCCCAACCCGAGCTAAAAGATAGACTTATCAACGAAGCTAAGACGCAAGGTTTTGTGACTGCTATGGCAGCCGCACCTAACCTGCTTCCTCCTCAAGAGTGGATTCCTTTTCTTTGGGGAGGTGAAGAAGTGGCGCCATTTGGCGATGGTGAGCAGCTAGAAAGCTACATTGAATTAGTTATTGCAATGTGGAACGAATATCGCCCAGACCTTCTTGAAGATCAGTGGGTGTGGCCAGCTGAATGTAAGCTTGATGATGCCGATATTGTAAACCAAGCCGCTCGCGATTTTTGTGAAGGCTTACTTCAAGGCTGGCAGTTAACCAGAGATGACTGGGAAGCTATCATGCCTGAAAGCAGCGAAGACAATGCGTTACTTGGTGGTGTTTTGTTATCGATTAGTATGCTTTATGACCCAGAAACTTGCCTCGCAACACTAGCTGAGCAAGGGGTTGAAGGCTTAGAGCAATTTGAAGAAATCTTCAATGCCATTCCCCCAATGTTATGTGGCCTGACGGCTCGCGGCGCACTGCTGGTCGATCAAGATATGTAACGTAAAAGCCGGCACTGAAATGCCGGCTTTTACTTTGTCTTGCCTTAAACACTACTATAAGGCAGGTAGCGGGCTAGGTCTTAAGTGATTAATGGACTGGCTTAATCTATGGATATACAAACGGCCTTATCACTACTTTTCCTTCAATAACTTCCAATTAAAAACATCTATACGCTCATCCGCGATATAAAATAAACGACTGCCAGCTGACACAGAGGTTGCCAATTCAGGGTTAAGCTTAATACCAGATCCTGTATCTATGGCGATCAGCGTCGCTTGGTATTCTTGCTTTATAAATGTGAAAAGAGATTCTACACGAGTGTCAGCGGCATCTTGAGGGTAAAGCACAGAATATTGAGTCATGCCTCTAGTAGAAGCGAGTAGCTCTTGATGGAGCGCACTTGAACCTGGATCTACCGCCGATTTAGCAAGCATCTCAGCCCCAACGGCTGGAATACATTCCGCTTTAGGGCAATGCTGACTGAGCAAATGCCCCAAGGCTTCATCTTTAAAATACGCCAGAAGATGAGCGTTGGGGTTGATATTGGCACAATAGAGAGCAGCTGATAAAGTAATATCATCTTCAAGGTTATCGACAATGATGCAGCTTGCCTCGCCCACATTGGTTAGTTTCATTTCTTGTGAATCGGTGTAACTGGTCACTTTGACAAAGCCAATTTGACCAGGCAACGGATTTTCAATCTCAGAACGACAGCACAACACAATCGGGCGTTTCCCTTCTTCTTCATGCTGCAACATACGAATGAGGTGTATTGTACGCTGGCCATTCCAACCCAAAAGTAATATGTGATTATCCATCCTAATTCTCCGCTTACCTAGTATACCTGCCCGCCAATACTCTATTGCTCCAGATGCCGCTCGGCCCAACACCGCAGCAAATAAACTTAAACCGCCCGGAATAACAAATAATGTGACAACCCATTTACCTGCATCCGATGAAGGTGATAAATCGCCATAACCCACAGTTGAAGCGGTCACCATCAAGTAATAAACAAACTGTGAACCGTTTTGTGTTAGATCAACTTCGCCAGCAAGCCAAAGCAGCCACCATGAAAGCCCTACATATAGAACACTTAAAATAAAAATATTTTTGTTACTAATATGAAAGACATGCGACTCAAACCATTTTTTGACGACTAACCATATGCCCATAAGTGCACCATAGATTCAGTAAGGTGGACGAATATAAAACAAACTAAGATTTATCAAAGATAAACAACAGTCACAAACCTATAAATGTGATTTATATCAGGTTATTAGTGTTCAGCTCGCTTATAAGGAGATAGGTATAGTAGCTTAAGCTACCTAAGTCTACTGGCAATAAGATAAGTATCGAGAGAAACAACCATGGAACTGAGAGCATTTAATACTCAAGATTACAGCCTACTTATCCACTGGATTGACTCTGAAAAACTCAATTATCAATGGGGAGGACCAAACTTCAGCTTCCCTTTAGATGTAACTCAAATTGATGAGCACTATAATCAAGCCAATGTTTTTCCATTTATCTTTGTCGTAGAAGGGAAAGAGGCTGGATTCGTTGAATTATTTAAAGTCTCAGATTCGCACTTTCGCATATGCCGTGTTTTTGTATCTGAGCACTTTCGAGGGCAAGGCATCGCAAAACTGATGTTAGCCAATCTCATCACTCTGGCCAAACAAAGTTACCGAGCTGAAGTGTTATCACTCGCTGTGTTCAACACAAATACAATCGCAAAACGTTGTTATGAGTCATTAGGCTTTGTCGAAACTGCTCTTGAAAAAGGGGAGCGCTCTTGGGACGGTCAAGTTTGGGACCTGATCACTATGGAAATGCGATGTTGAAAAGCTCTTAGCCAATGATAAAAAAGAGCAACTTTTATCAGCTCTGATTAGCCTGCCCTTGTCACCATTTACTTAAAAAGGCTAAACTTTCCGGTAATTTCTTTTAGCTCAGCAGTATCTCCAAACATACAAATACCGAAATACTCTAAGTCTTGTTCTGCTTTTTCCGACGTAGCGATAACTTGCTACTGGGACGAGCCAACAATCATGGTGTCTGTAAAATCGGTAAATGGAATGTTTCGCTCTAGGAGCTCATTGCGAACTTTTCTGATTTTATTTGAGTTGTCAGCTTTTAGTACAATGAAAGGATAATGTGAAATCGATGGATGTATGCCTTCATCCTTATCTTGATATTGCAAAAAACAAAGTTTTTCAACATCACCGACTTGATCTACTAGCCCCACCGACATGTGACCCAGCGCATTAAATAGTCTCCCCATTTCCACTTTTTTATTGAGTACAGCGACAAACCTCTTTGAATGCTCATCGGGAAGACTTGAAGAGTCGAACATACCACACCTTCTTTTTCTACTTATTAGCCGAGCCTTAGTAGCTCGTTTTATACAAAGCGATACATCAGGTAACTAAATGGAGTTAATGATTTAGAAACTTAACCGACGTAGCACTTAGCTGTAATAGCCAACATGAGAGTTTAATTAAGCATTAATATGCTCTGTGTTGACTATTTTCCTATCAAGGGCATTATTTTATAAACAGTAGACATTTACAATGAAAATATATATTTATTAGATAGATAGAGTGTTCATTACTCTTGGCTTCGAGCCATAATTTCGGTGTGACTTACTAAGTGGCAGCTTTAATGTACATCAAGGTATGATAAAAACCCGAGTTCATTTAGGTAGTTTAAAGCGCAAAATTGGTAGAGTGCACTAAAATGAAACCTGTTGCATTAACCAATCTGTCAATTTGCCTTGTTGAAGGCCAAAGAGATTTAAGGAATAAGGCCATGCCACTACCAACAAACGTCAGTTATCCAATGCCCAGTAGGACATCATTTTTAAACAAAACAGACTGGCAGCTAGAACCCAACAGAGCTGTACTTCTAATACATGACATGCAGCGCTATTTTGTTGATATCTACGACCAAGACTCTGTTTTGCTCCCCACTTTGTTAGGTAATATTGCCAAGATCAAAGACTGGGCAAAACAAAAAAACATACCTATTGTCTATACACAAATAACGTTTAACACCATAAGCCATGATCATCCTTTAATTGAGGATTTTTGGGGCTTCGAGGAAATCCCTCCCTGTTCAAAAATAATTACCCCCTTTGTTGCTCCCGAAGAAGGAGACGTTTTAATTGAAAAGTCACATTACAGTGCAATGCAGTCTGACGAATTAGCTCAGCACCTTAAAGAGTTGGGTCGAGACCAACTGTTAATTACAGGTTTATATGCTAACTTGGGCTGTAGAATTACAGTCACAGATGCACTTGAGAAAAATATACAAGCTTTTCTCGTTAGTGATGCGATAGCAGATTTGTCATATCAAGATCACCTTAACGCACTTAGCTATGTGGCTAACTATACAGGTTACGTTATTAACACACAGACAGTGCTAGAGCCAAAGACAGTACTAAGCTACCAGTGGCTTTATGAAAAGGTACAAGCCCTACTTGACGACCCTAGAGGACTCGATCCGGAAAAAAGCCTTCTTAACTGTGGCTTCGATTCCAACCGAATAATGAAGATTGCCTCAGACCTAAATCAAATTGGTATCACTATTGACTACCAAGAGTTAACTCATGAGCCCAGTGTGGTTAATTGGTGGACACTATTGGAAGAAAAGAAAAGAGCGATAATCATTGGCCAATAGAACCCCATGACAATTTAACTTAAGGCGCATAAAAACTTTATGCGCCTTATCATTATTCAACTTATCACCATGCCACACATAGACAGCAAAGAGCAATTAGACCCAGTCATTGAAGATATCATCACCGACTTGCAGCCTAATTATGAAATACTTAGTGTCTGCGGGCAGAATTAATGAAACGTAAGCTGGCGGTAAACCCCATCTAATCATTTCCTTTTAAATTCGGTATTGT
>NZ_JAYQDQ010000111.1:0-10958 GCF_038138445.1 Vibrio sp.
AGCTATTTAAGATGTTCGGCTTTACCACTGAAAATGTGGTCAACACAGCGAAAGAATTACTCGACTAATTCTTCTTGCGCTTAACAAAGCCTCGCGATGCGGGGCTTTTTTGAATGAATAACGATACTTTAACCTTTCAATAAAGGTAGAGACTCATGCAATTTATTGATCTTCCTAAAATTGACTTACACTGCCACCTTGATGGCAGTGTGCGCCCAGAAACGATTCTTGATCTTGCAAATCAGCAAGGTATTTCCCTCCCGACCCAAGATATTGAACAGATACGCGAGCTGATGATCGCGCCTGAAACTTGCCCAAACCTTGATGAATACTTAAAGCGTTTTGACTTGCCCCTATCTGTGATGCAAACCGCTGACGCACTCGAAAGAATTTCTTTCGAACTTTATGAAGATGCGGCAAAAGAGAACGTCAAATACCTTGAAGTACGTTTCGGCCCCCTATTACATCTTGAAAGCGGATTAACACTTGAGCAAGTGCTATCAAGCGTTGTCAACGGCATGAAACGCGCAGAATCGCTTTACGATATTAAAGGCAACTACATCCTTTCGATTCTTCGCCATGCACCAAAAGACAGAATCAAAGAAGTATTAGATGTTGGTCAGCCGTATTTAGGCAATGGTATTGCTGCCTTTGATCTCGCCGGTGGAGAAGCCGCTGGATTTTGCGCTGAGTTTGTCCCGTATGCCGAGTACGCTAGGGATAAAGGTTACCACGTCACGATTCATGCTGGAGAGCAAGGTGTGGGGCAAAATGTTTATGATGCAATCACATTATTAGGCGCAGAACGGATTGGTCATGGTATTCACATTACAGGCCATCAAGCTGCCTATGACATGGTCAAAGATAAGCATATCGCTTTAGAAACATGCCCAAGCAGTAATGTTCAGACTAAGGCAGTTACTGCCTTATCTAACCACCCTGCTAAGGTATTTTTAAAAGATGGTATCGCCATTACAATCAATACCGATAATCGCACTGTATCGAATACGACAATGACGGCAGAAGTGGAAAAAGTCATGCAAGAATTTGCGCTAACACTTGATGATTACTTCAAGATTTACTCATACAGTGTTGAGTCTGCGTTCACTTCTGAGCAGGTTAAACAACACCTACGCAGCTTTATACCTGCGTAGAGCTGTCTAGCCACAATAGCCGATATTTCTCGGCTATTGTTTTTCTTCAAACCGCTGCGCAAGATGATAAAACTCATTCACTTGATTACGCAGTTCATGGGAATGTTGGTTAACTGATTGAGTTGCTGTCAGATTTTTCTCCGCAGCTGACGCAATCGACTGAATATGCAAATTCACATCCTCTGATAATCGGCGCTGCTTCATCGAGGCATCCTCGACCACTTTCATCAAGTTGTCCATCGAATGCATCATAGCTTCAACATCTGATAGACGTTTTGCGCTTTCTTGAGCCACTTCACCACAGGCATTGGTTTGCTCGCGATTTTCAATAATATCTTTCTGCCACTTTTCAATGGTCTCTAGCATAGTGCCGATGCTGTCTTTAATTTGCACAGTGGCATTAGCAGTGCGACCTGAAAGCGCTCGAACTTCATCTGAGACAACCGCAAACCCTCTTCCTTGCTCCCCCGCTCTTGCAGCCTCAATTGCCGCGTTAAGTGCCAGTAAATTGGTTTGTTCTGCGATCCCGCCAATTTCTTCCATCATTTGACTAACATTTTGCGCTTGTTCGCTCAGTTGAAAAGTGGCTTGCGTGGCCTGCTCTGCTTGAAGACTTAACTGCTCAAGGTTGGCATGTGTTTTATCTATCGTCTCTTTGGCTAACAAGCAAGTATTTAGCGTATCATCGATAAGTTCATGGGCTTCATGAGTGCTGGTTGACACTTCATTAGCCGTCAATTCCACTTCTTCTGATGCCACTCGCACTTGGCGAATATCACGAGTTTGTTGCTCAAGCGCTTCCGACACCTCATTAGTTGTCGCGCTTAAACTGTCTGATAGACTCAAAAGCGGCCTTGCAGAGTCTGTCATTCGTCCTAAGACAGTACGAATACGCGCTGATAGCAACTTAATATGAAAGTCCGCAACAGAAAACTGTCCTTGACCAGAATAAATCAAACGACTGATGCTGTCATAAACTGTTCTTAAATGCTTTAGCTGCCTTGGTGTGTCGACAAGCTCTTGTTTAAAGAGCATAAAGCCAGCGAGTGGAAGCAGATTCAAAATCCAGCTAAGCGCGCCTTCAACGGCAAACGCTTTTGCGAGTAGCGGCGCAATGAGGGCACCAAACACAATGACGTAGCGCAGCACATCGAAACGAGGAAGTGATTGGCGACGTCCTGATTTTTCGGCTTTTCGCAATTTTTTGTATGCCTTATCGGCAACATTTACCCATTCTCTTTTGGGTTTAACCCGAACGGATTGGTAACCAACCATCTCACCATTATCATAAATTGGCGTCACATAAGCATCTACCCAGTAAAAACCACCCGATTTGGTCCTATTTTTAACAATGCCACGCCACGCCTGACCGTTTTTCAAATGCGCCCACATATCGGCAAATGCGGCTTTGGGCATAGAGTCGTGACGGACAATATTGTGATGCTGTCCGAGCAATTCGTCTTGGCTAAATTCGGCAATGCGGCAAAAAGCTTCATTACTGTAGGTAATAACACCACTTAAATCGGTAGTGGAAACAAGTTGTTCATTGGTTTCCAGTAAGGTTTCTTGTTCTTGGGAATGTTGGGTAGCTGCCATAGATTTATTTTTCGAATTATCCATATGAAACACGAAATATAAACAACAAACAAAGCCAAGGCAAAGTATTAAATCGGTTTCATTTAACACTTTTTAATTATCATAAGTTTTACTGTAAATCATAGCCTTATTGTGGTTTAGGCCTTTTTGAAAAAAACCATGGCTAGGTTATGAGAAACTCAAACTCGATGTTAATATTACTCATAACTTAGTGCTTTACGGCAGCTTAGCTATTTAGTGGATATCGAGCATCACGATTAGCTTTATGCCGTCAGCCATACTTATTTATAAAGGCCAAATATTCACATGGTTAACAACACAATCCAATGGTTTCCGGGCCACATGCACAAAGCCCGTAAAGAGATCGAAGAAGCCATTCCACAAATTGATGTCATCATCGAAGTATTGGATGCTCGCATTCCATTTAGCAGTGAAAATCCGATGATCTCTGAAATCCGCGCTGGCAAGCCGGTTGTAAAAGTTTTAAACAAGAGAGACCTTGCTGATCCTGAATTAACTCAATTATGGATAGACCATTTCGAGAAAGAGCAAGATGTCAAAGCGATGGCGATTACCACGTCTAATCCGCAAGAAGTGAATAAGATTTTGGACCTTTGTCGCAAGCTTGCGCCCCACCGCGAAGAGATCGGCAAAAATATTCGTACCATGATCATGGGTATCCCAAATGTGGGCAAATCAACCATCATCAACACGCTTGCAGGTCGCACTATCGCAGTAACGGGAAACCAGCCCGCAGTCACTCGCCGTCAGCAAAGGATCAACTTACAAAATGGTATTGTGCTTTCTGACACGCCGGGGATTTTGTGGCCGAAAGTAGAAAACCCACACAGCGGGTTTCGCCTTGCAGCCACAGGCGCAGTTAAAGACACCGCGATGGAATATGAAGAAGTGGCTTTCTACACAGTAGAATACTTAGCCCAAGCCTATCCAGAACGCTTGAAAGAGCGTTACCAAATCGAAGAGTTACCGCAAAGCGATATAGAGCTGATGGAAGAAATTGGTCGTAAGCGCGGTGCATTGCGATCAGGTGGTCGTGTCGATTTGCACAAATGCTCAGAGATTTTGCTGCATGAACTGCGCAATGGCACCTTGGGGCAAGTCACTCTTGAACGTCCTGAAATGATCACTAAAGAGTTGGTTGAAGTCGAGATCGAAGCCACGCGTAAAGCCGAGCTTAAGGCACAAAAGAAAGAAGAACGTCGTAAACGCTATTTGAAAAACAAGCGCTGATCGAATTCTTGAATAGATTTAGAAATGGAATGATGAACGATTGATATGCAAACACCAACAAACATCATCACAGGCTTTTTAGGTTCAGGTAAAACAACCGCCATACTTAACTTGCTCAAAAACAAGCCTGCCAATGAAAATTGGGCTGTGCTGGTCAATGAATTTGGTGAAATTGGGATTGATGGCGCGATACTCACACAGCATGGAACGCTAGTAAAACAGGTGCCAGGCGGCTGTATGTGCTGCGCTGCTGGCGTGCCTACCTCTGTCGCCATCACCTCATTGTTACGCAGTAACCCTGACCGGTTAATCATAGAACCGACGGGATTGTGGCATGCAGACAAGATCCTCGCTACTCTTATGTCCGAGCAATTTCACGACCACATTGACTTGAAAGCAACCATTGTATTGGTCGATCCGCGCAATCTCTCCAATCAAAAATATCTGGCTAATGATAATTTCATTGAACAGCTCAGCATTGCTGACGTAGTGATAGGAAACAAGATTGACCTATGTACGACGAAAGACATAGACACTTTCAATGATTGGGTAACTGACCAAGATCCTGCAAAGATCTACTGTCAGTTAGTTAAAGATGGTCAGTTCCCGGTTGAAATCCTCGACAACATTAGACGTAACGAACCTAATCATAGGGCTGATATACATAGTCATCATGGTGGTGCGACTGCTCCTTTGACACTCAGTGCTGGTCAGCAAGTTCTTAGGAGAGAAAATAGCGGCCAAGGCTATTACAGCTGTGGTTGGCTATTTAGCGATCAGGTGGAATTTTGCTTTGATGAATTACTGTCAATGCTATCTGACCTATCGGCCGAGCGTATCAAAGGGGTGATGAAAACGGACAAAGGGGTGATGACACTCAATATCTCTCATGGTGTTGTTTCAGTATCAGAAGCGTCAGTGTCAGCCAAAGAAAGTAGAATCGAAGTTATTGATAGCCAGAAGCTACCTTGGGAGCAACTCGATATCATACTTCAGCAGCTCGCTGGCCTTTCATAAACTCTAAACAACAAAAGGCGCACAAATCAGTGCGCCTTGTCCCTCGTGACTCAATCGTGAGCTTGCGAATCAGTGCCTTCATCTTCGACATTCTGATCTTAATACGAGGATTTCTGCATATTTGGGTAAAACTTTCCATATTGTGTGCAAGGTTAACTTTCTCTATGCGAATAGTTCAGATTTCCTTACCCTTTAATTGTGGTTTATATCGCTCAGAGATCAAGAAAACAAGTGTGATCCTCTGCCAATGAGGTGAAACTTAGTGCATATGAGTTTGTTACGTATTTGAAATTCAAATTTTCATTTTTGATAGATAAAGATTGTCCTTATCAAGCGTATAATCAGCCCACTGATCCCTAACATCCCAAGCAACAATTTGCTTGAATATCGGGCGCAGCACTGATACTCATTCATAACAGGGACCAAAATACAAATGAACACCAGAGAGAAGATCAAGCAATCCTTTTTATCTAAGGTACCAAAGGATGCGATTAATCAATTTCTCTCAAAAGACAAGACACCTCTCTCTGTTCTCGCCCTTTCTTTGATAGTAGGAATATTATCTGGCCTTGTAGGCACCCTATTTGAGATGGCGGTTCACTTCGTTTCAGACACAAGAACTGACTGGTTAAAACAAGCAATTGGCCGTTTGCTACCGCTTTGGCTTGCGGCGATTCTCATTAGTGCTGCACTCGCTTTTATTGGATATTATCTCGTTCATCGTTTTGCTCCTGAAGCCGCAGGTTCAGGCATACCTGAAATTGAAGGTGCCATGGATGGAATACGACCAGTTCGTTGGTGGCGAGTTCTACCCGTTAAGTTTTTCGGCGGAATGGGCGCATTGGGCTCGGGTATGGTACTGGGTAGAGAAGGCCCTACTGTGCAAATGGGCGGCGCGATTGGACGTATGGTTACCGATATATTTAAGGTCAAAAATGATGATACTCAGCACTCATTACTGGCATCTGGCGCCGCAGGAGGACTCGCCGCCGCCTTTAATGCACCACTGGCTGGTATTATGTTTGTGGTCGAAGAAATGCGACCTCAGTTTCGTTATTCACTCATCTCAATCCGCGCCGTAATTATTTCGGCCATTTCTGCCAATATCGCCTTTCGTTACATCAATGGACAAGATGCCGTCATCACTATGCCTCAATATCAACGACCAGAATTGGCAGCGCTATGGCTTTTCTTATTGCTCGGCGCAATGTTTGGTGTATTTGGTGTCGCATTTAATCGTTTGATCAATCTTTCTCAAGATCTGTTTGTAAAGCTGCACCGAAATGATCGTAAGCGGTATTTGATTACAGGCAGCTGTTTGGGCGGTTTTTTCGGTCTAATACTGCTTTACTTGCCAGAAATAACCGGAGGCGGGATCAGTCTCATCCCTACCATTACCAATGGAGGCTATGGTGCTGGGGTTTTAATCATTCTCTTCATAGCTCGTATTTTAACTACACTACTTTGCTTTGCTTCAGGCGCACCAGGTGGCATTTTCGCCCCTATGCTGGCGCTGGGGACGCTATTTGGTTACGCATTTGGTCTTATCGTACAGACTTTGTTTCCAGAGCTTTTGATTTCTCCGGGCATGTTCGCAATTGCAGGTATGGGGGCGCTGTTTGCCGCAACAGTAAGAGCGCCCATCACAGGGATATTATTAGTTATTGAAATGACGAATAATTACTACTTAATTTTGCCTCTTATTATCACATGTCTGGGCGCTGTCATTGTGGCTCAACTCCTAGGAGGTCAACCTATCTATAGCCAGCTTCTACATCGAACGTTAAAAAATGAAAAATTACGACAAGAAGATCTACCTTGTGAGAACAAATCATAGTTGCTAATTAAGCAACTGAATTGATATCATTATTAGGCTAATCAGATTTTATTTAGGATTTACGCAGTTGAACTGGAGACGCTTTCTTAAGTTTCACAATGTCCCTCCTTCTCAGGCAGCATTGTCGCTGGGCATCATTGGCTTGGGGCATGCTTGGGCGTTGTATATTCCTGAAGTGGGTGTTTTTATCCGACCCTACCTTGCTGCAATCGGTGCCTTATTACTTACTCCGGTATTAATTAAGTACCTGAGTAACTATCGACTATTTTTAAACGATCTCCGCAACCCTCTTAACGGAAGCTTACTTGCACCCATGAGTATGGCGCTGCTGGTACTATGCGATTATTTGGCGGTGATTTCTCCCTTTATCGCCTATCCATTATGGTTTGCTGCATTATCGCTACACCTTACTATGATGGTCCTGTTCTTCTTTTTTCAATCTAGAAACTTTAAGCTTGCTAATATTGTTCCGAGTTGGTTTTTGTACCCTGTCGGTCTTATCAGTAGTTCATTAGCTGGCACTAAATTTGGCCACACCGTATTTTCTGAATCTTTAGTCAATATTTGTATTGCGACCTATTTTGTTATGTTGCCTGTCGCTCTCTACAGACTGATGTTTTTAGGCAGATTACCCAGAAGAGCGCGGCCAACTCTCGCCATCATGGCAGCGCCAATCAACTTATCACTTGCGTCATACCTGGTAAACTTTCGCCAGCCAGACCCAATTCTCACCGGAGCCTTGGCGGGCATAGCCATTACCATGACATTAACCATATACCTGTGCTACTTCCGTCTCATTCGGCTTAAGTTCCAACCCTCTATTGCCGCTGTAACTTTCCCATCCGTAATTAGCGCTATTGCCATGCATCGCTTAACCAGCTTTTTCGAGCAGTATCATCCACATTGGCATTGGCTGCATAAGTTTGGTTTTTTCGAACTGACTATCGCTACAGGTTTGGTCATTTGGGTTACCCTCAGATATATCAAGATGTACTGGCCTGAATTAAAACTTATAAAATCAGCTTGAAGTAATCTGAATTAAACGGAATTCAAACCGGACTTTATAGCTATCTGTGTTGATGATGCGTAGCATATTGGGATCTAGGTTCTTAAGGTGCTTACAATGTTTAATGACAAAGTCCAACTACAAATCATCAATTTAACTCATAGAACAGACCGCAAAGCAGAGAGCGTATCTGAATTAAAAAAATGCGGTATTAGTATTGATGATAAGTCATTCTTTGAAGCTTACTATAAACCAGAGTGTGGTGCGTTAGGCTGCAGCCTAAGCCATGGTAACTTAATTGCCCACTATTTATCTCACTCTTCCAGTCCATACTTGTTAGTCTTGGAAGATGACTTTGAAGTCCAAGAGTGCGAACTATTTCTTTCTAGCTTAGAGAGAATTTTGGATTGCTCTAACGAGTGGGATGTATTTCTTCTTGGCAATAACCAAGCCATACCTATTGCAATGATCGATGATCAACTCGGGTTTTCTAGAGTAATCAACTCACAAACCGCATCAGGCTATATTGTCCATAGAAGCTTCGCTATTAAGCTAATGAGTACGTTTTTTGAATCTGCACTCGGTCTCGAGCATTCGAGCAAGCTCCCTCTCAAGCTCAATAAACTCGTTAGCCATCACTATTGCTTAGATATTTTGTGGAAGAAGTTACAAACTGAACATAGATTTGCAACAAGATTACCCTCATTAATCAAGCAACGGGCGAGTTACTCGGATATAGAGATGAAAAATGTAGATTATGGTGTTTGATTTAGACAAGTAGGCAAGGGTCAGAACTTTTTTGAGTAACAGGCATACTCATTATTCATTTCTGTCCAACTCATCAGCCATTGTTAAAATTCGGTTGCAATTCAATCTGTCATTATAATCAAAGAAAACCTGGTCATCATTTAGATAGATTGTCTTATCATTTATTATTTTTCCTATATTTTCAATGACTTCGTCGCTATTATCACATGATACCAAAAAGGGCGTTTCTTTATCCGTAATCATTTCCCCTCCTCGGACAGCAAGGAATGCTTCTTTGTCAAATGGATAAGTGATCGCGGGCTTTCCTAATCTTATAAAGTCAAATACAACAGAAGAATAGTCAGTGACTAATAACCTACCTGTAGACAACATATGTTCAAAGTTTAAATCTGACATATACCGGAAAGAAACGCATGGAAGATTAACGTTCATTTCAAATTTAGACATCTTATGATGTAATACCAAAGTAATCTGATGGTCATTTTCGCTTGCCCATTTTGATAATTTGGACGTTAGATCAATAATTGAACGATAATATTGAGACTTTATAAATTCATCTAAGCTTTGATGTTCCAGCCAATTTCTCCAAGTTGGTATATAAAGAATGTTGTTGCATTGTTTGTTTGTAACTTCAGGAAGATAGTCATACCTTGCAAGCCCAGTGACTTTAATAATATCTTCAGGAAATGAGTAGTCACTAATAAAACTATTTTTCTCAAAATTAGATGAAACACAAAGCATATCAGGAAGCTCGTTCCTGCATGTCATAGAATAATGATCATAATAGAATGATGTACGATTGAGTGCCATAACACCATGTTGTAAAAAAATAAGTTTCTTACTATTTCTTGGCTTTTTATTGAGAACTCTCCAATAAGGAGAAATATCTAACATTGATACGTCAAAGAAGTATCTTCTCGCCAGTCCAACATAAAATAAGTGCCTGATACTGCCATACTTTAAAACATTACCATACTTACTCGCTTCTTCAATGTTTTTCTCTCTAGTGACAAAGTAACAGTTTAGTCTCCTACCTACGCCTTTAAAAAAAGCAAAGCCATTATCAGATATTGTTTTTCCTTCCCTTTCTCCTATAAGAGAAATGTTAACATTAAAAATTTTTGAACAAAAAAAACCAATATTGAATAAAAGCAATGACTTAATGAAATTGTAATATATGATGGATTTCTTACTAAGAATATATTTAAATGCACTGAAATTTAAACTGAAGATTACATGACGTTTTTTTAAATTATTATGATACATATTTTTTAAAAAAGTCAACTCTCCGGCACTTAAGTATTTAAGAAGGTTGAAATTATATATAAGAATTCTTTTAACATCCTTAATATCTTCATTTTTAAATGACTTAGTCTTAGAATATATACCTATATTACTAATTAATTCTTTTATGAAGAAAAACTTTCTCATTTTTTCTTGAGTTTCTTTCTCAAGAGCACTAAAAGAATTATCAAGATCCTTTGTTACGAGGATAGATTCTTTTATATTTTTTATTAAGTATTTTTCGCTCTCAGTGCTTTCTATATAGACGACCTTGTCAACAGACCCTATTCTTTTTGCTTTGTAATATCCATAAATACAAGGCTTACTATCACTGGAGTAATTAGAAAAATCTGAAAAAATTGACTCATTTTCACTTATTAAAAATGCTTTCCTATATATCCTATTAAAAGGAAATATATTTTTTATCAGTTTTGGAGTTTCTTCAAAAGTAGTTGAATTGATTTTTCCAAGAAAATGGGAAGGTTTTATATATGCTCCGTTATCTCCAACATACTTTTCCCAAGCAATTGCCATATCTAAGCAGTGCTTTTCCGCGTGTTCAAATAAAGAAATCAGTCCATCTTTAACAACATATCCATCTGATTTCATGAAGAATAAGTACTTACCTCTTGCGTTTTTTATTCCTGAATTAAAACAATATCCATTTTCAGGAAAGTCGCTTTTAATGACTGAAACCCTATCCAATTCAGAGTATTTATTAAATTCATCATTAAAATTTCTATCGTCTATATTATAGGTTACAATTATTATTTCTATATTCAGTTTGCATATCTTTAATAAATCAATAGTATTGATTATAGAATATGAAATATCTCTCGCTGATATAATAATCGAGATATCTATTGTTTTACTTTCCATAATAGTTTTTCTAAGCAATATTTTCTAATACTAGCATAATAATAATTTGGATGTGAAAAATATTATAAATGCTCCATATATTATGCTTAAAGAAGTCTTAATGGATACTCTGTGCTGAGGAATCCCCTGATAATTTAGATAAAAATCATCAAGTTAAGGTAGATGC
>NZ_JAYQDQ010000112.1:0-10767 GCF_038138445.1 Vibrio sp.
CGGTTCACTCTTATCGCGGTGAACAGCGCTTCATGCGACTTCACGTCGCACAGACAAAAATGTATTAACTTTGAAGAGTTTTTTAACCATGAACTCGTTATGTTTAAGCCCGGCTATTTTCATAGAGATTTCGTTGAGGATAAAGCCCGCCTATACAAGCGAGATATTAAGTTTTCATTCGAGACTAATCTACTGCCTCTGATTTTGAGTGTTGTAAAGAACGAGTTTGCGATTACAGCGCTTCTTAAACTGGTTACAGATAACGAAGCGGATGTTGTAGCCATACCTTTTGATGACCCAGTGCATATTCGACTCTCGCTTGCGTGGAGAAGGAATGGATACTTATCTATAGCTGATAGAACTTTCATCGAATTCATCAAACAGTATGTGTAGAAGCAGTGGAGTTTGCTATCTAATGAGAGGCTTATTTTTATATTTGTAAGTCAACAAATTACTGGAAAAATGACCGTACTTTCCTAGTCTAGATAGAGAGACTAAGAATGAAAAGCGTGGACACAAATTATGGTTAGACTGCTTTGGATCTTGATTTTTATATTGTCAGCATTTGCGGTTAAGGCAAGCCAACCGGATGTCGTCAGGATATACCTTGATGCAGATAGGACAGGGCATTTAGAGTCTGCTTTATCCATCGAACATGGAATTAAGGTTGCCTTTTCTCAGCACGGTGATCAAATTGCAGGAGTGCCGGTAGAGTTTATAACGACGGATCACAGGGGCAATGTGCTGAGAAGTAAAAAAAATATGCAGCACTTTTTGGACGATCCTCAAGGACTTGTCTACGTGGCAGGTTTGCATTCACCTCCTCTTATAAAATACCGAGAATATATTAATAAATCAAAAATTCTTACTTTGGTACCATGGGCGGCGGGAACGCCGATTACACGCTACCCTTCGGCTGATGAAAACTATGTGTTTCGTTTATCTGTCGATGATTCCAAAGTAGGGAAAATACTGGTTGACTACGCCTTAAGCAACGGTTGCAAACAGCCTCACCTGTTGCTCGAAAATACTGGTTGGGGTAAATCTAATCACAAGGCGATGATGGGAGCCCTGCCAGATCAACTTCAAAGCAAAGTGAAAACCAGTTGGTTTAATTGGGGGATCAAAGATACTGATGCGCGAGTTTTGATCAGAGAGGCTCAGTCCAGTGGCGGTGATTGTGCATTGTTGGTCGCGAATAGTCGTGAAGGTAAGCTCATCATCGAGAGTGTGTCAGAGACGGGTATTAACATGCCAATCTACAGTCATTGGGGAATTACTGGCGGGCAGTTTGCGCAAAACGTGCCTTATGAAGTTAGGGAAAAAGCAAAACTGCGCTTTATTCAGTCTTGCTTTAACTTTTATAGTTCTGAAAGTAACAGCTTTAACCAAACGGTATTTGAAAAAGCCAAGACAATGTTCCCTGCCTATTTTGAAACAACCAATATTAAGGCGCCGGCAGGCTTTATTCATGGTTACGATATAGCCAGTGTGTTAATTGCAGCCGCAAGTAAGGTCAAGTTAACACAGGATGTTCAAGCCAACAGAACGGCAATAAAAGGTGCATTAGAATCGATGAATGGGTCGGTGCAAGGCTTGGTCAAAACTTATCAAAAACCTTATACGCGATTTAGTGACGATAACTTTGATGCTCATGAAGCACTCGGCAGCAAAGATTACTGCATGGCAATGTATGATGAAAAAGACGCGGTTAAACTGTTACCGAAATCGATTTAACAGTAAGAAGGCTATTAAGGAGCATGTTTAAGTTTGATAAGAAAAATGGGATGCACCTGTTTAAGTTTGATAAGAAAAATGGGATGCACCTGTTTAGCGTCTTCCTTATGGTCGGTGCCTCTGTTTTTATGCTCGCGAGCTTTTTGTTTGTTAAGCAACAGGCTCGTGATACCGCTCAGATCCTTATCAATGAAAGCTTGAAAGTAAAATTTGTCGCAATAGAACGTTATGTGTTTGAGTTTTTTAAGCTTCACGAACAACGGCTCGAACGTATTACTTCTCACCCTGTGGCTAAAGGGGCCACATTAGAGGGTGTATCGAATGAGGAGGCCTTTGCTGATCAACTCTCCTTACTCAAAGGTGCTGGTGAGAGTGCTTACATCAATCTATATGATTTTTCTGGTGGTTTAGTTTACCAAGAAAGCAAGCTTCCTCAGGTTGTCGAAGATTATATTGTGTCTGGTGTTGAAACTGAATCTCTAATGGAAAGAGTGTCTTATTCTTTTTTTAAAAGCGATGACAAGGACTACTTACTACTTACATCACCTGTTTTGTACAATGGTTATGCTGAAGGTTTGGGAACTTATATAACTCCGGTCGCTGAAAGTGATTTCTTTGAAAGCCTTGGTACAGATAATATGCATTGGTTTGGTATCGCTCAGGACAGGTTGAACTGGAAGATGACGCCACCCAATACTTGGCAGATCGATAAGTTTCCTATCGAAGGGACTGAGCTTTCTCTACTTTATTCTGTCTCCCCGCAGCTAGTCAGCGATGCTGAATCGAATCTGACTCAAAGCCTCTTTATTGGTATGGCTATTGCGACAGGTATTTCATTATTCGTGATGTTTGTGTTTGGTCGGCAGGTACTGGTTTCTCCATTTCGTGCTTTAGCCGAGTCGGAGCATCAACTCTACGAACAGTCCATAGAATTAAAAGCGAAAGAAGCGGAATCTGCTCAGCTTGCTCGAGTGGTTAAATATATGCGCGATGCCGTGGTTTTTACCGACCTCTACACCAAAATTACGTGGGTTAACGGTGCATTTGAACGCCTCACTGGCTACTCTCAAGCAGAAATGATGGGTAAAAAACCCGGTGATATGCTGCAGGGTGAAAAAACCGACAAAGAAACCACACGTAAAATACGAGAAGCCATTGACCACCAAGCATCCGGTTTTTTTGAATTGCTCAATTACAGTAAAGATGGCCAGGCTTATTGGATTGAAATCGCTTTGACGCCTCTATATACAAAAGATGGTCAGGTTGAGGGATTTATGGCGGTTGAACGTGATATTACCCAGCGGGTGGAATTGGAAGGTTCTTTAAAAGTTAAAGCGGTTGAAGCCGAAGCGGCTAATATCGCTAAGTCACAATTTCTAGCGGCGATGAGTCATGAGCTAAGGACGCCAATGAACGGCATTTTAGGTGTCGGTGAATTGCTTAGTAATACTTCGCTTGATGAGGAACAGCGAGAATATGTCGATACTTTTATGGATTCAGGGCGGCATATGCTCAATGTACTGAATGACATTCTCGATTTCTCGAAAATTGAAGCAGGAAAGCTTGAACTAGAACAAAGAGATTTCCATCTTAAAGAATTAGTGGAACGACTTGAGCGATTGTATCAGCCGCTTTGTTTAGACAAGGATCTCGAATTTTCATGCGAGTATTTTCAACCTTGTGATAAAGCTTTGAGAGCGGATGAGACGCGTCTCTCTCAAATTTTACAGAATTTATTAAGTAACGCAGTGAAGTTTACTGAGCAGGGGACGGTGGGTCTGTTCGTTTCGCTTATCGAGAAAGAAAGCCAAGGCGAGTTGACGATACAGGTGTCAGATACGGGTATTGGTATCAGCAAAGAGAAACACTCGGCGATATTTGACCCATTTTCTCAGGCCGAAGGCGACACGACCAGACGGTTTGGTGGTACTGGGCTTGGTCTTTCTATTACTAAAGATATAGTCAAGGCTATGAAGGGAAGCATCGAGTTGAGCAGTGTCATGGGTGAAGGCAGTCAGTTTACGATTGTGTTACCTGTTGCTTTAACCGATATATCCGATGAGAACACGCAGCAAGAAGTTATTCCAGAATTTGATGGTACCGGATTATGCGCCCTTATTGCTGAAGACACGCGCGTAAATGCGGTGGTATTGGGGAAATTTCTTGCCAACAAAGGCTTTGAATATGAAGTGGTTGAAAATGGCCAACTCGCCGTTGAGAGAGTGCAGCAACGCCACTTTGACTGCGTGTTAATGGATAACCATATGCCAGAAATGGATGGAATAGAAGCGGCCAGAACCATATCGTCACTAAACTTAGATGAGCCACCGATAATCATAGGCTGTACCGCCGACGCATTTGAGCACACACGCCAGAAAATGATCTCAGAAGGCTGCACGGACGTTATTACCAAACCAGTCAGTTCTAAAAAACTAGATAAAGTCTTCCACGCCACACTTACCCCTAATAGCGCCAATTCAGCTAAGCAGGCTTAGCCCCGATACATCTTCTCAAAATTACTGGGGTTCCAGCCAATCATATAGCGGTCACCAATCTTTAATACCGGTAGAGAACGTGCGCCAATGGCGTCGAGCTCTTTGCGGCCGCGCTGCATTTTGGCATTGGTTAAACGGTATTTATAGCCCTTGGCGTCAAGATAGCGCTGCGCTTCTTTGCAATGCGGGCATTTGTCTTTGACATACAGGACAAGTCGTTTCATGAGGTGTTCCTACTGATTGAGTAACCCAAGAGTGTAATCAATAACAGATGAATGGCAAGCTTGAATCGATTAGAATAGCGCTCACTCAATGATGCGCAAAGTGAGGATAAGTATGGAGCCCGCGCTTCGCTATATCCAAGGCTACCCAGAACATATTATTACCCCAGTGACTAAAATGTACCAAGATGGGCGCTTGGAAACTTGGTTTAATCAGCGTTATCCTGAGCATCACACGATTAAAAGTGAGAAAGCGCTATTTAATTACACCATGGCGATTAAAAACCGTTATATGAAAAAGACCGCGCCGCTTAGAAAGGTGACTTACGATAACAAAATACACCTGATCAATAATGCATTAGGGCTTCATACTTATGTGGCGAAAGTACATGGTGGAAAAATCAAATCCAACAATGAAATCAAAATCGCCAGTGTGTTTAAACAAGCGCCAGAACCATTATTAAGAATGTTGGTTGTCCATGAGCTGGCTCACCTTAAAGAAAAAGAGCACAACAAGGCGTTCTATCAGCTCTGTTGTCATATGGAGCCTGATTATCACCAACTGGAGCTAGATGCTCGCTTGTTTATGATAGTGAAAAATCTAACCGATTCGAAATAGTAAGGCGTATTGGCGGCTTAAATCAATTAATACGGCTATCCTGAACAGTAGCTTACAACAGAGGATGCTAGGCTGATGGAATTCGAAATCTATATGCCTTGTGAGCCCAAATGGCTATGCGATACGTTACTTGTGTTATTTGCACTGCTTTTTTTGATTGGTTTGGTGGGCTTTGTTTTTGTTGTACGCAACGAATACCTTAAAATTCAGCGCGCTTCGCGGGTGAAAAAGCGTCGCAATACGCCCCTACAGCAACGAAATAAGCACAAAGGCTAATTTATTTTTTGATTTTTCTGGGATCTTTTCTCTTCTAAGGCATTGAAAAGCGCTATCGAAAGCGGATGTTGACCAAATGTAGTCGTGAAGTGGTCTAGATGTTTTAACGCTTGGTTAAGCTCTCCGTGCTCTATTTCCAATTTCGCTAGATTTAACAGAGTTTGTGGCCGATTAGGATCGCGGGCAAGGGTATGACGAAAGTGAGTGATGGCTTGTTCTGGTTTCCCTTCTTTTAACCAACATAGAGCCGAGTTTTGATAAACATCGGCAATGTGATAATAGTCGTCTAGCGTCACCGCCTTTGTAAATTGTGTTTGAGCCAGCTTAAATTGCGAGCGCTTACAAAGAAAACTGCCGTAATCATTAAGCACTTGGCCATTGTTTGGTTCACTGCGTAGTGCGCTTTTATACCACTTATGCGCTTTTTCATAATCAGAGACAGTATCAAAATAGCGTGCCATCGCAATTTGTGAGCGGTAATACCAGGGGGCATGCTCAAGCGCCATCTGAAAATTTTGTTTGGCCTTCACCATATGACTTCGCTGCATATAATTCATCCCAAGTGTAATTCTGGCATCGGCTTTAAGTCTTTGAGTCGAGTCTAGGTTATCGCTGCTTAATGAAGCGGTGCAGGCATTTAAAAGCAAAGCAGCCAAGATAATAAAAATCTGCATTGTGATTTCAGTATTTTCTACATTAATTTGAATGTATTACGCTTATTCTCCGGTCTCATCATTATCAGCGCATTTGTGCGAGTTGAATGACAAGAATGTAAGCAACATAAGGAAACAAAGTGTGAGAAAACAAGTGGTTTGCGCGACTATTGTTAGCTTTCTGGCTGGACTGTCGATTAAATCTTCTCTGGCTTCTGAGCTAGATACAGAAACGCACTATACCGAAGAGGGCATTGCTTATGTTGAACTGGGCAATCCATCAAGTGACTATCGCTTGATTTTTATTCATGGCTCTCCTGGTAGTAAAGAAGGATATCAAGATTATTTATCTGATCCTTGGCTTTTAAAGCATGCGCAATTGATATCTGTGGACCGAATAGGCTATGGTCAATCTCCTAATCGTCTCGAAACGAAAATTAGTCAGCAGTCAAAGCATCTCCAACCACTGCTTGCGAGTGACAAAAAGAATATTGTGGTGGGGCATTCTCTTGGCGGACCAATAGCGCTTTCTCTAGCTTTACAAATGCCCGAGCTGGTGAATGGTTTGGTGTTTGTTGCCCCAGCTTTTGACCCAGAACTAGAAACGCCCAAATGGTATAACATACTCGCTGATACTTGGTTAATCGGCCTGTTTTTGAATCAAAACTGGTCTACGTCAAATGGCGAGATGATGACCCTTGCTGATGAATTATCACTATTGAGTACTAAAAACTGGCAAATTCTAAACAAAGTACCGGTTACTTTGATCCATGGTGACCAAGATACCATTGCCGATCCCGATAACTCAATATTTGCCATGCGCCATTTATCAGGCCAGTTAAAAAAATTGGTTAAGGTTGAAGGCGAAGGGCACTTTATTCTGTGGAAAAGCCCATCCAAGATCATTGCTGAGATTAAGCAGATGATAGAAATAATGCCAAAAACTTAAGTGCTCGGTATATTTGTGTCTTTTACTTTTTTCAGCGCCTCCCACTTCGAAAGACGCCATCTGGAAACCAAAGATGTCTGAGGTAAGCATATTATAGAGGAACAGATTTGTACCTGAAATTAATACCTTCATTGATATAAATCGGCTGGATTAACACAGCCGTTTCATACACCGCTAATCTTTGGTGAGATTATTTAACGCCCATCTAAACAGTGTTAATCATCTTTAGTAAAGTTTTCTTCGCTAAACTGGTCCAAATCATAAGGTGTTTGTTGATAAACACAGTAATTGAGCCAGTTAGAAAATAGTAAATGTCCATGGCTTCTCCAACTGGCAACGGGTGGGTTGTCTGGATTATCGTTGGGGTAGTAATGCACCGGAATTGAAGGCTCCATTCCTTCGCCTAAATCACGAATGTATTCATGATGTAGCGTTAACGCATCGTATTCAGGATGTCCAGTAACAAAGACATTACGCTTGTCCTTGGTTGATGCGAGATATACACCCGCCACATCGGATGTCGCTAAAATGTCGAGGTCAGTATGCTCTTGTAAATATTGCGGCGAAAAGTCGGCATATCTAGAATGTGGTGCCAGAAATGTATCATCAAATCCTCGCAGTAGAGGGTGAAAACAATGATGAATTTGATGATGGTAAACACCTGAAAGCTTTTCTTTGCGCGTACGTTTAGGGAGATCATACAGAAGCTTAAGTCCTGCTTGAGCCGCCCAACAAACATATAGGGTTGAAGTAACGTGCTCTTTTGCCCAAGCCATAATGGCTTGTAGATGTTCCCAGTAAATGACATTTTCAAATTGTACCAATCCTAGTGGAGCACCTGTGATAATCAATCCATCAAAATTACGGTTTTTTACCGCTTCAAACTGTCGATAAAAATTATTGAGATGTTCTGTGGGCGTATTTTTGCTGGGTCTATCGTCAATACGAAGCAGCTCAATATCTATTTGCAGCGGACTATTTGAAAGCAGACGAAGAAATTGAGTTTCAGTCTCTATTTTTTTGGGCATAAGGTTAAGAATGAGCACCTTAAGCGGCCGTATTCCTTGAGTTGAAGCCCTTGATTCTAGCATGACAAAAATGTTTTCCTGACGGAGGACATCACTCGCAGGTAGTTGATCGGGGATCTTAATTGGCACGGCTTACTTCCTTGGCTGTTTAGACGTCTATACTTCTAAATCTAACGTAAACCTTTCTTGATGTCGATAAGATTTTTATGACGTTTTAGGGTAAAATTAGGACTTTGTTATTCGAATTGGTTACTTATGGTAATGAAACTAATCATTGTACGTGGATTGCCAGGATCGGGTAAAAGCACTTTAGCTAAGACTCTTGGCATAAACCATTATGAAGCAGACATGTACTTCATTAATGAACACAACGAGTATCAATTCAATCCTGATGACATAGCGAAAGCGCATTCTTGGTGTAAAAAAATGGTTCGTAAAAGCCTTAAAAACAAACAGAGTGTTGTGGTTGCCAATACTTTCGTTATGAAATGGGAGATTACCCCTTACTTTAAAATGGCTAGGCAATATGGCGCTGAGTTTGAAGTGATTGAATGTAATGGTAATTATGAGAATATCCATGGTGTGGATGCAAAGACAATTGCAGAGATGAAAGCCCGCTGGCAAAAATGGTAATTAGGTAGCTAGACATTTAATACTCTGTTCATGACATATCAGACAAACTTAAGCAGTCCAACTGGATAGTACCTGCTTTCACAATGCCGCTTGAAAAAACACCACCTATCAGAGATGAAAACGATCATATTATTAAACCTGCTAATCATGACGTACCAGCGATTGCGGTGATGCGTATGGTAGTGAAAGAGGGTATCAGCAGAGATATGGTTAGTATATTGATACAGAGCTATGCCGATGCAGTGATCAAGCTCGAAGAGCAAGTGCGTGGTATTCAAAATCCTGATAAGACATATAAAGCAAGTATCTCTTTTGAGGAGAAAGCTGCTTGTGGCGCAATTGGTTTAGTTGAAGTCGCTTGTTTGAAACTGAAATATATCCAGAAAAATCCAGCACAAGCATCAAGAGTGGCTCTTGGGGCTAAATAAGCCGATAACTCGCTCTAACCTAATAGTTTAGAGCGAGTTTGTATTTCAGTGTATATGTGAAAATCTAGCTTTTACTAATTAAATGACAGCGGTTTTCTAACCTAGAAAACCGAGCTGACTCATCAAACGCTCTATATACCTTTCTTGACCTTCAAGAAAGGTATAGAAATCTTTGTCTGCTTTATAGTTATCTATCCAACCATTGTGTTTTTTCACTTCTTGCCACGCTTCAGTTTTGTACATTTTTTGCAGTGCATGGTTCCATTTATCAACCTGTTTTTGACTTATCCCTGGTGCTGCAAAAAAACCTCGCCAGTTGGCAAAAACAGTATTGTTGTCATATTCCGTAAGCGTTGGAATATCAGGTGCAAATTCAAGACGATTTTGTGCTGTAATAGCGAGAACTTTCACTTGCCCAGATTTAGACAACTCGAGAACCTCACTCAAGCCAGTAGACAAGAGATTAATCTCACCTGAAAGCAGAGCCTGCATCGCCCTCGCACCATAGGATGAATATCGTATTTTTTTCGGTTCTAAACCTTCATTTTTTAGTGCCAAGGCTATTACTAGGTGGTCCATGCTTCCTTTGGCTGAGCCACCACCAATCTTGGCCTTTTCAGGGTTATGATAAAGGTCCTTAACAACGTCAATCCAGCTGGTGTATGTTGAGTTAGGAGTAGTGACTATGGCTCCATAATCAGCGATGGTAGCGGCAACAGGAGTTAAATCTCGAAAAGATCGGGGGAATATGCCGTTGAGTGAGTGAACAATGATCGGTGTAGAGCTTACCATTAAAGTATTTGGGTGATGTTTTGCAGTTTCAATTAGGTATGAAATAGCCGCACCACCACCTTCCCCTGCTAGATTCTGATAGGATACTTGATCTACAATCTTTTCGTTTGCTAAGACATTACCTATTTCTTTAGCTGTTCTATCCCACCCTCCGCCGGTCACGCTTGGTATCAGAAAATGTAATTTATTAATGTCTTCTGCAATAGATAAGTTAGCTACAGGAGCAGCGATAATAAAAACTGTTAAATATAGCCTAAGTCTCTCAAGCATAGTTAATATTCCTTATATATTGCCTATTCAAGGTTTAAACAAGTATTCTCGAATATCGATAGGTGTTAATTTTGCTAACCTAACCTTTATATCAAAACGCAACAATACGCATATGTTATATGTTCGTCAATGGTATGTTTTTAAAGAGGTCGGGCGTATTACTAAATGTGTAATGTTGCAGAGTAGGTGAGTAACTATGGATTGTGTGGTTTAGGCTATCAGTTAGGGAGTCTCATTTTAAGTGACAAGAGGTTTGTAAATCTATATTTTACAAACCTCTTAAAGTTATTACAGTATTCAAAAGTCACTATTTATTAGTGTGCTTACGGGTATCTATCACCTATTCACATTCTTTGTGTTTTTCATAACACTGTGCTGTTTTCGGTGAGTCAACCATAACTGCGTATGCGCCTAGTGATTTTGCATATTGGTAGTCTTCTTGTGTGTTGACACCAATAAGTACGATGGTGTTGTCAGCAGCATCAAAGTAAGATAAATCGTCTTTTGACCATCTGAAGGTTGTTTTAGTTCGACCTTCACCTAACATAAAGTGTTCAACTATTTCTACATTACGTGTTAATTCAAAAGCATGCCAACCAGGCTGATCATTGGTATGTACTGGTCTAATGAAACAGGACACTTAATTGAGAGACAATCAATGTTAAT
>NZ_JAYQDQ010000113.1:0-10649 GCF_038138445.1 Vibrio sp.
CAATACCGAATTTAAAAGGAAATGATTAGATGGGGTTTACCGCCAGCTTACAAAAAAAATAAATTTATGCTCATTACTTATCACTCCAATACTTCTCATACCATCACAAGAGCATATCTTGTGCCAAAGAGACATAAGCTATATTAATCTTCATAGGAATCATAGAGTTATAAAACGCTTGAGCAGCATAACTATTGACTTGCCAAAAAAACGACACTTGTAATAGTCATGAAATTGCCGCTTTTTTAAAACTTTCAGTTTTCTATAATGGAGAGATTAAGGTTGTGGACTAAAGAGATAGCGGTACTTTTCTAACTCTCATTGTAATTACAACCTCTCAACCTCAACTTTTACGTAAGGCAATGCGTCAAATGTATTAATTATTTTCCAGTCAGATACATCATCCAAAGAACGCCTTACACGGTTTGAACTTTCAAGGTCCACTGTCTCACCATAATAGACATCGGCTCCGTAAACGCTCTGCAAGGAAAGATCGCCACCTACTTCTGTCACTATCGGCCGTTGAATAGCGTCAATCACTGCCTGTGTGTAAGGTAAACCAAATGAATTAACAACCCATGGCCAATCCCAGGTATGCTCTTGAAGTGGTAAGTTTCGATTTTCAAACTGCTCGCCAAGATTGTCCCCACCTAAGGTTTTCCTTCCTATCTCCCACTGATAGTACTTGTGGGGGCGATGTGTGGGGTGCTCTATGTCTGCATTGCCTGCATAAGATAGAAACCCATACAAGCCAAGATCATAACTTACCCGTGCCTGCCCTTTGTATGGGTATACTTTTGATGTTTTGTATATGGTCATCAGTACTTCTTGCCTGCGCTTTGGCGGTACATTGACCACTATGGTATCTGTGACCAGCTCACTCGCGGCTCCTGAACTCTCCTCTCCCCAGCTTTGCCCAGCAGAAAAAGACACTTCGACTTCACTTTCACCAATGAATGGTAAAGTAAAGTCGCTCTTAACGGATACCGCCTGTTCAAAACTGATCGAACTTTTAAACTTCCAACTGGTTTGCTTTTTATAGGAAAATGTCACTCGATATTGCTGATTTATATCAGAGTCATTAGTCACATTAGCACGCCTTACTCCCAATATTTCTTGGGCTTCATCCGTACTGTCTCTTTGAGCAACGGTACTGGGTAAAAGCTGATAGCTAAGATTAGTAATGTCGATGATCAATCTGTCGTCACAACGGTATCCATAGCAAGGCATTCCAAACCCTATCGCATCGGATTTAATATGGTAAACATCTCTATCGTAAACAGACGTCACCATATCTTCTCCGCTTTGCCGTCCGTCCACACCGCCGCTCCAAGCGTAACCGAGTAGGTTAGCAAGTTCCGCTAAAGGCTCGTAAAACTCTTTTGAATTAATCATAAGCCACTCCAACTTTTGCCTGTTGGGTGCTTTTAACTTGAGTGGTAAAGAGACGTCAGCCTGATAGGTATTTTTTTTGTCTGATTCGATACACCAGCTCGTATAAGCCAGTTGATTGGCAATTTTAATGTTTCCTTTATGACCTGGCCCCATGATGATCAAGCCATTTTCTATATTTGTTAGCTGCCACTCGCCCATTTTAGCTGCCAACCTCTGTTGGTACATCATAGCCGTGCTTAAACTGATTGGTTCATAGCCACTTCGACATGGCCTCTTTTGTAACTCAATATCTTCTAATTCAATATAACGACTTGGAGTATCAGCCAAAACATGCTTGTTGATAAAGAGAGTTAACATTCCCACACACAGGAACACTTTCAATAGATCATCTCTCATAAATTGCATTCCATTGAATCACTTAAGAAGCCATGCCTGACGAGGCGGCGTTATTTAACCTAAGCTCGCAACACTATAGGGGCGAACAAAAACAGGTGCCAAATCCATCACAAAAAGAGTATTGACCCTCGGGGCAAACACCAGCAGCGGTAGAAGTGGCAGAAGAGAAAAGAATAGCAAGAGACAAAATTAGCTTTTTAGACATGGTAAACCTTAAATAAAAACTGTTACAAGAGGTCATCGTTTTACAAACGGATCGCATTGTTAACGGGTTGTTAATGAAGGCCAAAAATCTAATGGATTGTGTAATTAGCTAAAACCCTAAAAAATATATAGTTAGATTTACATCCCAAATACGATTATTAGGCTCAGTCTATTTTTGGCTTTTATCACATTAACCAATATTTAACCCCACGATATCAAACATCACACTCATCACGTTAAAGAGAATTCAAAGACATAAAATCTATTATCTAGCCTATAAGTATTGCTTATTCCATTATTAATAATTTTATCTTTAATCACATTTAAATCAGAGATATACATGATCAAATGCCCTATGGCACAAGCTGTTCGAATAAGGCGAGTTGACCTTAACACTGAAACTAATGTGGAAGAGATGATGACGAAAAAACTAACAACTGCTGCTGGATGCCCTGTCAGCAATAACCAAAATGTAATGACAGCCGGACCTCGTGGTCCACAGTTACTGCAAGATGTATGGTTTCTTGAAAAATTGGCTCATTTTGATCGCGAAGTGATACCAGAAAGACGTATGCATGCCAAAGGTTCTGGCGCTTATGGTACTTTTACGGTCACTCATGACATTACAAAATACACCCGCGCTAAGATCTTCTCAGAAGTTGGTAAAAAGACTGAGTTATTTGCTCGGTTTACCACGGTTGCGGGTGAACGAGGCGCTGCAGATGCAGAACGTGACATTAGAGGCTTTGCGCTCAAATTCTACACCGAAGAAGGAAACTGGGATTTAGTGGGGAACAATACGCCGATCTTTTTTCTGCGCGACCCATTAAAGTTCCCAGACCTAAACCACGCTGTGAAACGCGATCCTCGCACTAATATGCGAAGCGCCATCAACAACTGGGACTTTTGGACATCACTTCCTGAAGCCTTCCACCAAGTCACAATTGTTATGAGTGATCGCGGTATTCCAGCCTCTTACCGTCACATGCATGGCTTTGGTAGCCACACGTTTAGCTTCATCAATGCCGACCAAGAACGCTATTGGGTAAAGTTTCATTTCAAGACTCAACAAGGCATTAAGAACCTGACCGATCAAGAGGCCTCTGACATAATAGGTAGCGATCGGGAAAGCCACCAAAGAGATCTATATCAAGCCATTGAAAATAAAGAGTTTCCAAAGTGGAAGATGCATGTACAGATCATGCCTGAACTAGAGGCTGATAGGGTTAGCTTCAATCCATTCGATCTAACTAAAATATGGTCACAAACTGATTATCCGCTGATACCTGTCGGTGAGTTTGAATTAAACCGCAACCCAGAGAACTTCCACGCGGAAGTTGAGCAGTCTGCCTTTAATCCAGCAGCCGTCGTCCCAGGTATTGGCTTCTCACCTGACAAAATGTTGCAAGGACGCTTGTTTGCCTACGGTGATGCACAGCGTTATCGACTTGGCGTCAATCATCATCAAATCCCTGTCAATGCACCTAAATGCCCAGTACACAGCTACCACCGTGACGGGGCAATGCGAGTTGATGGTAACTATGGCTCGACAATTGGCTATGAGCCAAACTCAAAACAGGAATGGGCCGAACAGCCTGACTTTTCAGAGCCACCACTGCGCATAAATGGAAATGCTGATCATTATGATCACAGAGTCGATGAAGATTACTTTAGCCAAGCAGGTGACTTATTCCGTCTAATGAATAACGAACAGCGTCAAGCATTGTTTGATAATACGGCTCGCGCCATGCAAGGGGTACCAAAGGACATTCAAGAACGCCATATTAACCATGCTTTCCAAGCCGATGAAGACTATGGGAAAGGGCTCAAAATAGCCTTAGGTCTTGATTAAAATTTACTCCAGATAAATCGCCTTTAAAAAAGCTCGCTTGCTGGCACCAGCAAGCAAGCTTTTCACCAAAAGGGTCCTGATACAGCACTACTTATTTTGTGCGTTTACCTTTTCTTGAGTCTTTTGCATAATTAATTTCATTTGCTCTTGCTGCTTTTTACGACGCTCTGCTAGGGTGTTTTTCTGCTCAGGAGTGAGTACTTGATACATGTCATGCTCTGCTTTGATTTTCATAACCTGAATATTAAGTTGCTTTTCGTTGTAATCACGAAGGATCTGTTTTACTTGCTCTTCATCAAACTTCTCGTTTTGCACCAGCTTGGTCCACTGCTGTACTTCTTTGGCCATTTTTTCTTGGCTTGGACTTAACGCCTGAGTTTTAGTTTGCAGCTCAATTTGTATCTGTCTAATCTTGCTTTCTTGCTCCGGCGTGATGCTTTCTAGGCCAAAAGGCTTCGGTGGCGCAACTTTAGCGGTTTGCACAGCTTGCTGGTTTAATTTAGTTGTATCTGGTTGATTATTATTGGCAAAAGTAGGCAAGGTCACGATAGTCAGTAGCGCAGTAATCAAATAACGTTTCATATATCCTCACAAATTAACAAAATAGATAAATGATCATCCATATATAAAACATATGGATATCAAATTAAAAAATAAAACTAAGAACTCACTAGACAATGTATTCATAGCAAAAGTTCCTATCCAGTTTAAAAATTTACCCATTTACTACATTTCTATATCGATTAGATGAGTTTCACAACAAAAAACTGACAAGGATTCTGCCAAATTCTGTATGTTTATTTTATATAGATATAATAATCAAATGTTAATTAAAACTACAAAATGCCAAGAAATATATAACATCAGGTGTTATTGGAACATCAAATCATAAGTAAAATATCATTCATTGAATTTTAAAAGTTTTTTATAAAAAATGCAGATAAAATTAACCCGCATAAACATCGCTTATATATAATAGAGAGGCTATTATTATAATTTCAAATGAGAAGGTAATATTAATACCGGCATATAATCCAAGTGATGCCATTATACACCTTATTTCAGATATTAAAGCACTATGTCGCTGCCCAATAGTTGTGGTGAATGACGGTTCAAGTGATAAATGTAACTATATATTCAAACAGTTAAGAAGCCTTAGCCAATTGGTCGTTATCGATCACGCATCAAACTTGGGTAAAGGCCAAGCACTAAAAACGGGCTTCTCTTACATTATAAATAAAAAACCAGAAGCCACTGGCATCATTACCGCAGATGCAGATGGGCAACATTCACCTCAAGACATTATACGTATCTTAAGCGAGGCGAGATATCAATGCGGCCAGAGGAATAGCCTTCTACTAGGCGCTCGCGCCTTTAACGGAAAAGTGCCGTTTCGAAGTAGGATAGGTAACGCGATCACGGAAAAAATATTCCAGCTAGTCACGCAAATTCCTATTACCGACACTCAAACAGGCCTGAGGTATCTATCTACTGATCTTGCTGATAAATGTTTGGGCATTGAATCGAATGGTTACGAATTTGAAACAGAAATGCTGCTCTTGGCTGCTCGTGAAAAATGCACTATAAAACAGTTAGATATTGAAACTATATATATAGACGATAACAGTTCATCCCACTTTAATCCATTAAGGGATTCCGTAAAGATTTATTGGACCTTTTTACGCTTTACTGGCATATCAGTATCCAGCGCATGTATTGACTATCTATTATTTTACCTAGTGTTATTATCTACTGACTCGACGATAAAATCCTTTGTTATTGCAAGAGCCTTTTCGGCTTGTTACAACTATATAATGTCAAAACGGATTGTGTTTAAATCCGATGGAGAAAGTTACCCATCGATAATAAAATATATCGCTCTGGCCATTATGCTACTGGCTTCATCTATGATGTTAACTCAATTCATCATAATGTTTGGCATTTCAACCATGTATGCCAAACTTATAGCAGAATGTTTACTGTTTATTTCCAGCTTCTTGATTCAGAAATATTTTGTGTTTAATAAATCTTAGTTGCCAGATAAAAATGCAAGTCCGTATATAAAATCACCCTGCCTGTTGAAAGGCAGGATGATACTTAAGGTCAATCGCGACTAAACTTACAAGAAGTTAAAAGACACTGTCAGTGACACGGTATCAATATCATTATTACCAACAGAGTAATTCATATAGTTAGCCCCCAGAGATACTGGACCAAATATAGCGTAATCCGCGCCCACTCCCCACATAAAGTCTAAATCATCGTCATCTTTGTAACTAATGGTGCTTGAGTCTTGTTCCCAATAATGTGCCCCTGCTTTCGCATATACCTGCAAAGGCCCAAAATTAATGCTCGGCTTAAGAGCTGCGTAAAACGATGAAGCTTCGACCTTACCATTACCAAAATCAAACTCACCAAAATTGTTGTAACCCGCTTCAACACCGATAAAAGGTAGAATTCCAGTTCCAACGTGAACTGAGTATGTGGTGGTATCTTCAGAATTTAGATCAGATTGACCAATAGATGCGCCTCCGTATAACCAAGAATCTGCAGATGCTGACGCAGACACACCGATTAACGCTAGCGCTATAATAGTATTTTTCATTTAACACCTTTGATGGACTTTCTCAAATCGCTTAAAAATAAAAATGTCAAAATACTATATGATTACTGTGTTGTACACATGTCAAATGAAAGTAATATATTAAAAGATAAGGATTTTTAATATGAATGCATCTCTTGCGGATCTATAAATATCGGTATGATTCTATTCATTCAACCACATCATGATTACTTCTACCAAAGGCCTTGCTCCCTTAGTTAGGTCAACAAGACTATCCCATGCATCAAAACAACACTGGAGGTGAGCCTTGTACGCATATCAAAGTACCCATCTGGTCCCGCACTCTGGTTTTCTGAACGCATCAATTTTTCTGTTCGCCAAACAACAACATAGCCCATAAGCAAAATCAGCAGGCTCTCAAACTCATATCGCTCACCGAGCAGGACCGATAACCAAGCTGCTAGCACAATCAAATTACTCAAAATTAGCGCTTTATTGCTGCCTCGGCTTTCAAAATTCTCGATGCCATTGCCCCACAGAATACCCGATAAAAAACTCAAAATGACGACGCTATAAGTAATAAAGAGTACTTCGCCACTTAGCCCAAATAAGGCGTGTCCTGTCAGGGATAAAAACAAACCGAATATAAAGGGAATGAGACCCATATAACCAAGCTTAGTCATTGTAGTGTGAGTGCTTACTATACCTCTAGGATTCATAATTGCTTCTCTATAGCATTTTTAAGGGTCGAACTAACTGGTGACGCCGAGCTTGGAAAGGTTGCCACCACATTACCCTGTTTGTTGATTAAGAATTTGTAAAAATTCCATTTGGGCTTCACGCCAGCTTGAGATTGTATTTGGGTAAAGACCGGATTGGCGCTACTGCCTGTTAAAGAAGAACGCGCCATCATTGGAAACGTGACGCCGTAATCGAGGTAACATACCTTGGCAGATTGCTCTTCGCTTCCCCTATCTTGGCGAAAATCATTGCTTGGAAAACCAATGACAGTAAAGCCCTTATCTTTGTATGTTTGATATAACTCTTCAAGCTCTTCAAACTGAGAGGTATAACCACATTGACTTGCCGTATTGACCACTAAAAGCGTTTTGCCTTGAAACGCTTTGCACAACTCGATGTTTTCAGTCGAGTTCAGCAGGCGTTGCTTGCTATTCAATATTTCTGGACATGTGGCGGCAGAGGAAGCAAAAGCCATCAAGCTGCCAAGTAAACTTATGCAACAAAGGATAGGATATTTCATAGGGTTAACTTATGTCAGTGATTGTCAATCATTACTACTATAGCGCTAAATAAAAGGATCACTTCAACCCGTATCATTCCTCATTTTGATAGCGAGATCTGCAAATACAAATCGGTTGAAAATGAAGCCTATCAATTACCGCTTGGTCGCAGATAACATGGTTTACTTAGCTATACTGAAAGGTAATTCAACATCGAAAAGATGTCTGATATGGTTCAGAGGAAGAGTAAATATTCATCGCTATGTCTTGTACTTACATTAACACTATCTCCAAACGCTTCTTCCTTGATTGTAAAAGGTGTTCAAGATGAGTGGCCACCTTACTTTCATAAAGACACTATGAACAAAGGTAAGCTACATCGGCAGGTCGATGAGATTTTTTGCGCGGCAAAGATGCAACTCGCGGTGGAAATACTACCTTGGAATCGCGCCTACAAGATGGCAAAGTCAGGCGAAGTTGATGTAATAGTTGGCGCTTGGAAAACACCACAAAGAGAGAAAGATTTGTACTTTAGCGAGCCCTACTACACCAATCAAATAAAAGTCATCAGCCTGAAAAGTGCGCCAGTCCAATATCAAGATTTACAACAAGAGCGCACGATTAAGATAGCGGTTGTATCCGGTTATGCATACGGGCAAAACATTAGCAACGAAAAGGTAAGTTTTTATCACACCAAGTCGGCTAACGAGAACATTGAGTTTTTGATAAAAAATCGCGTCGACGCCATGCTTATGGATGAAGAGGTTTTTCATTGGAACATAGAGCAGCAATCTTTAGATAAAAACCAGTTTCACGTATCAGAACAGGCTGTTGATGTTTTGCCAATTTATCTAGCTCTGAGTAAAAACAACGCACTATCAAAATCCATCTTGGCAGAGTTTAATCAAGCTCTAATATCGAAAAAACCTTGCGAGACTGCTAAACCATAAGCATTTAAAAAAGTAATCACCTCTGCTTTATCCAGATTTTTAGACATCTTAATCTATGTGACTCAGCTTATTAATATATGAAATATCAATTTTAATTATTACAGTTTATAGATTATTTAATCACAAACAAAACCAATACATGTTGTTTAAGTAATAGATATAAATAATTATTCCTCGTCTTATAAATAAGGTCTCTACTATGAAAATTATTAACTTATCTTTATTACTTGCAGCGTTTTCATTCTCAGCGCAAGCAAGCTTTGCCCCAACTAATGTTTATCTTGATGGGAAAGCCTATCCCGTGGTTGAACTCGAATCAGAAGTGGTCACCAAAAGCTCTGTCGAGATAGATCTCAACAAAGAAGAACGTCAGAAAATGGATAGCAAAGGATTCGCTGAGCTTTCAAAATCGTTTAATTTCTTATGCCGACTTACCCTGTCCAACACGTTTTACTTCACTGAGCTAAAGCCTGGCGATTCAACCATGCTGTACTCATTTGATCAAACCTGCGCTTACAAGCGTGCATCAGGAGCATTAACAAACTTATCCAATGCTTGGCTCAGTTTACAGCTTGTTGATGGCAGCGGCTCTGTGGTTGGTGGGCCAAGTCGTTCAGTCTATGCTAACCCCGGTAAAGGTAAGTACTACTGGGTAGTAATTAACCGCTCTACTGGCAGCCGTGGAGATGGATACATCAAAACCACAGAAATTCACTAGCCCTATAATCGGTGAAGCCTAGTCCTTCACCGATTTTATTAGCCAGCCACGTCACTCCACATAAATTAAACAAAACGATGACACCTCACATCGCTTTTTACGGTCAAAGGACTTTACACCACCTTATATGATCATGGTTGTAAACAAAAAGTCCCCACTTAAATTAAGTGGGGAACGCTCTCACGTGAATGTCCAAAAACTGGACCAGATTACAATTGGCTATATAAAGGTTTCAGGGTTCTAAAACCCAGGTGATATAAGGATAAAGAGAAAGACTTATATCTAATGCTTATCGCGATTTTCCGAGTAGGGACAAATCAGGTTAAGCACAGGTATACAATATACAATCTGGTATCATTTAACATACGGGGAAAACCCGAATGTTTTTCTACTCGGTGTTTTGTAATACTCATTGGTTTTCATCTTTAATCAAAGCAAAATCAAGCAATTGGTTTCAATGGGCTATTTTTCATGAACACTTTTATTCAAAAAAAACATCTGCTGGCTGAAATAAGAAATGGCGATTTCACTCACCCAAAAGACAGAGAAGCGGTTCAGTTTGCCATTAGCAAAATCGACTTTGCATCAAAGCAAAGCGTATTAGATGTGGGATCCGGCTTAGGTGGCACAGTAGACATGCTCAACCAAATGGTAACAACCACTGGGCTAGACAAAGATATCCAAGCGATAAATTACTCAAGAAATAAATACAAGGATTGCAAATTTCTCCATGGCGATGTACTAGATATCGACCAACTTACTGAAGAAACCTTTGATCTTTTTACACTGTTTTCCTCTTTCTATGCATTTGAAGACCAGAATAAAGCGTGTAATGCATTAATGGGAAGAGCAAGGGAAAAGGCAGATTTACTCGTTTTTGAGTACTGTTCAAAAACGCCATTTAAAGGCAATCTTTTCGATGATGACCACTCCCCTTTCAACCCAATTGCCTTAGATAGACTCGATACTATTTTCTCGCCTTGGTCCATCGTTGAGGTCTACGACCTATCGGAGATGTTTTTTGACAGCTATCAAAGCGTGCTGCATAACATGAGAGACAAAAAATTATCTCTTTGCCGCAATCATGGTAAAGAAGCATTTGATAGAGTCTATGACTCCTTTACTAAGCTGACTATTAATCTTGATAATGGAGTTCTAGGTGGTTGTCTAGTTCACGCTCAAACTTAACAATCACACATAAACTCAAAATTAGTACGCTAAAGGTACATGCTCCTATAAATCCCTCTATAAAGCCTCTTAGTACAGTGTACCCCTTTATGATCCGCCCCAGCAGTTTTGGACACCGAGTTAAGTGAGTACAATCACTAAC
>NZ_JAYQDQ010000114.1:0-10446 GCF_038138445.1 Vibrio sp.
CAGGTTTTTAGCTGGTGCCAGCTTTCAGTTAAATGGGGTTTACCGCCAGCTTACCTCTCAACTCAAGGGGTAAGTTGTAGTCCGGTTTGTACCTAAAGGTCATCTGCTTAGTTTTAGTTATAATATCGTGTGGCTCAAAATGAATGATATCTCCAGAGCCTACAGGGCTTCCGCTCTTGATACCACCAAGGTGATCACGCATGACTGTCGCCGTACTACCCAAATGAACAGGTACTTTGAACCCGCCTTTGACAGCCAAATAGCTTCGCAATCCATTTATTGGCAGGGCAAAGGAAAGGGTTTGCCCCTGGTTTGCAACAAAACTAGACCAATTATCAATAGGCTGCCCATCTAGCTTCGCATTTAGGTCACCACCTGCTATCGCCATTTCACAATCTGAGTGAATGAGAAACTCTGCTTGCCCGAGCGTAATTTCTAATGATGGACAATTGGTATGGTTGCCAAGCAAATGGTTTGCCCAGCTATAGGCATAATCATCAACCGGGCCACCTTGAGTAATGCCCAAGTGAGCAAGGCCGAAACGTCCAAAGTCTTGAATAAGAGTTTGTTGACCTGGTTTTACAGCCGTAATTGCATGAATATTTGTCACTGCCATCCCCTTACAACACGTCCGCCAAGATGAAGAAATTCGTCGCTAGAAATTGATTTAAAGCGGACTTTTGTCCCTATAGAGAAAGGCAGGATAGTTGACTTATCAGGTGTGTATAAGTCAATAGGACAATTGCCTATGATGTTCCAACCTCCAGGTGAGTCTGATGGGTAAACGGCTGTATTGTTATTAGCTATTCCGACACTACCTTTAGGCAACTTGACTCGAGGCGTTGATTTACGCGGCAAGCGAAGCGATTCAGCTATTGAAGACAAAAATGCAAAACCAGGAGCAAAACCAATGGCGGATACAGTGTATTCCTGCTTGGTATGTAAGCCAATAATATCGTCTAGGCTTAGCCCTCTAGCATAATATTGATTAATCTCTGGCCCTACATCTTGATGGTAGTATACGGGAAGCTCAATGAGTTGAGTGTCAACATCATCTGGTAAGGCTTTAATAGCCTCTGTAACTAATTTTTCTAGATAAGGTATAAATTCAAAAATGGACACCCGATGGGGCAGGTAATCAATCAATATAGAGTCCATGGATGGTGTGACATTCATAATAATTGCACCAAGCTGATTGGCTAGGTATCTACTTATTTCACCAATCAATAGAGAAAGTTTGTGGCTGCACTCGGCTTCAAAACGAATGAGTATTGAGCACTCAGCTACAGGGTCAACGGATGTTTCAATATTCATCTTCGACCTCCTAGAGAGTATCTTTAATTTTATGAATCATTTTAATGGCTTGATCATTATCGCCATGCACACAGATCGTATCGGCCTCAATGGGAATTAGGAATCCATCAACGGTTCTCACTTTTCCGTAGTGAGCAATTTGTTGTACTTGATCAAGAATATCTTCTTCTTGAGATAAAACGGAGCCCGGTATTGACCTAGGAGCGAGTTCGCCGTTGGATAAATAAGCTCTATCTGCAAATGCTTCAAATAGCACTGGTAATTCATACTTATCGGCAATTTCAAGATGTTTTTCATTGTCATTTATGGCCAACATCATAAGAGGGACGTCAAAGCAAGCAACAGCATCAGCGACAGCATCGAAAATAGACAAATCGCTTAACATGTTATTATACAAAGCACCGTGTGGCTTAACGTAGCTAATCTGCGTGTTTTGACTTTCAGTCAGAGCCTTTAAAGCGCCAACTTGGTAGATAACCATGTTGGTGATGGAATCTCTATCCATCTCTATTTTACGTCTACCAAACCCTTGTAAGTCGGGATAGCTTGGATGAGCACCTATTTGAGTGTCATATTTTATTGCAAGTTTTATCGTATGCAGCATAATATCTGGGTCAGATGCATGAAATCCGCAGGCTAGATTTGCCATATCTACCCAAGGCATGACAGCTTCATCATTCCCCATTTTCCACATTCCGAAACTCTCACCCATATCACAATTAAGAGTTATAGTGCGTTTTGTCATCGAGTAGATTCCAATAGTCATGCATATTCAACATGTTATAAAAATAACAGACAATCAGAGATTTTTTCATGATTTTTGTAATCTTGCGGGGCTTTTCGGTGTTTTTTTGGCTTATAGTAAGTTTAGTTTGTGAGAATATGTCGCAGGTAGTGGATAAATAGATGCACTATATTTTGTATCAAACATGTTTTAATATGTGATTGAAAATAATAATAAGGTTATTAGTATGAATGTGTTAGTCACTGGTGGGTTGGGTTACATTGGTAGCCATACTTGTATTCAAATGCTCGAAGCAGGTATGACTCCGGTAATTATGGATAACTTGTATAACAGTAAAAAATCGGTGTTAGAGCGCATTGAGAAAGTTACAGATGTTAAGCCTTTATTTATTGAAGGTGATGTTCGAGATAAAGCGAACCTAGTTAAGGTGCTTAAAGAGCAAAATATTGGATCAGTTATACACTTTGCGGGCCTTAAAGCTGTAGGTGAATCGGTAGAGAAACCGCTCGAATATTATGATAATAATGTCAATGGCACCTTGGTTTTGGTAGAGGCAATGCGCCAAGTAGGGGTTACGTCTTTAGTATTTTCTTCATCGGCAACTGTTTATGGTGATCCTGCGCGTGTACCTATTACGGAAGATTTTCCTACTAGTGCTACAAATCCTTATGGTCGTAGCAAACTTATGGTAGAAGAGTGCTTAACGGACTTTCAGAAAGCGAACCCAGATTGGAGCATCACTTTATTGCGTTATTTCAACCCCGTCGGATCTCATCCGTCTGGTCATCTAGGCGAAGATCCGTCGGGTATCCCAAATAATCTGATGCCATTTGTTTCACAGGTTGCCGTTGGAAGAAGAGAGTATTTATCCGTATTTGGTGATGATTACCCAACTGCTGATGGAACAGGTGTTCGTGATTATATTCATGTGATGGATTTATCGGATGGCCATGTTGCCGCACTGAACAAAGTTGGGGGCAAAAAAGGGCTTCATGTGTTTAATTTAGGTACGGGTAATGGTTACAGTGTTTTAGAAATGGTGGCTGCATTTGAAAAAGCGTCTGGAAAACAGGTGCCATATAAAATAACGCCTAGACGCCCTGGTGATATTGCCGAATGCTGGGCTGATCCGTCAAAAGCTCAGCAAGAATTAGGCTGGAAAGCTGAGCGAACATTAGAACAAATGACGACAGACACATGGAGGTGGCAGTCGAATAACCCAGAAGGTTATCCTGAATAAAAGAATGGCAGATTAATGACGCCTCCTGACGCTAAGCAATTAGTTTAAGGAGGCGTAATTGCAGGTCGTTTAACATTACTGGATTTATTCAACGTTTTTATCCTTGGTTAGAGATAGTAACCAGATGGAGATCCCCGCGACAGCAACGAAACCTGATAATATGATAAAAGGCATCGCTCCGTAACCCAGAATATGCCATATAACAGACTCCAATGTACTCATATTTTGTTCTCCTACTGCCAGCCTTCTACACCGTACATGTCGGGGAGCTTGTGAGCGATGCCTTTATGGCAATCGACACATGTTTTCTCTCCAGAAGCTAAAGCGGTGGAATGTTGCTTAGCACTTCTAGCCCCTTGCTCTGAAAAATCCATATATTCAAATTGATGACAATTTCGACACTCTAGTGAATCGTTGTTTTTGAATCTCGCCCATTCGCGTTCGGCTAAATGAGCTCTACGCTGCTGAAATTTTTCAGGTGTATTGATTGTTCTGAGGACAAAGTGTGCGAAAAGCTCCTTAGATGCTTGGACCTTACGCACTATCTTGTCGGTCCATTCATGAGGTACATGACAGTCTGAGCAAATGGCTCTTACACCTGAACGGTTTGAGTAGTGAATAGTTTCCTGGATTTCTGCAACGATAGGTGCGTGGCAGCTTGAACAAAACTCTTCTGTATTCGTGGCTTCCATTCCTGTGTTAAATGCCCCCCAAAACAAGAGCCCTCCAATGAAACCCATAAATAAAATGACCCCAGCGGCAGCTTTACTAGGGGCTGTTAGTCTAGTCCAAAACGCTTTCAATAATTTCATAATGGCCTCTTATCTACTGGCGTATCGACTACTTGAGTGAGTCAACACTCTTAAATTCATTAGCAACGAGGGGTTCTGCACTAGCCTGAGGGACATGACACTGCAGGCAGAAATAACGCCGGGGAGAAACATCTGCTAATACAGCATCTTCTCGATTTACATAATGAGTTACGCTGATTTTTGTTGCTCCCATCTCTTTGGCATTCTTCCAGCTATGACAAGACAAGCATTTATTTGCATTAAGGGACACCTCGTAGTTGCGAATACTATGCGGGACCAAAGGGGGTTGATAAACATAGCTGCTTTCAAGTACTTGTTCTTTAGGGTACTTTTTAAAGTCGTCAGCCGGGCGCGTGGCTTCTAGTTCACTGGCTCCCCGAAGTGACTCTAGTCCCCCAATTCCGCCGGGATTATTCAACTCGGCTATTGTAATTGTGCTAATTATCAAGGCACTGGCCGATAGTAGTGCAAAGCATATTCTTTTCATCTTACATCCTCCACTTTCGAGCTAAATTCGTCGCTTTAGCCACAGTGTTTACTTGGCAACAGATCTTTCATCACACCACCTTGGTGATCTTAACTGGACACTTCTTAAAATCGGTTTGTTTCGACAAAGGGTCTGTAGCATCAAGGATTAACTTATTGATTAGGATGCGAGCATCAAAAAATGGGACAAATATTAGGCCCTTAGGAGGGCGATTACGCCCCCGAGTTTCAACACGAACACGTACTTCACCACGTTTGTTGGCAATCAATACCTCTTCTCCGCGACGTAAATTTCGTGACTTAGCATCATCAGGGTGTATGTAACAAACGGCATCAGGAACCGCTTTATACAATTCGGGTACACGGCGTGTCATCGTACCTGTATGCCAGTGTTCAAGGACTCGACCTGTACATAGCCATAAGTCATACTCAGAATCTGGTACTTCTGGAGGGGCTTCGTATGGTGCAGAGATAATTAATGCCTTTCCATCAGGTTTACCGTAAAAGTCCCAGCCACTGCCTTTCTTCGCATAAGGGTCAGAGCCCTCTTTGTAGCGCCATAAAGTTTCTTTACCATCGACAACAGGCCAGCGAAGCCCACGCACTTCATGATATTTATCATAAGGAGCCAGATCATGTCCGTGCCCACGACCAAACTGAGCGTATTCTTCAAACAATCCTTTCTGGACGTAGTAACCAAAATGGTGTGCATCGTCATTTAGTTCTCGGGCTTCCTCTATGGGGTATTTGTTGATAACTCCATTTGCAAATAGCATGTCATACATGGTCTTGCCACGATACTGAGGTGCCTTGGCCAATTGTTTTTTAGTCCAGACTTCTTCCATCTTGAAACGTTTGCAAAACTCCATTATTTGCCATAAATCAGATTTAGCATCACCCACGGTGTTAACCTGCTGATACCATGCTTGAGTCCGACGTTCGGCGTTGCCATACGCACCTTCTTTTTCTATCCACATGGCTGTTGGCAAAATCAAGTCGGCAGCTTGCGCTGTAGCGGTAGGGTAAGGGTCAGAGCAAACAATGAAATTTTCTGGGTTGCGATATCCGGGTAGGCGCTCTCCATTTATATTTGGCCCAGCTTGCATATTGTTGTTACACATTATCCAATAAGCATTGAGCTTTCCATCATGGAGCATACGATCTTGCATCACAGCGTGATAGCCGGGTTTAGGTGGAATTACGCCATCTGGAATATTCCAAATTTTCTCTGCTATCTTACGGTGTTTGGGGTTTGCGACAACCATATCTGCAGGGAGGCGGTGCGCGAAGGTGCCGACTTCACGTGCAGTACCACAGGCTGAAGGTTGACCAGTAAGAGAAAACGGGCTGTTACCTGGCGTTGCAATTTTGCCTGTAAGTAGGTGAATATTGTAGATCAGACTGTTCATCCAAACGCCACGAGTATGCTGGTTCATACCCATAGTCCAAAGAGACATTACTTTTGTATCGGGGTCGGCGTACTGTTTTGCCAATTCGATTAATTTGTCTTCCGAGACTCCTGACAGTTTTGCCGCTTTTTCTACGGTATAAGGTGCGACGGACTTCTTATATTGTTCAAAACTGATGGTGGTCATTTTTCCGGAATTAGGGTTTGCCGCCGCTTTTTGTAGCGGGTCACTGTCACGTAAACCGTATCCGATGTCAGTAGCGGTTTGTTTAAAATTGGTGTGCTTTTTAACAAAACTCCAATTGACTGCTTTGTTTTGGATTATGTAATTTGCAATAAAGTTTGCGATTGCAAGATCGGATTGAGGCTGAAAAATATAGCCAGTATCCGCCAATTCGAAAGAGCGGTGATAGTAGGTTGATAATACATTCACCTTTACATCTGGGTGGCTAAGCCGACGGTCCGTAATACGAGTCCATAGCACTGGGTGCATCTCCGCCATGTTTGAACCCCAAAGTACGAACGAATCCGCGTGTTCGAAATCATCATAGCACCCCATAGGTTCGTCAATACCAAAGGTTCGCATAAATCCACCAACGGCAGAGGCCATACAGTGGCGAGCATTTGGATCTATATTATTTGAACGAAATCCTGCTTTCATCATTTTCGCGGCAGCATATCCTTCCATAACCGTCCATTGTCCAGACCCAAACATACCTACTCCCGACGGGCCTTGTTTCTGCAAAGCGTGCTTCCACTTCTCTGCCATAGTATCGAATGCGACGTCCCAAGAAACTGGAGCAAAATCACCATCTTTATGGTATTTACCATCTTTCATGCGCATTAATGGCTGCGTGAGTCTATCTTCTCCGTACATGATCTTTGACAGAAAGTACCCTTTTATGCAATTTAAGCCTTTGTTAACGGGAGCTTCTGGATCGCCCTGAGTAGCTACAACTTTACCGTTTTGTGTTCCGACTAAGACAGAACAGCCGGTACCACAAAATCGGCATGGTGCTTTATCCCAGGTAATCTTGGTTTGGTCTGAGCTAGCAATCAGATTGGTCGCAGATGCTGGTAGAGTAATACCGGCGACTGCGGCGGCTGATGCTGCTGCGTTTGCTTTAACAAACGCACGTCTTGTCATCTTCATACTTAACCCTCAGGTTGGGAGTAGTGTTTTTCGTTGTTGTTATGCTTGAGTTCGTCAATGTTGAATTCAGTTTCGATTTGGTGATAAACAAGTACAGTACTCATTACATTTGTTAGCTGGTTAATGGTATCAATCGTTTCAGTGATCAAACCTTGGCTTTCGGTTTCCAGAACCACCACGATTTTTCCGTCGGCGCTATCACCGTATACTTCGGCATTGTCAAAAGAATTTATCCGTGCTTTTGTTTCGGCTAGTGAGTCCGGATGCACATGTACGATTAAGCTAGAAATGTGAACTTGATTAGTAGACATAATTAACGCTCATTGTTAAAAGCTCTTCACTTCAATCGATGAAGCAGGGCAAACGGACACACAAGCACCGCAAGTGTTGCATGCGGCAGCGTTTAAAGTGGGTTGAGCCACTTTACCTAACGTGGTTTTAAATGTGATGGCCATGGATTCGCAGCTATCGGAGCAGCTTCGACACTCAATATTTTGTTTAGCGAGACATGTTGGATTAACCACGGCTTTTTCTGCCCATGCTTGTTCTGCTGTTGAGCGGAATAGAGGCTCGCTACATACGTCGACGCATTGATGGCAAAATGTACACTCACCCCTAGAAAAATCGACTTTGGGAAAACCACCATCACCTAGGACAATAATTTGGGTTTCACAAGCGTTTAGGCATTTTGAACATCGTGTGCATATATCGGTAAACGATGCGGGCCGAGCAAGCCAAGGGAGATCTAACAGAGCACCCTCAGATTTATCTTGGAAAAAAAAGTGTCGTTTTGAAAGATCGACCACGATACCACCCACCTTCTGATATCAACTAAACTAACGTTAGTTCATAGCAAGAGTTATCAATTTACTATTTAACCTGACTTAAATTGTAGTTTTTGACATATATGTATAAATACCTCTAAGGGGGTAAAAGGCGGTGTGTTTGTTTAAGATCAATAAACCCTCCAACATTTGAAGAGATATTGATACCATCGATTGGTAAGGTTAGGGAATTAAGTGACTGAAATAGCGAGAAAATCGGTAACTAATGTCGTCGCTAAGGCCATGGGATTAATTTTAATATTGTCATTGTCCACTACCAGCTTTGCCATTGTGATGTTAGCCTCGACTCTGAACGATGCTGAAGCTATTAATGTTGCCGGATCAATGCGGATGCAAAGCTATCGTTTATCGCACGATATTCAAATGCCATCCGATCACTTTGAGCGACATATTGTGATTTTCGAACAGTCTTTGTTCTCACCATCTATGAAGTCACTTCGCAGCTGGATATCTCCTAAGGATATAGCTCAAGACTATGAGCATCTGGTTAAGCGTTGGTCTCAACTAAAAATTGTGCTGACCGGCTATAATCGAACACAATATCTATATGAAGTAGAGGGCTTTGTTAAACAAATCGATGCATTTGTGGTTAAGCTTCAGCACTTTTCTGAATGGAAGTTAACAGCGCTCGCATGGGTGGGGAGTCTTGGACTAGGCAGTATTTTGGTTGTTTCAATTCTTTTGATTCATTATGTCCGTAAGCACGTAGTGAAACCTCTAGGTATCTTGGTTAAGGCAAGTGAAGAAGTTCAATCACATTCCTTTAACGTATCTCTTCATGTTGCTAGCGGTAATGAAATTGGGGTATTAACGCATACCTTTAATAACATGTCCGCTGAATTAGGTAAGTTATACCATGGTCTTGAATTGGCGGTTGACGATAAAACGAGTAAGTTGCAAAGGGCTAATAAATCGTTACAAGTTTTGTATTGCTGTTCTCAAGAGCTTGCTGCTTCACGCATTACACACAACAATTTTTCCAATATTTTAAGCCAATTTATAACCATTGAAGGTATAGAGTCGGCTAGGTTGGAAATTGTTGAGCTAGGAGAAAAATCGTTAATAATAGAAGCAGGAATCGATAGTAGCTATTCTGCTCATAGCACGAGTTCCCCCCTTTGTATGGATGAGCAGAAACTTGGTACCCTGTTTTGGAAGGTAACACTACCTTGCCCTGATCCGGATCTGATAAATAGCTTCGTACAACTCCTCTCTCGTGCGATTTACTACAATCAATCACAACGTCAGGCAGAACAACTGCTGTTAATGGAAGAGAGAACTGCTATTGCGCGAGAGCTACATGATTCATTAGCTCAGGCTTTAAGTTATCTAAAGATTCAAGTTTCCATATTAAAAAGACAGATACATCAGTTTCCTAAGTCTGAATTATGTGATGAATCTAAGCTTACACTAGGTGAATTAGATACAGGCTTGTCTTCGGCATATGTACATTTGAGGGAGCTTCTTACTACCTTTAGACTTACTATCAGGGCTAAAAGTTTTGGCTCTGCGCTGCAAGAAGTCGTTCAGCAAATGAGTAAGCAAACGCAGTCGAGGATAGAGCTCAACAATGAACTTTCATCGATTCAACTGGATGCTCACCAACAAGTGCACTTGTTACAGATAATACGAGAGGCGATAACCAATGCAATAAAGCATGCAGAAGCGTCTAAGATAAGCATTCATTGCTACGAAGACTCATCCAATGTGAAAGTCAAAGTAAAAGATAATGGAGTGGGCTTCGATTATTCAACTGATAAGGCGCATCATTATGGGCTTAACATCATTCGAGAGCGCGCTCTATGCTTGCATGGTAGCGTTGATATAAATACGGTAAATGGGGAGGGGTGTGAGGTTCTATTGAGCTACCCTAAGGCGAAGGAGGAAAAAGTTGACGAAATCTAAAGTATTGTTGGTTGATGATCACCCATTAATAAGGAGAGGGATAACACAACTATTACATCTTGAAGATGAGTTTGACGTGGTTGCTGAAGTAGGCAATGGAGTAGATGCTTTATCTGCAAATCATCAGTTCCAGCCGGAGCTAATTCTGCTTGATTTAAACATGAAAGGAATGTCTGGTTTAGAGACTTTAAATGCTCTCAGGGCAGAAAGCTGTGATGCAATCATTGTAGTTATGACAGTATCGGATAGCCCCTTAGATATTGATGCCATAGTGAAAGCGGGAGCAGATGGCTATCTTTTAAAAGATAATGAACCAGAGGAGCTTGTCACTCTTCTTAAACATTCCTTGAAAGGAGATAAAGTATACAGCAGGCAGGTGGCTAGCTACTTGGCCCAAAAGCCGTCAAGCACTAATGTATTTGACGCATTAACAGGTCGTGAAATGCAGATTCTCAAAGAAGTAGCAAAAGGAAATCGCAACAAACGTAAGCTGGCGGTAAACCCCATTTAACTGAAAGCTGGCACCAGCTAAAAACCT
>NZ_JAYQDQ010000115.1:0-10429 GCF_038138445.1 Vibrio sp.
CAAACCGCATACTCCCTTAGCAGGGGAGCGCCTTCAGCCTCTCGGCCACCTCACCATCTTGCGGAGGCACATATTACGATTTACCGAAAATATGTCAAACGTTTTCTTGGTAAAAAACATAAAAAATTGACCAAGCGTCGGCAATTTAATCAAAGCGATGCTAATTCACTCTTTTCTATAAAATGATTTTTGTTAATTGCATAAAAAAGACCAACATAAGTCGGCCTTTTTTATCTCACTAGTAATTACCTGAAGTAGTATTACCATTACCTTTTTCAGCTTGAATGCGCATGTAAATTTCTTCACGGTGAACAGACACTTCTTTTGGCGCGTTCACACCAATACGAACCTGATTACCTTTTACGCCCAGTACAGTGACTGTGACTTCATCGCCGATCATGAGAGTTTCGCCTACGCGGCGAGTTAAAATTAGCATTCTGTGCTCCTTGAGTAATCTCTGATTTTTCTTGCTACGAGGCTATTATCCAACAAAAGTTATATTTTCGTAAACTTTATTCTCAAACCTGATTAACTTGAACACGCCCGTTTAGGCTGATAGTTAATCGCTTGCGCTGAGACAAAGTACGCATGATGCAATATGTTTGCGGCTTTGTCGATGCTTTCTGAGGGCAATACCCATGTCAGTGACTGTTGGTTAACACTGCGATGTATCACCTCAATACCTTGTTCAGCTAATAGCACATAAGACAACTCTAGCAATCCATCAAGCTGTTGGCCAACGAGCGTCAGCAAGCTAACCTCTTCACTTTTAATGATTTTATCACCAAACACCAATTCCAATTTTGCATAAGCTTCGTGTTTTATTACTATAGTTATTCCATCTTTGTATTCAAACGTACTCCAGATGTGAACTCCCAACATTTTGCACTGTATTTCAAAACTCAGATAATCATCATTGGGTAGATTAATGCAAATCATTTCACGCTGGATAGCGACACCACAAAGAGGTTGTAAGGGCTCATTTCCTTTTACCAAACTACCTTCTGAGGGACTATATGTAGATAAAACACGTAGTGGAACATTATTCTGCCGAGCATATTTCACTGAGGGCAAATGAAGAACCTTCGCCCCTCGACATGCCATTTCTTCCATTGACTCAAAGTCAATGACATCAATTTTTTTCGCTTCTGGAACGATATTAGGATCACAGGTGTAAATGCCATCAACATCGGTAAAAATTTGGCACTCATTGGCTTGTAGGTTACCTGCTAATGTCACAGCACTGGTATCTGAACCGCCGCGCCCTAAGGTAGTAATATCCCCATATTGGTTGACCCCTTGAAAACCCGCCACTATTACTATCAAATCCTGTGATAACAGCGTCTTAATTGCAGAGGTATCGATACTCATAATCGCAGCATTATTATGATGATGATCAGTAACAATATTGGCTTGCGCTCCAGTCAAGGAGCGTGACGAGTAACCTTGTTTATTTAAGGTCATCGCTAATAATGCCATTGATACTTGTTCACCTGCAGAGAGCAGGACATCAAGCTCTCGAGCCGTGGGCACACTATCAATTTGTTTGGCTAAATCCATTAGCCGATTAGTTTCTCCTGACATTGCTGATACAACAACAACAACTTGATTACCATCATTTTTTGCCTTAATGATGTGCTCGGCTACTTTGTGGATATTTTCAATTGTTCCAACAGAAGTCCCACCGAACTTTTGCACGATAAGGGGATGTTTCACCAGTCTTCACCTTCCCAAGACCATAGTCTTATTCGCACCACGCACTATTGCCATATAACTGCTTGTGGTAGTAACAACAAAAGCCAAGAATTCTAAAACACACTAGAGGAGCGTCTGATTATTCACTTGGCTAGCTCAAAAAATTACGCTCAACCAAACTAGGTTGAGCGTAAAAATTTATAGACGTTCTTCTAGCCAAGGCTGAACTGTCTTTATAGCTTGTGGGAGTGCCGCAATATCACTCCCCCCTGCTTGAGCCATATCTGGGCGTCCACCACCTTTACCACCAACCTGCTCAGCAACCATTTTAACCAAATCTCCAGCCTTGACTTTACCGACTAGGTCCTTGGTTACTCCAGCGATTAGGCCTATTTTGCCATCGTTAACATTGGCTAGCATGACAACACCGCTGCCCAATTGGTTTTTGATGTCATCAACCATGGTGCGTAAGTTTTTACTATCCGCACCTTCCATTTCAGCGATGAGCACTTTAGTACCGTTTATTTCTTGGGCTTTGCCCATAATGTTGGCACTTTCTGCTGCCGCCATTTTATCCTTAAGTTTTTGGATCTCTTTCTCTAACGCTTTGGCCTTATTAGCAGACTCCACCAACTTCTCTTCGTATTTAGCTTGCTGCAATTCAATGGTATCTAGGGCTGCCTCGCCTGATACTGCCTCTATACGGCGGATGCCTGCCGCTATCCCACCTTCAGAAGTGATCTTGAATAAGCCTATGTCACCAGTGCTTGATGCGTGAATACCACCGCAGAGCTCTGTAGAGAAATCTCCCATTGAAAGTACACGAACCTCATCATCGTACTTCTCGCCAAACAAGGCCATTGCCCCCTTTTGCTTAGCCGACTCTATATCCATAATTTGAGTTTCAATGATATGGTTACGGCGGATTTGAGCATTAACTAGGCGTTCCACCTGTTTTAGTTCGGCAGGCGTTACCGCTTCTAAATGAGAAAAATCGAAGCGTAGATTTTCAGGCTTAACCAAGGATCCTTTTTGCGTAACATGCTCTCCCAAAACCTGACGAAGTGCAGCATGCAGAAGGTGGGTGGCAGAATGGTTTAGCGAAATTGCAGCCCGGCGCTTAGCATCAACCAAAGTTTCTACTTCGTCTCCTTTGGCTAACACGCCTTCTGCTAATACACCATAGTGAGCGATGGCATTGCCTAGCTTCTGTGTATCTTCTACTTTGAAAACACCCGATTGTGTTTTGAGCACACCTGTATCACCGCACTGACCACCAGACTCTGCGTAAAACGGAGTCTCATCTAGGATAACTATCGCTTTATCACCCGCTGATAATGATTCTGCCACTTCACCATCAACAAACATTTCAGTCGCAGTACTACTTCCTTGAGTGGCAAGGTAACCGCAAAAGTCAGAATGTGTTTGCGTTTTGATTGTCGCGTTGTAATCAGTACCGAACTGGCCTGCTTCACGAGCGCGCTGACGCTGAGCTTCCATTGCTTGTTCGAAGCCTCGCTCATCAATCGAAAATTCACGCTCACGCGCAACATCGTTGGTTAAGTCGGCCGGGAAACCATAGGTATCATAAAGCTTAAATACGGTTTCACCATCAAGAACCTTACCCTCTAGATTATCCAGAGCTTCATTGAGGATAGTCATACCACGCTCTAAGGTACGACCAAAGTTTTCTTCCTCAATTCTCAGTACTTTTTCTACAACCGCTTGCTGTTTCTTGAGCTCTTCACCAGCAGAACCCATCACATCAGCCAAAACTCCGACAAGCTTGTGGAAAAATACGCCCTGAGCACCGAGTTTATTACCGTGGCGAACAGCACGGCGTATGATACGGCGCAAAACATACCCACGACCTTCATTAGAAGGCATAACGCCATCGACAATCAAAAATGCACACGAACGAATATGATCGGCAATCACGCGCAGAGATTGGTTTGACAGATCCTGATAGTCTATCGTCTGTGCGGCCGCTTGAATAAGCTTTTGGAATACATCGATTTCGTAGTTGGAGTGTACGCCTTGCATGATAGCTGAAATGCGCTCGATGCCCATTCCTGTATCGACCGCAGGCTTAGGCAGAGGCTCCATCGTACCATCAGCATGACGGTTAAATTGCATAAATACGTTATTCCAGATCTCGATAAAACGATCGCCGTCTTCTTCAGGAGTACCAGGACGCCCACCCCAAATGTGATCGCCGTGATCATAGAAGATCTCAGTGCATGGTCCACAAGGGCCTGTATCTCCCATGGTCCAGAAATTGTCTGACTCGTATTGTTTACCACCCTTTTTATCACCGATACGCACAATACGATCAGCAGGGACACCGACTTGTTTATTCCAAATGTCAAAAGCTTCATCGTCTGTTTCATAGACGGTGACCAAAAGACGATCTTTAGGCAGCTTTAGAGTCTCAGTTAAGAATTCCCAAGCATAAGCAATCGCATCTTGTTTAAAGTAATCACCAAAACTGAAGTTACCCAGCATTTCGAAGAAGGTATGATGGCGAGCAGTAAAACCAACATTTTCTAGATCGTTATGTTTACCACCAGCACGTACACAACGCTGAGCCGTCGTTGCACGAGTATAGGCTCGTTTCTCTGCACCTAAAAAGCAATCTTTAAATTGGTTCATACCTGCGTTTGTAAATAGCAGGGTTGGATCGTTATGCGGGACCAAAGATGAACTGTCTACAATTTGGTGTCCCTTGCTTTCAAAGAACTTGAGGAACGCATTACGAACCTCGTCAGTGCTCATGTACATGCAGCGCTTCCTAGAAATAATCGAGTTAGAATTTTGCGCTATTGTAGATCATGCCAAGCTCCACGACTAGGCCCTGTTTATCTTTCACGCACTATTTTTCGCAAGCAGGGCTAATATTAGGATCTCAGTTATTTATTGATCGGCCTACGCGAGCTTATAGTCAGGCTGATATACGAAGTGGAAAATAGTGCGAGCTGCTAAAGTGGTTAACAAAACCATCGCTAGGCTTAAAAATATTAATTTTTGCCTAACGCATACTCAATCTGTTCAAAGGTAAAGCCTCGATATTGAAAAAAACGGACTTGCTTGGCATATTGCTTTGGATCTTCAGCCCTTTGGCCTTGAAATTTTTTTTCACCAACTTGTTTTGCCAATTCAAACCAATCTTGTGGCTCTTCTTCCATCGCCAGATCGATTATCGACTCTGCCACTCTTTTCTGCTTTAGTTCTTGACGAATACGCCTCTCTCCATGTCCTTTATAAACATGTTGTCGTATTTGACTTTTAGCATAACGAAGATCATCGAGGTAGTTATGAGTCAGGCAAAAGTTTATCGCTTCATAAACGGCACTTTCTTCGAAACCTTTGTAAATAAGCTTTTGACGAAGTTCATATTCACCATGATCTCTTCGACTCATGAGTTGTATTGCAACGTCTTTTGCCGATAAAGACGGTGAGGCTCTTTTAAGCATATGCTTCCCTAGCGTGGGTAATAAAAAAGCCCCGCTCAACTGGCAGGGCTAATAATCATCATAACCGCATGACTTACAACTCTTCTTTCTCTGGCATTTGCTCTAGCTCAGCGTCATCAGATTGGATTTCAGCGGGAGAAAGCAGCATATCGCGCAGCGTAGCATCAATAGTTTGCGAAACATTCACGTTTTCACGCAAGAACTTGGCTGCATTCGCTTTACCTTGGCCAATTTTATCGCCATTGTAGCTATACCAAGCGCCAGCTTTCTCAATCAGTTTGTGTTTCACACCCAAATCAATCAGCTCACCTTCACGGTTAAACCCTTGACCATACATAATCTGAGTTTCCGCTTGTTTAAATGGCGCTGCGATCTTGTTCTTAACCACTTTGATACGAGTTTCGTTACCGACAACTTCATCGCCTTCTTTGATTGAACCTGTGCGGCGAATATCAAGACGAACTGAAGCATAGAACTTAAGTGCATTACCACCTGTTGTAGTTTCAGGGTTGCCAAACATCACGCCTATTTTCATACGAATTTGGTTAATGAAAATACACATACAGTTTGACTGCTTAAGGTTACCCGTTAGCTTACGCATAGCCTGCGATAACATGCGAGCCTGTAAACCCATGTGGCTATCACCCATCTCACCTTCAATTTCTGCTTTTGGCGTTAATGCAGCAACAGAGTCGACTACCATAACGTCAATCGCACCAGAGCGAGCTAATGCATCACAAATTTCAAGTGCTTGCTCACCAGTATCCGGCTGAGATACTAATAAGGCATCTATATCAACGCCCAACTTTTTCGCATAAACAGGGTCAAGTGCATGCTCTGCATCAATAAAAGCACAGGTTTTGCCCTCACGTTGAGCAGCGGCAATAAGTTCAAGAGTGAGTGTGGTTTTACCTGATGATTCAGGACCATAGATTTCGACAATGCGCCCCATAGGAAGGCCACCAGCACCTAGAGCAATATCAAGAGACAGTGAACCAGTAGAGATGGTTTCTACATCCATGGCACGGTTATCGCCAAGACGCATGATAGAACCTTTACCGAATTGCTTTTCAATCTGACCAAGTGCTGCCGCGAGCGCTTTCTGTTTGTTATCGTCCATCATTTTCTCCACTTCACTCATCACGTTGATTGATGATATTTGAATGCTTATTACTGCGTCAGAGCTATTCTGAGCCATCGATACAAATTATTATACTGTTGATTCATACAGTGTCCATAGCTGTGGAGATTTTTTTTGTATCTCATCTGCATCTTGTTAATTTTTGTGAGTTTAATTTTAACTCTTCAGTTTTTCATACAATACTTGCAACGCAAAGGTTACTGCTTGCTGCCGTACTTCTGCTCTATCACCAGAAAAACACTGGGTATCAACTTTTAGCCACCCTTTATCATCTGCCCATGCAAAACATACTGTCCCAACGGGCTTTTCTGCACTGCCTCCACCAGGTCCTGCCACACCACTAATGGAAACACCGATGTTGGCATTGGAATACTTAAGCGCTCCTTGCACCATTTCCACCGCAGTCATCTCACTAACTGCACCATGCGATTGAATGGTGTCTTCAGCAACCCCTAGCATCTCGACTTTAGCGGCATTGCTGTAGGTAACAAAAGCGCGATCAAACCAAGCAGAGCTTCCAGGTATATCCGTGATGGCCGCTGATACACCACCTCCAGTACAAGACTCTGCCATTGTGAGGAGTAATTGATGGTATTTTAGACACTCCCCCAAGTTTGCCGATAAGATTTGCTGTGATTCCATATCTAAAAACCTCATTGTGACTTTTCGCCAAATCATGATTAACGTATCCTAAGCCGCAATAGACACAAACGAAAGAAATTACCCGTGAAAGCTGAACAAAAACACACTCCCATGATGCAGCAATATCTCAAGCTTAAAGCTGAGAATCCGGACATCTTGTTATTTTATCGGATGGGGGATTTCTATGAACTTTTTTATGATGATGCCAAGCGTGCTTCCCAACTGCTTGAGATTTCATTAACAAAACGTGGAGCATCAGCTGGTGAACCCATTCCAATGGCGGGGGTGCCATTTCATGCTGTGGAAGGCTATCTTGCAAAGTTAGTCCAGTTAGGAGAATCTGTCGCTATCTGTGAACAGATTGGCGATCCTGCTACAAGTAAAGGACCTGTAGAGCGAAAGGTAGTGCGAATTGTCACCCCCGGAACCGTGACCGACGAGGCGCTACTTTCTGAACGTATTGATAACCTCATCGCAGCTATCTATCACCAAGACGGTAAATTTGGTTATGCGACTCTAGATGTCACATCAGGACGCTTCCAATTGACAGAACCCCAAACAGAAGAAGCGATGGCTGCAGAGCTGCAACGCACTTCACCAAAAGAATTGCTGTTTCCTGAAGATTTTTCCCCCGTTGAGCTTATGGCCTCGCGCAATGGTAATCGCCGCCGCCCAATTTGGGAGTTTGAGCTCGATACTGCTAAGCAGCAACTTAACCAACAATTTGGCACCAGGGATTTAGTTGGATTTGGGGTCGAAAATGCGATGCTCGGCCTATGCGCTGCTGGTTGTTTGATCCAATATGTCAAAGACACCCAGCGCACCGCACTACCGCATATCCGTTCTCTTACCTATGATCAGCAAGATAGTTCAGTGATCCTCGATGCCGCAACTCGGCGTAATTTAGAAATCACCCAAAACCTTGCTGGTGGATCAGAAAACACGCTGGCAGAAGTATTGGATCGCAGCGCAACAGCGATGGGAAGTCGAATGTTAAAGCGCTGGTTGCACCAACCAATGCGAGATATCAAAACGTTAAATCATCGCCTTGATGCAATTAGCGAGCTCAAAGAGCTGGCTTTGTTCTCAGAGCTGGAACCTATTCTCAAACAAATTGGTGATATTGAACGTATTTTAGCGCGCCTTGCGCTTCGCAGTGCTCGCCCTAGGGATCTGGCACGCCTGCGCCACGCGATGCAACAGTTACCTGACTTGGCTGACACCATGGGTACCTTGGCTCATCCATACCTGACTAAGCTTGCCACTTATGCCGCGCCGCAGCAGGCCGTTTGTGAATTACTTGAACGAGCCATAAAGGAGAATCCTCCTGTTGTAATAAGAGATGGTGGTGTAATTGCAGAGGGCTATAATCAAGAGCTTGATGAATGGCGTAAATTGGCTGAAGGAGCGACCGAATATCTCGACAAACTTGAACAAGATGAAAGAGAACGTCATGGTATCGACAGTTTAAAAGTCGGTTACAACAACGTTCATGGCTTCTTTATCCAAGTCAGCCGGGGACAGAGCCATTTAGTCCCTCCTCATTACGTTCGTCGCCAAACATTAAAAAACGCTGAGCGCTATATTATTCCTGAGCTCAAAGAGCATGAAGATAAAGTTCTCAACTCAAAATCCAAGGCTTTATCGCTTGAAAAACAGTTATGGGAAGAACTGTTTGACCTATTGCTGCCTAATCTAGAAAAGCTACAAAATCTTGCTTCAGCAGTATCACAAATCGATGTACTGCAAAATCTTGCTGAGCGAGCAGACAGCCTCGATTATTGTCGCCCGATCCTAACCAATGAAACAGGCATCCATATTCAAGCAGGCCGTCATCCAGTGGTTGAGCAGGTATTGAATGAGCCTTTCATCGCCAATCCAATAGAACTCAATCCAAAGCGGAAAATGTTAGTTATTACTGGTCCCAATATGGGCGGTAAATCGACTTATATGCGCCAGACAGCACTCATTGCCTTAATGGCTCATATTGGCTCATACGTTCCTGCAGAGTCCGCTCAAATTGGCTCCATTGATCGAATATTCACCCGTATTGGCGCTTCAGATGACCTAGCGTCCGGGCGCTCTACGTTTATGGTTGAAATGACAGAAACTGCCAATATTTTGCATAATGCGACGACCAAAAGTTTAGTACTTATGGATGAAATTGGCCGAGGCACAAGTACTTATGACGGCTTGTCTCTTGCGTGGGCTAGCGCAGAGTGGTTAGCAAAACAATTAGGAGCAATGACCTTATTTGCAACTCACTACTTTGAGTTAACTGAGCTGCCAAATCAGATCCCGCATTTAGCTAACGTACACTTAGATGCCGTTGAACACGGTGACAGTATTGCTTTCATGCATTCAGTACAAGAAGGGGCTGCCAGTAAATCCTATGGTCTTGCTGTCGCTGCGCTTGCCGGTGTACCCAAAAGTGTCATTAAGAGTGCACGAATCAAACTATCTCAATTAGAACTGCTCAGCGAGGCAGAGAGTAAGCCTAACCCTAGCTTAGGTGACGGGGAAAACCAGCTCAGCCTCATACCAGAGCCAAGTGAAGTTGAGGAAAGTCTCGCCAATATTAACCCTGACGATCTTACCCCACGCCAAGCTCTAGAAGAGCTTTATAGGCTGAAAAAACTTTTATGTTAGTTATAAAAATGGGCTGCAGTAGCAGCCCATTTTTTAGCTACAGCTTTCTTCGAAGCAATAGTAAAGCAATGGTCAAGAAAACAATACTTGGCATCACAGCCCCAAAGGCTGGAGGAATATTGTATACCAAGCTCAATGGACCGAAAAACTCACTGGATATATAAAAGGTAAATCCAGCCACAACACCTGAGAGAATGCGAGCTCCCATAGTCACGCTGCGCAATGGTCCAAAAATAAACGACAGAGCCATCAACATCATCACTGCGATGGAAAAAGGTTGAGTCACTTTTCTCCATAAGGCCAATTCATACCGCGAAGAATCTTGCTCAGAGTCTTTAAGATACTGAACATAATCATACAAACCTCCCAGAGAAAGCTCTTCAGGCTTGACAGTAACCACAGCAAGCTTGTCTGGTGCAAGTGAGGTCGTCCAGCGGTATTCTGGAAGATTGGTCTTGGAAATTTCGACTTCATCAACCATCTCAGTAACTTGGACATTCTTCATTAACCAAGTGTTATCGGATAGATAATCGACTTCCTCTGCATAGACGACTGTTTCCAACTGCTTATCAGAATTAAACCGCCACATGTTCAGCCCATATAGTTTGTCATCATCTACTTTGCCTATGAAGATAAAGTCGTTAGCATCGCGAGCCCACACCCCTGTACGTACTGACATAATTGCGCCGCCAGATGTACTAAATGCACGTAGATCTCGCGCCATTTTTTGTGCTTGTGGTGCCCCCCATTGACCAAGTAGCGTCACCAATACCATTAGGGGAACAGCCGTTTTAAGCACTGACAAACCAATATCGAGTTTGGAATAACC
>NZ_JAYQDQ010000116.1:0-9917 GCF_038138445.1 Vibrio sp.
TCTTGCCTACCCAAACACTGCTCGCGTCTTGATGGTCAAAACTCACATCAACACCACCAACCTGGGCGGACACATCCTTCACTAACTCACTAAAGGTCAACCTAACTTCTACCTCAGTGTCATGAGTCGGCGTGCCCGTCGTCAATTCAATACCGCTCAACTCAGGGGCAACATCATCCTTGTAGACGACCTCGCCCGTCAGCGTTACCGAGTGGCCTGCACTATTTTCACCCGTCACCGTAATGGTGATCGTGCCTTGATACCAGTCCGAGATATCGTGTGGTTCAGTTTGCCAATGGCCATTCGCGTCGACATCGATTTCTTGACTATATTGACGAAGGTTGCTTTGGTCTACTAAGTCTGAGGTTGGTTCATTTTTGACCGTTACGGTCAACTTTGCTCCGGTTTGAAACCCTTTGGAGGTGCCTGAGACAATGAACTCCGTTGCATCAGAGGCGTTGATGCTATCAACCATGTCGTTCAGCGTAATCACAGGCTTTAGTGGGATATCTGTAGTATATCCTTCACCAAAATTGCCTTGTGGACGGGTATCTTGGTAAGTTCTTTCAACAACTATGAGAGGGGCTGTAGCACGACCACTTGGCAGCATTAGCGGCTGTGTTGTACCTACCCACACTTTGGAAAAACCGGTCTCTTCAAATGAAATAGCCTGCCCATTCAAATATGCCGTAGGTATCGTCACGCGTTCATTGAATGTCAGCGTAACCTTAGCGCTTTTATCATCAACCAAGACATTTTTAAATTCTTCTCCGTCATATGAGATTAGGGTACTGGTCACTTTGGGTTTGATCTTGTCGTCATATAGAGCTTTTTTGGTTGCTACAACACTACGCTCGCCTTCGGCGTACTTTCCGCTGACAGTGACGGTAAATTCAGAATACTCCCATGTAGACATAATGATCGGATCGGTTTTCCATTGCCCCTTATCATCAAGATTTACCTTCAGACCAGACACTTTATCAGTACCTTCACGACCTTCCTTAAGTGAGACAAGGTCAACGGTTAAATTCGCTGCCTGTTTGAAACCTTTGGTTGTGCCCGTAATGTAGACCTTGCTTACATCATCCCCATGTATGAAATTATCCTCAGTCACAGTATCGATGGTAATCACAGGCTTAACGGGAATTGACACCGTTGCTTTTTTACCCTGGTTATTAACATTATCTGAATAGCTCTCAATTACTAAACTGATGCTGTCTTTCAGCGCTAGCAGCTCAATAGGTCCAACGTCATTTATTTTCCACTCGTTTTGATATTTCTCTGGCCGATTGAAGTTGAGACTTATGTCACCAAGTCTCGCTTGAATGTTATTGACTGGCTCTGAAAATGTGAGGGTGAGATTGGCACTCTCCCCATCAACGAGGTACTCAGGTGCGGCACCTACATTATCGAATTCAGGCTTTTGATTATCAACATGATAGATAAAGGTTTTCTCTTTGGAGTTTTGGTATATATCCTGAGCGGCTACCTTTATTTTAAAACTCTTTACACCAGCGTAATCTGCCAATTTGGAATTAATCTTCAGCTCAAAAGACTTGATTTGCTCTGAGTTACCAGAAGTTGGGGAAAAATTGATTTCGGCATCATGTTCTTTATTTTGACCGTCTATCCAAGATACTTTTTTTTCCGTCACCTCAACAGGAGTTAAGTCATCTTGCACGATGAGCTCAAGTTCTATCTCACCTGAGAATATGCACTCCCCCTCAACACTGCGCCCCTTTTCTATAGCGCGAGAATCACCAGTTTGACAAACTACCGACCCTTCTTGGTTATACAATTTGATGCTAGGCGGCTCGGTATCAAACTTTCCCCCCTCAGTATCAAAAATGTTGTCCTCTCCGAGTTTAGGATTGGCGTGCGCAAACTTCTCTGCTTGAGATTGCGCTAAGCCAGAATCAACACCATTATCAGTGGCGGCCTTATAGTAGGCAGCAGCTAAGTCTTTGCGGTAAGTATCTGGGCTTAAGGGGTATTTGCTTTCACCTATTAGGATGGGGCCTTCAGCATCTTGACCATCAGCTTTACCATCGGATCTGAGATCCTTGTGGAAGGCTTTAGCAAACTCTATACTGGCAGTCCCTTGTTCGGTTGCCATATCGGTTAGCCCTTCTAAAAGAAAGCGGTGAATATATTTATTGGTCACCCGGTCTGGAATACCCTGCGCTAAATCTTTGTTGGTCGCGTATGAGGTTCCGACTGGGTCAAAACCAAGCATAGCCTTGTCCTGACTCTCCAAAGCACTGGTGACATCCGATAGTATTCTTTTAGCGTTACTTGCTGATTTGTCCTGTTGTTTTTCCCATTGGCTCTCAAATAAGCCCGTGTGATAACTTGAAAGTTCTGTCAGATATAAAGTGACGTTGGCTTGTGAGTTAAAATAAGCACCAATACCGTCTTCCTCAGCGAGCAATATATATTTGGCTTCGTCTTTACTCCATTGGTAGTAATGAGTGATATTATCGCCATCATCATTCTTGATACTTTTCATGTATACATGATAAAAACTCGTAGATGGCTTTTTATCAAAAAGACGGCATGTCGCATAATCTCGCTCCTCACTATCATCCAGCTTAGTAATACAGCTAACTGTATGGACGGGCTTAAACCCTCCATTTTCTAATTCTTCAAGCTGTACTTCCGCATCAATAAATGGCGAAACAATGGTAATTTCTGGTACTTTAAATTCGGTTCTAAAATAAACCTCTGTCACACTTTTGTTTTTAGCCGGATCTTCGGCAGTAATAACCAACTTTTGAACCGTATCAGACCCGATACTTTTGAGGCTATCTCCGAATAGATCAGATGAAAAAGGGAGATAATAAGTCATGTTAGAGATGTAATCAGTATCATCATCTGTGTCAGCCTTGGGTATGAAGTTCTCCTTACTTTTAGTTGTTTCTACAGGATCACCAAAGCTATCCTCACCTAATCTCTTTATGTAGTACTCTACCGTTAGCTCTAAGTCTTTAGCAGAAAAACCATAAGTATCTTCACCATTTTTATCTTTTTGAGGATCAGATAGGTTAACACTGATAAAAGGCACACCTAAGACTTTGAGGTTATCCACTTTGAGTGCATCAAGGTCAAACTTATCATTTTCTCCTCGATTTTCGTTTACCGCCATCAATCCTTGATTGGCAAATTCAAAGGGAATAATTAGAAACTCATCTGCTGTTTCGATATTATTTTTGGTATAAGTATTGGATTCGTATTTAAAATTCCCTTCTATTATTCCACTACTGTTTTTAGCCTCATAACTAATATCACCATCAAGATCTGATGGAAAGCCTAATGTTATTTCAGGCTTTCCACTATCCGTATATACCCTATATTTTTCTTCTGACTGATTTTTATTTGAATCTGTCGCTTTAACGGTAAATTCAATGCTTTGGCCAACAGTGAGGTTGTCATAATTTCGCTCAAAATAACACCATTGCTGTGTCCCGTAGTCAGGTTTACATCCGGCATCAACCTCAGAGTTTGAAATGGAAATCTTGACACCCTTCCCATCCAATGATTCCGGTTTTTCTTTAACATACCCGGTTAACGTATACTTAAATACACAACCGCTCTCTGTACATCCCTGTACTGCAGATGGAGAATCAAAAATAATGACGGGGGCGGTATTGTCCCAGTCAAAGTCAATACTTACCTCGTGATTCTCAGGTGGAGAGGCTGAATACATAATGGTATCGGCTGCATAAACCACGAGTCTGGCTTCAGATTCACCATTGATATTGCCTCCTCCTAGCACGTCAGTATTTAGATGCACGGTGAAACTTGACCTGCGAGCACCCACAGTAAAGTTGCTATCATCAACCCAACACACTGTATCTTCATCACCTTCGCCAAAAGGACATGCAAGTGTTGACAGCGAGAAAAGTTGCTTATTTTCTGTGTATTCAAGCTGCACTTCGATCGAAGCGACCCCGATATTGTCTTCAACATCCAATTTAATGGTGTCTTGGCCAGATAGAACTTCCGGTTGTGCATAAGTAACCGTTGGCGGAGTATCATCTAAACTCACAGGGTTTCGTTTAGGAATCGGCCCTGTTTCCGACATTTTATTCAGAGCTTGGGCCAGCGTTTTGTATACAGAGAAACTAGAATTGCCAGAAGAAAAATACTCTGCAAAATCGTCATAACCTGATGCTCGATTAATATCAGGGTCACTGGCCACTGTCATTATATGCTCGGCAATCGAATGGGTGTAGAAGTCTGCATCAATCTTTACAGCACCAAAGAGAAAATCTCCTCCTTGACCGCCCCCTGTCTGCTTTTGCCCATCAAGCTTTCCATCAAAAACAATATCTTGATAACCGAGTTCTGCAAGGTGTATGGAGGTATAGGTGTCTTTCCCACCATCAGGATCTGGCTTTAAAAGGTCATAGGCGAAAGAGGAATATGCCGTCAGTATCGCACCATACTTATCCCCATTAGTACCACTCGATACCGACTTCTTTGTTATATCTATTGGCTGTATCGTATTGACATCAAAGCTGTATATCGCCTTTATATCTTGTAGTGAGCTGGAAACCGCATTAGCTGCAGATTGGCCTTGCTTGATTCTATATTCAGTCAATCCTGCAGCCAAATAAGTCAATGGTGTCACCATAACCTTCTGGGTGCTGCCTTCGGTGTAATTAATCACACTTGCCATATAAATGTTTTCATACACAACTTGTTCAGACACGGGGTCTTTGTAACTTCCCCCTTTTGCCGCTATGTACAGCGGCATAGAGGCTGATTCAATATCAATCGAATAATGGCCAGATGCTGGTGTTACCGCACTACCTAACTTACGCCCCAAAGAGCCATTTTTGTACTCATAGACTTCTACTGATGCGCCCAGTACAGGTGCATCAAAAACCACACCAGTAATCGTGCCTTGGGTTCTGGAACGAGGGGCAGAATCACCACCACCGCCACCACCACATGAACTTATTAGGAGTAGAGTAAGTATTATGAAAAGAGACTTTTTGAAAGGGTTAAAACTCAGCATTATACCGACTTGACGTTGACCAAAAGTTCAAAAATTATATTTTCAGTTTGAATAATGACAACAAGGTAAAATAACCATGTAAGAGCAATACTGAGCAGTGATATTTCAGCCGTTATTCTAAAAAAAGAAGTATTGACCGATCAAATTCACCATATGGGTAGTGAATTTGATTTTGACATTTTCCTGATAGGGAAATATTTGAGTCATTTATTTTAAAAATTAGACACAGATCGAGTTTTAAATACGTTCGCTGATTTTAGTTAACGGGCTGTCTCGGGTATTAAACGCCATTTAAAATGCAAAAAATCAATAATACTTTAATCATAACCCTATAGATTTAATCTACTTTTCATATTATTGAGCTTAGAGGGTTATAGAGAGAGGAAGTCTTAATAGATGGTCATGCTAAAAGAGCTATGTGCTTCTGATTCTGCTCGATACGAATGTAATACGACTGCATAAAATAAAAAAGCAGCACATATTATCCTATGTGCTGCTTTTTAATTATTGCTGTTATTCGGTCGGAGAGATTGTCACTGGTTTGAAGGTTGCCACAACATTGCCTCCTGCTCCTGGACGCTCGACATAAGGGGTATTTTGCATAATGGTATAATAAGAGTCGAGATAATCGTCGTCGTTAGTTAGCACACCATCTGGAATCACATCGATAATTCTATTGGTGATTTGAGCTATGATAGCGTAGCCTTGAATTTCTGGATCTGGAATCATTTTCAAAATATCTTCCGCCGCTTTTACCAAAATTTTCGCTAGCTCTTTATAGTCAGTTCCATCGTCTTGCTCCATCAAAATCATATCAACAGCGCCCCAACGATACCTTGGCCAGAAAATCATGGTTTGGCTTGGGTAGTAATCTTTGCCGTCGTAATCTAAATAAGGCATATCGACTAGGTCAATTTCTGGCTCGACACGGCTTGGGTCAACACCAGTGATAATGGCGTATACTTCCGCCTTGCCTGAAATCCATGGCTCTTCGTCGTCGCTAAGACGAATTTTCGTTAACTGAGTGGTATTAAGTGGCTCTACATCATTAAGCTGCGCCGAACGCTTAATATCTTGCTTGGTTTTTGAAGGTAGTTTAGGGGTTTCATTGGTGATCAAATTAGAATCTTGGCCTAAACGATTCATCTCTGTACGCATAGCCATTAGACCAGCACGAAGCTCTTTTGCGCTATTGCTGTCAACAACGAGGACTGGAACATCTGGCATTTGGTAAACATCTAATTCATGCACTTGCCCGTAAACATCATAGGCTTCTACATATTGCCAGTTTGAGTCATCACCTGAAGGCTCAAATGCAAACAGTGGACTTTCTCCTTCCTGCCAGTCTTTGACCATTGATGCATCAGCAATTCTAAGCTCCATCACTGAATCAGTATATTGAGCAATGCCTTTTGTTTGACGGTATTGGTAATCGGCCTGCTGCATACGCTGTTTAAACGCTGAGTATGGCTGAATGCTTTCCACAGAGTCCAAATCCGTGGCCAGATTCTCCTCTGTAATTTTTGACTTGATTGATTTTTCTAAATCAGAGTAGCGAGCGCTGATTTGCATCGCAAGCGCTTTTTTTTGCTGTGCAATTTCTTCTGAGATTGATTGTGCATCTGTTGTGTTTACAGTTTGTGCGTTCAACGGAAAGCCAACTATGGTTGTCGCAAGCATCAAGCTGATAGGTAGGTTTGGTCTCATAAAAATGATCCTTATTTGAATTTTTATCCCTAATAGAGCATTGCCCTACCTGGTCCAACCTATCATCTTCATCAATAAGTGGAACAAAAACGATCGATTTTTGTTCTGTTTTTCAGAAGAAGATCACTTAATGAACAAATTGTTCAAAATTCAGTCTTAACGTACTTGGAATTTTAAAATTAATAAGTCAATCAATATGCAAGAGATTGTAATATCAGCTAAAAGAATAACTTAGTGACTCAGATCACCGGAATGTAAAGCACCTATTACATGTTTTACAGCGACTTTCCCTAGTGACAGGAATGAAGAGTAAATACTCTAACTTTACAAAAGTTCATAACTATGTATGAGTATTCATAATGAAATTAGGTGATTTACAGTAGTAAGTTTATTTTAATCTATTGATATGAAAAATAATCTCTACGAAATTGACTGACTTGTTGCTCAACATAAGTTTGCCATTCACTGTCTGACAAACTGGTAGACTTCCTTTGAACTTCTAAGGATTGGTGTAGCACAGCAAGCTCATCTTGGTATTGACCAACATGGTCATTTTGCTGGGCGACTTGCTGCTCTCTCGATGCGATCGAAGCAATCTCTTTCTCAGTTAAATATTGCCTCGCGAGCTGATTTTTTATCTCTCGCACTTTATCTGGTGGATAGGAACTGGGGATCAGGCTGACACCTTTTTCGTATTTTTCGCTATCGGCCTCTAGAGTTAACACCGCCTCTTTTTCTCGCCATTTTATCAATAAAGTTTGGTAGTCGTTTAGAAAGTCTGCGGCTAAAGACTCTGATAGGCTATCTTGTTCAAGGCTAAAATCGTAGAGGGCAAATTCATCGGCAAAGACTAATGTGGCGTGCTCTCCCCAAACCATAGCCGCTAGCCGCTTAAACTCTGCCACTTTGTCTGAAAGCAACGTAAAATGGTTCAGCTCAGACTCTTGCCAAACGCTCTGCCACTCACGGTTAAAATGGTTATAGTTTGCCAGCAATTGATACCTAGAATCCGATAGTTTCGACTTGAGAGCGGCAAGTTGAGACAAGCAATCTCCTTTACCGAGACAATCTGCCCAAAATTGCTCTATCGCATTAACCAGTTCTCGTCCTTGGCTTTGGTTAAGTTGCGCTCTTGAGCGACCAATTTCTGTGTTCTTTACTGGGGCTCTCTCAATTTTAGCTGCTTGGCTTACTAAAGGCTTAGCTAAACGTTGAGAGGTTTTACCAACCTCTTGCGACGGCTTGTCACCTGTCGAGTCAGCCAACCTTTCTTCCTCTGGCCAAAGGTAGATGCTCGCCACGACAGCGAGCACAAATAAAATAGCACGATAGTTCATTACTCAATCACTGCGCTCACAGGAAAGTGGTCAGAGAGGTTATAGTGCTTCCAAAGCCTTTCGTCTGTGGTGCGAGGGATGTCAACACGATTGTTATTACGCCTGCTCTCTCCGTACTCATCGCTGACCATGACATAATCCAAGTATTCCACATGCTCGCCGCCTGAGAGTGCTTTACCAGAAAAGTCGTTGATACGCGGATCAAAGGTTGATTCTGTGTATCCAGAGTAATCTGGCTCTTGCACACTGAGGTTGGTCATCATGCTCTGGTAATCATCTGGGAATTTCAATTTGTTGACATTAAAGTCACCGCTGTACACCACAGTTTCATGACTGGGTATGTCCAGTGACTGAGCCAATGCTCGCATCTGCTTAAACTGGCGCTGTCTATAATCTCTGGCTTTATCCGTATCAGAAGAGGCCGTGTGTGTCGCAAACACATGGTAAGCTTTACCGCCTTTTATGATCTCGGCATAGTTAACCCCTTTGTCGGCAAAACAGTCGGTTCCAGCACAGTCAGGAAATACATATTGCGCCTGATTCACAATCGGATATCGACTAACAATAATCACCCCGCCATCATGTATGTTGGCCCCTTTTTTATCTAACATTTCAGTATGATAAGGGTATTCCTTTGCTAGTTCGCGCAGAAAAGCACCTCGGCCATTGGCAAATACTTCCTGCAAAGCCAAAACATCATAACCTGATACATGCTCGGGGATTATGTCGTAGCGGTCACCAATATGAGAGGCCATCACAGGCAGTGCCCATATGTTATAGGTCATGACCTTGAGAATATTCTCATCCGGTTCAACGGTCTCGCCCACTTTGGCTGGAGTAATCGTATAATAAAGGTCGTCATATCGAGCGGTATTGGCTGATTTAAAGCTCAGCTCAGTGGAGCGCTGACCAAATGCAGCCGTAGTGAAGCGGTGCAGCTCCCTATCATCTTGCAGGGAAAGATCTACGTCAGATGAAGATAAACCATATTGGATTGAGGAATTATACCAATGCCCAGTCATCATTTGGTTTAACTCAACACTTTCCCCCAAAGGGTTCGAGATGACTGTGTTGAATCTGTATGTTTGACCTGACTTAACTCCCTCCCAACGATTAAAGCTTAATACCGCTTTCGTCTCCCAAGGGCCTATGGTTTCAGTGTGCTGCTGCCACTCATCACCGTATTCAAGTAAATCTGAGCCATCATGGCTGACTTGTACGGTTAATGACTGGGCTGAGTTATTAGTTAGATATACATCGGTATCGGCCATCACTGGCATAACGACAAGTGAAGCGAGCAAAATATTCCACAGCTTAAAACTCATGTTATCTTCCTCAATTTGAATTTCTGGTTAAAATTTAAACCAATAATGTTTCATATTTGTTATAAATAAATTAAGGGAAATAATTCACACACTTAACGATAAAACGTGATAACAAAGCACTTTTTAGTGCATAAAATTCATAAAGTTTGAAGTTGTTTAAAACATTGATACCAAGATTTGAAATCATTATTTCTATCAAAAAAACCTATAAGACTAGTAATAATTAGGCGGTTTGATTTAAAAATAAAAATACTCGTTATTATTCAAACATCAGTATGAAAATCACCCAATAAAAAAGCGGGTAATTTTCCATAAAATAAGCGTTTTTAGTCACGCCAACCTAATGATAAATATAGAAATGTTTATAAATTATGTTGTTGATTTTCAGAAAGATTATTTGAACTGTAAATAATACAAAAGCCACCGAAACGGTGGCTTTTAGAAGTTTATATTGAAGGTGTTAGCTATAAAGTACTGAGGGATCCCCTCATAAATCCGCCAGTGCATAGCCATCTTTTAAGAGCT
>NZ_JAYQDQ010000117.1:0-9870 GCF_038138445.1 Vibrio sp.
CAGATGGTTCACTCGTTGAGCGGTGAACAGCGCTTCATACGACCTCACGTCGCACACCCCGTATTCATTTTCTGGTATTTCTCCTTGATAAGAACCGCAAATATCAAACTTGAACTCTTCATCTGGTGTGATACTTGGGTCAGAATGCGGGATACCAAATGTGTCGTGTGTTTTTATTGGCGATAATCCTGTCGATTTTCGCCACTGTATAAATTTTGATACGGTTTCATAAATCAGCTTTTCAGAGCCGATATGCTCAATTAGAGCAACTTGGGTTTGTTTGAAATCAATGATATTTACATCCATTACTTTATCTCCAACTTTCGGGGGATGATAGTCATACCTTGAGTGCCAACCACTCCACTCAGGTTGATTTCTAAATTGAGAGGGGGACTGACCAAATGTTCTCGAAAATGCGCGTGAAAAGGCCTCTAGACTTTCAAAGCGCGCTTCAAATGCAATATCCGTAATACTTACTTCATGTTCGAATGCCAAACGAAATGACGCTCTCTTCATGCGAGCCAATAATACATATTGGGTAGCACTTATTCCCACAGACGACTTAAATATCCGATGAAAATGGTATTTGGAACTTGCTGCCAGTGTGCTGAGTTGCTCTAGTGTTAACTCATCATCTAAATGATGATCAATAAAGTCGCATACTTTTTTGATATGCTGCTCACGGCGTTTGGTCGTTGTCATTCTTTGCTTATTCCCAATTCAGAAGTCGCATTAATAGTAATTAAGATGATTTATAGTTGCTTGATTGAGATTGCTAGATCTCTTTCTAAGCTAGTCCATACGTAAAAATGAAAACAGCATGATTTTCAATCTGAGAGTCTGTTAATAGGTGTTTTTGCTGGTTTGGTGTAGTCTAAGTGCAATTATTTAAAGAGGTTTTCTTCATGTCAAAAAAATCAAAACTTCATAACGAAGACAAACTAGTCAAAAAAGCGTTAGAAATTGGTGGTAAAATGGCCAAGATGCAAGGTTTTGACTTACCTCAGTCTCCTCAGCCTTTGAGAGTAAAAGCCATCTATCTGTTTTTGGTTGATGCTAAGCAAATTACACCCTTGCCAGAGAGTAAACTTGATGGATCAAGTATCAAACATAGATTAGCTCTCTGGATTCATAATGCCTTACCGGACGATGATCCTTTAAAATAGAAGTGTTAGCACTTTCTCCAGTGAAAGTGCTTTGCTTTTGGCTAACGTCAATGCTTAGTATCGAGCTATTAAAAGGACACACCACAACTCTTGAGAGACAAGCTTACTTTTTTCTATCGCTTGAGACTCTCTTAAGTGTGGTGTAGCGATATTATTTTACGCAGAACGGTTGGCCTTTATTAATGTTGGTGCAGGGCTGGGTTTCTGGTTTGTTTGGGTTGCGGCCTAATTCAACTACTTTCTTACCATTGACATCAAACATTGTGAAGTCGTATTGCTCAATTTGATCAGTGTCCCAGCGGTCTAACTTCAGTGTTTTGTTCTTTAAGTCTACTTGAGAAACCCATAGAGTAGGGAAGTTCGCATCATACGTAGTGTCCCATTTTGTATAGCCGCTACGTATTTCATGAGCAACACCTTCAATTATATTGCTTAATTGCTTGTTGTCGCGGATACCAAAACGTTCTTCATATGCTTTGACTTCCTCAAGTGCGTATTGAGCACGATGACGACGATCCAAAGAATTAATCGAAGCGGTTGGGAAACGCTTTTCACCCAGTAACTCTTTGTCGATTTCAGCCATAGTTTCAAAGGTTGGATTGTTAGAAATGACGTCTAAGGAATTTGCTCCTCGATAAAGTCTTTTTTCGCCATTAACCATTTCAACAAGGATGGTCTCACCAGAATTATCAGAAAAAATGAAGTGAGCATGGAAGTTATCTAGGGTCGTATTCGCATCATACAGCCCAGGTACGCCACCAAGCTTTTGATCGCGTATATTGGTACTTTTGATAATAGATTGTACGTCATCGAGGTTTTTTGCATTAGCAACAACGTATTGCACAAATTGCTGACCATCGATATCAGTGTTGCCTTTTTCTCGTGCTTTCTCATCTTGCCAGTCTGTATTGAGGTAATGAATCTGACCAAGTACACCATGCTCGTTGATGGCTTCGGTGACAAACTTTACGTCGAAGCTTGCAATCTCAATCATGGCATATTTTGACTTGTAAGCTTGGTTTTCAACCCCTGATTTGTTGAGGTCAACCCCATATACCTTAGGTGCGCGTGTATCAAGGACAGTACCTCTAGGGATGCCGCGAACAACCCCTTGATCGTAACCTTCCCAGTCCATTGAGCGTGTGACCATTGTCGTATCTAAAGCGTCCGAGTGGTATAAAGCTCGTGTACAAGCCTCTGCTACGCTAGATATAGATCCCAATGTTGTTGCAGCTAAGGTGAGTGCCAATAATTGTTGATTCATAATCTAAATATTCCAAAAAAGATAGGTTCTTATTCGGTGAATTTGAGATCACCGTAAGTAAAAGACAAGAACACATGCGTCAATGACAGATAAAGTGATGAGCGTCTGATTAACATCAACCAGGAACACACAATATTTAGTCGTTAAATTTTCATAGCTCTCATGCTGTTGTAGTGCGTATAGTTTTATACTTATTAAAATACTAATCAATAGCTTATGATGTACATATTTGAGAAATTAATAAATTGAAGGGATTTAAACCATAAACTTAGAAGAAGTTATCTGCTTACTTCACAAGCACGTTTGCCTCTGGCGGATGAATACTATACGTTTTTCAAGGTGCCCAGTGTTTCTCTTCCATACAAGATAAATTGCGTAAGGGGGAGATGGAGTTTGAATACTTGCTCCCGCTATCGGGGGCCGTTAAAAGTTGTAAGACATGTTAAGCCAAAATGTTGGGGTTGTGATGCGGCTATCTGATTGCGGAGGCCCTCCAACCGTTCGCCATGCGACTGTGGTATCTATCTCAATGTCTTTGAATGTGTACTGAAAGCCTAAACCAGCGCCTCCTATGGTTCTGTCATTATCTAATGCTGTCCAAGGAGTATGATTTGTTCTGGTATAGCCATAATCAAAGAATAGATATGAACTAACCCTATTGTTATAAACACGACGAAGCTCTATCTGGCTTAAAATACCCTCATCCCCGTATGATTCTCCAACAGGGTAAGCGCGGATTCCATTAGGCCCTCCAAGGCCAAAGTCTTCTGAAGAATCTAGGTTCTCAAATGCTTTTTGACCTGTAATGCGAACGTATAGGCTATGGTATTTGATAGGAAGATTATTGATGCGTCTCACGTCGAAATTTATTTTATCAAACACACCATCAGTATGAGCGGTTAGATTATCAATCGCATATAAACCGTCATCAAGGTCAAGGAAGCCATGAGTCCAGCTTATTGAACCATATGTTACCCCACCACCGCCTAAAAGATCTCTAAAATCAAAGTTTAATGTCGTGGTGATAAGATTACTTGATTTCTCGGCTTTTGTTGCTGTTGCCCCTTGTTTATCAACCTACCATTTTCGCTGATAGGTGGTGAAAAGGGATATATTTTGTTGCTGGGAGCGTACTAAAGGATAATTCAATCCCGCACTTAATATATCTGCGGTGCCGTGAGCATCTAGGCTCGTAAACTCTTTGCCTAATTGATAATCCGTATGTTGAAGCCCAATATTGCCTCGTAAACCTGGATAAAGCAGTGGCAAGCTGTATGACAATGAACCGAACCACATATTTTCTTCAGTGTACACTAGACTAGTGTCGAGTTTGTCACCAAATATGAAAGGGCTATTTACATAGCTATCTAGCTGAATACGCCCACTTCCCGTATAACGATTCCCCTTGTTATCCAGATTAACGCTCCCTCCATATGGTTTGTCAGGGCGAATGTTTACAACGAGATCGCCTAAGCCAATATTTTCACCGGGCTTAACCACAGGAATCACGCTGAATCCCGGTTGATCATCTAAGATCAGACAGATGGTTTCAAGCTCTGAGCCTTTAATGACACTTCCTGAATTAAGCACAGATAAATACTCTTGTGCTGATTCTTGATATTCGACACTAGCGTCGTCGCTTGATACTGAAATCTTGCCATAGCGACCTTCAATGATTTCAATTTGGAGTTTACCTTCTGTTAAGGTTTGAGCTGGTAGGATAGCTCGAGCAAAAGGATAGTCTTGTTGGTGGTAGAAGTCTGTTATTTTTCTGGCCAAGTTTTGTAAACCAGCAAAATCATATTCTTTCCCCTCAATATCTACTATTGCTAATAATACTTGGTCGCTAAATACAGAGTTACCGTTAAGCTCGATGCTTTCTATTTGAACGATAGCGCCACCTGACTTGATATTTTGAGGTGTTACAGGGGTTGTCAATGGTGGTACAGAGGATGATTTTGGGGCCACAATTTGGCTATTAAACTCTTGGCTTGTATGTCCCGCATCAGGTTTTTGCTGAGCTTGAGAAAAATGGGGCATAGTGCTGGTAACCATGATTAATGTGCTGGGCCAAAATAGCTCTACTCTAGTCAAAACCTTCTACCTTTACTCGCTTTTACTATTAATATCGCTTTGATTAAATAGGGCCTTGAACTTTGGTGGAGCCCAAGAAGGGAAACGAATACCTCCATCGATGATAAACACCTTTAATGGACCTAATATATCATTTTCACGGCTTAACAAGGCACTTGAGATAGTGCTGTTATCGTCTGAGGTGTTCGTAGTACCTTCTGCATCATTACTGCTGATTTGAACTATATCTAATGAGCCGATTTCATTTGAATAATCTAACTGAGTAGGAGAGACGACGATTTTGTAGGGTATAGGCGTTATAGACTGAACAACAGACACTGCGGTAGTCTGTGGTATTGAAGAGTCTACTGGCTCAGATACGCTAATAGGTTGTTCAGTAGCGGCAACAAGACCAGTATCATCAGCTACATTTCGAACTATATTTTCAATGTTGCTCGCTTTGCCTGCTGCGTAATACCAAGTGAGGCTTTCATTTGTATTAGGAGCTAGGTCAGCCATACGTAGAAATAGCCCGTAAGAACCATCAATCTTACTGGTAATCGTATCTGACGTACGTGGATCCTTGTTCATGATATTAGAAAAAGGCCCGTATCCGGCAGTCACAGTGTCAGCATCATTTGAGGTGGAATAGAATAAGACTGCCGCACCAGTGCCGTCAGTTTCTTCTGTTATTTTAATGGCTTTTGCTTGAGTGTTTTGCTCTGAAATCTGCACAAATCCATCATCTATATTTCCCTTAGCCATATAACTTGTATCTGAAGTTCCAATAAAGTCATCTCTGGTGCCAATCCACAAACGCACGTTAGTTAATGGGGTTGTAGAGCTGTTGTTTGTCACTGTGGTTGTCGTTCTAACAAATTCTTTATTCTCTTCTAAAGTATATGAATTAATGATATCAATTGTGTTTGTGGTTTCTGCCACGCTCACATTTGTCTTTGTGACTAAAGTACCGCTCCCTTCATTGTAGTTGGCGATATTTATCGAGAGTGTATTGGTAGCGCCACTAAGAGAGGATGCGCCGTTAGTGGCGAGAACTTCGCCATTATAATTCCAACTGTTAGTGCCGTCGCCGCCTGTCTCAACCCCAAAATCTAGTGGGTAATCCTCATAAGTCAGTTTGTACCAACCAGCAGTGCGTCTTGATGAGGTGCCGTCGTCGTAGTAAAAAGGTTGAAGGAGCTCCCCAGTATCTGTGATTGCAGGGTTAGCATTGTCGCCAAATTTGATCAAACTATTACCAAAGTAGAGGTTATTAACGGCTCCGCTACTGCCTTTTTTCCAAGTAAAATTTGATGCCTTGGGGATTAATACGTCTACATTGTCTGCAATTGAATAAGTACTGGTTGATCCCGAAGTCGAATCTAGACCATATTCAAATGCCAAGCTTCCGAGGCCCGTTGCCACCAAGTTAGCGTTAATGTTGATATTGTTGTTTGCGGTTAACGTGAGTTTATTTGTTGACCATGAAACAGCATCATTAACATATAAGTTCCCGCCTGTGCCTGTGGTTTGAATTTGCACGTTTCCGCTAGATAAGTTGCTTGATAGTGTAGAACCTGAAATATCGCCGCCACTGGCAGCGACTGTAAAGTCGTTAGGATCTATCAGCCATGTACCATTTTCTCCTTAGGAGGATGATGTAATAACACGGGTACCATCTTTGATGTCGATATTTGCTGCACTGGTTTCAATAAAACCACCGTTTCCTCCATTGGGTGCGGAAGCGTCAATTATCCCTGTTACTTTTGTTGTCCCGTAATCCATATCACCCAATAGGATAATCTCTCCTTTTTCTCCGGTGGATAAAGTCTGTGCTTCTGTAATACCAGTGTGATTGATAACGCTAGTTGCCAGCTCATCAACAGCCTTTGCCGATAAGTAGATTAATCCCCCATCTGCATGAATAGCCCCACCTTGTGATATCAAACTTTCAATTGCACCTTCTTCTACTTCAAGTTTCACAGGGCCCCCGAGATCAAGAGTGACTTTATTCCCTGATCCCATTAAAACATTACCAGATTGAGCTGAAATATGACCTTGATTAATTATTTTTGCCGCGATTAATGCAATTGTCCCATTTTGACTTGCGCTAATATTGCCTTGATTAACTATGACACTAGTGCTTTGTCCTTCAAACACATAGTTGTCATTCAAAAAATCTTGGCTGCTGATGTTTAGTGTTGAGGTGACAAGCCCGCCAACATTAACTTGTGCATCAGAAGTAAACGTTATTCCATTCGGGTTTACGAGAAAAACACGTCCATTTGCATTTAACGCGCCTTGGATAACAGAGACATTGTTTCCTAGTACCTTATTTAATGCGACAGATGATTGAGACGGTTGAATAAAATTAACGGTATTTTCTTTTCCTATTGAAAAGTCTTGCCAGTGAGTGACGAGTTTTTGGGTGTTTTGTATTATATCCATAGAACTTTCAGAGGTGGTGATAGTTCCAGAACCATGAACAACGTTTCCACCGGAAGGAAGAGTTCCAGCGTAAGAGGATATTGAAAAAAATGCCGCCATATAAAGAGCGAATCTAAAGAGCATATTTGGATACATAAGTGCTTTCCTATACATCGTATCCTTTATATCAAAAATAGCATAAAGACCCTATTTTTGTTATGTTTATAAGCTTGGCTAATAAAACCCTACGCTAGGGCGTTTATTTCATTATTAAAATATGGCCATTTTCAAATAGGATCTTTTACTAGACAAATCTTGATAAATATTACTTTTGTTATATTTAGCAATATGTTATCAATACTATAAATTAATTTTTCTCTTGATCCATGTAAGTGTTCACTATCAATGAAGAGAAAACTATTCATTTGTTAGAAATGGTTTGGTGGGGAGGTTTAGTCTAAGTGATCAAAGCTTTATCAAAATTTAAATGTTCAAACAATGCTGAGCTGATAATTCAGGCTAGTATTGCTGTTTTTCCACTGTGTTTAGCAGTGATACCTTGGGGAGTTTTGTGTGGCTCATTGGCGATTCAAGCAGGGCTTTCCCCGTTGCAGGCTCAGGCAATGTCACTGTTTGTGTTTGCTGGTGCCGCTCAGTTAGCTGGTATTTCTCTGTTTGGCGTCATGAGTCCTACATTACCCATTCTATCTTCAACGTTTGTCATTGGGTCTCGTCACTTACTTTATTCGGCTGTTTTTCAAAGCCACATCAAGGAGTTGTCATGGTTTAAGCGTATGGCCTTTGCTTTTTTCCTCACCGATGAGATGTTCGCAGTTTCAACCAGCCATATCGATAAAACTCGCTCGTTTAGTTATGTGTATGCGGTTACAGCAGGGATCGCTTTTTATTTGGTTTGGAACCTTGCAACGCTCGGCGGAATAGTCGCAGGTTCAAACATCGATAATATTGAAGAACTCGGACTTGAATTTGCGATAGCTGCAACCTTTATAGCGATCGTTATTCCATCAATAAAAGATCGTTCCACTCTTTTTGCTGTGTTGGTTAGTGGTTTTTCTGTACTGGTTTTCGACATTGTAGAATTTGAGTATTCGCTTATTGGCGCGACGATATTAGGAATGATTACCGGCTTTTATACATCGAATGGAGAAAGAAATGACGCTTAGTACCGAGTGGGTTATTTTCCTAATGGCTTTGATTACATTTGCATGTCGATATTTGTTTTTTATGAAATCGATTCCGATTTCTCTTGGCAGTAAAACCAAGCAACTTCTGAGGTATACAGCGCCTTCAGTACTCACTGCTATGTGGGTGCCTATAGTTTTTTTAGGTCACGGATCCTCTCTCGATACTATACATTCAAGCCCATTTTTTTATGCCGGAGTGATTACCGTACTGCTGAGCTTAAAATGCAAAAATACGCTGATGGTTGTCGCTGGGGGCATGGTGATATTTTCTATTCTTAATTGGCTGTTTGCTTCGCTTTAGGTCGCTGAAAGAACGGTAGATTTTGATCTTTACATGGCTGGTTAGCAAAGAAAAATACGTCAATAAACCTCAGGTTTTCACCTGATGTTATGCGTTATCTGATTAGGGTAGGCTGTGGTCTTGGCTTGCTCTAAGTTACTGACTTTTCTATCTCTTGTTGAGTAGTTCAGTGTGTTTCTCTAATAAGAGCAGAGCAAGTCTTAATATTGCTTTATTTTCTTATTTATCAGATAACACATAGCCATGAAATTTATAAAATTATTAATAATTCGCATTCAAGCTCGATTGACTCGAGGTACTAATGATCAAAACCCAAGAGATTGGAGTCAAGCCATAGATGACCAAGTGACGGCTTCTTATCAATCACCTCAGTCCTTTCAAAGTGAGATGGGTTCGTCAATCTTAAAGGGAGCTCGTCGATGATCAGAAACTTGGCCGTTATGACCTCTATACTGTGGTCAACACATATTTTCGCTGCCTCTAATGATGAAATTGTAAATTTCTTATCTATCCATGAAGTGCCAGATAGCCTCTTCATTCTTCCTCCACCACCAACTGAAAATACAGTTCAATGGAGTGCTGATAAGCAAGCTTTTATTCAAACACGACATGTTGAAGGAGAGAGAAGGTGGAAGCTTGCTATTGCAGATGCCAACCTGTCTGCTAACCATATGGGTGATGCGTTTAGTGAAGTCTTAGGCGTCGATATCTCACCTAAAACAACCCCTAAACTTATTGAAGTTCTGAAAAGGGTTCGTGGTGATAGTGCTAGGCTTGCTGTGCGCTCCGCTAAACTCGAATATATGCGAACTCGCCCATTTGTTTATTTTGATACGCATTCGTGTACCCCAGAAAGTGAGAAGACTCTTTCAACAAACGGTTCATACCCTTCAGGCCATGCCTCATATGGTTGGGCTGCTGCTTTGGTGTTAGCAGAACTAGTACCAGAGAAACAAAATGCATTGCTCGCGCGAGGCTATGATTTTGGTCAAAGCCGCGTTGTCTGTGGTGTGCACTGGCAAAGTGATGTCGACGCAGGCAGATTAATGGGCTCTGCAGTATTTGCTCGGCTGCATGCTAAGCTGGAATTTACCCAAGCAATGGCAGAAGCCTCCAAGGAGTTAAAAAAACTGGGCGTGATATCCAGTGTTCAGTAAGATACTTTAGATTTCTGCGCAATAGGATACCAAGGATAGGGTGTCCACCTTTCATCGAATTACCTAAAACTTCTGTATTTATTTTGATGATAAATAGTCTAAAAATTCATTAAAATATATGCTTGATTGCATATCTTGGTTTTATTATAGTCACTAATAATCAATCTGTTATATTGAAAACACTTACCCTTTTCTAGATATGGTTGTACTAGAGGATACAATGTACTGAGGGATCCCCTCATAAATCCGCCAGTGCATAGCCATCTTTTAAGAGCTG
>NZ_JAYQDQ010000118.1:0-9632 GCF_038138445.1 Vibrio sp.
GCTCTTTACTGACATACAAATTGACAGTTTTGCCATCATTTTTATCGAAGAATTGAAGCAGAAAACCACGACCGTAACGCTTTTTCAATAAAGCGCCACCATAAACAACACCCTTATATCGATTTTCAAGCCCATAACGAATGTGCGTCACATATCGGTATAGAGGGAGCTGTCCATAACCTTCAACATAAAGTTTGAGTAACCGAAATTCATCATCCGATAAATTAGTTTTAGCGTCTTGCCACGTATCAATTAGCCGCTGTAACTGATTGGTTCTGGTATATCGTTGCCATCGATGATGATCTTTTTTATCACGAGGTTCACGATGCTGAGCCAAAAATCCTGGTGAATGGATAGATAAACCAGACTCACCGTGCTCGGTTCCTAGGTCTCCATCTGATTCTGTCCAAGGGGTGAAGTGATTAATATGATCCTTTAGTTTTTTACGAGCTTTTCTTTCATTACATTCTTCACCAGATACTTCTTCAGATTGGTCCGGTTCCATAGCATCTGTAAATTTAATCCACTCGCATCCAGGCTGATGTTCATATGGTGAGCGAAAGTGAGCCGTTTGGTACTTAACTCCCTCTTCCGCCATTACGTGATAATTAACACCACTTATAAGCACACCACAATTTCGGTCACTGCATGAAAATTTGAATCGCTTCCTCTTTTCTGGTTTTTGAGAGAAGTATTCAGCCCTAGCTTGGTCTATGGAAATGCTGCGCTCAAGCTCATGGCAGTAAGCAAATAATACTTTGGTTCTTTTCATTAGTTCACACCTTTATATGAGTATCAAAGCACATAAAGCAATGACATTAATTCAACAACTAACTTTTTCCAAATCAACAACCCGCATAAATGAAATGAGAATGAATAAAGGTACATTTCCGAACTACCCATCACTCATCGAAAAATTAGCCGTGCAAGCTTGCCAAGGTCTCGTCTTTGGGAACTACAGTAAACGCTTTCAAGCATCCGTAGATGCACTTTTAAAGTCTTTACCAGATGACGAAAAAGAAAAAGTGATCGCTCTTGCAGAGAAGCATGGTTACAAAAAAAAGGAGTATTTAAGTGTCTAAAACAGTTTTTTGCCAATGCGATAGATGTCTGCGTGATATTCACGTTGTCGAAACAATGATTACTTTAAGTAAGCAAACAGAGCACATCGAGAACGAATCAACGGTGCAACCTAAGAACGTTAATGTGGTCGGTACTTGGTGCGAAGAATGTGCTGAATCCGTTAAATTCCATTGAGTAAGGGAAATAAAAGCAAGCATTATACAAATACCACTTTCAAGCAGACACTATTACTCATATTTGTCACTCCAAACGTTTGAAATCCACGGTCTCACTTATCCAACTATCCATCATGAGGAAGACTGGAACCCCCCAGGATTTATTTCCAGCCGATTGTGGAAAGATGGAGAAGTGATTCAGTGCTCAGACCTAAGCATCAACCAAAAGCGAACTACATTATGCAAGACATCCTCAAAAAACTCAGCAACCCAAGACAAGCGAAAACGGTGCTCAAACACGCCAGTGTTGAGCAGCTTGAACGCGTCTTAACGGTCATTACTGAGTTCAAACAAGAGAAAGAACTGGAAGCTCAAATACAAGCCGAGCGAGAGCAGCAAGAGCGCCAAGAGCTCGAAGCGATGCGCGAGCAAATCATTAATAAGGGACTCGACTTTGACAAGTTGTGTGATCTAATGAAGCCGAAAAAGAAACCTCGTAAGGCAAGCAAAAGCGGCACCAACACGCCATCAAACACCTACGTTTATGGTGACAACAAAACGTGGGATGGCGTGGGTGAGGTGCCCGCGGAGTTGCAAAGTTTACTCGATGAAGGCTTCGAACTTTCGGACTTTATCGCGCAATCCTAACTTCGTTTTTTCGCCACAACACCGTCTCTTCCCCTCTCTCAATGCGCGCTTCACGCGCACCATTCATTGCGCCATTTCAATCCCCTAGGATTGTTAAATAGCGGCAATGACGAACACGCAACATGACCATCCTTGAGGATGGGACGTGTTGTCCTTTCGTGAACGTCTCGTGTCAATTTTACTTTCAAATTTCAATCCCAAAGGATTGTTAAAGAGAAAGGAAAATTCGATGCACGAGGAGTGAGCGCTTAAAAAAGTCCGCCAGCAAAAACGCGAAATGCGTCGCCGCCAAAGTGTGGATTCCGGCGTTCCACGCCCCACTTTGGCAAGACAAATTGAGCGAAACAGCGCGGGCTTTTTTTTCAATCTCAGCAAACGAAAAGCTCTGCTTTGAGTGCGCCTAGATTGCTAGCCCTAATTTCATTCAATCGCCCGAGTGCCCCCTCTGCGGGGCTTGATTGATAATGAAAAATTAGGGTCGTAGCGTTCAGCGGAGAACCTGAGACAAGGGAGTCCCCGACCGCCGTTTCAGGCGGGGGAGCCGAAACAAAACGCTCAGCGTCCAGCGATTAAAGCGAGACCTCCCCAGAGGTCGATTTTGTTTTGGGGGCTTGCCCCCGAAAACCGTTGAGTAGGCGAGACCAAGCTCGTCTGGTTAGTTGAATAACGCGAATTTGAGCACAGGAGCTCGCCGACTGCCAAATGAGTGTTAATTCACCTTCCAGAGGGGCTTGGTCTCGCGTAGCGAGGCGGTTTTCGGCTTCTTTTGACTTTAGATTGGAAAGCAAGGCGTGAGGACGTTCAGGACGAGGGCATTGTTTTCTAATCCATTGAAAAAGCGCAGCTTTTGAGATGATTATCCCTTTCGGGATAACCCCATGCCTTGGAGCGTTCAGCGTAAAGGCCTGGGCATCCATCGGCTACTCATATCGGCTACACCCTGTAGCCGATATGAGTAGTCGATAACTGTAGCCGATGATATTCAACTAAGGAGCATCAATATCATGTTTGATATGATCATCAATCCCATTTTAGATCTGTCTTTACTGGCACTCTCTCAACTGTATTTGCTGACGTTTTACTATGCCAGCGTACTCAGTTTTCTCTCCGGTTTGATCGCCCCAACGATCTACTTTGACAAGCCGGAAAAAAACGAAAAAGGATCCCTATTGCGACGCCTGTTTATCTTCGTTGCGATCTTGCTTTTTTTGTTTGGGACACTCGCCAACGTCACCATCCCAACACTGATTGCGGTGGTACAAACCGCCAGCTACGTACCCGTTTCAGAATTGGTGTATCCGTTTATCTCGTACTTCTATATTCCGCTGTTCTTCGTTGGTGCGGGCACCCACATTGCCATTCGCCGAGTCGCAACACCGCATCTGAACCAGCTTAAATCTACGTTCACCAAACGCACGCAAATGGCGCGTGATGAACGCACCGATGTGCGCACGGTAAAACACTTTTTACCGGAAACGCTGGCGTACGATCCCGAAGACTACATTGATCTCAATAAAGGTGTGTTTGTCGGATTGGATCGCGAACATCAACCGCAATACATCCCACTGGCTGACTTCCAAAAACAGCACGCGGACATCATCGGCACCACGGGTGCCGGTAAAGGGGTCGCCTCAGGATTGATCTTGTATCAACTTATCCTTGCTGATGAAGGCGTGTTTGTGATGGATCCTAAAAATGATGAATGGGCACCGCATTTGATGAAGTACGCCTGTGAAAAAGCGGGCAAACCTTTCTACCTGATTGACCTGAATAAAAAAGCGCCTCAACTCGATCTCTTAGCGGATGCAACGCCGGAACAAATCGAAGAGATAATGGTGGCTGGATTCAGCCTTGCCGAGAAAGGCGACGTGGCTGATTTCTATCGTATCGACGACAGAAAAGCGGCCAGAGAAGCCCCAATGAAGGCAACGGAAGAAGAGCGCCAGTCATTCAAAGGACTGTTCAGTTCACTCTATGTTCAAGGTATTGAAGACACCATCAAAGCGTTCTACGGCAAACTTGAAGAACTCTCGTTAGTCGAGTCCATTAATGCGGTTGGCGGCATGCGACTGCAAGATGTGTTCGACCATGGTGGCTGTTGTTACGTCATTGGCTCAATGCGCAATTCGAAGATATTGATCACGCAGAAGATGATCTTAATCCGTTTATTTCAGCTTGCTGAAATGCGCGACCGTGTGGCGGGTAAGCCGCGTCCCATTGCTATCTTCCTGGATGAATTGAAATACCACATTTCAAAACCAGCAATGGAAGGCTTGGGCGCCGCACGTGACAAAGGGGTGCACATGCTTCTTGCCCACCAATCGGTTGCCGATTTAAAAGACTGTCCGGCTGATCTTAACGGTGATGCCGTGGTTGGCGCAGTGGTCGAGAATACCAAGTTCAAATTGGTGTATCGCTTACAAGATCCCGACACCGCCGAATGGGTGTCTAAAATGTCCGGCACCATCTTGGTGGATGACGAAACTCGCTATGTCGAATCCAGCAAAACGCTCAATGAAGTGGTCGATGACAAGCGCAACATTAGAATGGCCGAGAGGCAATATGTCGATACCAACATGTTGCTCAACCTACCCGACTTTGTCAGCTATATCTTCACAACCAATGACGTTCCCAAGCCATCCTTGATTGCGCCGATCAAAGTACAAAAACAAACCCTCGTCACGTTTGATGAAACGCAAGCTCATACCGCCAGTGACGATGAAAAAGTCGAAGAACACAATGAAGCGCCAGCTTCTAAAAAGCGCCAAGATATCGGAGAAGAGAACAACATTGAAGTTGAAACAGCGTCGCTCTCAGAAACAGAAACTCTCGACACTAATGAAGAATTTGATCTGGATGCGGTCACTCCTCTGCCCCCTAACAAGAACCCGACAGAGGCAATTCAATCACAAAAGGAAATAGAGGCAGCAGTTAAAACGTTAGAACGACAAATCGAAGGACTCAAAAAATGATAGTCAACACCAGACAATGGCACTCATGGTTTCGCTACATCAAACGAAAAATATTGCTCGGTTCACAACAAGAAGAAAAACGTGTCACGGTGCCTACAACCATTTTGGGTAACAGCCAAGAGTATGCATTAGAAGATATTGAACTGATGGGGATACCGGTTGTTGTCCACCCAATGGACGACAACTGGACGCCAAAAAAGAAACCTCAACCTAAACAGGAGGCATTATCCAATGGAACTACGCACTAAACGACTGCTGTCTCTCTGGGATCATAAAACCTACACCAATCGAGCCCGTCCATTAGATAAACCTATTGACGGGCTTTTTGTTTATCAAAGTCTTTTTTCTGTGGAAGCCTTCGCATCACGACCCGCTCAAAACGTGACAACACAACTGGCGAAGGTCACTGCCGAAAGTTTGTTAGAAAAAACACGATCACTACGTGACGACATCAATCAACGCCACCGAAACTTCATTAATAACATCGGCGAACTCGACATCAACACACACTCCACTCAAGCGTTCCAAGAGGCAGAAACAGAACAACGTTTATACACACCTGGCAGTGTCATGCTCATGAAAGTATTTATGGCCGCAGACCGTTATTTCGACACGCTTTACAAGGCAAGATTGAACGGCGAGCTCACCGAAACAGAATACGATCGACGACGCAATAAAATGGCGAAACAGATCACTCGAAACCTCAACCAAGTGAATGTTACCTGTCTTTCTTTTCATAAAGTGCGCAAAGAAGCGGAGGCTTCAATATGAGCCAATTGATCACCTCAAAGGCTGACCGCTACCAAAGACATTATGAAAAAATGGCGACTGTGATCCAATTCCTTAAAGAAGAGTCATACACAAACTTCGAAATTTTAATGCTGCTACTGGAGTACAAGGACAAAAATCCCTTATATCGGTTGCTCAATAAACTGGTAGGCCTTGGCTATATCCACAAACATGAGTTTGAATTTCAAACCGGTAAAATTTCAATCTGGGGGATCACCGATTTAGGACTGATGCAAAACATTCAGAACATCAACGAAGATTTTCGTGCATTCGATCCTTACCGCGTAAAATTCGGCACGCTGGAGCACAAGCTCATGAATCAAAAAGCACAGATTTATTTGCAGCGGAATGGCTGGACGAACTGGCGTAACGCCGATCAATATTCGTTTCGAAAAGAATATGATGTCGAACATCGCCCAGATGCCACCATCACAGCACCTAACGGATTTACCATCGCCATTGAAACAGAGCGCACTCTAAAAACGGTCTCTCGTTATCGCTCAATCCTTAAAAGCCACATTCTCGCGCAAAAGAAAAAATACTGGAGCGCGGTGTTTTATGTGGTGCTCAATGACGACATTCGCCAGCTATTAATCAAGCGCTTTGACCGCATTGAATACATTCCTTTCAGCGAATCCAAACACCCGTTTGAACATTACCGTTCAAAGCTCGTGCGTATCTTCACGCTCGACGAACTCAAAACCCTCACCCTTCAATAATTTCATCACTCACGCCTCCCTATCGATGCAGAGCATCGAGGGACACTGACATCTGGAGAAAACGTTATGCGCGTATTTATTGCAGAAAAGCCGTCGTTGGCGGCGGCCATCTTTAAAGGTCTCGGCGGTGACGTTAACACCGAGAAAAAAGACGGATACTATCAACATGGCCAAGAGGTGGTGACGTGGTGCGTCGGTCACTTACTTGCCCTGTGCGACCCAGAAGATTACAACATTGAACATAAAAAATGGGCCTTGTCGTACCTACCTTTGAGCACACACTACCCGCCAAGAATGAAGCCGCGCCAGGGCGCAGCGAAGCAACTCAAAGTCGTGCTGAGCTGGATAGACAAAGCAGACAGTATTGTTCACGCAGGCGACCCCGACCCGGAAGGTTGTTTGTTGGTCGATGAGGTGCTGACCTATGCGAGCAACACCAAGCCGGTGCAACGTGTCTTGATTGCCGATTTGAACGATAAGCCGGTGAAAGCTGCGCTGGCAAACTTACAGCCGAATGAACACTTCCAACCACTGACCCAAAAAGCGTTAGCTCGCGCTATCGCCGACCAAACCTTCGGTTATAACCTGACTCGCGCCTATACCCTTAAAGCGAGAGAGAAAGGTTTTGATGAAGTGCTCAATATTGGCCGAGTCATTACGGCTATGATAGGCATGATTAACGAGCGCACCTTGGCAAACCTCAATCACCAGAAAAGCTTTTACTACGAGTTATTTGGTCACTTTGATATGGGTGGCAACATCATCAAAGGCAAGCTCATTCCTGATGAAGCATTCGAGCTCGATGACAAAGGTCGTATGATTTCGTCACTGGAAGTCGCGGCAACTAAAGAAGCGGACACCGGAGCAAGTGCTCATATCTCCAGCATTGAACAAAAGACAGAACACCGCCAACCACCAATGCCATTCAACCTGTCAAAGCTGCAAATTGAAGCGTCAAAGCGATGGGGCTATAAACCGAAAGACGTGCTAGATACTTTGCAAGGGCTGTATGAGAAGCACAAACTGCTGACCTATCCGCGCAGTGATAACCAGTACCTTTCCGATGCGCATCTGGAGAACCGTTCCAGTATCTTTGCGGCCATAAAAGGGACACTGTCACACCTTGATACCGCCATTGAACACGCCGCGACGACCTCCAGTCACAAAGCCTTTAATGCCAGCAAAATAGAAGCGCACCACGCGATTGTACCTACCGAGAAAAGCGGCGCGGGTATCGAGCTTAACGACCGTGAGCGCAACCTGTATGAATTGGTGGCCAAACGCTTTATTGCGTTGTTCTATCCTGGCTCCGTACGCGACAAAGTGGCGCTCGATGTGGATTGCACCGGTCGCTGCTACCGTGCCACCCAAACCACACTCAGCAAACAAGGGTGGGAAGTGCTATTTAAAGGTGAACATCAAGACGAACCGAATCAAAACGCCCTAGATCTCACCTCGATGGTCAAAGGTACGCAAGGCTCGTGTACACAAGTGGATATGGAGCAGCGTGAAACCAAACCACCGAAATACTTTGACGATGCAAGCCTACTGAAAGCCATGACCCAAGCGGCCAAATTCATTAAAGACCCCGAATTGCGCAAAACACTGGAGGCGAAAGACAAAGACACGGCCGGGGAAAACGGCTCCATCGGGACAGAAGCCACGCGAAGCGGGCATATTGAAAAGGTAGGTAAGCTGACACACCTTGTTCGCTTAGGCAAAGAAAAAGGCTACAAAAACCCGGTCTACAAAACGACGGAAGCGGGACAAGAGTTCTGCGCCCTCCTCCCTGATGAGATTGTACGGCCAGACATTTCCGCTATTTGGGAGGGCAGCTTAGATAAGATTTCGAAGCAGCAGCTCAATATTGAATCGTTCTTAAGTGACGTAAACAAGTATATCCATCTCCAAGTCGAGCACGTCAAAACACACGGTGTGCCTTTCGTGAAGCGCAGCGGCGTGACTTGCCCAACCTGCCAGCAAGGCTCGCTCATTAAACGCCCTGGCAAACATGGACCATTTCATGCCTGCAATCGCTACCCTGACTGTAAGACGACGTTCCCTGACGACAACGGTAAACCAAACTTCAACCCCAAGCCACGCCAGAGTGTTGTGCCAAGCACAGAAGAGTTCTGCAAACAGTGTGGCAATCCGCTTGTGCGAAGACCTGCCAAGAAAGAAGGATCATTTTGGTGGGGATGCAGTGGCTTTCCGAAATGTAAGGTGCGCTATTTTGACCAAAACGGCAAACCTGACCGTGATCGAGGCGAACTCTAACACTGAACAAACATCACAGCGCGTGATGATGTTAACCTTCCTTCAAAGTGCTGATTTATCTTCGCGCCATGGAAGGTGCTAAGATAAATACACCACCTCCCCATCCAGTACGATAGAGCGTTATCCAAATGCGAGACAATCACGATCCTTGGGTGTGCTTAGAGGATGATGAAGATGACTATGTCCTCGAACGATTTGAGTTGCGAGTTCACGGTCGTAAACCACTCGTTCTCAATCACCCCTCGTTTTCCAAACTCATGTTCGTCACCCAGCAGTATCTCCACACGTCACAGGAAACCACCAAGCGAATATTAAGAGCCACCATCTTAGAAAGTGCTGAGCCCTTCACGGCGGATGAACACTGCCGATTGGTCTCTGCACTCGAAAGGCACTTAGCTGACGTCCATGAATGAAAAAACCCGATAACATCATCATGTTATCGGGCTATTTGGTGTCATCAGTGTATTTGTGTTTGGCGGTTTTACAACCATTCTTCAGCACATTCATGTGTTATAGCATCAGTGGTTTCAGTGATCGTGGCAGACTGAAACCCGCCGACGATGGGATTTAACGCTAAATTCGCTACTCTCTTCACCTCATCAAAGCAAGGAAGCACTGCAACGTACTCCTTACCCCAACTCCCTTCAAGCGTAACTAGGCAAGCACCTTTATACCCAACCGAAACATGAACTTCGACATCAAGCCGGTGTTCATCGCCATCCAATAATGAATTCATCAGCGCGCCCTCGTTAAAGAGCATTAGAAGTGATGCACTGGAATGTTAAACCAATACACCAATGCATCGTAGAACGCCGAAATAACAGGGTGATCTGCGCGATAGTTCGCCTTCTCAAGCTCCGTTATTTCTAATTCCAAGTCTAATGCTAACTCTGGCACTTGAGCACAAACCCACTCAAGATGCATCGCTTCATCGATGGTAAGCTGGCGGTAAACCCCATCTAATCATTTCCTTTTAAATTCGGTATTGT
>NZ_JAYQDQ010000119.1:0-9581 GCF_038138445.1 Vibrio sp.
AGGATTTACAACAGGTTATCTCATATTCTGAATTATACTAAAGTGCGTATTATGTATATTATGTTAAATAATGTGTCCAACAATAAAGAGTGCATATGCACCCCTCGTCTATTTGCTTGCAATGTGTCTGTTGCATTCAACATAATCTATTTACCATAAAATAGCTAATATCTAACTTATTCATCTGTGATGATTAAATTAGATATTAGCCTTAAAGGATTTTGTTTCACTATGGGATGTAGACTCTAGGATTCGCGACTCCCCAAACGGTATAGAGCTCTGGAAAGATTAAGTCTGCATTTTCTTCTAACTCACCAATTGTGATTTGTTCTTTTGCCTGTTTTCCAAATAGTGTGACTTCTTGGCCAGTGGAAACGCCCTTAACATCAGTTACATCGACCATGGATGTATTCATTGAGGTTTTGCCAACAACAGGCGCTCGCTGACCATTAACAATGATGTAAGCTGTATTGCCCATTTTCCTTGGGTATCCGTCAGAGTATCCAACTGGCAAGTTAGCCAAGACGCTATCCCGCTGTGTTGTAAAACTACTATCATATCCCACCGTGGAGTTTGCTGGTACATGGTGCAATGACGCTATTCGAGTCTTAAAGCTCACTATGGATGGATATTCTGGATTTGTTGGTAAATCGCCATATAGAACACCTCCGGGTCGAACCATATCCAATTGAGCCTCGGGAACATTGAGTGCTGTAAATGAGTTAGAGACATGCAATAAAATGTTATCTCTGCTTAACTTTGAGTTCTCAATTAACCATGACGAACTTTGTTTAAATTCATCCAATTTGCTTCTAACTTCTTCTGCATCATAATTGGGAAAGTGCGTCATGATACCAACAACGTCAATGGCTTCACTATTGGCAAGTTCTACCGCTTCTAGCTTTCCTGCTTCCGTTGTCATGTCGATACCATTTCGTGACATACCACCATCATTTAATGCCAAATGAACCTTAACCGGTTTCTTCAGATTAAGGGCTTTAATTTGGCTAGCTTGGTGAGCGCTACCGACAAGTTCTTCAACATCTAAGTCTAGGACTTGTTTAATTTCATCTATATCAGCGGATCGAACACGAACAAGCTGTCCTTTAAATCCTCCATCTCGAACCGCCCGAACTTCAGCATTACTTGCAATCGCAATACATGGCACATTGAGCTCTAAGATAGTTGGCATTAGGCCTCTGATCCCATTGCCGTAAGCGTCGGCTTTCATCACTACACATAGCTTGGTGTTTGAATGCAAGTGAGAACGAAATTGCGCCATATTTTGTTTAAACTGCCCGAGATTGATCTCTAACCAAGAATTAGATTGCTTGACTTGATTCAGGCTCGGAGGTGTTTCAGGTAATGCTACTCTCGCAGCATTACCTGAAAGCGGGAAAAGTACAGAGGCTACTGCAAGTGAAACTAACGTGGCTCTAAACACCATACAAGGTACTCCTTATATACAACTCAGTCGAGTTTGAACTTACCCATTGCCTGTTGTAATGATGAAGATAATCTACTCAGTTCTTCACACCCTTTTGCCGTACTGACAGAGCCTTCAGACACTGATTGGGCTGACAAATGTATACTTTCTATGTTTGAACTTAGTTCTTCAGCCACGCTATCTTGCTGGTTGCATGCACTCGCTATTTGGGTGCCCATGTCGGCAATCCCTGATATAAATTCATTAATAGCGGTCATGAGCTCTTTTGACTGGTTGCCTTGTTCAACGCAAGTTTCTATTTGTTGGCGAGAACGATCGGTTGTTTCCTTGGCTTGACTGGCTATAGCTTGAAGCTTTTCAATGATGTTGGTAATTTCACTTGTAGAATCTTGAGTTCTTCCAGCAAGAGTTCTAACTTCATCGGCAACAACCGCAAACCCTCGACCAGATTCCCCTGCCCGAGCGGCTTCAATTGCCGCATTTAACGCCAGCAAGTTTGTTTGATCGGCAATGTCTCTAATAACGTCAACTATAGTGTTAACTTGATTGGATTGCTGCTCAAGTTCGGCGACATTATCACCCGCTTCACCAATAATTTTTGCAACATTCTCAATGGATTGAACCATCGTTTGAGTGTTGCGCGCGCCCTCTTGCACTTTACCATTAGCCTCATTTGCTTGCTCAGCGGAAACCTCTGTAGTGTGTGCAACGTCCGCGACCGACGATTTCATTTGGCTCATTGCACTAGCAACATGAGTTACCTGAGATTGCTGATCCTGCATTTCTTTGGCGGATTTGTTAGAAGTTTGGGTCATCTCATCAACTGCTCGTCCTAATTCTTGAACAACAGTGACACTTTGATTGATAAGCTCTCTTAAGTTCTCTTGCATTCTAGAGGAAGCGTCTGCAAGGTCTCCAAGCTCGTCACTACCGAGTCTGGATCGATCAAGAGTTTTGGATAAGTCCCCTTCTGCAATTGCGTTTGCTTGCTTTACAACAGCGGCAAGTGGATTACATATGATCCTGGTAAGAAATATGGTAATAATTACCATGACAATAACAATCAGAGCATTAATAACCATAGCGACATTGCTTAGGTTATCTAGGGACGACAAAATATGCTCGCGATTGGTGTTCATCGCACCTTTCAGAATACCTACTAAGATATTGATGTCAGCTTCAACAGACTCAAAGTCGCTGAGCGAATTCGCGAGTATTGGATAGGCAGTTTCCTTGTCCATGATTTTCATCGCCTGATCGAATGAGTCCATGGTTTTCAAGTAGCCATTCCATTTCTTTTGGAGTCGGTTAAATGTCTGCTCTTCTTCACCTGGCCATACGGTTTTTCCGTACGCAGCAAGTTGGGTGTTTATCTGCTCTTTGATTTTTTCATTTGAAGCAATCGTGCTTTGGATCTTGCTTTGATCACTCATAGCAAATACGGCAAATTGGGCTCGCCGCCAAAGAGACATCTTATCTCGAACAAAGTCTACTTGCTCAACAGCTGGAAGTGTATCGTCAGTAAAGTTAAGAAGTTCAGCTTTGTTGTTTCTGAGTTCGCTTAAAATCATGATGCCGAAGCCTAAGTTCATTGCAGCAATGATTCCAAACGAAAAAGCAATTTTCTTACCAATTGAAAGGTTTTTGATATACATAAGTTACTTACCTTGTCCAAGTGCTTTATCCTTGAAGTAAGCACCTGAAGCGTACTCTTATACCCTAATGGCGAGTGGAATCTTTTTCGCACTCAATAATAACTAAACACTCAGTAAAGATAGACAAGGATAGTGTGGATAGCGAATCTTATGCATATTTGCGAAGTCAATTGAGTTACGCTGTAACTAATATTGGCAATTATGGAGCTCAAAAAATTACGTTTTTATTGACTTAAATAAGTGTAATTAAAAAGAAAGTTTCAATACTTATCCGCCACAATTCATAGTTCCCTACTTTTTTCAATTAGCTCTATAAATTTCTCCTACTGTCAAATGTATTCCCCAAAAACATATGATCGACAATATGCAAAGACGTACATTTTTAAAAGGATTGGCTGGAGCAGCTTGTATGCCAAGTCAATTGTTTGCTTCCTCAGGAGCGGTAACTTCCCTGTTTCCTGATTCGATAATGCGCGCTAGTTTCACGCCTGCTAGTGGCGAGTTACAGTTACTTTACGGGCAAATGCCGATTGATATTAGTGGACATGTGTTTTTTGCTGAAGGCATTCCGCTTGAAAGTGATCATCTCAGTCCAAGTGGTAGAGGTGCCTTGAGTCGAATTGATTTTTCTTCAGGCCAGCCGAAGTTCACTCGTAAAATGATCGACACCCCTTCTGCTATCATGCAGCAACATATTGATTATTGGCCTGATAAGTTTAACTTGCTCGGTGGCATGGCATACCATAGCCCTTCAATGGGGTTTGTGAATTATTGTAATACTGCTCCAAATTATCTTGGTGACAACCGATTTGCTCTCAGCTACGAAGGTGGTGTGCCTTATGAGTTTGATGCGATGACGCTAGATCTCGTCACCCCTATCGGACACTATGACGAGTGGCAAAGTAGCCTTCCTCCTTGGATGGATGCTTTCACTCCCGATAAGTGGCTATTTCCTCAGGTGCGGACCACTGGACATCCCTATTTTGATCTTGATTCAGATGAGTGTTTTACCATTAATTATGGCGGTAACATATCCAATACTGGAACAAAAAACGGCTTTATTCGTCTCCTAAAATGGGATAAGCAGAATGAACTTCGAGCGTGGACTATCGTCGGCCGAGATGGTCGCCCTGCATATATTGCTGCAACTGCACACTCTCTCGGCGTGACTCGTAACCATGTACTCGTCTTCGAAACAGCAGCTCAAGTCGAACCATTAAGAATGATCGGTATTCGTACTGTTTATGCTCAGCAACACCGCACACCTGTTTGGGTGATTCGTAAAAAAGACCTTTTAGAAGGACGTGACAATGTCACTGCTGATTATATTGAGCTCGATTTTGATACATCAGATGTGATGTGTAACTACGATGACCATGATGATGAGATTACTATCTATGGCCAATATTTAGGAGCCATGGACAAATCTGAGCCTCTATATAACAGAGATAAGCTAATGTTTGGCGGGAGAGTGGCTAGCGGTCTGTCTGGCTACCCTGCAGCTCCAGTCGATGTTGGTGGTCTTGTGCGAGCAAGACTTCAGGTCAAAAGTAACTCGGTTAATGAAATAACTGGGGATTTCAGATTGATTAGAGATGATCAGTTATTCTGGGATATGAACGACCCTGCTTATCGCGGACACTTCCAATTCCCTGAACAATTTGAACATATTTATTGGGCCGCCGTGGGTTATAGAAAAGGACATGTTATCGAGCGCGTTGCGGATGCATACAAGGACTACCCTAACCGACTGTTTACTAACGACTCATTACCACAACAGGATCAACCGTCCGCATTGATTCACATGGATTGCCGTCAAATGTCGGTAACAGATGCTTATCAGTTTCCTACTGACTGTGTGATGAGAACTCCACAGTTTATGAGTAAACCAAATAGCTATGGACAAGATGAGGGTTATGTATTTACGGCCGTTGTCCGTAAAAATCCAACCAATGCATCCGGTAACGGTAAGGAAATATGGTTGTTTGATGCTCAAAACCTAGCCCAAGGTCCATTGGCTATATTAGGCCATCCTGAATTTAACTTTGCCACTACTAACCATGCTCTATGGGTACCTAGCATTGGCCCTAGACCAATAAATGCTTATAAAGCACAGGTAGCAGAGTTTTTTACTCGTCGAGCTCCTAAGCATCGTCGTGCTGTTCGTGAAGTGATTGAGCAGCAGATCCTCCCCAGATTTGGCTGATGTTTTCATAACGTTAAGTTTGAAGTTGAAATGCCTAATGGAACTAAGCTTTAAAAAAGGAATGTTTAATGAAAATTAGAACCTTAGCGTTAAGTACTACGTTAATACTGACCACACTTGGTACGGCTTACGCTCTTCAAGACGAAGAAGCGGAAAATGAAATTTCCAACTATCAAGGAACTTATACCTGTTATCCAGAAGCCATCTACGATCCTGCCTCAATTGAAGGTGTTCAAGAAGTTGTTAAGGATGCTCTCTTGCGTGGTAAGAAAGTGATGACTGGAAATCGTAAATTTGCTAGTCAGATAGACGCTGCATGTGCAGGCAATGGAGAGGTACAGCTAACCCTCAAAAACATGGATAAAATCGTCCATTTTGATGCGAGCAATCAGCGCGTTACTGTAGAAGCTGGAATGAGATTTAATGATTTAAATGACTTCCTTCGCGAGCAAGGTTACGCAATCAATATGGTTACGGAGCTAGCGATTTTCACCGTCGGTGGCATGTTGGGAAGTGGCACGCATGGCTCTACTTTGGCAAAGCCCAGTAACATGCTTGCCGATTATGTCACTCAGCTTAAAATCGTAGATGGTGAGGGAAACGTCCGTGTTTTAAGTGGAGATTTATTGGATGCGGCAAGGGTAAACTTGGGAGTTTTAGGGGTGGTTGTTGAGGTCACTCTGGCCATTGAAGAAGCATTTAAAGTCAAAGCAGAAGTGACAGGGTATCGTAATGACACTGAATTAGAAGATAAAGTATTGGATATCGCCCGAAATAATTACTCCGCTAATATTGCTTGGTTTCCAGGACTTGGTCGATACACCACGACGCTCTATAACCCTGTACCAGTTGAAACTCAGGGACAAGCATATAATGCTCAAGCCGATGTTTCCGATGCCGAAGAGTTTTTCTTCGGTTTGTTATTCAATGCTGCTCATGAGTTCCCAGGAACAGGCTTGCAATGCCTAGCAGCAACCGCACGTTACAATGCGAGGGCAAAATCTTATTTCAGAGATAGTATTTCAGGTAAGAAGGTTGATAACCCTGTGGGTTATTCTGACCAAATGCAATATTTTAAGTGCAAAGATCCAAACAAGTGCATTTGGGATAGACTCCCAATAGCGCTTCAGGAAGTTGCGATTGATATAGAACGACTACCTGACTGGATAAGTGATGTTAGAAAGATTGTTGCAGCACACCCCAGAACTTGTTTCCCTCTAAACGGTATCTACTTTCGATTCGGAAAAGCTTCAGACAGCTACCTTGGAATGAGCGCTGGACGCGAAACTGCATTTGTTGGCATTGAATACACTCTGCGACAAGAAGGTAAAAAAGAACCTAAGAATTACTTTGTCAATCTAGAGATTGAACAGATGTCATTGCGTAAATATAACGCTCGTCCTCATTGGGGGAAAAACTCTGTTGCCATCTTTGAAGATATGCCTTCTCGATTCCCTATGTGGCCGGAATTTTTGCAAGCTAAGGCAGAACTGGATCCACACAATGTATTTACCAACCCGTTCTGGGAAAGAGTTAGTGGCAGTATCCCTATGGAAGATTACCTAACACCTGAATGTAATGTTCGTGGTGAGTGTTACTGCCAAACAGATGAACACTGTCAATCTGGTACGCAATGCAAGGAAGGACTCCACTTCTCCCAAGCTCGCATCTGCCGCAAATAACCACGATGTTCGGCCGTATCTCATTACGGCCGAACATCAGCCTATAAAATCTAATTGGACTACACGGAACGTTTGACTATGACCCTCAAAATGATACCGTCGATCTTCGCCCTTCTATGTACTTTATTTTGCTCTGTACTTAATGCAACAACATTAGATGATCTTAAACCTCATGTGCCAAGCTCTGATAAAACATGGGCAGAGCAATGGTTCTATAATGTAGCAGTGCCAGATGTAGGCTATTTTAAGATAAGCTTGCAAACTTATATTGCTCCTAATTTTACCACTCCAACACCTAAAGCTTATGTTCACCTAGCGTTCACACCGCTTAATGGAAAAACCGTCAAATACGATATTTTCCGAGATGAACTGATTTTGAAAGGGTTTGATGATGTTAAGCAATTCCACTATGAAATACCCGGAATAGTGATGGCAAATCAAGATCAGTTAGAAGTCCATTATAACGACTTCAACTTTACCATGAGATGGGACGGTGAACATTCTCATTATTGGCGAGGGTCTAACCCAGGACAAACTCCATTTGGCATTATACCTGAGATCCCCGGTGTGGGTGGTAAATGGTTTCTTTATACTGTAGGGACACCGATACAATATACTTTCTCAGACAACTCACGTTCCCTGTTTGGCTCCGGTTACGCCCAAGTAGACAAAGGATGGTACGATAAAGAGTCAAGTGCCGGCATGATATACAGTATGGGCTTGTCTGATGAGCTCTATTACATGTTTACAGGGGCTAAAATTGGCACATCAAATATTGAGCTATGGGCTGGTCGCTATATTTCTGATAAATATGACCTTATCTTCTACCCTGCTATCGGTAACCTATCGGTAAAACGTGAATACGATTCTTGCGCCGGTTACTTTAAGCTGGAAATGAACAAGATAAAACACAAGATGGTCATGGAGGTTAAATCGCCATTTGAAGACTTTTACCCATTAGAATTTCCCTCAGTCATTATCTTTGGTGGAGAGCAAAAGTATATGAAGTCTATGACGGCGGACGTAAAGTTTTCTCTATATGAGTTTGGTCAACTCGAAGAGTCTATTTCTATGGACCAAGCATTACTTGAATTCAGTGGTCCATTTTATTGTGACGACCTATCTAAATAGGTCTAAGAAAAAGCGGAGGGGGTTCTTTCCGCTTCTTCTATATTGGATTGATTAGCGTAGCAAAATACCTGTCGTTGTAACCATAGATTGATAATTCAATGAATGATACATTCCTGCGATAGTTTCAACGCGACTATATATATCCTTGTTATTTAGGTCATAACCAGCATGGATAGCTTGCTCAAAAAAATCTTTCTTAGCTTTGTCGCCAGCACGATGAAAATCTGATCGAACATCCCCACTCGAAGCTGTATATTGAAAGTCTGGTTTCAATTGATAGTCACAGTGCTTATTCTGGTAATTTTTCAAATCTTCTAACATATAGATTATATTAGTGATTTCCTTGTATCTCTTTTCTCCTTCTTGATCTTTGAGCATATCCCACTCATCATCATTTCTTGGAGGCGCTACCAGATTAGGAAGCAATCGTTCTACTTGAGTAGGTTTTGAAGAGTCAACGTTAAATACAACATTTTTAATCAGTGGACTAGATTTTAATGTCGGCGCACTTAACGCCTGTTGATCAGCTAAGTATTGGTTCGTTTTGACACTCAACTCATTAATAGTTCGAGCACCATGAGATAGCCATTCTAAGTGAGTTCCAGCAACATCATCTAGTGTCAGCTCCCCCACCTTTAGGATCTTAGACTGTTGATCTGCAAAGTAGTCAAAACATTTAAGCTGGGTCTCAACCCATTGCTGGGCTAGGGAGTTGTCATCAGCCATCAGTTTCCTAGACTCTGCCGTAAGAAGGTCTTTAGATAATCTATCTTGATTACTGTCAGTAATTCCTTCGAATAACCCTGTTTGATTATCGAAGGATACCTGTTTTAACGCACCATTGATTCCATGCTTTTTTACATTTTCTTCTAAAAGATACCCAGAACTATTCGTTAGTTGTTTGCTAGATATGTTTTCAGCTTCTTGAGATAATTCTCCGTAATTCACAAATGTCTTTTCTAAGGCTCCTTCTATCTCAAACTCAAAAGCATATGTTGAATTACCTTTACTGAAAACTTCACCGTGGAAAAGTGTGCTTCGACCTTCAGCTAACATACTAAGTTTAGCGAATGCCGCCATTTTTTGGGCTGCATTGCTTGAGGTTGGTTGCTCTAAATCATGCGTAATATCGTATAAGTAAGACAGTGCTTCTTTTTTATGGCTTCCACAAAACCAGTCCTTAATTTTATCCCATACTCCCATCTGTATTGCATTTTCTTTGCAATGGGAATTTTTCACACGCTCAATACGAGAATCACTAATTGTTCTATCAATATAACCACCGATATTTAACGACATAAGAACCTCTCTTTATTCGTGGCAGTATTCAACCTTATAATCTCAACTAACAAATATCGATTAAATACATAGTTAATTGTACAAAGTGAAATAAGGGTTGCTTGATAAGGGGTTTGAGGTCCAATGGAACGAAAATGTACGGTAAGATAGTCAAGATTTTG
>NZ_JAYQDQ010000120.1:0-9433 GCF_038138445.1 Vibrio sp.
CAGCTCTTAAAAGATGGCTATGCACTGGCGGATTTATGAGGGGATCCCTCAGTGCCGTGCATCGAATAGCAATTATTGACGAGGGAGGGCGTACTGTTGATTCAAATGAATACAACCTTCATGTATCGATGCTTGGCGAAGAGGGGAAAGTGACTTGGGCGACCTATGTTCAGGCTATTATGAAATATGGTGACGAAAGTGATAAAAAATATCTTATCCAACAGCTAATAATCCTTGGTGTTCTTGCTTTCGTTACTATCCTTTTTACTTTTCTATTGATTCGTTTCCCTCGCCTCGCAGATATTTATTTTGATCGGAAGAGAGGTATTGTTTATACATGGCGCTTTGGAAAAATAGCCGCGTGCCGATTTGAAAACCTTGGGTTTAGAGAAGATAAGATAGGGTTGACCCTGTTTTTATACGGAGAGAGCAAAAAGCATCAAAGCGGTTATTGGCCAACACTATTTGGTTTGCAGCCAACGGGTAAGGCGCACATGAACAGCGAAGATGACAATACCTTTCTCATGGCTCAACTTTTTGCTTTTATGGATAAAGGCAAAAAAGCGGTCATCACAGGTGAGAGTTTTTATCGCCCGCAGCCGAAAACATATTTGTACCAAGACAAAAAACCGAAAGATTTTGATAGCAGATTAGCCGCGATTCTTGCAAGAGAGCATGAGTTACCAGAGCTATACGCAAAGCATACGTTTTAAGTCAACGTGGAATGAAGTTGGAAGTTAAGGGGGCACGCACCTTACCGAACATGTAGGTAAAGGTGCTAAGGTTGATATTCAGGATTAGTAACCTTTAAAGAAACCGCCATCAAGCAATATGTTTTGCCCTGTCATATGGTTGGTTAAATTGCCCAATAGGGCTTCTAAGGAGTCAACAATATCTTCAACTGAGGCATATTTACCAAGAGGAATGTTCTCTACTTCGTTTTCCATGAGCTGCTCGTAAGGTAAGTTGTTTGACTCAGCTTTCGACTTCATCTTATTGACATAGGTTTCAGTGAGCGCGCCTCCAATTGAAAGTGTATTGACGGAAATACCTTTATTGCCCAAAGATAGTGCCATCGTTTTTGCTTGGCCTAACCATGCGTTTCTGATGCAGTTACTTGCCGAGTGATTGGATAACGCTGACTTAGTGCTAAGGCCTGAGAGAAAAACGATTTTTCCATGCGCTGATAACACTTGGTTCTCTATGATGTATTTCAATAAACTCAGTGGCTTAATAAAGTAGTGATCGTAGAGCTGGCGCCACTCTTCATCACTAGGGAAAACTTCATTTGATGGAGGAATTCTTGGAATGATAAACACGATATTATCTAGCTGTTCGAGTTTATTGGCGACGTTATAAATACTCTCAGAGTCAAAAAAATCCATTGTATGGCATTGGATATTATCGCTTGCTTTCTCTAAGTCACTTAACTTCCCCTCATTTCTACCTGTCAAAATTAACTCATGTTTAGGCGCAAGCCTTTTGGACAGTTCAAACCCTATATGGCTGGTAGCGCAGGTAATAAGTGTTTTTTTCATTAACAATTTATCCTGTTATTTTTACGATAGGCTTATGTAACGAATGGCTATTTTTAACAAGTATCATTATAAGTCCATAGGTTTTCTAATAATACTGTTCTATGGCTATTTGCCTAAATATAGACATCAAACAAGCTGTCTCGAATTTTAGAATCTCTGTATCTTTTACATTTACCAGTATTAATGCCAACACTGATTGTATGAAAAATAATTGATTTTATATTTGAATGTTTAAATGCAATATTGATTGATGTGGTTAATATTGTTAGCCTCTTGTCGCTTTGAAATTCTACGGAAAACATAATGAAAAATATAAAGTTATTTGCTGCTATGCTGAGCTTTGCAGTGTTAAGTGGTTGTGCGTCAAGAGTTGTAGAAATGCCCGATAATTACTGGGAAAAAGAGTTGGTTGAAACTGTTGTTGTTGCATTTGTTAAACAGCCTCAAATGAGTGCCTCACGCAGTGGAGCACAGGGGTTACTCGACATTGCCATCAATGAGGCGATTACAGACTCTGTTGAAAATCATATCGAAACGTTAAATTATGAAACGCTTGAGGGGCATCAGCCTCGCATTGCTGAAATATTAAAAGCAAAAGGTGCGAAAGACGTCATCGTTCTTCAAAAGTATTTCGATGTTAGTGATGCCAATGAATTGCCTGAAGCAGAGCAAAAAGACGGTTACTTTAACTTTGACGTTTCTAAATTAAGAGAAAAGTATGATGCCTCTCATTTACTCGTTATTCAGGTAATAAATGCAGGAACCATTCGCGATTACTACGGTTTTATTCCCCTCAGTGACCCACGTGGTTATGTGAATGGAGAGGTTACTATCGTTCGCCTAAGTGACAATAAAATTCAAATGAGAAACCCTATTCTTGTTGAAATCGAAGTCCCAGAAGGTATTGAATGGGATGATGAAGAGAATGGCTATCCAGCGATTTCGAAAGTTGTGAATAGCGCTCTTGATGAGGCAGGTCATCAGGTCGGAAACATGCTTTAATTGCGATTAAGAGCCGCGGATGCGGCTCTTTTTGTATTTAAAGAAAAATTTAAGAACACACCTTACTTATTCGATTTTCTTCTTAGTAAAGAGATTCACTTTAATGGGTAGATGATTATGTGATAGAGTGCACTGCATTCAAGGATGTATAGTTGTGCTACCCGATTTGGACAATAAGTTAGCGCTTAACTCTTATGTTATCGACGATGTGGTAGATTTAGCGGACCAGATGTCTAACCCTGTAAGAGTTCAGGACACACACCCAAAGGACTAAATAAGTATGATTTACTCCTTTTCGGGAGACTGATTGCAACCACTTGTTTGAATGATTGCTAACTTCTTATTATTCCAATAAGGAGACATATTCATGACGACTGCACGCAAGCAACTTATTTCGATTGAAGCGACACCCTATTATCACTGCGTTTCTCGTTGTGTGAGGCGCAGTTTTTTATGTGGTGAAGACACCGAAAACCAAGTGAGTTATGAACATCGCAGAGAATGGATCGTCAATAAAATTCACTCACTTTCTGATCTCTACTGTATTGATATTTGTGCTTACGCCATCATGAGTAATCACTACCACCTAGTCGTTAATATCAATCGAGAGAGAGCCTTGGCCTTGTCACATCACCAGGTCGTTGAGCGCTGGGGAATGGTTCATAAGTTACCACTTATTATTCAACGCTGGCTTCGTGCCCAACTCACAAACCCAATTGACCAGGAAAAATGTATGGAGATCATTGAGGTTTGGCGAGAACGTTTGTGGAACTTGAGCTGGTATATGAAAGAGCTTAACTACGAGATTGCTTGTAAAGCTAACAAAGAAGACAACTGCACTGGCCATTTCTGGGAAAGTCGATTTAAAAGCCAAGCCTTGCTTGATGAAAAAGCCCTCGCCGCTGCAATGGCGTACGTAGACCTAAATCCTATTCGCGCAGGCATTGCCACTAAACCAGAAGACTCCGAATTTACCTCTATCAAAGCTCGAATCGACGCACTAGATAAACAATTGGCTACAGCCCCTTGCCTCCATCCTTTTATCGGTAATGAGAATAATTCAAGCCGAGATGGCATTCCTTTTCGATTGATGGATTATATTGAATTAGTTGATTGGACAGCCCGCCAAATTCGGCCGAATAAGGAATTTATGAATACGAACCAGCCTCCCATACTAGACAGGCTCGGGGGAAACATAAATAACTGGCTAAAGGTTTGTACACAATTGGAGAAATTCCACGTCACTGCGGTAGGTAGTCATGCACAGGCAATGATCGCCAAAACTGCTCTTAATAAGAAAAAGCTTCATTTGTTCGCCTTTGAATAAAAGTCACTCGAAGGCCTTTAGAAATAAATACCCACAGCTTGAAGGCTGATACAGCGTTGAAATAAACATATCGATATTCAATCAAAAATACCTTCCTCTAGTCTAAATCGACAACGAAATTTCTCAAAATAGGCGGTGCATCAAAACAGACTTCAAAGTGACATGGATAATTTATCTTTCTTGTTACTGGTGTGTGTCCGACATGGACACTCCCAGGACAACATGGACACGGGACAACATGGACATGCCCCTTTTAATTTGGTTTCTTATTTATTTTGTGAATGTAATTGTTACTTTTAAAGTAAGTTATGGTGTTGAGGTAAATGCTGGGTTCTGTGTTTACGGGGGATCATTGTTTATATAAATTATTCTTTACAATCATGTGTTTAGTGGTTATTTTTGACTATTCAGTTAAAATACATAGTCTTTTTACGTTACTCGTTCAGACTTTATTGATGGACAAGTACGGATTACTTTGGTTGGGAGTCTGATGATCCAGTACACATTAGATCAAATACTTTCTTTTACACTAGCCGCAGAACATGGCTCTCTAGCCAAGGCGTCTCGTGCAAGTGGTAAGGATAGAACAACACTGAGTGTGCATGTCAGTAATCTTGAAATTGCGCTGAATACAACTTTGTTTGAAAGAAGGGGCAATAGCCTTGTTATCACAAAAGAAGGGATCCAGCTATTACGATTAGCAAATGGACTTTTAAGGCAAGCTAAAGGTCTTCAGTCCTATGCTGATGTATTGTCATTACCTGAACAAATTCACTTTCGTGTAGCCTTAGATGCTAGTTTACCTAATGATTTCATCCTTAGCGTTAATAAAGTCCTCAAAGAACATAATCCGAATGCCAAAGTCGATTGGATGTTTCTTGGCAGAGATAAGGCTCTACCTAAACTTGTAGAATCAGAATTGGATGCAGTGATCATGCTTAAAAACGATCAGTCTATGACTTTGCTGCCTAAAGCTGGTTTGTGTGGGTGTTATCTTGGAAAAATACCCAGTAAGCTGTATACAAGTGCTGACTCTCACCTGCAGGAGTTAGCACCTATCAAATTTAGAGATCTACTCTATGATACCCGTTATGTTCTGCAGAGTACTTTTGAGGCAGGCTTAGCGGAAAAAGGTTCATTTTCTGGTCATCAGGTAGTTTTAGGTAGCGTAGATCTTATAGCCAGTTTTTTGAAATACGGGGGATGGGCAGTCCTTCCCGCTCTTAAGGTATTGGATAAGTATCCAGACATTAAACCATTAGAAGCAGAGTTTCTAAACATGACATGGCGCATTGAACACTTGCTAATGAGCCGTGATGGTATCGCTGGAGACTGTTTTAAATTTTTGATAAAAACGATAAAGATGAAGTATAAAGAACTGACATAAGCTTATCATTATTTCTTTCTTATACACGAAAAAGGGCCGTTACATTAAGGTAACGGCCGTGTTATTAATAAACGGTATCTTAATTGTAGCGGTTCCAGGCTTGATCCCAATTGCTTCCAGTACCTGGTGAATAATAATCAGGGTCACCATTACACCAATTAGACTCTTTACATTGGTAAAGGTTTTCATCAGCTTCTTGGAATACAATATCGTTATGGTCGTATGGCTCCTCACCCGCAAGAACTGCTTCTTCATCATAATGCGGGTAGCCTTGGTCAGGATTTTGGTCCAATACAGGAGTAAAAATAACCTTAGCAATGTTTTTGTCAGGAACGTTGTAGATCATATTACAGGTCGATTTAAGGTTGTCGTTTTTATCGGTTGCTCTAAGATGGACACCTGTTCCCTCGCTTGAACCGATAGAGCAACGGCTTTGTTCGTAAAGATCCCAGTTGTTACTACCACCGTCACCATCAAAGTAAGAGTAGGAATTGAACTGATCTTGAACCTCGCCGTTTTGCTTGACTTTAATTTCTGCGCCGACTTGTCCGCTGCGGGTAATTTTGCCTTCAAAAGTGTTGGTACAATACTCGCCAGGTTCTGAGTTGGCAGGAATAGTGAAGTTTTGGGTTGAAGAGTTTTCCATTCCGCCATTACCCGTATCATTAATATATTGGCGAGTTTCAACCGAAATATCTTCGTATGGAGACTCGGTGATATTGATGCAGATTTGCTGCTTAGGATCTCCTTTTAATCCAGCGTTTGCACCTGCAGATAATAAAATAGATACAGTAATTAAACTAAGAGTTGCCCTTTTCATATAAATTTCCTATGTACAATGAAATCAAAAAGTTAAAATACCTAAAGGTATAAATGTCATTCCCTAACTAGTAGGAAAATGTTTAGCATGTGCATCAACAAGGCACAGGACTCATAATATCAAGCAAGTTACATTGCATTTAGTTGCTTATAATGGAAATTTTCCACGCTTATTTTTTAAGCTGTAAAATTGATTGACTGTACTTAATTTCGCCTAGGATCCACTGCTTTGAGCTGTGGTAAGAGGTCTTAAAAATATCTAATACCTCTAGTTCACAAATACTCGTTATTAAACTCACTTATTCGATTTTCTTCTTAGTAAAGAGATTCACTTTAATAGGTAGATGATTATGTGATAGAGTGCACTGCATTCAAGGATGTATAGTTGTGCTACCCGATTTGGACAATAAGTTAGCGCTTAACTCTTATGTTATCGACGATGTGGTAGATTTAGCGGACCAGATGTCTAACCCTGTCATGTTAAAAGACAGTAGTGGGCGATATTTGTATGCAAATCAATCAAGTATCTCATTATTTGGCCTAAGCCACCAAAATGAAATAGTGGGCCTGAACTCGAAAGAGCTCAAAGGAAAAGTGACTCATCGCTGGCATGATGAGTTCGAACGCGCTATTTCAGATTTAGACTCGTTTGTGGTGAAAAAGCGCATGTCGGGGCGAGATAATATGAGAGCGATTCCTTGCCAAGACGGCACGTTGCGTGTTCAGAACATGATCAAAAAGCCGATGGTTAGCCAACTATCTGACAAAGTTACGTCTATTTTTACCTTCAGTGAAAACTTAACCGATGAGGTAGATAGGCTGTCTTTACTCAGACTTTATGTCGACTTTTATTCTTCCCACCTTGTTGCGGTTCGCTATTTCCTCAAGTATCTATCCGTTGAATCATTATTTATTAAAACGCCGTCGCTTCGAGAAATGGAAACCATATTGCGTACTGCTGCTTTGGGTAATCAAAAATCTGTATCAACTCAGATGGGGATCTCGACAAGAACAGTGGAAGAGAACATTCGAAAAATTAAGCAAACCAAGCTTGCCAATGAATACCTATGGTCTGTACTTTTGGAACTAATTAGAAATGAACGCCGAAACCTTAAAATTAAGTAAAGTTATACAAATTACTACTGTATCCAATGTTTTTGAATGGTATGAATATATTATTTTTGCCTATTTATATGCTTCGATTGGTCAGTATTTTTTCTCTTCATCGGATCCTATCTCTGCGGCTATCGAAACATTTGGTGTGTTCGCGCTCAGCTATCTGGCAAGACCATTTGGTAGTATGTTCTTTGGCTGGTTGTCAGACAGTGCTTCTATATCGAAAGCGGCTAGAATTTCTATGATGATGATGGCAATACCGCCCATTATTATCGTGCTGATACCTAGCTATGCCAGTATTGGTATTGCAGCACCTATCGCTTTGGTGGCCGCGCGCTTAGTGCAAGGCTTTGCTGCTGGTGGTGAGCTGCCTGTAACGGCGACCTTTGCCTATAACCATACTGAGACAAAATTTAAACGTTTTGCCTGTGCCTTGGTTAATTGCAGTTCTTTGATTGGTGTTTTGCTCTCATCGTTGACCATTACACTAATGAACACGTTTCTCACCCAAGAGAAAATTATAGCGGGCGCATGGAAGTATCCCTTTTATCTTTCTATCCCTTTAATATTGTTCTTATTTTGGTTGCGAAAGGATTTATTTTTACTCGATTCCACAGCAAAAAAAGCGTCAGAGGCCCAAAAAGTGATGGGCTATCTAGCGCAAATTTATCAACATAGGCACGCTTTTCTGGTCGGCTTCTCAGTCATTGCCTCCTTGCAAATCTCGTTTTATCTGATGTTTATCTGGTTCCCGAGCTACTTAAATCTGTTCCTTGGCGTGCCAAAGCTTACTGCGTCTGCGTTTAATACCATGAGTCTTTTTATCATGGTGATCACAGTGATATTGACGGGTTTGGCTTTAATTCGTTTTGAAGGAAAGAAACTGCTATTTCATTTTCTTTATATTGAAGTGCTTGCTGTGATTGGCGCCTTCTACTGGCTTACCCATGACCAAAGCTATGTGACACTGGCATGCATTAGTGTGGTTTTCTCAATTTTAATTGGGGTTATCGATGCCATTGCGCTCGGATTTTTAGGTGGGTTATTTAAGTCGAGTATTCGGGGGATTGGAATGAACATGACATTTACATTGCCTGCGGTTTTCTTTGGTGGTTTTTCTCCACTGATCGCGACTTGGTTAATCAATCAAACTGGGGTTCTTATGATCCCAGCATTGATGATTGGAGTGGTATTGATATTAAGTTTATGTGTGATTGCTAAGTTTGAGCGTGAGCTAGACAACCACCTAGAACTCCAGTATCAAGATTAACAGCCAGTTTAGTAAAGGAGTCATAGGCTCTATCATACGCCTCTTTGCCATGACGGTGGCAAAGAGACGATTTTTAAACACTAACTTTGATGGCGACGAAAAGCCATAGGAAAATCTTGATCGCGCTTGAGAAGTTTCTTGAATGACTTTTTTTCCTGTATAGCGCTAGAGGGTGTGGCAACCTCTTTTATTTTTTCAGGAAACTCGTTATTTACAAGCAGGCTTGCATATTGCGTAATTTCTTTTACCGAATAAGTATCGAGCTTCTGAGTTCTAATGATTTCATCAATATTTTGGTCAAGTTGTTTATATGCCAGACTAATAAGTTCTTCTCTTTCCTTTTTACTCAAACGTGCCATATTCTTTTCCATTCCAGAAACCAGATAAGTACGGAGTGGTCCTGAATTCATTAGACAATCGGTATCTAAGTGGTTTTTTAAGTTTTTCTCAATATTACGCTGAGCTTGTTTTATTATATCTGGATCTTTAATTTCATTAGCTTTTTTTTCTAAATGTGCATTCACTTCAGAGGTTGCTCGGAAAACAACATGATTATAAAGAGTTTCATATTGTATATTACTCTCTTTTTTGGTGGGTTTCTTTGCTTCGGCTAAAGTCTTCTTCATGGCTTTATCGATAATACGCTGATGAGTTCCATTTCTTTCGGTGGACTTAACTGCAGAATTGATTACTGTATATGGTGCTTTAGATTTTTTGCTAAAAACCCCCCTAACTTGGAATGAAGTATTAGTACTTCCACATTGGTAAACAGGGTGTTTTGAACTTGAAGGAAATAGGTTGAGTTTCATAATATCCTCACTAATCTTATCGGAATCCTTACTATCTATATTGTTATTTTTGTTATTAGTGGGGCAAATGATTATTTATGGGATATCCTGCTAAAAAGCGAGACAATAGTTAATGATCTGCTCCAGCCAGACTGGACACTTCATTAAGCGACATTTTGCTGTTCA
>NZ_JAYQDQ010000121.1:0-9382 GCF_038138445.1 Vibrio sp.
GATGGGATCATTCAATTGATCTGCCGATTAATGTTTAACTGATCGGCATTAGAGATTAACTCCCGCTTGTCTATGCAAACTCTTACACTATTTCACATATTCTTGAATGATTTTGTCTACTTCACCACTCTCTTTCATTTCCGAAAGGATTTTGTGATATTGTGACTTGAAATCATCTTTGAATGGGAATTTATCGCCTTTGGTAGCAAATCCTAGGAAGCCTTGTTCTGAACTGATTGTCGCACCTTCTACAATAGTTGAGCCGTTATACTTGCCTTCCTTCTGAAGCTTTTTCAGCTCCCACTGTATCGATAGGGCGTCGTTCATGTAACAGTCCACACGCCCAGCGATAAGCTTGAGTAAGTTCTTAGGCGTTCCTTTCGTCTCACTGAGTTTTATCTTCCCAGCTTTAACAGCAGCTTTGAACTCATCTCCGCCTGCAGAAAACCCTGAATTGTTACCAATAGTCAACCCCATATAGTCGCCAGGCCAGTTAGGTCTTGGTGAGCTAAGAACAGATTTCTGGCACACTACAACAAGCTTTTCATCCAATATAGACATATCATATTCCATATACGGACGCTGCTTTGGACGTTTATAGGGAGGATACAAGGCAAAGTTTTTGCCACCTTCTATCTCAAGTAGTCCTCGTTTCCACGGAACACCTTTTATGGTTACATTGTAGTCAGGCATTTTTTCGAAAATGCGCTCTAGAATAACCGTGTATATACCAGTCATGCGACCGCTATCAATGTAAGAATATGGTGGATAAGAGTCATCCCCAAAAACGGTAACATTGGTTTTTGCAAAGACTGAGGTAGAGGCTAGAACTGTACAAAGTAAAGCTAGGGTTTTTTTCATAGTGACTCCGAACACTGTTCCTTCAGCATTAATAGATACTAACGGTAAGTAATAGTGCATGGTTAGGTTAAGTCAAGGTCGGACTTAACATGTCTCTCTTAAAAAAACACAAAACAATCTGCAAAAAATTGATATTATTGGCTTTTAGTCAAAAGCCAATAATGATACAGCGTCCATATTTAAATCATTTCTTATATTGAGTACTACTGTAAACTTGAACTGCTCATATGTACTGGTAACTGATAGTTCCTGCAAAAGGCAATACTTCTTCCATCTTACCGGTAATAGCTTCTATCACATTGAAGTGACATACTACAATCACCTTCTTGTAATTCTTATACTGGTTTAGTACTTTTCTGGTCCGTTCAACAAGTTCCGATGCGGTTTCGTATGGTGGGCTCAGCACAACCTCATCAGAGCGATACTCTTCCCAGCGCCTGTCCCTTTCTTTTAATGAGATATAGCCTCCCTCTTTATCCGCAAGCCATTCTCTAATGGTTAAACTCTATTTCAAGGTCCAACTCGAGCGATTGGTTTATGATTGAAGCCGTTTGCAGTGCTCTCGTGTAGGGTGATGAGACAATTAAGTCCGCATCGAGGAATTCATGATGAGTTTGAAGCTCCTTGGCTGCCAATCGACCTTCTTTAGTCAAAGGCGCAAAGTTTTTTTCAATCTGATTCATTTTATACTCATCAGCCAGAATATAATCAGGTTCTGCGTGGCGTACAAAGATTATTTCCATCTCAGTCTAACTCCTTTATTTACTTTTAAGGCACTGATTATATGGAAAAACTTAATAAGAAATAAAATATTTATCAAATTAAACGTTTAAATTCAATACAGTCAATCGGTACACCATGTAATTCAGCATAGTTTGATACCAATCTGTTAGCTTTAAAGCCGTTGGTCTTAAGTACTCTTTGAGATGCAATATTTCCTGTTGAGGCGTAGGCTAACAGCTCATTAATGCCAAACTTTTCTACTATTCGCACCATATTAGCCACCGCATACTTCGCGACCCCACGATTTGTGAACACTTTACCGACGCGATAACCAATATGTGCCTGATTTTTATTGCTGTCTATGTTGGATACATTGATCCTTCCAACTAAATTCCCTTTATCATCAATAATTAACATTGGGATTAAAGTTCTTGCTTGATGCTCTAGCAGAAATAATTGGATATGCTCTGTGACTCCCTGTAAAGAATAGAACTCGGGCTCTCTAGGAGGGATCATTGACTCGAACCAATCTCTATTCTCAAGTTCAAACTCAAGTAGTTTTTTATCATACTTTTTTGACAATAGTTCTAAACGCATATCAAGTCCTTTGATGTATCACAACGAGCAGTTTTATTTATTTGGCTTCTTCTTTCCTCTATTAGAATGAATTTTCATTTGAGCTTTAAGTTTTCGCTTCTCCGCAGAACGGCTTTTGCTACGCTTAGTTTGTTTAAGCTCATTTTCTCCCGTACCTTCCAAGCTGGGTTCAAAACCTTGCAGCCATTCTTGCGGCAAACGTGTGTCTAACAGCCTTTCTATTGCTGTAAGTAGATACTCCTCATCTTTACTCATCAGAGAAATGGCCATGCCTTCATGCCCTGCGCGACCAGTCCGCCCAATACGGTGAATATAGTCTTCTGCTTTATAAGGCATATCATAGTTTATAACTTGCTCTAGCTGATTGATATCCAAGCCTCTAGCCGCTACGTCAGTCGCTATCAATGCCCTCACTTTGCCAGATTTAAAATCATCAAGCGCTTTTTGACGAGCACCTTGGCTTTTGTCTCCATTGATTGATGCCGCAACAATACCATCCAGCTTTAATTCCTTAGCCAGAGAGTCACTACCCTGTTTGGTTTTGGTAAAAACGAGCACCTGATGCCAATTTCGAGAACCAATCAAATAAGCGAGTAATTCGGCTTTTCGTTTTTTATCGACAGGATATACCATCTGCTTAATGGTTTCCGCAGTGCTATTGGATGGGGTGACTTGAACCTCAACAGGTTCATTCATCAGTCGATAGGCAATGGCTTTAATTTTTTTATCAAAAGTTGCTGAAAAAAATAGAGTCTGGCGGGTAACATTTATCTGCTTAAGAATACGTTGTACATCAGGCATAAAGCCCATGTCCAACATACGGTCTGCTTCATCTAGTACCAAGTATTTAGTTTTTTTTAAGCTTATATTTTTGCAGTACAGATGATCGAGTAATCGACCTGGCGTAGCAATAAGGACATCGCATCCATGTTCAAGATTACGAGTTTGCGTATTGATACTGGTTCCACCATATGCGGTAACAATTTTTATCTCTGTTGACTCAGCATAAGCGATAAGACTCTCGAATACTTGCTGCGCCAGCTCTCGTGTCGGAACGATAACCAAAGCCAGTACATCGTTAGATTGCCGATCCCGCTCATCACCAGCGTCTAGTATTTTATTCAGTATTGGCAGCCCGAAAGCCGCTGTTTTGCCAGTTCCTGTTTGTGCTCCAGCAAGCACGTCTTTTCCTTGCATAACAACAGGTATTGCTTGCTCTTGTATCTGTGTCGGAGTGTTAAACCCCAATTTGTTTAGAGTTTTGGTTAAAGTTGGAGATAAGCCTAATTGGTCAAATGAAGGCATGTTAGATTTCCAGATAAAACAGGGATTAGCATTCTATCAAAATCTTTTCGAAGCGTTGAGTATCTCAGGATATAAAACATGAAAAATACTTTTCAAGCAGTCATAGTGTAGGTCTAACGTATCAGAACAGGAAACTAACTCTGCCATTCTAGACGAACGTGTTGATATTCTTTGCAACGCAAAATGTATATTTTCTATGCTTTGGTAAGACTCTAACCATCGACCTTTCCACATTGCATCGGTGACCACCATAAATCGTTCTGGTAAAGCGTTATCGTACTCTTCACGAACTCTATATTCTGCATTTTTGCAAAAATCGCTCAAGTTACTTTGATGATATCGCTGCCATTCTGATGCAAGACAATGGTCCCAAAACATATCAAGAGCAATACCAGAAAATCGCCTACGCCTACCAAGAAATAATTGTTTTGCTCTTCTAACTTGGTCATGTCCATCCGTCATGCTATCCACATAACGATGCAACTTAATACCTTGCACTATCAAAGGGGTAAAACGAGCGGTTGGATCACCTTTGACGAAATCACCAAGTAAGTTACCCAGTAAACTTGACTGACAGTACGATGCGATATGCAAATGGGCAAGATAATTCATCGGCTTCTACAAAATAAAAAGACAAGTAACATAAAAGCACAAAGCCAGCGCTTTTGCACTGGCTCTATCTTGGTATGAATGTATATAAGATGATTAATTTAACGTTTCATCTATCAGCTCATCGGCTACCCGCTCATAATCTGACAAGGTAAAACCTATTTCCATCGCATCTATTAACTCAAGACATTCATCGTTTACGATTTGGTCGCTCATTCTGACCTCCCTTGTATACATCGTTTCTAAAGACTTATTTCCAAGTCTCAACTCGACTATAAAGTTTACCCAACCGTTTTACACCAACTTTATGACATTTTTTTGAAAAAATGATGTTAAGAAGCTTTGAGCCATAGGTTGGTTTTTGAACAGCCTAAGCAGGATGAACCCCACTTTACTGTGAAATAATGTAAAATATTAATTACACCAATGAACAAAAACATGTACACACCACTTGAAATGAACGTCTTTTTTTTACAAAATGCGTTATTCAATAAGATATAAAACGTAATTTGTCATATACAAAAGCGTTAAGACCCATAACAAATCACTGTAAAGAAAATAATACATGAAGAAATCAAAAGTACTAGGCAGCACCTTGATCATTGCCGGGACGACCATTGGAGCAGGAATGCTCGCTCTACCACTGGCTTCTGCTGGAATAGGGTTTTCGTCATCACTGATTATTATGTTTGCACTTTGGGCATTGATGTCATACACAGCTCTATTAATGGTTGAGCTGCACCAACATGCGGATTCAAGTGCTACTCTGCACACTCTTGCTAAACAGTTTTTGGGAAGTAAAGGGAAATGGGTAGCCAGTTTCTCTATGCTTTTTCTGTTTTATTCTTTATGTGCGGCCTACATAGCCGGAGGTGGTGCTCAATTTGGTCAACGCCTAGCTTATTTTACGGGTTTTGAGTTAAGCGGTACTTCATCGACAATTTTATTTACCTTTATCGTAGCTTCAGTGGTAACCATTGGTACAAGTACCGTAGATAAGGTAAACCGAGTCCTATTTGCTGTTAAGCTGATCGCTATGGCGACAGCATTAAGCTTTCTCGCCCCAAACGTTACTGAATCTTATCTCCTTAGCATGCCAATAGAGCAAGGCTTAATTGTGGCTGCGATACCGGTTATTTTTACCTCTTTTGGCTTCCATGGCAGCATTCCTGCGATCGTCAATTACCTAGATGGCAACACGCCATCACTTCGAAAAGCCATCATCATAGGCTCTTCTATTCCTTTAATCGTTTATGTTTTTTGGCAAATCGTGACCCTAGGGGTTGTCAGCCAAGATACATTAATAGAGAACCAAGGCTTAAGTGGACTTATTGCGACCTTATCAACCAAAGTTCATCAGTCAAACCTAAGCCAGACTATTGGTGTGTTTGCAGATCTTGCTCTATTGACTTCGTTCTTGGGTGTTAGCTTAGGCTTATTCGAGTTTTTGGGCGATACCTTCAACAAAAAGAAAGAGTCATCCAACCGCGTTATCATAGGCGCAATCACATTCCTGCCGCCTATGGGGTTTGCTCTATTTTACCCACAAGGCTTTATTATGGCCTTAGGTTACGCGGCCATATCTCTCGCGGTACTCGCCATTTTTCTTCCTGTATTGATGGTTAAAAAAGCCCGTGTGAGTCAAAACAATCAGGAAACATATCAGGTTATTGGCGGTAATCTAGGACTTATGATTAGTGGATCAGTCGGATTAGTGATAATTACCGCTCAAATCCTAATTACTACTGGCGTTCTCCCCTCTTTGGGCTAGTCCAATAATCTTAATCAAACACAGGCAACCTTAGGTTGCCTTTTTTGTATCCATAACTCGTATAATTAAAAAGTCATATTAAATGCAATTTTTTCTTGCTCTGACCTTTCTTATTAATCAAAGACAAAGTATTCGAAGAGGTTGATATGAAAGTTAAGTCGAAGATAGTCCTTTCTGCCCTTGCTCTAATGGCAGCCCTGGCGTCATTTTTAGGCGCTGCTAAAACGGAAGTAAACACTAAAAACGCTGATGGTTATGAAATAGCGACTCTAGCGGGAGGCTGCTTCTGGTGCACTGAGTCTGATCTAGAAAAGCTCGATGGTGTGACCGATGTAGTCTCAGGCTACTCAGGTGGTGAATTGGAAAATCCGACATATAAGCAGGTATCTTCTGGTAAATCAGGACATATTGAAGTCATTGAAGTGAAATTTGATCCGAATACTGTCAGCTACGAACAGGTGCTCGATCAGTTCTTTCGTCACATTGACCCAACAGACAACAAAGGATCCTTTGTAGACCGCGGCCCTCAATATCGTCCTGCAATTTTTTATCATAATAATGAGCAAAAGAAGATTGCGAGAGATTTTATGGATGAAATTGAAAACCTTGGAATCTTTAAAAAACCGCTAAAAACTGAATTGATTGAATTCTCTAAATTCTGGCCGGCAGAAGCCTACCACCAAGACTATTACAAACATAACAAGATTCGTTATAACTACTATCGCTATGCATCAGGGCGAGATCAGTATCTAAATGACATCTTTGGTGCTGACAGAGAGAAAAACCCTAAAACACTACGTCAATTGATTGATGAACATAACGCTGTTGCCAATGTGAAGCCATACAAGAAGCCATCGGATAAAGAAATTAAAGATAAGTTAACCAGTTTACAATACTACGTAACTCAGAAAGAAGGCACTGAAAAAGCGTTCAATAATGAATATTGGGATAACAAGCAAGAAGGCATCTACGTTGATATAGTCTCTGGCGAGCCGCTATTTTCTTCAACTGATAAATACAAATCAGGTACAGGGTGGCCAAGCTTTACCAAACCGATTAACGAAGGATACATAGTGACTAAAACCGATTACTACCTTGTTTACCCAAGAACCGAGGTTCGAAGTCGCTTTGCAGACTCTCATTTAGGTCACGTATTCAAAGACGGCCCTGCCCCAACTGGGTTGCGTTATTGTATGAACTCAGCAGCAATGAAGTTCATTCCCAAGGAAGAATTAGAGCAACAAGGTTATGGTGAGTACCTGTATTTATTTGATAGCTAGCAGATAAATATTGAACGAATGAACCAAGCCATCCGATTTAGGGTGGCTTAATTTTTCTTTATGAATACCGTATAAGTTAGATGTATTGGCTATATAGTGAGTTGTAATCTTTTTTGAGAATGAGCGTTCTTTTTGTTATGAACAAGGAGAATCTTATGTATATTCAATCACACCGCACCCTTTATTTTTTTGCTTAAGTGCTTTTTCTCTCATTGTGGCTGCACAAGAAGATAAAAATGATGATTTTGGTTTTATCGGATTAAGTGGTGCTTTTGGCGAGTCCGTATTTTCATCTGATCAAAAAGGTAGTTTTTCTATTGAGCCCAATCTTTTCTATAACGGCGAATATGGTTTTATTGATGGCAGCTTAGTCAACGTTTCCGTTTTGCCATATGTGGGATTAACTGGTAATTGGCGGTTTGCCGAGGTTGACTCTCAATTTAATGACATTCCAAATGGCATCCAAGATCGTGATGGAAACGGAGAGCTTGGCATAACACTGGGTAGTGTGGGAGCTAGATTGACTTACCTTCAAGATGTGACCAACGAACACAATGGCTATGAAGTACAACTTCATCTTGGTAAAACCCTGCCATTACCGTTCGATGCGTTTTCATTAACGCCCTATTTTGAAGTCGACTATCGAGAAAAAAGCTGGCTCGTCATTTATATTCTGTTTCAAATGCAGAATCTCAGAATTCAAACCTTAAAAAATTCGATGCCGATAATACTTGGGTATACCAAACAGGCTTAATTGGCTTATATGACATTAGCTCGCAGTGGATGATTCTCACCAAGCTAGAGTTTGAACACCATGATTCAAGCAGTCCTCTGATCCAGAATGATCTCAGTTGGTCTTTCAGTATCGGGGGGAGCTATAAATTTACTAACTAATTGAGGAGAATAGCTTCCCTATTGCTGGATCTAGAGTCTAGAGTGAGCTAAGTTAAAAACGTATGGGTTTATAGGGGTATAGGTTTATGAAATTTTTGATAACTTTGATCATTAGTTTTACTGCAAGTTATTCTTTGAATGCAGAAACCATCAAAGTTGCCATAGAGATTCAAACTGGCGAAAATAGAAATCGATATTATAAAATTGTAAGAAACTTTGAAAAAGAAAACCCTGATATCAAAGTCGAACTGATGGTTTATGATAATTTCACCTACAAGGAGAAGTTTGATAGTTTATTTCAAGGAGATGATAGTGCCGATATTGTTTGGGGTAAAGCTGGTCATTCATTAACTGAAGTAGTAAACAATGGGTATGCTGCAGATATAAGTGACCTTTGGTTAGAGGGCAAGCTTTACGATAATTTTGAAAAAAATATTATTGATTCCGTGAGCGTTCACAATAAACAATATGCAATCCCTTTCTCTTATTATCATTGGGGGTTTTTCTATAAAAAAATTGCTAATAAAGGCAGGATTTGAGGAATTCCCGAAAGACATTTCAGAATTGGAAGTACTATGCACAAAACTAAACTCTCTAGACATCAGTCCTATAATTATTGGGCTCAGTGAATTTTGGCCAGCTGCTGCATGGTTCGACTATCTGAATTTGAGGATTCATGGACTAGAGTTTTACAAACAACTAACCAAAGGTGATATATCCTATTTAGATCCGAGGGTAATAGAAACGTTTGAAAGCTGGAAGGGAATATTGGAAGCAGGCTGTATAGTCCCCAAAAAAGACCTAAATTGGAAAGAGGTCCTTCCATTCATGTTAAGAGACAAAGCTGCAATGTTGTTGTCGGGTAACTTTGTTGAAAGTGAGTTAGCGCGTAATAAAATGTCAGAAGATATAGAATTTGCTAAATTTCCCACTATAAACGAAAAAATAAATAGATATGAACTCGCTCCAACAGATATTTTCATTCTGAACAAAAAAAGAAAGTTAAATAAAGATGCGAGGAAAGTGCTGCTTTACATAACTAGTATGGAGTCTCAGTCATATATTAATACTAATTTTGGTATATCTACAAATATTAATGCAAAGAATCCTGAAACAAAATTTTCAATTATCGGCAAAGAGCATTTACATTCAGCTTCAGGTCTTACACAATATTTTGATAGAGACACACCAATAAATATGTCATACATCGCCGTCAGGATTTTTAGTGATTTCATTGAAGACGGTGATATAGAAAAAGCCACGACCCGACTAGAAAAGGCGAGACTAAGTGCTGAGGAATCCCCTGATAATTTAGATAAAAATCATCAAGTTAAGGTAGATG
>NZ_JAYQDQ010000122.1:0-9357 GCF_038138445.1 Vibrio sp.
ATGCTCATGGTAAAAATATTAGCTTCTTCGTCACCCCTAAAGGCCTTGAACTGACCCCTTTTTATGATTTAGTCAACATAGAAGCTATCGCTCAAGAGGGAGCAAAACGTAACTCACGAAGCGGCAAATTGTCTGCTGATGAGGGGCGTGCCGCCAGTATCCCTCAATATTTTGCAATGTCGATTGGAGATTGGGAAAGTGAAGACTTTCAAAATCCACCGAAAGGTAACTTCAAACGCCCTATCACCAGCTATGATTTAGCTGAATTCGGTGCTCTGCTCGGCTATTCAGGCACCAAAATGGCTTCCATAATTGCAGAAACCACTAGTGCCATAAAGAATGCCCTGAAGGAAACGGTTGGACTTACCGAAGCTCAAGGAATCGATGACGGAGAGCGTGAACACATAGAGCTATGTGTGTCACTCATCCAAACAGAGTGTGAATACTTGTTAGCGCAAGCCGACAGTGTGCCAGAAATGAGTGAGCTTCTTTAATAGCAAATGCAGGGGCGATCTTTAGCAATTTATAAACCACTTTTGGACAAAAAACGTTCATGATCTTGCCCTGCTTACATGGGTCTGTATCTAACGAAATAAGCATGACCAAGAAAAAAAGAAACATAAGCGATAAGATATACAGCTTTACCTGATCAATAACCCTCATGTTTTCTCCTACTTCCATTTAATAGGTCTGGCTTTGCTTAAGCAAGCCTGATGACATCACCAGTAATCAGGCTATGTTAAACAAAAGACACATCCAGAGATGTCGATTACCTAAACTATCTATTTTTCAATGACAAACCTATCTTAGCGTCTATACTCATATGAAACTACATAAGCATCGATATTTTAGCCTTAAATCTGTCCACCCACACCTTTAAACTTCTCAACAAAAGCAGCTATCTTACGGAACACAGTCTGCTTGAGCGTTCGGTATTTAGGGTTGAGCGGGCTTAACTTCGGCAATGCTTCTGTCAGCGCGGTGCCATTCTCAGATGCATACTCACGCTTCAACGATGAAGTGATATAGCGTTTAGCGGCCTCTTCATTCAATTTTTCAGAATCAATGATAGCTTCTGCTTCGCGTTTTTGTTCTGCTTGTGCAAACTTGAAAAATGCGTCAATGATGCTGGCTTTATCACTAATTTCGTCTAGATTGGTTTGATTAATGAAATCAACAACTAGACTCTCTTTAGCCCGGTTACCAAGGCTACCACGGATAAGACGGCGCACTTCATCGATTAACCCTTCTTTGCTCTTGTTCTTCTTGTTGTGTTCAAAGATCAGCTCAAGAATGTAATCCAGATTAATTTCTTGCGATTTAAGTAAATCGACCTCAAAAACGACATCGTCCCAGTCCATGGTCGGTTTATCTTTTTCCTGGCCTTCTTTCTCACGACGTAACCAATCACGGGTATCGTTATAAGTAGAACGATAATCCTGAACCACACGTTCGTTTGGTATTTCTATCGTTTGCATTACCGCAATGTCTTCATCGTTCAGATAATATTTTTCTTTGAACGCTTCAACAGCCTGCTCATCGCTAGTATCTAGGTTTTGCAGCGCTTTAAGACCGGCGAACTCATCATAGTTCTGTAGGATATTTTCCGCTTTAAGATATTCGCCAAACAACTTAGCAAAGTCTTTTTTATCTTGTTCTTTTACGATGTCTTCAGGGTTAGGAAAGCGCTCCTGCAACTCCCTGACAATCTCGACAAAACCACGACGAGCCTGACCTGTTACGATATCGGTAAAGCCTTCCATGTACTCTTTGTAGCTCTTTTCGAGTACAACGTTCTTCGTATTTTTATCGCCAAACAAGGTAATGGCATCAACGGTCGCTTGTTCTAGATCTCGGAAAGTAACAATATTGCCAAAGGTCTTAGTTGCATCATAAATACGATTAGTTCGAGAGAATGCTTGCATCAAACCGTGATAACGTAAGTTCTTATCAACGAATAAAGTGTTCAGCGTTGGCGCATCAAACCCTGTTAAGAACATCCCAACAACAATCAGTACATCGATTTCTTGCTTTTTCACTCGCTGAGCAAGATCGCGGTAGTAGTTTTGAAAACCATTGCTGTCTACACCAAAGTTGGTCTTAAACATCCTGTTGTAATCATCAATTGCCGCACTTAAAAACTCTTTGGCACTGCTATTCATTGCCGTCACTTCAAAGCTTTCATCTGCGATATCACCGATGGCATCTTGCTCTTCATTTGCAGCGAAGGAAAAGATGGTTGCGACTTTCAGTGGTTTTTCAGCGTCTTTCTGCAGTTGCGAAAAGCTCTCGTAGTAGGCTTTTGCTGCATCTACACTACTTACTGCAAACATAGCATTAAAGCCTTTTGCGCCTTTATAAGCCCGATGCGTTTTCTGATTAAAATTATTTAAGATGTACTGCGAGATCTCCCGAATACGCATTGGGTGTAAGAAGGCTTGTTTGTTTTCAGCAGCGCTAAGCTTTTTATCATCTTGCTCTGTTTCAATACTCTTGAACTGAGGACGAACATCGTTGTAGTCCACTTTAAACTTAAGCACTTTTTCATCACGAATCGCATCGGTAATGACGTAGGTGTGAAGCTGTTGACCAAAGACACTACCGGTTGTTTCTGCTCCAAGTGCATTGTCAGGAAAAATAGGTGTTCCAGTAAAACCGAATTGGTAATACTTTTTAAATTTCTTCTTAATGTTCTTTTGAGCCTCACCAAATTGGCTGCGGTGACACTCATCAAAAATAAACACGACTTGCTGCTTGTAGACAGGCAAATCACTTTCACTTTTGATTAAATTATTAAGCTTTTGAATGGTGGTAACAATGATTTTGTTATCGTCTTTATCTAGGTTACGTTTAAGCCCTGCAGTACTCTCTGAACCATTCACGCTATCCGGTGAAAAGCGCTGGTATTCCTTCATGGTCTGGTAGTCGAGGTCTTTACGGTCAACAACAAAGAATACTTTATCTACAAAATCTAATTTCGTCGCTAATCGTGCCGCTTTAAAACTGGTGAGCGTTTTACCCGAACCGGTGGTATGCCAAATGTAACCACCACTTTCCGTATTGCTCCAGCTTTTGCTGTTATAGGCGCTTTTAATCTTCCATAAAATGCGCTCAGTCGCCGCTATTTGATAGGGACGCATCACTAGCAGAGTATTGCTGACATCAAACACAGAGTAACGCAGGATTACTTCCAGCAAGGTTTCTTTTTGGAAGAAGGTTGCCGTAAAGTCTTTTAAATCTTTAATGAGGTTGTTGTCTGACTTCGCCCAGTTCATGGTGAAGTCATAGCTGTTTTTATTGCGCTTAGTGGTATTAGCGAAGTACCGAGTATCGGTACCATTGGATATCACAAACAGCTGTAAGTACTTATATAAAGAGTTTTCAGCATTGAAGCTTTCTTTGCTGTAGCGATGAACCTGGTTAAAGGCTTCACGAATCGCCACTCCGCGCTTTTTCAGCTCAATTTGAACCAATGGTAAGCCATTGACTAAAATAGTCACATCATAGCGGTTAGCATGGCTCCCAGTCTGTTCGAACTGTTTAATTACCTGAACTTTATTACGTGCGATGGTTGTCTTATCAAACAGGTAAATATTTTCAATATGACCGTCATCAAATACAAAATCGTAAATATAATCGCTGTGTACTTTACGCGTTTTCTCGATGATGTTGTCACTTGGCGTATTTAAGTACTGTTCCTGAAAACGTCCCCACTCAGCGTCGGTAAACTCAACTTTATTGAGATCTTGAAGTTGAGTCCGCACATTTGCCATCATTGAGTCTGGGGTCGTTAATTCAGGCAAAAACTCATAGCCTTGATTCTGCAAATCCTGAATCAGTTCTCGTTCTAAATCACTTTCACTTTGATAACTATCACTAGGCTGCAATTGTTTGGTGTATTTATCTAAGACGATAAAGTTATTGGATTCAGCAATCGTTTTAAAGTCAGTCATTTTGCTCTCCCTGCTGCCAATAGCTGTAGTTATCCATTAAATTGTCCAACAGAAGCTTCACTGTTTGTTTTTCTTGTTCATTTGGTTCTGAAATAACTTCACTGGACAGAGAACTATGGCTAGTAAATTGAATAATACGGTTTAAATAGGCCTGTTTATTACCAGGGACAGTGTTTAACAGCTCTCCCCATTCAGGATACCCCAAGAATCCTGCTGTTTTTTCGTATAAATTACGCAGCAGCATAAAGTGATAACGCTCTATTTGATTGTGCTCTATAGCTTGTTCAAGGAGCTGTTTTAAATGCAAATGATATGAAAAACTCTTGTTGGAATCACCATACTTAACATTCAAGTTAAATGTCCCATCCTCAAAGCGCTCCAATAGGTAACAACCGTCTTTTTTGTTGCCTTTCTTGAGTCCCAACTCATTGTGAAGAACGTTGTAAAAAAGTGGGCTATGGGTGGTGATAATAAACTTAAGTCCCAGCCCATTGGTAAAATCACTGGATTTAATTAATGTCGCCAGATCTACTGCCAACTGGATAAGATGATTATCGTCTAAGGAACTTACTGGATCATCAATGAACACATAGTTGAGCTTATCAAAGGCATTGGTTTCTCTATCATCAATTTCGGGAACGTTGAGTACTTCTATTACCTGTTCAAGTAAGCTATAGAACACACTCCAAATCAGGTTACTTTCTTCACCCTTAGAAATTTTTAGATTCCCCAAATGATCGTCGTCCCCAGCTACCATTGAAAAAGAGACTTCGGAAAAATCAGCACTAAACTCCGGAGTCAATTTACTGTTTGTCAGACGTTGAAAATGAGCAATGATATTCTGATCCTGCCCTTGGTCTTCAAAAACCCATTTGGTAAATGCGTTTGGATGTATTTTTAGCTTTCTAGACTCATCCGCTTCTAAGTCGTTATCCCAATAAAAAAGGTCTTCGGTGAAAGCGTTATAGTAGAGAATATTTTTATCCGACAGTCCGAACGGATCTGCAGCATCCTCTTCATTCATTTCAGCTGTGAGCATTTCCTTGAATGTTCTCGAAAGTCGAGTTTTCCCCGAGCCATTGAAGGCGTAGATTAACTGCACTTTCTTAGGAGAATTTTTGAGTTCTTCTGCAATTTCTATCAGCGATTGTCCCATACTACGCGGCTACCTCCTGCTTAGGAAAACTCAACAGTAGATCCCGATAATACTCGTATTGCTTTTGGCGTAGCTCGATTTCACGAGGAAGACCTTCGGTAATAGAGTTAGCTAATGTCTCAAATTTGTCGAGCAAACATACGATACGTTCTTGCTTTAGAATTGAAGGGAACGGAAGCTTTAAGTTCTGAAATGTACCCAAATTTATATTACTTTGGGCGCTTCCCTGACCTTTTTCTTCTAACTGAGTTTTGATTGAAGATAGTAAATACTCTACATAATTTGAGCTCGTTTCCTCAGGGTTTGCCACGAAGCCAATAACACTATCGGGGAAGCATGCATCAAAACCTAAAATAGATGTTTCGGCAATATTTGCTGCGATAGTGATACATAAAGTGCCTTTAGGCCACAATTTACTTTGCTTTAAGCCAAGTTCACTATACGTCTGGTTGTACTCTTGAATAACATGGGTTGCATTTCTAATATCACCTGTTTGAATAAAAGGTGTATCACCTCCATACAACCTTGGATCATTTCTAGGTCGATGTTTCGATTTTCCTCGACCAAAATCTAAAGCTACTTCACCTAATGTCTTCCACTCAACTTCACCATCATCAAAGCTCAGCAACTGATCTCGGTAGTAGTTGTATTGTTTTTTCCGCATGTTAAGCTCGGCGGTCAGCTCGGCGGTCAGCTCGGCGGTCATGGCGGTAAATGCGTCCAAAATACGTACTATTTCAGCTTGTATTTCCAGCGATTTTTCTGGGTTATTTGGGCATGGGATGGGGATACTGAAATCTTTGACCTTCGCGTCAGAAATGGCTGGATATGCAGAACCACTCTGATTCTCTTCAAGGTACTTTTTAAAATCGCTTGAAGAAATCAAATGCAAAATCCACTTAGGCAGAGTCACTTCCTTTTTTACTCGCAATACGCAATATCCTGTGCTCGCAACTGCTCCATCATATTCTTCATCAATTAAGCAATAACGCATTTGTGTCGGACGAGTTGTTGCAAATAACACATCGTCTCTTTTTACAAGCTTTTGAGCACGGCTGGGTGCATTGCTAGATCCTACCTCTGTTGTTTCTATTATTTTTTTTGTATCGATACTGACAGAAGTTAGATCAATATACTGATGGCTTTTTGAAGTTTCACGCCACTTGATATTCGTAGTTCGCTCAGTAACTTCTCTGATCGGAAACCAAACCACTTCGATACCCTCGAGAAGTTTCTCTAAATAGCTCAAATGGTTCACGCCTCAAACTCCTCACCTTCAATCTCCGCCACAATGGCGTCAATATCACTACGAAGCTGATCAATTTTAGCGACTGTGATTTTAAGATCGGCATTAAGTTTAGTAATGTCCACTAATTCGCGAGTATCTTCAGCTTCTACGTAGGTACTCACCGATAGATTGTAATCATCAGTTATCGCATCTAAGTCAACAGATTTGGCAAAGTATTCAACATCTTCCTTACTATCAAACACCGACATGATTTTCTTGATATGCTCGTCTGTCAGTATGTTGTTATTTGTTTCTTTTTTAAACAAATCACTGGCATCGATAAACTGCGTTTTTGTATCGATTTTACGCTTAGACAAAACTAGGATATTTACCGCAATAGTGGTACCAAAGAATAAGTTTGGAGCTAGCGAGATAACCGTTTCAACATAGTTATTATCAATAAGATATTTGCGTATTTTTTGTTCAGCCCCACCGCGGTAAAAAATACCGGGGAAGCACACAATCGCAGCCCGACCTTTGCTTGAAAGGTAACTAAGCGCATGCAGCACAAAGGCAAAGTCGGCTTTTGATTTTGGCGCAAGCACGCCGGCAGGCGCAAAGCGTTCATCGTTGATTAGTGTTGGGTCATCACTACCTATCCATTTAACTGAATATGGCGGGTTAGAAACAATAGCGTCGAACGGTTTATCATCACCAAAATGAGGTTCACGAAGAGTATCGCCCAACTGAATATTGAATTTGTCGTAGTTGATGTTGTGCAAAAACATATTCATACGAGCCAAGTTATAGGTCGTGTGGTTAAGCTCCTGCCCAAAGAAGCCATCTTCAATGATATGTGCATCAAAGTGCTTTTTCGCTTGAAGTAGCAAAGAACCTGAACCAGCAGCAGGGTCGTAAATCTTGTTAACACTGGTTTGTCCATGCATAGCTAGTTGGGCAATCAGTTTGGATACGTGTTGAGGCGTGAAGAATTCGCCTCCGGATTTGCCCGCATTCGCTGCATAGTTAGAAATCAAGAACTCGTAAGCATCACCAAACAGGTCAATCTGGTTTTGGTCAAAGTTACCTAACGGAAGGTCTGCGACTCCTTTTAATACTTTAGCTAAACGATCGTTTTTCGCTTTTACAGTATTACCTAAGCGATTACTCGTAGTATCAAAATCCGCAAACAGGCCTTTAATGTCTTTTTCTGAATCGTAACCGTTGGCTGAGTTTTCGATATCTGAAAAGATAGCAGCAAGGTCAGTATTTAGATTCTCATTTTTAGATGCATTAGCGACTACATTGCTAAACAACTGACTTGGATAGATAAAGTAACCTTTGGTCTTAATCGCATCATCTCTGGCAAACTCGATATTTTCGTCATCATCCGACATAGCTGCGTAGTCTACGCTTTCATCTCCACCGGTAATGAAGTGAACAAAGTTCTCACTGATAAAGCGATAGAACAAAGTGCCTAGTACATACTGTTTAAAATCCCAGCCATCTACTGAACCACGAACATCGTTGGCGATCGCCCATATCTGGCGTTGCAGGGCGGCGCGTTGCTGGCTACTTGTCATTTTTATTATTCCTGTTTCAATTCGTTTTGAGCCATTATGAGCTCATTATCTGGCGAGTATTATAACGAGCAAGGGAGTGCGAATCTAACCACTTGTTGTAAAAGTACTAACTTCGGATTAATTTAAGTCAACATTCATAAAAACAAGGATTTAGCATGAAAGTTTGCCTTGATGATGAACGACCGACTCCGAAAGGATAGCATCGGCTTTGCTGGTCTGAAGAAGCTATTGCCTTGCTAGAGTAAGGAACGGTGACTGAAATCAGCCTAGATCATGATCTGGGAGATGATGCTCATGGTACTTGTGTGAGATAGTACTTTATAAAGTCTCATACCAAGTATATCACTAAGACGGATCATTGGACTTTGTTTGCTCTTTCGGCTCTGTACGATAGTTGTCACCAGCAACGATATTGTATTGAATCACGGTATCGTCAGTAAATTGGGTGAAATCAATAGTAATGGAGTAAGCATTATTGACTTTTGATTTTTTCAGCTTTTCGTTTACATAAAAATCGCAAGCAAAACCGTCTGACCAATCTTTCCATTTTTCATAGTATTTTGCTCTACAGTTATTAGCTTCAAATTTAGATTTAATATCAAAAACTTTATCACTTTCGTATATAGGGGGGTATATACGTAATTCAGCAAAACCAACGGTATCGTATGCATTTTCTGCATCCACCACTATGCTGTAGAGCTTCATATCACAACCACTGGATACAAAGTTTTTATATGGAATGCGCAGTTCATAATGATTCTCGTCGCTGGCAAAGTTATGGGTGATACGCAATACCGCTTTCCCTCCTGAGCGTTTTTTACCATCGGAGGCACTCCAAAAAAACGATTTGCACTCATCGCCGCCTCCGTAAAAAGTGCCGTAGGCTTTGACCTTGGCATCTTTGGGTTTTGTCCCTTGGATTGAGATATAGCTATCTTCAGGAGATGAACCAAACGGCGGCTTGGTGCTCTCATACCACTCAAAGGCTGGGTAAACCACGTAAAAAAGCGCGACCCAGAGCGCTACCAATATCGCGCCAATTTTTAAAACCTTAGCCATCTATTTGCTCTTTAAGCCAATACCCAACACATCACTAAGACGGATCATTGGGCTTTGTTTGCTCTTTCGGCTCTGTACGGTAGTTGTCACCTGCAACAATATTGTATTGAATCACGGTATCGTCAGTAAATTGGGTGAAGTCAATAGTAATAGAGTATGCATTGAACTCTTCTTTCTGCTTAACTTTTTCATTAATGTAATAGTCGCAGGCGTATCCCCCTGCCCATCTATTTAAATCAGAGATATATAAATCTTCGCAGTTACTAGCTTCAAATTTAGATTTAATATCAAAAACTTCATCACTTTCGTATATAGGGGGGTATATACGTAATTCAGCAAAACCAACGGTATCGTATGCATTTTCTGCATCCACCACTA
>NZ_JAYQDQ010000123.1:0-9123 GCF_038138445.1 Vibrio sp.
CAATACCGAATTTAAAAGGAAATGATTAGATGGGGTTTACCGCCAGCTTACAAAAGTCATGGTGATCAATCCAAACATAATCCCTAGGATAAAGAAGCTACAAAAAGCCAGCAGATCGGCCATCTGACTATGGATGGAAATAAAACCAATCTTTTCTGCTAAGCCATGAACGCGGCTCTTTTCTCCACTCACCTGAAGAACATCTCCTTTAGCGAGTACGATATCGAGATCCATGGGCATTTCTATTTGAGCTCGGACAACTCTGTTAAGGAAACAACCGTATTCGGATAAGTTGAGATCAGAGAGGCGTTTACCTGCCATAGCATCGCTTTTTACCACGATTTCTTCTTCAACGATCCTCAAGTCTAGGAGGTTGCGGTCAAACACTTCCTTGCCATTGCGAAAACTAGGATCGAGTCTCGCGTGGCTATCAGGGAATCCAAGCAGTGCAATCTCATCACCTTGCTGCAAAATTGCGTCGCCATCAGGGTGGGCAAGGATTCCATTGCGACGAATACGCTCGATATAGCAACCAGTTTGGCGGTAGATACCCAGTTCGCGAAGGTTTTTTCCATCACTCCAGTCAATGAGCTCCTGCCCAACTCGGTATGCGCGAATGATGGGTAAATAAACTTTACGCTGCCCATTACTTCCCAGCCCTCTCTCTTGGGCTATCTGCTGTGCAGAGTCAGATAAATTTTGCTTTTGAAGCTTTGGCAGCAATTTGGCAAAGGCAATCATGCTGATCAAACCAACTAAGTAAGCCATGGCATAACCGACAGATAAGTTTTCAATCACCTCAGAAAAGTCCATAGCATGTGGCGTGGTGGCAAGGCCAGAGTTAAGAGCATCTTGAGCGCCAACCAGCACAGGAGTTGCCGTAAGTGCACCAGCCATCATTCCGGCAGAGAGTCCGAAATCAAGACCTAGATTATGGCTGGCAAAGTAGGTGATAAAAATAGCGCTAGATAAGACCACCATACTCAAGATGAAATAATGCTTACCGTCTCTAAAAAAGATACCAAAGAAGTTGGGACCTGCCTCTATGCCAACGCAGTAGATAAATAACATAAACCCAACGGTCAATGCGTCTGCATTGAATGTAAAACCCAGATGTCCCATGACTAATGAAGTAAGCAAAACACCGATGGAATTGCCGAGTTGGAGATTGCCAAAGCGAATTTTACCAATGGCTAAGCCAATAGCGAGTGCAACAAAAATTAGCAGGATAGGGTTTTGCTCAAGCAGGGATAAAACATCAATGTTCACAGGGCAGCTCTTACTTCGGTGCCATAGATTAAGTGAGCAAATTGTAACTTAATAAAGAGAAATGATAAGTGTTAATTTGTATAATTGACGATTTACTGACTTGTGCCAAATATTTTGCAATAGGATTAAATAACAGGTACAAAAAAGCCGCTATTAACAAGCGGCTTTAACAATTTCTAATTAAGCGTCAAACAGACCTAAATGCTCTTTTGCATACGCTTCAAAGTCATCACAGCCACCGATATGAGTCTCATCAATGAAGATTTGTGGAACAGTTTCTACTGGTTTACCGACCGTTTTTTCTAGGTCAGCTTTTGAAATGCCTTCGGCATGAATATCCACATAACGGTAGTTAAAGTCATCGCGTTTTGCTTTCAATGTCTCAGCGTGTTCTTTTGCACGAACACAGTAAGGGCAAGCTGGACGACCAAAGATAACTACGAACATATTGTCATTCTCCTTTATTCTGATAGGCGCCACTATGCCCGAATCGAGCTGGAAAATAAAGAGGCATTTACCTGTTGCTTCGATAGGTTAAACCTATTTGTTTAGAAGTGAGACAACTTGTCGTAGCGCGAATCTTTAAGCGCCTCTTTAACGCGTTTTAAATTATCCCTAAAGCCCGAACCGCGCCTTAAAGTAAAGCCTGTTGCCAAAACATCAATCACGGTCATTTGCACGACGCGACTGGCCATTGACATGTATACATCGGTATCTTCAGGGACATCCAATGAAATGGAAAGAGAACTTGCTTGATCCAGCGGAGAATCTTTAGCCGTGAGTGCAATAACAGTGGCTCCGTTTTCGCGAGCGAGGTTGGCAATCTCAACCAGACTCTTTGTCCGGCCTGTATGCGATATCAGCACGATAACATCGTTATCCGTACAATTAATACAGCTCATACGCTGCATTACTATATCTTCAAAACAAGTGATCGGAATATTAAAGCGAATAAACTTGTTTTGTGCGTCACGGGCGACCGCTGAAGATGCACCTAAACCAAAGAAAGAAATACGTTTCGCTTGAGTGAGAAGATCGACGGCTCGATTGATCTGCATAGAGTCTAAGCTATTTTTTGCCACATCCAAACAGGCCATAGTGGACTCAAAGATTTTGTGAGTATAGGCATCTGGACCGTCATCTTCCTCAACATTACGATTTACATACGGAGTGCCGTTAGCAAGGCTTTGTGCAAGATGCAGCTTGAAATCAGGGAAGCCTTTAGTATCTAAGCGGCGACAGAAGCGGTTTACTGTCGGCTCACTGACGTCGGCCATTTTTGCAAGAGTAGCAATACTAGAATGAATAGCAGTTTGAGGAGATGCCATGATGACTTCAGCAACCTTTCGCTCTGACTTGCTGAAATTTTCTAGATTTTTTTGAATTTTTTCTAATGTATTCATAGTGTTCACAAAGGTATAGAGAACAACTTGCTGGATAAGTTAAGGCGTAATCACAAATGTGTAATTGCCAACCAGCGCCATGGGGCCCAGTATAAACCCAAGCTTAAGGTTTACTGTAATATTTACACTTTTAGATAGGTGTAAACATGACAGGCCTCAAACTAAATCTTTTCAAAAGAGATAAAATAGTATTTACCCTTTCAGAAACCCACTATTAAAGACGTTTAATGGTAGGCAAATTACACTTGTTTAGAAAGAAATTTTCAACTCACTTCAAGGGTTTGAGAGGCTGCTAGAATTTTAGCCATCAAATTGGGTGCTTGCTGAGCGATATTTCTTTGTTCTTCTAGTACTGTGCTAAGAATATCGTGCTTAGTAAGTGGGTTAGCGAGTACCACACGAAACACGATCGTATTAAGCTTATCCCAACGTGCAGGATTTAAACGCGTTCTAGAAACAAAGGATTTACCTGTTTCTCGCTGACGCTTTTGGATAAATTGAGTCAGTTCGTTGACTAACTCATTGAGGTGTTTTTTGTGTTCTGGTGAAGCAAGCTCAAGTGCTTTGCGTACTTCGGCGGGTATATAGCGATAGGTTAGTAAGCAAAGCTCTGGTTCTGATATCAACTCAAAATCATCTTGCGCCTGTATTAGTTTGGCAAAATGCTTGGCTTTTTCGATACTCTCATCGATAAGTAGCTCATAACCAGGGCGACTAATAATATGCATTGCTGCGTAAACCAGCATGGCCATACCGGACCGAGAACCTTCCAAAGTATGACTACCCAAGTCCTTTGAGCCTTTTCGTAGTATATATTGAGCGTGGTGCTCAATAGATTTCATCGCTTCGGGATCCTTAAATAGAACCATACCGGCACCCATAGGAACATAGAGTTGTTTGTGGGCGTCGATTGTAACTGAATCGGCTTTTTCTATGCCCTCTAACAGGTAGCGGTAGTTGTTTGACATCAGGGTAGCGCCGCCCCAAGCTGCATCAACGTGAAAATGGCAGTCGTGCTCTCGGCATATCTCAGCCATCTCAGATAAGGGATCAATCGAGCCAGTTTCTGTGGTACCGGCTACTCCTATCACAGCAAACGGTTTAATATTTTCTTTCTTCAACTCAACAATCTTTTCGTTCAATGCTTGAGGGCATATACGATTGTTTTCGTCAGTTTTGACAGCAACTAAACCTTGTTGACCAAGTCCAAGTACATCGGCAGATTTTTTGAGAGAGTAATGACCTCTTTCTGAAACAAGCACAGCCAAACCTTGATAGCCATAGTGTTGCATTGCGCTGAAAAGCCCTTCTTTCTCAACTCCCTGAAATTCTCCTCGTGCTTTTAGTGCATTGTTTCTCGCAACCCAAAGGGCGGTGATGTTTGCGATGGTGCCACCTGAGCAAAAAGCGCCTAATGAGTGTTGTGCACTGTGCATCCATTTTGTATAGAAGTCGTCATTTTGGTTGTATATTAATCGATGCAGCATGCCTAATACTTGCCGTTCTAGCGGAGTAAAGGCCTTGGAAGTCTCTATTTTTACTAAGTTTTGATTAAGAGCGATCATGATTTTTGACAATGGCATCAAAAAATAGGGCAATGCGGATGTCATATGTCCAATGAAACTTGGTGCTGAGGTATGAACTGAGTGCGAGACTAAGGTATCAAGGAGGTGCTGGGTGTGCTCAGAAACAAACTCTGGATTTTCTGGGATAGAGGAAAATGAGAAGTCTTTTTCGATCTCTTTGAGGGGCTTCTCTTCTGTCACGATATGCTCACGCAAAAATTGATTAAGGTTTTGTGAGAGCCTTTCTTCGATTTTCGTCAGTGTTGAGTCTGGTCCTTCAGGGACAGTAAATATTTTAAGCAGACTGTCGAAGCTTACGTCAGCCGTTTTATGTTTGGTTATCATACAACTACTTTGCTCTTGTCACTCTGTTGCCGCGCCAATCTAAACGAAAATCGGCTTAAAGTCCCGAGTTAATTGCTTGAACCTTTCTGGCAATGTGAAGCGTCACCGCTTTGATATGACTCTCAGCAGTGACATTTATATTAGGTTTCACATGACATACTTTCTAAGTCTTTGATGGCTTTATTATAACGTTTAAGTGCACTATCAATTTTGGTTGGATGACTTAATAAATCAGCAAAGGCTGACCTCAGGTCATAGTTTTTATCATGTGGTTTTGACTGACGATCACTGTAGGTTACTTGAGCCAGGCGGCCTAATTCGTCACTGCGAGACGATAAAGTTTTAATATCTTTCTGCTCGAGTAAAAGCCAAGATTCGACTGGCTGATTGACGGCGATTTTTGAAGGATCATTTTCTAGATAGTAATGGACTGCCGCCCTGTTGAGTTCAAAATGGTTTTTTCTACCTTTCAAAAACCACTCGCTGACCTCTTTAAGGTCAGGGTATTGTTCGCTAGTAAGCTTGGCTAAATCTTCATACCAGTGAAGAGAAGCATCAATATAGGCATCGTATTTCTTGGACAAACATGCATTGTCGGCAGCGGCAACCATGGTCGAGGTTGCGCCCAACAGCAATGCAATCAGTAGACGTGTCATAATTATTCCTTTTTTGAAGGTTATATATTATAAAGCCACTCAATATGAATCATTAAATTGTATAGCATGGCTGAGTCATTAATATAATGAACTGAAGAATAAAATCATGCGATCTGCTCTGCAAGAGAGACAAAGAACAGCATCAATAAGGGCACTAATAGGCTCAAAATGAATCCGCTGACTATGGCAATTGGTACGCAGCGTACGCCACCAGTGCTTTGGATGATTGGTAATGTAAAGTCCATTGCTGTAGCCCCTGCATAACCAATAGCCACGCTAGGCCGTGAATGTATAACCAGCGGAATCATAACTAAGGCAACAAGTTCTCTAACTAGTTCAATCATAAATGAGGCACCACCAAAAACTGGTCCAAAAGCGTCTCCGATGAGAATCCCCGATAAAGAATACCACCCAAATCCACAAGACATTGCAATGGCATGATAAAGGTTAATATCAAGTATCATTGCTGCTATAACTCCTCCCAGAATTGAAGTGGTAATTATAGTGACTGCGATTATCATACCTTGCTTGTTGAGCAAAATTTGACGTAAGGAGAGCCCACTATTTCTGAGTTGAATCCCAATGAGAAATAGGAGAACGAATAAAACAGATTCACCTGCTATATCCACCCAGCTTAGATCTATATATAGAAGTCTGCCCGCAGCCAGACCTATGCCAACAAAGAGAATTAGCTTTACTGACTCGAAAGCCATAGTTGAAAGTGAAAGGGTATTTTTTTTGCTTTCAACCTTAATTGGGAAGTGCTTATCAATGATTGGAAGTGCCGCTAAGTTGCTTAGTCCAATACATACAGAGAAGACAGCAACATACTGAAGTATCAACTGTAGATTTTGACCCAAATTGTCGAGTGAAGCTAGGCTTAAGCCCATTAAGGCTAAGATAAGGAAAATTAAATAATTAGTTGTCCGATTAACTCTGGAGAGAAAAGCGGCATTTGAGGTTTGAATTAAGTACCCCACAAGGAGTGGGGCAAAAATAAAAAGCATTCCCGTAGGCATGATATTCCTGAGTGATTGCTAGCTTAGTCTATAACCCGCTGGCGCTAATGAGTTCATTGATTTTTGATTTGAACTCAATATCACTTAAATTACTCAATTTGTACAGTATATCAGCACCAGTAACATCAAATTCGACAGTGTGTTCATCGATTTGGTCATCTTGGCGGCGGAACATGAGAATATGATTAGCGATACGCGCTATGTCGAGGTAGCTGACGTTCACACGCTTTGCTTGAGTGGTATGATTACTTGCAACATCAAGGAAGTCATGGTCAAACCCCCAATTTTTTAAAACTAGCTCACTGGCACTCGTGCATAGGTTGTTAAATACCTGAAATGCTATGTCTTCGTCTAAATAGTTCCCTTTTTCCAGATAAGCATGATATTCACTGACAATGCAGAAAAGTCCAATATCTGCCAGTAAACCTGTTAGCAAAGCCTTGTCAGTTTCTAAGTAATCGTAGCTATTAGAGTCAATTTCCCTGAACCCTTTTACTACCATTACCATGGTTGCAGCAAGCTCACGAGAGGTGTTTGCACTGTTTACAAGCATTTGATTGCATCCACGGCTCAGGTTAACTGAATGCTTTAATTGTTCTATCGCTTGAGCGGTTACTATATCACGCACTCTTAGGATCCCCAGACGCGAAACGGCGGTGACAATGTCGGTGCATGTAATATTACGGCGATTAAAAATCACTGAATTTGCAACTCTGATAACGATGGCAGCGAGGCCAGGATCTTCAAATAGGCAATCAGCGATATCAAATACGGTTGTGCAATCTTTAGTACAAAGTTGTTGTATCTTTAGTACGACGTCAGGGATGGGAGGTAAAGTAATTTTACCAGATGCGATAGCATGCTTTACCAAGGTATTGAACTCAGATTCAATGCCTTGGATCAAGAGATCATTGTTTTCAGGAAGCCAGAAAAAAGACAGATGGTTCATTCTATTTAAGCGTTATCTTCTACCAAATATATTTTACCTGCCTTAGTGATCGATATGCAAATCATTGATAGAAAATATGGTATTGCATATGTGTATATTGATGTTGACTTAGTATGGAAAGATATTTTATGTGATTTTTGTCGCGCTTTAGAGCTAGTCTGGGCGGATTGATGTGAGCTGTGCATAGACATATTTTTTATCGTTAACTACCATTTATGAACTTGGAGTCAGAGTTCAAAACAAATCATAACTTAGAGGTTTTCTGACACAAGTACACTTTTTCGCTTATATCTGCTGCTATCTGGTGATCATCAATAATCGGGGTTTTCTGGGTTAGAAGGATCATGGATATGACAGAGCAAAACTTTATCTCGTATGTAAATAAGTTCGGGAGCTTCCAAAAGCGTTCAATGTTTGGTGGACTGGGCCTCTTCAAGCAAGATGCTATGTTTGCCCTAATCAGTTCAGGGCAAGTGTTTATTCGAGGTGGAGAGCAACTCGATAGGCAACTGATGCAGTTGGGGTGTACCAAATACCGTCATGTAAAAAAACAGACGACAGCAACAGTAAACTATTATGATGTGACACGCCTTTTTCTTTCTAGAAGCGGAGTGCTTGATGATATTGTACGCCAATCAATGCAATTTTCAGTTTCTCAGCGCCATCATAAAAAATCATCCGCCAGCCGTCGCTTACGTGATTTACCAAACATGCAACTTACGCTTGAGCGTATGGTGAAAAAGTCCGGAATTGGTGATGTAGATACTTTTGTTGAGCTTGGTGCTCCTAAAGTGTTCTCAAAAGTGAAAGCTACATATGGGAATGATGTGGATGTGAAATTGCTTTGGAAGTTTGCTGGCGCAATAGACGGAGTACATTGGAAGTTGATTCAGGAACCGCGTAAGCGTCAGCTGCTTGCAAGCTGCATTTAAGTGATTATAAGTTAAAGAAAAGCCGAGTTTCACTCGGCTTTCAATCACTAGAATTTAAAACGTGTCGTGAACATTAGCTGGTCGCCATAGAAGTCGTTGATTCTGACTTCTCCTCCGATAGAAAATAGTTCTGTCGCGTGAAAACGAGCGTAAGCAGACCCAATCCAATCGTCATCATTATCAATGTTTACGTAACCAGCTTTACCACCAACTTCGAGTTGGGGACCGAGCCACTGGCGAACGCCTAGGTTTAGCTCCATACCAGTATCACTGCCTTTGCCTTCTTTTCCGTCAAAGTCCACTACGCGGAAAAGCATTTCACCAGTGAAATCTGCCCAGTTATTGATTGGTGCATGAAAGCCAAAACCTGCTGCTGCATCATAATCACCTTCGAACTCAGAGTCTATTCGGCCGATAAAGTGGGCATTTGGGTGGATAGATCTACTTACAGCTGTACCGAAAGTAACAGGGCTTGCTCCAATTCTGGCTTCTATGTAATCGTAGCTAAAGTTACTCATTACGGCGGGGCTGTTTGGATCTGTCTCTGCGAGAGTTTGACCGGATGCTAGCACTATGGCAGCAGCTAAGATTATATTACGCATATGAAAGAAAAACCTTTTCTTGTTAATTTCCTCGGTCTATTGCGACTGAGCACTGTCATACCATAACATCATAATGCATTCTCGTAGTACGACACCACTAAAATGTCATTGTTTTGTCACTCTTTCTATCAGCGAGCAAAATTTACGCCAAAATAAAATTTAAAAGGAGATTTATTACCCATATTTACATATTGATGTGGGCTTTAACAGGTAAGATAAACTGCACCTGTGATTGATTTGTTTAGTCGCGTATCTCGCTATTGGGTGGTGTAATGGGATAGAAACCTTGCAGTGAATTGACCCACCTTTGGATAGTGTGCACTAGACTGGTGATCTGCTCCAGCCAGACTGGACACTTCATTAAGCGACATTTTGCTGTTCAA
>NZ_JAYQDQ010000124.1:0-9071 GCF_038138445.1 Vibrio sp.
GGTTCACTCGTTGAGCGGTGAACAGCGCTTCATACGACCTCACGTCGCACGCCCCTTTTCTGTTTAGAGTTGTTATTCATAACATTTCTGAGCACTCCCATTTGAACAAATATTACTTATGACTATATAGTGCAACTAACCACATAAGAGATAGCCACGCACGGATTATGGGTAACAGAAAGATCGCTGTATCAATTGACTCAGAAAACACTCCACACCCAAAGCTAAACTTGATTATTGAAGAGCTATCTAGTTTTGGGTAAATCATCGTTAAGTTTTAAGTAAAAACAATGAGTAACGATTATCACTCTATTTTCTGTCTGGTATGCTCAAAAAATAACAACGAGCTAATAGGAGGCACCTTCAGTGTGGTCTCTAAATATGACATATTCAATAGGTAAGCTAATAAAATGGATAGCGCGAAACCAATTACACTCGTTTCTGAGGTCGTCGAGCGTAGTTTTCAGTGATAGTGACTTTACAAGTCTTGCCAGCAGATTCAGAGAGTCGGAGATACACGTCATTGGTGTCGGAAAGGCGATGACTCCGACTTCGTTTAAAAATGTTTGTGACGACTTTGTCGCTATAGAGAACTTAAATGCAGACGTTGAACTTGAAGGCGTGCAATCAAGCTCTAATCAAGACGCAGAATGCGAATTATGGCGATTAATGCATCACGCTTGGCAGAACTATAGAGATGAATCGGGTTGGGCAAAACTAGGTGAAATTGGCAAGTATTTAAAGAGATTGAAGCCAGATTTTGACCCTCGAAACTACGGATTGAAGAAGTTATCTGACTTTTTTATAAGTATCAACACACTATAGAACACGCAACACCAAACGTTCTGGTATGGAGTTTAAGTTGATAACAAAGGCTAGCAGACAAAATGATGTGCTGTTTTCGCAGATAATTTAAACGAGTTTCGTTTCCTACCAATTAGGTGGACAGGTGATAAATTAGGAGATTTTGCTCCACCCCGTCTTGAATACAATAACTTGGACTAATCTTTTTAAGCTGACCACCACACTTTTTCGCAATGTGTTGAGAAGCTGCGTTGTCTTGAAGACAATGTATTTCCAATGTTCGTATGCCATGTTCCTGTTTGAGTTGTGCTTTGGCCTGCTCTATACAAATACAGGTAATATTATGCCCTTGGGCTTCACGAGTTAACCAGTACGCCACTTCACTTGAAGAGCGGTGCTCATCAATGGTTCGTATACCAAACACGCCAGCGATTTTATCATCAACCCATATAGTATACCATCGAGCCACATTTTCTGGGAACCCAACACGTTGCTGAATGTAGCGAGTCATGGTATCGACGTCCTTGACTTCATCGACCCAATACAAATAGCGAGAAAGATATTCTCGCTCTTGCTGGACTACCTCAAACATGGCCTGCGCGTGCCCTACGCTTAATGGGGTTAAGGTGAACTTATCATGATTTATCATACTTTGCCTCCAACTGAGAGATGGGAAGATAAAACTTTGCGATCTCTGGAGCTCTGCTAAGATAATCAATGGCCTCTTTCGTAAGCATCACTCTACCCTCTTCCACTTGGTAAATTGCGATGTGCTCTAGTGGGTGCGACTCGAAAAATGATTGTAATGAGTAGTTAGACACACGAATGGGCATATAGTCATTGAGTAAAGCGCTCAACTGTACATCAAACGGGCCCGACATATTGGTCCCGATTAAACCAAACAATTGCTCCCGATTGTCACTACAGTGATGCAAAGCTGAGTAGTTATTGCGAAAAGCTTTGAACACAAATCCACTGAAACCATATTTCATCAATTCAGGATAGGAGAGTTGTGGCAACGATTCATCGGCAATGAACATATGAGAATGAGCGTGTCCCACGTTCATATCACAATTCTCGTTTAGAGGCTGTTCTAGAGCAAAATAATCAACATCTTCGAGCAACTTCAACATCGAGGCGAAGTCCGTGTGTTGGATTGACGCGTTGAAATCGAGAATAAACTTCGCTTTACCTCGGTGAAAGTTCAGAAATTCTTTCAGATGATTCAAATGATGAGGACTGGTTTTCAATTTGACATAGTCCGCGCCAGGTTTCCAATCACCATTCTGAGTAATCCCCACCGTTTGATAGGTGCTCGACGTTTGACTGGGTGTGAGCTCAAAAGCACGATAGTGTAGATTTGCAAAGTAGCTGATCGCGTTTTGGATATGCGGAGAGTCGACACAAGTGTACTCATTGAATCGTAACTTTAGACTAGCTAGCGACTCACCGGCGCTTGGTGATAGCGGGAATTCCATTGCAAATCGAAGTTGGTCATTGACGGCAAACGCGATTAAGATTTCTGGCTTTACAGAAATAGTCCCTGAAGCAGTGCGAATGGCGCATGGTATAGGATATTCACGCACCAACAATTTAAGCGATATAGCCATACACAACCTCATAGCCCATGGCGGTAATCTGAGCCTTGCTCTGCTCCATTTTCTCAGTCCCTGCTTTATCGATAGAATTGAGCATATAAAAGTCGGGGGTCCATCTTGCTAATATGGGCAGGATGGAAGCAAGCCTGAAACCCTGAGACAATGACACAGTGAAAGAAAAATTTATGTCCAGTGACTGAAGATGAGCAACATTGTCTTCCCAAGTACGTTGGAACCTGACACTGTGCGAATTACGTTCGCTTAACAAGACATCCGTGCCAACAGAAAATCCCGAGAAATACGGTATATGCCTCAATCTCTCAACAAAGGGAGGCAGTGGTACATGACCACCGGTGGCAATACGAAAGATTTTCTTGTTCTCGACACATAGACGAATTAACGGTAGTAGCTCTCGATAAGTCAGCTCAAGTGGTTCTCCTCCTGACAACAAGATGATATCCTCGTGGGCGTGCGCGATCTCTTCTGTAGCTTTAGTACGAAGTATTGAGCGCTCTTGCCCATGTGGGCAATGAACACACTCAGCATGACATCCCTGATTGACAATGACGGTTTTAAGACTCATGGTAACTACTTAAGGCAAAGCTAGTGGTTAGTTTTCGGTAGGACTGGACCAAGTCAGCCAAGTACCCACCTTCGTAATCATCAGTTAAAAAATCAGCAAGTTGTTCACTTTTTTGACGAAGAAAACCTGTCACCCAATCATACGCGTCTCTTTCGGTTACCTCGAAGGCTTCGACGATAAATGCGACACGCTCTTGATTGGTGAGATCCAGTGTTGGGCTGGTTATTAAGGTCAGTGCGTCAAAGAGCGGATCACCTAAACTTGCCAGATCCCAGTCCACGACGTAAATGCGACCTTCACTGACGAGAATGTTGTCGGGGTGCAAATCTCCGTGGATCACAACCTCGTTATGAGGAATGCTCTTCCTGTCATTAAAGCGCTGAGAGAACGCATTAATGACGACCCGTTGCTGGTCACGATGTAAACTCGACAGCAACTCTCCGCTGATGTACTCCCACTCCACTTGGTTGTCTTTAACCGACAAGAGTTTTGGTGAAGGGTAGCCGCGGTTGTCACTTTGTAGGAATAGTGGATTGATATCGTCTGCTCTCGGATATTGCTGAATGTAAGACCATTGTGAATAGAAACGTTTCACAAAGTGCTTTTTCTGAGACATTGAGCGAACGTCTCGTTGTTCTGAGATTGTTTCATTGTGACGTCGGACTACCCAAGCTCCCAACACGAAAACCCCGAGACTCAGCGCCGATAGGATGAGGTTTACCTCTGAGAAATTGGAAAAGCCCCAAGAGTAGAGCGCACTCAGTAGTAAGCCCATGATGGCAGACAGCATAGCGGCGATCGACATTGCCGTGGAGAAGGACTGTCTGCTTTTCAGTGCAGTCATTAGGTTCGCGCTGATAATAGGCCGGTACACAGATTTGAACCCACACAATACGACATAACCCATAAATACGACCACGACATCATCGACGGACATCAACGCAAACGCAAGACACGACACTAACCCCAACAACACGAAATTAGTGTCCAAGAGCCATCGATTCATTAGATATTTACGATACACGTCTGAAGCATACGCCGACGCTACATTCCCCAAAACAAAAAACAGTCCAATCACTACCGTGGGGTTGAATGTTAATAATTGCTCAAAATGAACTTGTACTGTTCGTGTGTTTATTGCTACCAGAAAAGCGCAAACAGACCCCATAAGCGCAATGGATAAAAAATATATATTATATACGTCAGTGGTAGATGATTTAATTAATTCAAAGGTGGACTCTTTTCTCTTGAGATTATTTATTTTCATATTTGGAAGCCTAGCCAACGCAATGAAAGAAATCACAAATGAAAATAATTGAAAATAAAATGGCCATTCAGGCTGGATGTTATATAGCACACCGCCAATTAAAATCATAGGTATGGTGGCTTTATAAAATAAGGAGTTCAGTTCAAATTTATAGCGCTCGATTTCATCACGTTCAATTATGGCACACAGTAGCTTGTCTTCCGCACCAGAAAATAGAGACGAAGATAGTGTGATAAACAGCATGTAGAAAAAGTAGGACTCAACTCCTCCAAATCCGAGGATTGAGACAAAGGCCAAAATAAACGACACGAGGCCCAGCTTAAGGATATTCTTATTACTCCATTTGTCGGATAAGACACCAAACGGGACCTCGAGAATAAAAGGGAGAACACCAAACAAACCTGCGATGTAGACTATATCGGACACCTCCATGCCCTTTTCATTGACCAAAAATATAGAAAAAATGGGTACCACCCAAGCAGTGGACTTACCAATATAAAACAAACGGTATAAAAAATGATTACTCACAAAACACCTTTCCTCGACAATCGCTGCATCTGTTGCTGTCCTTCAAAGCTTGAATGGGGGCTTTCGCCGACCAATTAACCTCATCTAATTGGTAGATGTTACCGAAGGGTTCAGAGTAGAAACAGTTCTTTAACGCACCGTCATAGTCAACCAATAAGGAGATCAAAGGAAAATTGCATGGCTCAGAAGAGGTCACCCGACTTCGAGTGTTGTGCGTGTAAAATTCAAGGCAATCCACAAATTTTTCAACATTCCAATCGATTTTACCTTGGCCATGCATGGAGCGAATTTTCTTAGTAACTGGCGAATTAGGATCGTTGAGCACCCCGAATAATTTGGAACATTCTTCTCGACTAGGGAGCAAGTGATCTTTTAGTTGACTCGCTACCTCAATAGTCATGGTGTCGCGGGAGAAACTTGTGGAATCAGTGTCAAGCGGGCTAAATCCTACATAATCAATCGGGCTACTATCGATGAAGGTCAAATAGTCCATCAAGTTGTTCGTCACGACACTAGTCAAGGTCGTACGGATTCCGATATTTTGCTCAGGGTTTAGTGTCTTTAATCGCTTAATGTTAGCCCATACTCGATCAAACTTATTAGTGCCTCGAATGCGCTTGTATGATGGAGCATCGATACCATCCATAGAGATAATGATCTCATTGATTCCAAACTTAGCCAACCAATCGAATTTGTGGAGCAAAATGCCGTTAGTGTTTAGCTCTATCTTCAAGCCATGTTGTTTAGCTGCTGACAATACCGACTTGAGTTGCGGGTGAAGTAGTGGTTCACCACCAGAAATCATGACCGAGCTAGCGCCTTTTTTAGCCAACATTCGAAAGGTTTCAGACAACACATCCACGTCGTGAAAATGGCGCTTGGCCTTCCAGCAATCGCAGATCATGCATGGGCTATTACAGTTTTGAATGATATGAACGATGGCGGTTGTCGGGGACCAATACTGTTCAAAGTCGAGTTCGTTGAATGTTGCCGACGTAAGATTGCTTTTGTTGAGGGTAAACCCTTTCTCAGCTAAGTCTTCCATCAGCGCGTGATAATCCGTTTGGATAACCTCTATCGCTACCTCGCACTCCTTCGCCACATCATCAAGGGAGCGACCTTCGATGACAACCTCTTTAATTAAATAGGTGGCCGTGGTATTTAGTTCTGTTGTCGCTATTTTTTTTAGGCAAGTTAAGGTGTGTTTTTCATCGTTAAGAAGATATTGTTTTTTCATGCTAAAAACCAAAATTTAGAGGCGGAGAACCCCTCCGCCTTCATTACCAAATAATGCTAAAATTACTTAGTTTTCTTTTCCACTGGTTTAAAACAAGTTGGGCGGTCGATATTTGTTGGTGTGGATTTTGGTGTTTGGTATTTCATTTTAATATTCCTTATTAATTTATAACTATTTAATTGTTCTCTTATTTTTTGAGAACGTATTTAGGTTGCTTTTTGTTTAATAGGAGTTCAATAGTAAGTTTTATAAAATTTGCTTCACATCACAATATGCAACACCATGTAGTGCAATGTGGTGATTATTGTTCAAAATTGTAAACATAGGAGGATATAAGTAAGTTTATAATTTGTAGTGAAAACAAAGATAATAACTGGCGAAAGATGGCTCTCGCTAAAGCATCTATGTCAAGTAGACGACACCTGATACCAAGTGTCGTCCCTCTAAGAGCCCAGCGCGCAACTTTCACCGCACTGAGCAAGGCACCAATTGGCACCCAGCAACTTATAAAGCAGCGAGAGCAGGCTCATGCCAAGAGTTACGGCATTGCTTCTTTGATTTTCTCTTAGCCAAGTATTCTTGGTATTGAGGATCAAAAGGTGTAGCGGCACTCCTGATTTTCACATGTCTCTCTATTGGCACCTTGGCTATTTGAAACAGATTGAACTGACAATCCATATTCATGATCTTCTGCCAACCGTGAAATTGCCATTGACCTTGACGGTTGATGAAGTATTTAAGGGCGATCCAAGTTCTGGATTTTGTTGGATGACGCCTTTTAGCCCAGTGCCATAACGCATGGAATAGCTTGTGACCTACATATCCGAATACCTGTTTCGCAACGCAGTGTCGATAGTAATTCGACCAGCCCCTGAGTTTCGGATTTATCTACTTGATTAAAGCGTTGACGGGGATAGTTGCGTGCTTTTTGATGAGTTCGCGCAAGTTACTCAAGAACAGCAGTGTGCTGGATTTGCTCGGTTTAATGAGCACTTTCCCTTTGTACTTCCTATGATTAAAACCTAAGAAATCAAAACCACGGCTGATATGGGTAGCGTGTAGTGGGTGATTGATTATGGCCAGTCCGTTAGAGGCTTTGCAATATTAAAAGTAATCCATTAAATACTAATTTAGCAAAGTCATTGAAACGTTATTGTCCAGAGACGCGTTACGTCACCCGGAATCATGAGTCTCTCAGGGACAATAGCTAAGTGGATTAAAACGAACTTGATATAAGGAAAATCGGTGATGCGATCACAAGATGCTTTTGAACGATTGATTTCCCAAGAGCCAATGAATGCTGATTTCAAAGATTTAAAGCGGTTAGCCCTTGCTGTGTGGTACGAAGAGTTCACTCCCGATGTATCGGCTGTTTCTGGATATGAAGCGCAGGTTACCTGCTACTTATTGGAGCGGCTGATTCGCTTTAATTGTGTTGACGACAATCGCTATGAAGAGCTAGAAGGTATGATAAAGCGAATAGAAAAGGATTTAGTCATTCATCATACTAACGACTATCACATTTCCAAGTTTGCGCGAAAGTGGGGACTTAACAGTGATATGAATGCACTCATACGTAAACTCCTTCCCTATCAGACAAGGCATTACCAGAAATCCTGATTACGGCTAGGTAAGGGTTATAAGCTAGGTCTTGAACTGAATGACGTTGACTACTTTGGTGGAGATGAGAGACCGTCGAACACTGACGTTTGACAGCGAAATTAACGTAGCCGTACCAACCTCTAATCTAATACAGCATCAATTAATTCCCCTTCCTCCAACTGAACACCAAACTTCTTAAGCCAGTGTTTAACTTCACCATTTAATAGTTTGATATCATTGGCTTATCTCGTTCGAATATCCAAGTAAGGTGAAATGCGTTGTAGAGCGTTCTAAATCTAGGAATATCGTAGTTAATGCGGTACTTAATTTAAGTACCGAACATTAAGCACCAGTTAATCTCTCGGAATCATCAATCTATTTTTACAAATGAGGGAATGGTTTTAGTCGCCATTTGGTCGTTAAATCGAGGGCTATAACTCAATGTTGCAGACTCAATAGGGGGATCTGGCCAGCCGACTGCTGCGCAGATGGAAGTACCCACCTGATGTGGTCGAAGACGCAATTAAGCTTGTTCTTGAACAAGCAGAAGTGCTGGCTGATGGATGGTATAGACAATATTCTAGATAGAGACTGGGGTTGTGTCGGAGTTACTTAGCTTTCCGCTAGTTTGACAGCGTGATGTTTCCTCATTGTGTCCAATAATTTGTAGGTTATTTTTTTCTTATAGGATGTGTTAAGTAAGACAGGTGTCTCTTGCCAGTGGTCTCGATGTGCTACCCACTGTTGAATCCGACCGCTATTAATATCCGAAATACACAGGTGATGTTGAGGAAACTGATTCTCAAGCTCATTCATAAACTTAGAAAAAAAACCTTGTTTTTGAAAGGGTTCACGCACTCCAATATTATTGATACATATTACTTCTTTATATGAGACTAGCTCTATTTCTCCTGAAACTAATTTCATCAGTGTTTCTGGCTTTTCGCCGTGCAGAACCACGTCAATTAAGAATAACTGTGGGCGTCCCAATCGAAGGTGCCAGATCACTTCATCTTCATAAATGAAATCTCTCTCGGGATAGTCTGAGCTCTTTAAAGCCTCTATGCATCTATTGATGGCGTCAGAAAATAAGCTCACTTTGAGCACCTTTTTGAAATAGCCAATTTATTTATCAAAATAGAATGAAAGTCAAAAATGGTATAGCCTTTCAGTCTGTTATTAGGAGATGCTCACACTATTTAAGTCAAATTCCATTTAATGATAAAAACCAAGTGGATAACTCAATGGTGAGCGCTGATTACAGCTAGTTTTATGTTGTTTTTTATGTGTTACGATACGTTGGAAACATATGTGTAGTTCGTGTGTGATGGGCTGCAGCAATGGTATTAATTTAGAGGAATAATGATGGAAACTGAGAGCGATAAACAGCTTCCCGATCTGTCGGATAGGCGACACCTGTTACCAGATGCCGCCCTCCTAAGAACCGTACGT
>NZ_JAYQDQ010000125.1:0-9006 GCF_038138445.1 Vibrio sp.
ACAATACCGAATTTAAAAGGAAATGATTAGATGGGGTTTACCGCCAGCTTACGAACGAACGGTTTGCTCTAAGTTCTCCACACAAATCGCGATATGCTGAATACCACCACAACCATGAAAGTCAACAAACTCTTGGGTTTGTGATCGCCCATCAAATCGCGTCGACGGCTGATTGACTGGTATTTTGATTCGCTCATCAAAGTCGCTGACCACGATTGAATTGAGCCCAGATGTGCCTGTTTGCAATAACTTGTCATCAACCGACCAAAAGCGTCTAAAGCATAACGAGTTTATATAAAAATCAACTACCTCATTCATTTTTCCTTGAGGTTGATTCGCCACTACATGATCGATTCGGCCCATAGGTACAGGAGGCAAGCTTTCAGCAAAAGCATTAACTAAATTTGGCTCTATCGGATGAAAACCAGGAAGAAACAAACCGCGATATTGTTCACGCTGTATAAAGGAGTGCACTGTGTTTCCATAAGCTAGCACACTAGCGATGAGTACCTGACCATGCTCATCTTCACTGTATGTAGGCGGTAAGATAACTTGAGCGCCATTTGATTTTGCATGCTCAAATGTTTTTTGTACATCTTCAACACTAAAAGCAACATCACGAACCGCATCGCCATGTTCTTTTACAAAAGGCGCTATCGTTTCATCATTTGGATTTAATGGTGATTTAACAACAATACAGGCTTGATCACCTCTCAAAACGTAAGCCGTAAAGTTTTTTTCACCCGTTTCTAATCCGGCATAGGCAATCGTTTTAAATCCTAAATGCGTTTCATAAAACATCTTGGCCTGAAAAGCATTACTGACCCAAAATTCAATATGATGGAAATCAAAATACTCACCACATTCGGGCCGCTGTTCACTTTTGCTATACTTCACCCCCGCATCCGATCCGACCAAACTTGAAATATACGATGGTTCTACTTGCATAAAAATACCTTTTTATCATTTAAATCAAATACTTAAAAAATAAAAATATGGTATTCTATTTTAAATCATGATTACAACCTCAAAATAAACTCAGTTGTACATATCGTGAATTAGAAAGGCTCAAAGGGTGTTTAGCAATACGTTAGATCCAAACCTGTTCTTTTGATGATACAGTCACTTCAGTATGCTCATCACCAGTATGTGCGGTTGAAGACGGCTCTATCATCATAAAGTGGGTATCTGTTTGCGCTTTAGGACAGTGCTCAACCCCTTTAGGGACAACATACATCTCGCCCGGATTAAGTACTACGTTTCCGGCCTTCATCATTAAAGTTAGTTGACCTTTAAACACTATAAAAAGCTCGTCTTCATTCTCATGTTTATGCCAAACAAGCTATCCACTTCCTTTTGCTATTTTCACTAACTGTCCATTTGACTCAGCGATAATTTTTGGTGTCCATTCTTCAGAAAATAAACCAAATTTTTCACTAACGTTAATTTTATCCATATCAATTCCCTTGGTGTTTAAGGCTATATTAAGTCGCACTGGTCACACAGGTATGAACAACTTTCCAGTTTCACTCAATCTGTAAATACGATTATTGGTGACATATTCCAAATAGCTTAGGGTTACTGTCTGAGCACTCGCTCTATAAACGCTGACTTTTTTTCACGATAGTCATCTGCAGACCAACCCTTGCATAATAGTTTTAGCTCATTGTACTCTTGGACTAAGTCAGGATCTTCACGAAGCTTATCTCTAAACCTTACAAAGAAATTAAATTCTGGACCATTCGCTACAACTTGGAAAGCTACATCTTCACCAGATCTAGACTCCAGCATACATAGCTGCGGAGTCCTTAATGTATTAAGTTTTTCTCTGAAGCCAAGCGTAGTAAGTCGTGTCACTGATTTCTCTAGTTCACTAGCATTAACACCGACAAGTATATCTAAATCACCCTTAGATATTGCATTGGGGATGGAAGAAGAACCAATATGTTCAATAACCGCATCTGGAAGCAAAGCCGCTATCTTAAGCTCATACTCGCGATACAAAACTTCACAAGAGTTCTGATATTCATCGGCTTTGTAAAACTTCATTTATGCTTCCTAAAGAAATAGCGACCTAAACAATACGTGCTCAAAAATAATGATACTTGCAGATACAAACTTGGATGCTAAAAACAGTAATCGCAAAAATATTAAGTATTACGAATCAACTAAGCGATTTTACTCACATGATTTGAACATGTATACAAAGTGCTCGCTTTCATCCCAACCAAATACGGCTTTGACCGCCTCATATTCCGCTGACTTTTTAAGCTCAAATAAAAAACTATAGTCATTATCGTTAGCTTTGCGGGTTTGGTACACCTAACTCTCCTAGTAATCAAAAAATAAGTTCACCTTATCTATACGCTGGGTCACATAGTACAGAACGGCATCTGGTCAGAATCACTGTTGATCACATTACCCCACCAAGTTTAAATATAACCGCTCTGTCAATTAAAAATCATTAATGTATTCATGATGTTAGAAAGATATCATCAATGCAAAATTACAGTCAATATTTCGCTTTGATTACATTCACCTGAAATTTAATTCTTTGCTATCTGGCAGCATCCCTTAGCCCCAACATAATGTATGACTAAAGGAGAAACTATGAGGCTAGATAATGTATCAGCGGCAATACTGACTACACTCACCATTTCAGGGTGTGGTGGAGGGAGTTCGTCAGGAGACAGTAATACAAGTACCAATCCCTCGGCTTCGAGTAGTGTCAACCCTTCATCTAATCAAACGCTTGCAGCACCAAAGGCACGAGCATTAAATGGAAATATGATCTTTGCTATCGAGGGGCTAGTTGATAAAGGTGGAAGCGTGTCCAACTATTCTTCGATTCCTGTTAAGCCAAGCTTACCTGCTTTCAAAGGTGCTGACACTCGAAAGGTCAATATAAGCATCCCTACTCCAACCATTATTATTGATAATGATAGCCGCTGGGTTCATGACTGGCACTGTTATCAAGCGGTCGGGCTAAGTGCGCAGAGGGTAAATAATCAGTTGTTGATGGATGGTACTTTTTCTGAATATCGCTATGACATGAATGCGAATACCTGTACGAGTGAGCATTTAGCAACTTATGTGTTTAACAATGCTGTGTTTACTTCATCTTTGGTATTTGAAAGCTTTGGAAGCATTACATCTAAAACTCAGCAGAGCTCTGAGCAAACGCTGCCCACCTACTACTTTATCGCTTTGGCTCATGCCCAACAGTTACAAACAAGTTTAGGTAAGGCTTGGGAGCAAATGCAAAGACCCCAAATTTCCGCTGCTGCAAAAAGCTCCGGCGCTTCAATATTTCAGCTAAATGACTCTTCTGGAAAGATAAAGTTGGATTTAAGTCAGTTAAATACCGACGTCATTATAGACTTCGCATCATTAGATAAAAATCAAATGCTTAGCGGTTCAATTTGGGGAATGCCAGGCCAGGGTGTCGCGGATAAAAGATGGTGTCGAATCGTCAACATCCCAGATGACTTGAGTAATACCAGTATAAAGTATCAGTCAGTCATCGCGACTAATTGTGCAAGATCCACACAGCGATACTGCGATCAATCGAAGCAATCTACTGCTGGTATTTATCCGCCGGTTTCGCCCATTGCATGGGATAACAACACTGCAAACAACGCTCAATTAAACTCAAATGAACAACATCTAAAAAACGAGCAAGGTCATTTTATTGCCAATAGCGCGGCACAAAACTCGTTTGTTCTTGATTCTTACACCGCTGTTAGCCCCATCTTCGGCTACACCAACCCTAGAAGCGATGGGAAAGTTAACAACGCTGGTCTCAATAGTTGGGTTGGTCACGCTGGTCACTGCCAAAATGTGATGAATAGTCGCCACACTAAAATGGGAATAGGTTTTAGAGTGGATAGATCAGACCCATTAAAGGTGTCTTATTGGACCCAAGATTTTAATTAGCAACAAAACAGGTGCGGCCACTTCAGAATTGATAAGGTGGCCGCACCTTAATAGTTCGTCGATTCGCAATCAATAGCGGCTGTGCATTCCATATCGGTGTGACATGTCGTCATTCATTCGACCTCCCTTCCAGCCACCGCCGACCAGTAAGTTAAGTACATCTTGTGCATTGTATTCCTTGGCTTCAAAAAAATCATTGGATATATCATTGCGAAGCAGCTTGAGCGAAGGACTATTCTCTAAATCGAGGTCATCGGGATGAACAAACAACGCCAAGGCAATCTGCTGCTGACGCTTACATAACAAACTAGCACTCGTGTTTACTTGTCCAAGACTGAAGTAATCACGGCTGCCATAACCTTTTGCTAACCTACGCGAGAGTAGCTTAATCACTTTTTTAATTCTACGACGCTGAATATATCTAAACATAGTAACCCCTGAGCTAACGGTTTATGTCGTGCTCCCCATGCTTCATTGTCTGAAGGGAAAACACCATAAACTGTTTATCACATTGACAAAAGCACAAAGCCCGCTTTAAAGACGGGCTTTGTGCTTTTGTTTTTTATTTCATCAGGCTTGTGCTGATGAAGAACATTCTTCTTCAGTCGTCTTATCAAACTCAACAATTGAATACTCGTCACTATTTTGAGCTATAGAGTTTTGATACCCATCATAAGAACACTCTCCAATATCATTTCTCGGACATATAGAGACCTGATTTTTATCAATCATCTCTATTCCACAGTTCGGACAATATTTACTCATGAGACTTCTCCTGACGTTGTCTGCCTTGTAAGTACAGGCATATATCCTGCTATTAAAACTCTAACTGTTTTTGACTGTGAAGCCAGTCATAGTACATTCAGGTTTACAGCTTTATACACTTGATTACACTATTTACTGCATTTTATATTGGTTTTACAACATAAATATGACATTGAGCACAAATTAATTTTGTGCCACAAAATTTGATTCGGGCTTACTATAAAGGGTCCTTGCTATATAAGCAATGATCCCTAAATTTATTATAAGTAGTGTGACGCTAACCATACTTGGGTGATGAATCGCTGCATAGATTTCAAAAGGCACATAAATAGCACAGCTGATTAGTGCTAACCATTCAGTCCAACGAAACTCATGCCACAAGCCATAGGCCTCAATCCATCGAATCACTGTATATAGTACCGCAATACTCATTAACAAGTTCATACTTAGCTGGGGGATCCGCCTCGAAAAGTCGATGATCATCTCAGAGATTGGGTGCACAGGGTTAAGATGAAAATGCTGAACAAGCAGCTCAGCCAATTGACGTAAGTCTTTGCTCGGAAAATAGTATATTCCTAAAACGACGGCAAATGAAACAAAGCCTTTTAGCGCCTCTACAATTGCAATGACCTTCAGGCCTGATCTGGTTTCAACTTGCATAACGCTCATACCCCGTACAACATTTTTGAGCATAACTTCAGTGACAGTAACATGCGGATACAATATTAAGTGAAAACAATGTAAAGTTTTCGCCAAATATACACTAAAAAAATGATACAAATAATTTAATTCATTATTTGTATATCATTATACTGTCTGACTTGTAGTGAACGTCTTCTCTGACCTTGTCTAACCAAGCATATCGTTTAGTGTATAAGCGACGTTTATTCTTGTTCAATGTGCTAGAGTCCTTACGAGCAGGCTCCAGCGGGATATCATACATATATTTTGATACTTGCTTTCCTCCGTACTCTGCCCATAGCTCGGCATATTGATAGCTGATGCTTGAACGCTTTGAACCTGTATACCTTAGCGCTTGGTAGACATGACCTTTATTGGTAATTCCATAAAGAGTGTCTATTCCCCATTCTTTTGCCAGCATAAGCAAAACTTCTAACATCAAGGCTTTTGGTCTTAAGCCATGCATGCCTCGAGTCAATGATTTTATCACCTCTCCGCGATCGGTAATCTGTTCACTAGGTCCTTGCAAAGCACCAATATAAATCTCTCGCTTAGGTGTGGTTGATATATTAAAAGCCAAAGTAAATAGATCACGGTTGGTCGGGTCAAGTAACTTTAAGGCGAGCGAACCCTCTCTTTCCGGTCCTGAACATAGGAACAAAGAACAGTCGAGTATATCAATCAGCGGCCAGCCACCATCAGTATAAAAATGCGTGATGTTGGGTCCATACATCTGATATAAGGCTTGAAAGTGCTCATGAATCTTCATCGCTCTCTGGCGTGGACGCCAGTTTAAACACACATATGGCTTCAGTGGTTTCTCAAAGATTCTGGGGTGATTATCTTTGATCAGATGAAACTCTGGTTGGTCAAACAACTTCTGCATAGACCGTAGAACCGAAGGCTTAAGCATAGACCACATACAGAATCGAGCATTATAACGTAGCTTTTTAGCGCCCTTAATTTCCGGGTACACGCTCTGTGCCATTCTGGGCAAAGACCGGATAAAATGGATGTAATTGATAATCATAGCGAAACTTTACCTAAACTCGACACAATGCAAGAAGCCCGACCAAATGGTCAGGCTTAAAGCTAAAAATGAAAATTAGAAGCTATAAGAGACTGTCGCTCCAACGAGCCACTGATTAGCGCTATCTACAATAGGCGAATCTGCAATTTCGTCACCAAGGCGTGTATAGGTTGTGGTTTGAGTCAACTGCCAGTTATCGCTGATTGGCAAAATAACTTTATAACCTACATCGTATGAGACATCACCCTTACCTGTATATGCTTTACGCTTTTGGGTTGCTTCTTTATCTTGTACGCCAAAATAGTAATCAACATACTCTTTGCTCTGATATGAAACACCTGCAAATGGAACAAAGTCGGCTTTACCGATAGTTAAAGGTAAGAAGTATTTTACTCCCGTTAAGTAACCATCGTACGTGTCTACAACATCATGCTGATAATAAGTTGAAATAGTGCCTTGAGATAGGTGGAAGTCAGCATTGATACCAAGATCTAAGCTTAGGTGGCGCTTATCCATACCTTTAAGAAAGTCTGAAGTATCTTTGTCGTACATAAGACCTGATGTACCCAGATAACCACTCAGGTTAAACACATCTCCCGTATTACCAAGAAAGCGGTAGTTGATACTTTGAAGTGTAACGTTAAGATCTTCCCCTTGGTAACCGAAGTTAGCAAGTGGCGCTACATTGTGCTTTTGGCCTTTGTATAGATCGGTCATACCCGCAGCACCAAGCTCAGCAATCCAGCTATTTTCTTTATTGTAAATGTTACCATTACGAATATACGCATCACCTGCGTAGGCAGCATTTGCCATTGTTATCGCTGTGATTATTAGAGTGAGCTTTTTCATCATTTTGTCCTCGTGTTAACTCATAATGAACACTGTACAAAACTATCTGAATAGTAAATATGATGAGTTTGTCGGGCAATTGTCACGAATTGTCAGGCAAGGATGACAAACGGGGAATACATATAGTGAATTTGGCACCACCTAGCGGGCTAACACCCACTTCAATATTCCCAGCGTGACGATCGATAATCAGTTTAACGATCGCAAGTCCAAGGCCAAATCCAGTATTTAATTTATTTCTTGAAGGGTCTGCACTGTAAAATGGGTCAAAAATCACACTCCAATGCTCCGCTGGAATCCCTGGTCCATCGTCTTCTATGGTAATGAATACATCATTCTCATCCAGTTTGGCAGACAAGCGAATTTTCTGATCCACATACCGAAGAGCGTTTGAAAGAAGGTTATTAATGACACGTTTAATAAGTGCGCTATCTGCTTGAATCACAATAGAGTCTGGAACTTCCAGTTCCACAATATCCCGATGATTTCCAGGAAGTTTATTGACCAGTCCTTCTACATAAGTCAGTAGTTCAATCGGCTCAATATTAAGAACCGTTTCTGGCCTCTCAACCTTGGCAAAGTACAATAACTCATCTGCCATTTGCTCCATTTCTTCTGTATCTTCTATGATGCTGGCAATTTTCCCATGCTGCTCTTGGGTCAAATTCTCATCCTGCAACATCTCTGCTTGCCATTGAATTCGAAAAATAGGCGTTCTTAAGTCATGAGCAATGGAGTTCGTTAAGGAGCGGTTGCTGGTAATAAGGTCCGAAATCTTATCTGCCATATAGTTAAAGCTATCATTCAAAGAGCCAACTCTATATCGGCTGCCAGTTGGCGCTCGAGAATTAAAATCACCTTGTGCAAATTTGACTGTTGCTTCTTCAAGTACTCTAACTCTTCGGCTAAGAAACCAAATGAATACGGACGTATATATGAAAAAACCAGCTAAGATAAAGCCCCAAAGTAAGTCATCATCAAAGGCTATAGCTTTACGAAGACTGGACTCCACATCTGGTTTGACTCGATAAACAATATCTGGGGATGAGAGCATAAACCAAAATTCACGTTCGTCATCATAAAAAGTAAATAAGTGGGTTCTATCACCACTGAAGTAACTTTTTACCTCAGCGGGCACTTTTGTGATAGGGTAAATAGTCAGGGTTTTAGCAGTTTGATTAATGAAATCACGAAGAACGCTTAATGCCTCTTTTTCTCCTTGGCTCTCAGAAATAGACATAAGAACTTCTCGAAATGCAGCACCCTCAAGGTCTTCCAAAACATAGTCATAATCAGTATTCATCTGATAAACGATAAATTCATATGCCATTAGACTCATTGTAAAAAGCAATAGTAGTCCGGCAAATGCTTCTATATAAATTCTTCGCATATTTACCTACTTGTTGTGCTACCAGCTATCGGGAACGAACAAGTATCCTTTCCCCCGAACGGTAATAATGCGCTTAGGGGTAGCTGAACTATCACCTAATTTTTTTCTCAAAGTGACCACTTTATTATCAATGGTGCGATCTAACCCATCATACTCAATGCCTCTGAGTTCCTTGGTTAGCAAATCTCGCGATAGCACTTGGTCTGGAGAACTCGCTAATATCCAAAGCAAGTCAAAATCACTATCTGATATATTGATTTGAATATTATTCAGTAAGCAAACTTTACGTGAGCTGTTTAGACGTAAGCTGGCGGTAAACCCCATCTAATCATTTCCTTTTAAATTCGGTATTGTC
>NZ_JAYQDQ010000126.1:0-8985 GCF_038138445.1 Vibrio sp.
TTATCATCAACGAGTGCCCACACAGATTGATAGGTTTAGTTTGTTAAAGAGCGTTGCTTTGAAATGTTTATCTCTCAAAGCGGAGGTGAATTCTAGCGATATAATTTAAAGAGTCAAATACTTTTTAAAATTAATTCTCATTGCTATTTTCAACCTCACTAACACGCTTAAAACATATGTCTTATCCCGTGTCAGTGGGAGCGCATTATAGAGAGCCAGAGTGACTATGCAAGTGTTTATTTCAATAAAAATGGTCAGCAAAAGCTTTTCGATTAATTCCTAGTCAAATTATTCCGAGCTTCGCTCATTAAATAAACGCATAAGCGTCTGCAAACATCTGTTCGCTCTTGGCTCCTTTGCTTTGAGTGAACTGCTCACGAGCAGCTCCGGCCATTTCAAAACGACCAGCAATATAAATGTCATAATTATCGAGTAGGTCAAAGTCTTCATCTACAGCTGCCAGAACATTGCCTGTTTTACCTTGCCAGCGAGTATCGGCTTTCTCAATAACTGGTATAAAGTGAATGTTATCGTATTTAGAAGCGATATCGTTAAGCTCTTCTATTGCATAAAGCTGGCACTCATCACGCGCTCCCCAATAGAGATAAATATTCTTATCATTATTTTGCGCGATGCAGTGGTCCAAAATTGAACGTACGTAACTAAAACCTGTGCCACCAGCAATTAAAAGTAGTGGACGATCGCTATCTTCTCTTATCCAGGCATCACCATGAGGCGCCTCAATGCACACTTCAGACTCCTCATCCAAAGCCTTTTGCATTACATTAACAACTTCTATGGCATAAGCATTATGCTCAGCGGCACCAATATGGAGCTCGAGCTCACCGTGATGACGGCATGGGCTGCTTGCAATGGAAAACGGACGTTTGTCTTTTTCCCCCATCACCACAGTTAAATATTGCCCAGCTTTAAACTCCACAGGCGTTTCAGGATGCAAAAGAATCCGATATGTATTAGAGGCTAAGGGCTCAATAGATTTCACTATACATTGGATGGTCATGGTACTCCTCTGGTCTACTTGCCGACGTAGACTCTATCTTGCACGGCACTTATCTCTAGTAGTAAATAGCCGCATTTGTTTTAGTTATAATGATATTACTATGAAGCTTGTCGCATAAATATATTCAATATCGCTATAATATTTCAATAGCATATCATATACCGAGCTTACTCCACTTCTCGTCAACCCGCTCAACTAAATGAGGGTCTTTCTTAATCGGAACCCCCCACTCTCGTGTGACTTCACCCGAAAACTTTTTCGTTGCGTCCAACCCTAACTTTGAGCCCTGTCCATTTTTAGCTTCAAGCATTGATGTATCACGTAAGGGGTCCATTCTGGTGGTAATAGCCCAAATGATATCGTTCCAATCATGAACATCAACATCATCATCACAGAGAATGATAAATTTAGCATCAAGATATTGCTGTAAACGCTCCCATAGGCTTTCCAATAAAGATCGGGATTGTCCAGCATGTGTTTTGATCATTGAAATAATCACAAAATGGCTAGCTAGGCTAGAGCTTGGTATAGCTATATCGACTATCTCTGGAAAAGCTTCACGTAGCTGTTCCAATTTATCTTCTACTGCCATTTCTCTAGGCACCGACAACAACTCTGGCCGGCCAGTCTTTTCAGCATCCCACTTGATAGTGGCATCTAAACCCATTTTTGAACCCAGCCCAACGACAGGAGAAGCAAAGTCCAGTGAATCAATCGGTGTATTATCTATTAGTAGGGTGTCAGTTATCGGTTCCATGTGTTCACACATAGCACTAACAACATCATTCCAACAACGAGCATTAACACTTTCATCACAAACAAGGACAAACTTGGTGTACATAAACTGACGCAAGAAAGACCAAACCCCCATCATTACCCGTTTGGCATGGCCAGGATATTGCTTTTTGATTGTCACTACAGCCATTCGGTAAGAGCAGCCTTCGGGAGGCAAGTAGAAGTCAACTATTTCCGGGAATTGTTTTTGCAATATAGGCACAAAAACTTCATTAAGCGCCACACCCAATACAGCAGGCTCATCCGGCGGGCGGCCAGTATAGGTACTATGATATATCGGGTCTTTGCGCATGGTCACATGAGTAACAGTAAAAACATGGTGCCTTTCTTTTTCGTTATAGTAACCGGTATGGTCTCCATAAGGCCCCTCATCTGCGTACTCATTGGGGTCAATATAACCTTCAAGTACAATTTCCGCACTTGCTGGCACCTCAAGACTATTACTGATGGAACGCACTACCTCTGTTTTGTTCCCTCGTAGCAAGCCCGCAAAGGCATATTCCGACAAAGTATCAGGCACAGGCGTAACAGCTCCCAAAATAGTGGCAGGATCAGCACCAAAAGCAACAGATACTGGAAAAGGCTCATTTGGTTTAGATTCCATCCAGTCTTTAAGATCAAGCGCTCCACCACGGTGAGCAAGCCAACGCATTATGATTTTGTTCTTACTGAGTTTTTGTTGACGATAGATACCAAGGTTCTGACGCTTTTTAAGCGGCCCTTTTGTGATAGTTAATCCCCAAGTGAGCAAAGGTGCAACATCGTCAGGCCAGCAACTCATCACCGGAATCTTATCAAGATCAACCTCATCACCTTGCCAGATGATCTGCTGACACGCTGCATTACGTAACCTTTTAACTGGCATATTAAGTACTTGCCTAAATACAGGAAGCTTTTGCAGTGCATCTTTAAACCCTTTAGGTGGCTCAGGCTCTTTAAGATAAGATAGCAATTTTCCTACATCACGCAGATCCATCACATCATTGCGCCCCATACCAATTGCCACTCTCTCTGCGGTACCAAACAAATTGGTAAGCACAGGCATATCGTAACCAATTGGATTTTCGAATAACAATGCAGGGCCACCTGCGCGTAATACGCGGTCGCTTATCTCTGTCATCTCATAATGTGGGTCAACAGGTTCAGAAATACGTTTTAACTTTCCTTCCCGTTCGAGGTGAACAATAAAATCGCGTAAATCCCTAAAAATCATAGATCTGCTGTGAGTTGATTAATCTGAGGGCAGTATAACAAAAAGAGAGATATCGCGACCCCTCTTTTTAATAAAGTTAATACTATTGTGATAACGCATTCATAATAGCGTGGCTACGTACCTGAGGATTGTCGCTCGCAAGCTCTTCAAGCCATGGAGAGTAACCTTGATTAGCAAGCTCAGTAGCAACCATCGACGCTTCATCGTGCAAAGTCATTCGGTCAATCAGAAACGCTTTAACCTCTTTTTTCATCGGCTTAATACGCGCCAACTCCTTGATCGCTTGCTCTTTAAGGCTAGGGTTATATGAGGCATTCATAATTTGCACAATAGAAAAACCATCCCCAACTTCAGCTAAACGATTCAGTTCTGACTGGCTATGGAAATCGGCTCGCATTAACCAAAGCAATTTATAGATTTCGGAATTTCGGCTAGCTTGAGCCAATCGAACCATAATTTGCGAGGAAGGTAACCAACTTGTAACTGTTTCATCTGTCAGTTGGGATACTAAGTTATCGACTGCGTTAGGAGATAAATTATCAAGCTCACGCAAGAATAGAGCTTCTTTTGCTTGAAGCTGATATTCATTACCTGACAACCACTGTTTGAGATCCAGCTCTCCACGTTCAGCTTTCAGGACAAACTCTAAAGCTAAAGTATCTTGCTTCCACCGTTTAAGTATGCGACTGGCGATTGCCGGGTAATTAAAAGCAGGAACAGAAAATTCATACCCTTCCCCTCTTTCCATAACTTGATAAATGGGGGCCATAGCTTTCTGCTGTTCAACAAACAGGACCATTTGAGGAGTTAAGGGAATATTTTGTGCTTCTATCGCCTTTAACAATAGATACCTAGCAACCTCTTGTTGGGGAAACGCCATCCTTTCAAGCGCAAAGCTTAGTGAGTCTGTATTACCTTGAATCGCAGATTGCAGTAAGTCAGCCACCTTTTTATTGACTTGTTGATTATCAATCAGCAGATGGACTTGTTTAGGCTGCATTTCGGTTGCCAATGCACTTGGAGCTCCGATGAATAAAGATGCACACAGGAGAACCGACGACAACATTCCTTGTTGCATGTTAACCTCCTTTTAACATTCTCCCTCATTGTGCGGCTTATCAAACGAGAATGCAAACAAAAACGCCACCGACAACGTCGATGGCGTTATGAGTCACAAATTATTATTGACGCCGCATTGCATCGAAAAACTCATCATTAGTTTTCGTCATCGCAAGCTTATCAATCAGGAATTCCATTGCGTCGATTTCTCCCATAGGATGAACAATTTTACGCAAAATCCACATTTTCTGCAGTTCGTCTGTCTTAGTAAGAAGCTCTTCACGACGAGTGCCACTGCGATTGAAATCAATAGCAGGAAAGACTCGTTTCTCTGCAATCTTACGATTTAGGTGCAGTTCCATATTACCTGTACCCTTAAATTCCTCGTAGATCACTTCATCCATCTTAGAACCTGTATCTACAAGAGCAGTAGCAATAATGGTTAAACTACCACCTTCTTCGACATTACGAGCGGCACCGAAGAAACGCTTAGGACGGTGCAATGCGTTGGCATCAACACCACCAGTCAAGACCTTACCTGAAGAAGGAACAACAGTGTTGTAGGCTCTTGCAAGACGCGTAATAGAATCAAGCAAGATAACCACATCTTTCTTGTGCTCTACTAAGCGTTTCGCTTTTTCAATCACCATTTCCGCGACTTGGACATGACGAGATGCAGGCTCATCAAAGGTAGAAGCAACCACTTCGCCTTTCACCAAACGCTGCATTTCGGTTACTTCTTCTGGACGCTCGTCAATAAGAAGTACCATTAGCTCACATTCAGGGTGATTATAAGCAATGCTCTGTGCGATATTCTGCAGCAGCATTGTTTTACCTGCTTTAGGTGGCGCAACAATCAAGCCACGCTGACCTTTACCAATCGGTGAAGCAAGATCCAAAACACGTGCCGTAATATCTTCTGTTGAACCATTGCCTCGCTCCATCACCATACGCTCATTGGCATGCAATGGAGTTAAGTTTTCAAATAGAATCTTATTACGTGCGTTATCTGGTTTATCATCATTAACCGTGTTGACTTTTAACAACGCAAAGTATCGTTCACCGTCTTTTGGTGGGCGAATCTTACCAGCAATTGAGTCACCAGTACGTAAGTTAAAGCGACGGATCTGACTCGGAGAAACATAAATGTCATCAGGACCGGCTAAATATGAGCTGTCTGCACTACGTAAAAAGCCAAAGCCGTCTTGAAGTATTTCCAGAACCCCGTCGCCAAATATATCTTCTCCGCTTTTTGCGTGTGCTTTTAAAATGGCGAAGATGATGTCTTGCTTTCTCAAGCGAGCTAGGTTTTCAAGGCCTAAGCTTTCGCCCAGCTTGACAAGATCAGACACTGGTCTGTTCTTCAGTTCTGTTAGATTCATGGTGGTGGATACTTGTTTAGTCAAAATAGGATCTGTTATTTAGTTAAGATGAATTCGGTCACAGGATCGACCAAGAAGAGAAACTTGTTTATTTAACGTGCGATAATCTAGCACTAAATACTAGCCTAGTCTAGATTTTGTTGATATTCAAAACCGTGCATCGATAAAAATGCACGGTCTCATCGCAGGAACAACTTATAGGTTAGCGTCTAAAAACTCTTTAAGCTGAGTTTTAGACAAAGCGCCCACTTTAGTTGCAGCCACGTCACCATCCTTAAACAGTAATAAGGTCGGAATACCGCGGATACCAAATTTGGGTGGAGTACCTGCATTTTGGTCGATATTTAATTTACCGATAGTGAGTTTACCTTCGTACTCGTCTGCGATTTCGTCCAAAATAGGGGCGATCATTTTACAAGGACCACACCATTCTGCCCAAAAATCAACAAGAACTGGGCCTGCAGCATTGATTACATCGTTCTCAAAACCGTCATCAGTTAGCTGCAAAATCTTATCACTCATCTTACACTCCAATGTGTTTTTTCGGACTGGTTGGATGATAACCAGTATTTAGATGCCCTATTGGAATGTATTTACCTTCGTATTGCAAGCTTAAGCTGATATTCTATAGCTATGAAAAAGACGCATATCACAGAGCAAAAGTTCGCCGATTTGGGTTTACACCCCCAAGTTATTGAAGGTTTGAATAAAAAAGGGTTCGAATTTTGTACCCCAATTCAAGCTTTGGCGTTGCCGGTACTGCTCACCGGCCAAGACATTGCAGGACAGGCTCAAACTGGAACAGGGAAAACCCTGGCGTTTCTGACTGCTACTTTTAACCACCTTCTAAACACACCAGAGCATGAAGGTAGAAAGGCAACACAACCTAGGGCTATTATAATGGCTCCGACTCGTGAGCTTGCCATCCAGATATATAATGATGCCAAGCCGTTAATTGAGAGCACGGGCATTAAAGCCGCACTGGCTTACGGTGGCGAAAGTTATGACAAGCAGTTGTCGAAGCTAGAGCAAGGTGTTGATATTCTTATTGGCACCACAGGTCGAATTATCGATTTTTATAAGCAGCGCGTATTTAATCTTAAAAGCATACAAGCCGTCGTCCTTGATGAAGCCGATCGCATGTTTGACTTGGGTTTTATTAAAGATATACGCTTCCTTTTCCGCGGTATGCCAGAACCCAAACAACGCCTAAACATGTTGTTCTCAGCCACCTTATCATATCGTGTTCAAGAGCTAGCATTCGAGCATATGCATAACCCAGAACACCTTGCTGCTGAGCCAGAGCAAAAAACAGGTCACCGCATCCAAGAAGAACTCTTCTATCCGTCAAACGAAGATAAGATGACTCTTCTACAAACTTTGATCGAAGAAGAATGGCCTGAGCGAGCGATAGTATTTGCCAACACCAAGCACAAATGCGAATCAATCTGGGGACACCTTGCCGCCGATCAACATAGAGTTGGGCTTCTCACTGGGGATGTACCTCAGAAAAAACGTGAAAAGATCCTTGAGCAATTTACTCGTGGAGAGGTTGATTTGCTTGTCGCAACAGATGTGGCGGCCAGAGGACTGCACATCCCACAAGTCACTCACGTATTCAATTATGACCTACCTGACGACTGTGAAGATTACGTTCACCGTATAGGCCGCACAGGAAGAGCTGGTGCCAGTGGTCATTCTATTAGCTTCGCTTGTGAAGAATACGCCATTAATCTTCCCGCGATTGAAGAGTATATAGAGCATACCATTCCAGTATCTGAATATGATGCGTCGGCGTTAATTCAAGATCTGCCGGCACCATTACGTATGCGTTCTAATCGACCACAGCAACGTCGTACTAACACTGGTGGTTCACGCTCGAATAACCGCCGTTCAAACAACCGCTCTCGTCAGCGTCACAGTAAAGATTCATAAGGCCGTTTATGAGACAAGAAGTGTCATCCCCACTTTATGCTGCCATTGACCTAGGGTCTAACAGTTTTCATATGCTGATTGCTCGTCATATTGATGGCAGCATACAAACCATGGCGAAAATAAAACGTAAAGTACGTCTAGCTGCAGGATTGGACTCAAACAATCGCTTGAGCCAAGAGGCTATGCAGAGGGGGTGGGACTGTCTGAGTCTCTTTGCTGAACGCCTGCAAGACATTGATAAGCAAAATATTCGCATTGTCGGCACGGCAACACTGAGAACAGCGACCAATACAGATGTCTTCCTTAGCCATGCCAAACAAATACTAGGCTACGACATAGAAGTCATTGATGGTAAGGAAGAAGCCGCGACTATCTACAAGGGTGTCGCGCACACTTCAGGTGGCTGCGGGCGTCGTTTAGTCGTTGATATTGGCGGGGCAAGTACAGAGCTCATCATCGGCCAGGGGTTTGACGCTCAAGTGCTCAATAGTTTAAAAATGGGCTGTGTCACTTGGCTAGAAAATCACTTCAAAGACCGACAGCTTTCTGCTGAAAACTTCGCAAGTGCTATAGCCGCAGCCAAAAAAACCCTACACCCAGTACTAAGCCAGTACACAAACATAGGTTGGGACGTGTGTGTCGGTGCCTCAGGTACAGTGCAAGCCTTGCAGGAAATAATGCTTGCACAAGGTATGGATGAGGTCATCACACATACCAAGCTCAAACGCCTACAAAAGCAGGCCATGCTCACCGATCACTTGGAAGAGCTTGAAATTGAAGGCTTAACCCTAGAGCGCGCCCTTGTGTTCCCAAGTGGCCTTTCTATTTTAATTGCAATTTTTGAGCTGCTAAACATAGATTCGATGACACTCTCTGGCGGAGCACTGCGCGAAGGGCTGGTATACGAAATGGTTGATGAGCTAAAGAAAGACAACATTCAAGCTCGCACCATAGCCAGTGTACAAAGTCGCTACCAATTGGATAAAGCGTACGGCGAACAAGTGGCTAACTTGGCTGGTAAGTTGCTCCATCAATGTGAAGACAAATGGATACCGGAAGCGCAAGGCACTGCAATTTTAGAAGCAGCCGCTAAGTTACATGAAATCGGTCTAACTATTGATTTCAAAAAAGGCGGGGATCATAGCGCCTATCTATTGCAACACCTAGATCTGCCAGGTTATACACGAGCTCAAAAACAGCTTTTGAGTGAGATAGTACGTCGTTACCGCGAAAACCTAACTCCTCTGCCAGTACAACATGCCATGTCTGCTAGCAGCGCCGCTCGAGTGCTCCGCTTACTTCGTTTGGCAGTGATACTTTCACACAGGCGCAATCCTGATTTAGAACCAAAAATCAGACTGACATCGGATAAGGATAAGCTGACACTTACCATGTCTTCTCGCTGGCTTGAAGCAAGTCCTCTCATCGCAGCGGAACTAGAAATAGAAGCCAACCGACACAGTGATCTTGGCTGGCCACTTATAATTACCACCGATTAAACACCAAAAAGCCCAGCATAGAATAGCGTAAGCTGGCGGTGAGCCCCATTTAACTGAAAGCTGGCACCGACTAAAAATAGT
>NZ_JAYQDQ010000127.1:0-8437 GCF_038138445.1 Vibrio sp.
CTATTTTTAGTCGGTGCCAGCTTTCAGTTAAATGGGGCTCACCGCCAGCTTACGTAAGTACCAATAGAGACGAGCTCGTTATTGCCTTTGAGGTGAGAACGCAGAGACACATTATTTGACTGGGCGATTTCTTGTATAATGCCAAGCAGCCCAGCAACTTGTTGGTTGATTGAGCGAGATATCTGCCAAATAAACACTAAAATGAATATCATCACCGCAAGGCTTACACCTTGTTTTATGGTGTTTAAGTTTTTTCGAGTGGCTTCACTTTGCTCAGCCAAAGCAGCAGCGAATGTTTTAAATTGTTTTTCAACGTTGTGCGATAAACCTCTAGTTTCGCCCAAAAGTCCTTCGTTGTACTTGAGGCCAATAACTTTCATCTGTGCGACTACATCTTTGGCCGCTGAGAGTACCTGGTTTGAGTTATAGGGTAAAAGGCTATCTTTTATTTCACCTTTAGCAACTGCAGCGTCAAAGTCTGCAAGGCTTACTAGCTGGTCGCTTGAGAGCGATGATTTAATATTAGCAAGAGCAGAATTATACGTACCCCGCAGCTTCTCTTCCGGTTTTAAGCCCAATGCATCATAGCCATTAACCAGTTTAGTCAACCCAGTTTGATACTTGAGAATACCTTCTCTTACTGGAGCACTAGAGGGGAGGTTATTTGACGCTAATACTGGGGAAAGCTCTGCTTCTAAATCAAGAAATATTCCCATGTTTTTATCAAATTTATCGAGATATTTCATGTCTTTTCGAAGCAAGAAATCTTTCTCGTTGCGTCTTAAGTTCAGGAGGCGAATTTCCAGTTTTGCTACTAGCAGAGTCGCTTTGCTTAATTGGTCAGAAGTTTCAGCAAATTTAGAAGTTGCTAATAGTAATGAAGCAACGCCTAATACCGCGACTGCGCCTAATGAATATAGTTTTTGCTTAATATTCATATGACTACCTAATTTAATATACGGGTAATTGATTAACAGCTCTCTGAAGAATAGTTGCTAATTATAGATATATCAATTATGCGCAGGTTGGTTATGCAACAGAGGTAGTTATTGTTGCAACTATATGATAGTTAAAAACTTATAGCACGGGTTAATACACTGGGTAGTGAAATTACTGTGTGCTTTGGGACAAGGTTAGTAAGTGATGGAAGGTATTGACAGAGAGCAGTATAAAGCTGCTCTCTATAATGTGGGCTAACGATCCCAGTAGGTTTCTTCTAGGCTGTCTTCTCTTTCGGGAAGTGCTCTTGAAAGCCTTGGAGAATGTTGGGTTAGTACTTCATAGCTAACACGATTTGCGTACTTACAAATCTGAGATAGCGATGAATAAGTAAGGTATGGGCGATCATGCTTTGATGAGTTTGGCACATTCATATGGTGGTGACTGTTGGCTGCCATGTCATGCAAAAGTGCCGATAGTGCCGCGTCTCCAGCGCCGTTAGTATTTTTTATCTCAAGTGGACCGCCTAAGTACGGGCCGATATGAGAGTATACTTTGATTGGTTTAGTACAATCATCTTTGCGCATAGCACGGCTAAATTCATATTTATTGAATTCGGCGATATTTCCCGGTAGTAAGGGGAGTTCTGTTGTACGCTTAACTGAGTCTTCGGTGTAGCCGGCCATATATAGTCCTACAGGACCTGCTGTACACAACACCAAATCGACCCATTCAAGGGCTTTGTCCGCCGCTAGAAGAGGATCTTTTTCACCCGTAAGAGCTTCGCCTTCTTCTTCATTCATGGCTACAATGGAGATGTTTTCCTTTATGTAATCTTGCCACCATTCGGCGTTACCTTCAATGACCCATCTTGTCCCCAAAGTTAAAACCACGGGTACGTTTTTAGATTTAGCAATCTCTATAGCTCTGGCTACCGCTTTAGGCATAGGGTCTTCGGGTTTACCACGCATTAAATAGGACGAAACGATAAGTGCAGAGGCTTTATCGAATACATCTTCAGGAATACTATCTGGACGGAGCTTATTCATATGCCCTTCGTTTATCGCAAAGGTTCGCTCTCCATCTTTAGATATAAGGGTGTAACAACGCCCTATAGCACCTTCTACCATTTGTAAATGATTGAGGTTCATCCGAGATGATGTCCTACACAAATAGCGATAAGCAAATGAGCCAACTTCGATATTTTTAGACATCACACCCAGTAAAACAGACTTACTGTCTGCGAGTACGGAGTAGTTATGCAGCGTATTGCCGATAGTATCTCCGGGGTATTGGTGCGTGATTAGCTCGCGATTGACCAGCTCAGCATATAACTCATCCGCTGTACTTTCTTCAACCACTAGTGAATGACCTTTACTCAAGTCATATTTTGCTAAGAAGTCGTCATCAACTCTTGCTTCGATATCAACAATTGTCTGACCAACACCGACGATAATCGGCCTAAAAAGCTTTGGTGTTTGCTTCATTTGGTTGACAAGTGGATCTCTGGCGTGAGTGGGAAAGTAGTGCTTAGATTTACGTTGTCCAGGAAATTTCATCTTTTGAACAGGGTTAGAAATTTTGGCGCATCATATCACATTATAATAGGATTGCTTCCATTTTATTTACAAGAAATAGGGCCAATTTTTCATACTTTGGCCCTGCTAGTTATTCTGCTACAACCGCTGCAGAATATGCTTTAGTACCCCACAGAGGAACCGTTGATAAACTGTGCTTGAAGCTACCTTCAGTTTCTTTTGTCGTATAAGATAAATAGAGTAAAGTTTGATTCTCTGAGTCATAAATTCGCCTAACTTTCATAGACTTAAAGAAAATGCTTTTCGACTTTTTAAAAACAACTTCTCCAGATTTACTCTTGTCGATTTTGGCGATCATCTCTGGTGTTATGTCACCAGTTTGTCGACATGAAATGGAGCTGTCACTTGGATCAGATAAGCTAAAATCGGCTTCTACTGAAGCAATATGACAGGTTACGCCGGTTACCACATCATCTTTCAAATTTTCGATTTTGATGTCTTTTAACGTAAACAGACCTAAAGACACATCTCCAACCTCATTGTTATCACAAGCTGTGAGGCCAAGAGAGAGCATAGTTACAGCGGCTATTTTTCTTAACATAATTTTATTGGTCACTTTTTTATCCGAATAGACGAATTAAAACAGTTTGAATTCGAATATTCTAGATGGAAACTTAGCAGATGGTTAAAAATACTTGTGGCGTCATGTCGTTGCCTATAAGCTTGCCCCATGTTTACCCATAAGGCTTAAGATATGGACCATAGTCCAAACGAACTTCTTGAAATCAAAAATCATTGGTTCAGTCAACACGTAGAAGTCGATTTTCCTACCAAAGAAAGCCTGTTGGGACGAGAGCTGTATTTATCTTCGGTCAGTTCAGTTTCTTGTCGCCAGATAAAGACTCTGCCAGCGGCAAGTACAGAGTATAATCAGGATGATATTTTTAAAGTGGATTTTCACCGGCTGACAGTCATGTTTGCTGTGTTACAAGCTAAGCGCTGGAATAGCGAACAAGAGCAAGCTTTGGTGGTTGAATTTTTAAGCCAAATTATTTTTTCTGAGCCTTGCGATCTCTATGTCGGTTTCGAACAGGGTCAACCTTCAGCAGCAGCGGTTGTAACAACAAAAGGTGATTCTATCTTGGTGTCTGATGTCGTTACAAACTCCGCTGATTCAACGGCTTTTCTCTCTACTTTGCTAAACCACTCTGCAGTAGCTGCTCATAAGTACGCCCAAATCTTCGTTGAATCAAATTAACAGGCAGCGCTGCATTCATCAAAGTCTTTCAGCAAGATAAGCTTGATAATCTGGAATTTCAATACTGACCTTGGATTCGATCAAATCCGAATCAATCAGAAAATTTGCAGTGGCTCGGTTAGGTGCAACTGGTATATTCCAGACACTTGCTATTCTTAGCAATGCTTTGACGTCTGGATCATGAGGTACGGCATTGAGTGGATCCCAAAAAAAGATCAATATATCTATCTTGCCTTCCGAAATAAGTGCTCCTAACTGCTGATCGCCTCCCATAGGACCTGAAATCATACTTTTGATTTCTAAGCCCGTTTCTGTATTCAATATTGCTCCCGTGGTGCCTGTGGCATATAAAGTGTGACTTTGGAGCTTTGTTTTATGCTCCGAGACCCACCGAAGTAGTTCGGGTTTATAGTTATCATGAGCAACAAGTGCTATGTGTTTGTTTTTTGACATCGTGCGTGTGGTTTTTTTCATCATTTCTGTCCTAGTTATTGATATCAAAAGTAGGTCGATATTCTGACGGTGACAAAGATTGGGATATCACGTTTGGATTAAGTTTGTTAGGGGTAAGTGGCTCAATAACAGGAGTTTGCTTAGCTTGATAGGGTAATCCTCGAAGGTAATTAACTGCCTGCTGAACCGACATACGTCCTTGTTGCACCATTTTGTCAGTGGGGGCGAACTCAACTCGCTCACGAAGTAAACCTCGATAAACCCCATGACTTAAGTAAGTAGCGATAAGGCCAATTTCACTAGACTTATTTGCGATTCGTAATTCACTGATCGCAGCTTCAATCGCAACGGCGCTTCCAACGATATAATCTATGTCGTTTCGCTCAATGACTTGTTGAACCAGGTTACGCTGTAACTCCTTGTCGTTATCAGCCCAGTGCGATTGAGCAATGTGAACATCGCTGCTTTTAACCGCATTAATGAAACCCAGCATCACAGGATCAGTTCCACCACTTGCCTTCGGACCTAGTAATAGTGAGATATTGACTTGTCCTGAGTTCTTTGGGTGTTTGTCTTTGAGATATTGTCCCGCGTAATAGCCCATCCAATACCAATCTACACCTACTTGACCTTTAAGTTGATTAGATTTGGGTTCGAGTGTTAGTGCGTTAACACTGGCGAAAACAGGTGTGTTGCCTACTAGCTGATGTATTTTGTTCAAATAAAGATCTGGGCTTACCGTACCTAAAATAATGGCATCTGCATTCCATTCATGGCATTTTTCTAGCTGAGCTTGTTGCTTTTGTTTGTTAGGGTAACCTCCAGCTTCGAAAACTTTGAGGGTGATGCCTAGCCTTGCCGCCTCATCGACCATGCCATAATTTACGGATAACCAATACGAGTCTTTCAGGTGTGGATATAGAGCGCAAAGTTTTAACGGCTCTGTCGATGCAGTTACATTACCCGTTAAAAAGCAGCTGAATAGAAGTACGACTATCCAAGAGTGTTTAAGGTTTAAGGCTGAAAGCATGAGATACACCGTTGCGAATAAGTCCATAAACATTGCAGAATATAACGTATTGTCACCACCTACAGAAGAGTAACTGAGAAATGTTATTAGAAAAGGCCAGTATTGGTCGAAAATTACTGTTTGCGTTTGTAGCGATGGCAACCTTGGTGATGATCTCTTCAGCAATTGGGGTAGTTGGTTTTTCGTCAGTTGCCAGAACAGAGCGACAAGTCGTTAACTTAGCCATTCCCTCGATGATAGAAGCCAGACAAGTCTCTGAGCTTAGTGCCCGTATTATATCTTCGGTTCAAACGCTCTCGAGTGCTAAAACTGAAGCAGAGCGACAGCAGTCCGGAAAAATTCTATTTTCGCAGTTAGAAAAGTTACTTTCACATATTAAACAGCTCGGATCTGATTCATTTGATTCAAACTTGTTAACCAAGTTAGAAGATGAATTGCAAACCGTGATCGATACATTGGCTGAACTTGGGCTTGTGGTAGAGAAAAAGTTGTTTCTTGAGAAACAGTTATCCAGTATTACAGGGTCACTTCGAGAACAAGCATCTGAGCTAGAGATGCTGACAGGAACACAGGTGGCAAATACCAGTACAAACGCTGTAGCAAATGTTACCCAAATCTATGACCTGTTAGATAACAAAAATACAGATAAAGTGTACCAAGCACTAGATACCTTAGTCGAAGTTGATTTAGATCGTTCTGAGCGTTTGCATGAGCTTCACTTACTGGCCTTCAAATTGCTAAACCACATCGAAGAAGCAAGAACCACTTCTAGCATAGACCGAGTAAACAGCATTGCAAAAGCGTTTCGCACTAATCTTAAAATAATGAAGCGTCGTATACAAACGGTTGAAGATCCCACACGTTCTAGCCAAATGAAGCAGCTACTGACACAACTAGAACAAGGAAGTGTCGTGTTTGATTTGTTGGTTGAGCGCTACCAAAGCGAATACACAGCTCAAATGCTATTGCGTAACACCTTAGTGCAGTTAACAGACCTTAACGCGACTGTTGCCAAACTGATTGATGAATCGAATATGGCCACGACAGATGCTGTGACAAAGTTACATACCACACTTCAATATTCACAATTTAGTTTGGCTTTTATTACCATAATGGGGATGTTGATTGTTGCTGTTATTCTTTGGCAGCTCGTCTATATTTCGGTGGTTAAGCGTTTGGCTGAATATTCATCGGCATTATTGTCCGTTGCTAATGGCCAGTTAAACATTGATATAAATGTTGATGGTAACGATGAATTAGCTTGTATGGGAAAAGCTATAGTCAACGCTAGAGATACTGCTAAGTCACTTAAATTGGTCGCAGAAAGTGAAGCGCAAGCCAAGCGAGAATTAGAGCAGCACAAAGGGCATCTCGAAGAACTTGTAGCACAGAGAACACGTCAACTTGAAGAGAGCAATGAAAAGCTTAATCAAGAAGTGATCAACCATGAGTATGCGAGAGCTGCTGCAGAAAAAGCTAATCGAGCAAAATCAACCTTTCTTGCCACCATGAGCCACGAAATTAGAACACCTTTGAATGGGGTCTTAGGGACTGCTCGGTTACTTAAAGATACAGGGCTTAACTCAAAACAAAATCACTTTATCGATGTTATTAATCGTAGTGGTTCAACCCTGTTGGCAATCTTAAATGATGTTTTGGATTACTCAAAAATTGAAGCTGGCTTTTTAGAAATAAGGCCTGTGGATTTTGGAGTTTACGAGGTTGTTCAAGAAGTTAAACATTTACTCGATAGTAAGGCGAAAGAAAAAAATATTGAAATTCGAACTTCTATTGATAGTAGAATATCCCCATATCTATTTGGCGATTTGACCCGTATAAGCCAAGTGCTGACGAACTTAGTCGGAAATGCGGTCAAATTTACCAATACTGGACATGTCACTGTTTGTGTATCGCCTGATCCATCTCAATCAGAGAATATATTATTTGTAGTGTCAGATACCGGAGTAGGGATTGAGGAAAGTGAGCAAGAGACCCTGTTTGATGCCTTTACACAAGCGGCGGGTGGTATTCAGAGTATAGGGGGGACAGGACTTGGTTTGGCGATCAGTAAACGAATTGTTCAGGCAATGGGGGGAGATTTACAGCTAGAGTCTCAAACAGGTTTGGGTAGTCAATTTAGTTTCAGTATTTGTCTACCAGAGGGAAGACAGCCCTCTCCCAAACCGTTACTGTCAGGAAATACTCAGTCAGCAAGAGTATTACTTATTGAAGACAACCCTGTTAACAGCATGGTCGCTGAAGGTTTTTTAGAGAGTTTAGGGCATGAAGTTGATACAGCCTATGATGGAAAATCGGCGAAGAAGCTGTATGGAAAGAACAATTACGATATTGCATTGATTGATATTAACCTTCCTGATTGCAATGGAATGGATCTTCTTATCGCGTTAAAGTCCATGATGAGTGACAGTGTCACCAGGATGATAGCAGTTTCAGCACATGTGTATAACGAAGAAGTACAAACCTATTTAAGTGCAGGCTTTGACGGCTTTCTACCCAAGCCTCTTGATAAAGAGGCATTGTCCGACATTATCCAAAATAACTTGATCGATCCAGTTTCAAGCCAACCGACTCGCAATCCGCTTGAACATCATCAAGACGATGAAACTCATATTGTGAATGCCAAAACAATCGAGCAAGATACGTCGATTTTAGGCCAAGCAAAAATGAAGGAAATCATAGACATATTTGATGAGATGGCGAAAGACATATTGCAGCTTATGCAGGATGCGGAAAATGATGGAGATTCAAGCCAATTAAAGGCGCTAGCACACAAACTCAAGGGGGCTTCAGGAAGCTTAGGTCTTCTGGCGTTGTATGATATGTGCTTAGATATCGAAAAGGCAGACCAGCCAATTATCGCATACCAGAAAATCAGTTCACAACTGCAGGGCTTGATTCGACAGTCCAGCGAATCATTGCATCGACTGGTCAATAAAGTTTCAAACTAGCCCGATTGAATTAAAGTAAAAGCAGCAAATGCTGCTTTTATCTATCTTACGCAATCGCACTTGCCAGTATTTGTCGGCTTGCTTCCAGTGTGATCGTTTTATTTTCACCCAAAGCGCTCAAGCCATGTTGCTCTAATTGTTTGACAACAGAGTTAATAGCATGCTGCTTGTTTTCACCATGCTCGGTTAATTGAGTGTATGCGCCCCATGAACCCACGGGGCGGTGTTGTTAATGTTTGAAGTTCCAAGG
>NZ_JAYQDQ010000128.1:0-8421 GCF_038138445.1 Vibrio sp.
TGGCTATGAACTTACATACATGCACTATCGTGCTCACAAATAATCACAAACTCACGTATCACAATGTTGAAAAGAGTCTCAAGATGATCGAAGAACACGGCACCTCCGGGATCAGTAACATATTGATCGACGCCGTTGATGGGAAAATAATACGCTCGTACTATAACTTATCGGTGGAAGAGTCAATCGAGAGTTTAATGGACTTATAGAAAACCCAGTGATTAAATTAGGCCTACTGTGCTAGGCCTAATTTTACGTTACCCTTGCGAGTAAAAATATTAGAGGTGTTTAAGCATCCATACATCACATCCACCATGCAAGGTGCCTACCAGCGGTGAAGACAAGTGCTCGAAACCAAGACTTTCATATAACTTAATCGCTTGAGACATATTCGACAGAGTATCTAGATAGCATTGCTCAAATCCTTGTTGCTTAGCAAACTCAAGGCATTGATGAGATAGCTGCTTTCCCAGCCCAAGCCCTCGACTTTCTTTTAGCAAGAAAAGCTTTTTGAGTTCACATACTTTCCCATCATCAGAAAATGGAGCAAGGCCACAGCCACCGACTATTTGGCCATCCAGTAAAGCAACTAAATACAAAGAGTGCTTTTCCGGCAAATAATACTGACTCATATTTTCTACTTCGGCGTCTGATGGACCAAAACCGTCTCCAACCGCACCGTACTCTTCACCTACCCGCTTAATGATCTCGCATATTGCTGCATCATATACTGGGATAATTGGAACAATTTCAAGTCTTTGGTCACTCATGTTACTTCCTGAAACAGATCATATCGAGACAACAAAATAATATATATATCATTTTATATCAACGTGATAGAAGTGACTGCTAGCCGAATAGTATGATAGGGGTATTTATATTACTGTCAATGATGGTACTAGGATTAAAAAGGCTTCGAAGCGTAGCCCGTCATCACACTTAGTTCCAAAAACTTACCTAGTTTCGTCATAGGATGTACCAAGACTAAACCTTTAACTGACTTTTTTAATTTTCCAATATCAGCCTGTTCTGCCTTGGTGATTTCACGAGAAAAGGCCATTGCTTTCAGTTTTTTACGTTCCTTGTTTAAGTCATAGGATTGTTTGCTTTTGATCGCATGAACTTTCTTAGCAAGTTTATCTATTTCATCAGTATATTTGGTGATCATTTCTTGATCGCCACGAGCCTTCGCAGAATCTAGCTTGCGATTATATTTATCGAGACGATTATTAAGGTTTTGCAACTCTTGCTTAGTGCTCATTAGCTTGTGCTCTAAAAATCAAAAAGGTCGGCGAGTTTATCATAAATAGGTAGCTCTGTATTGCTTAAGAACCAAGATCGACAGCATGGAAACAATAGTCCGACGAGGTAAGCCGAATGTTGACGTAATACCTATGGCTATTTGAGTTAAGAAAAACTCATCTGTCCAGTATGAAACATCACATAACTACAACAGCCGCTTATAAGTGTGGGCCTCTTAATATACTGACATAAATAACAAAAAAATAAGCTACATCTCATCAGTCTCGAATTAAACTGCTCCACTCCCCAAACTTATAAAAACTATTTTATCAATAAAGGCATACCTAGGCTGACATCTTGTCTAATCTTAATGTAGTAAATGGTTGAACTGGCTCTATTCTCTTTATCACATCAGTCCCTCGATAAGAGCGAGAGCTAAGTTCGACAAATTATAATTTGGCACTAACACTGGCGCCCTAAGAACCGTTGAAAACAGGATGTTTGTATGAGCCTTACTATTCGAAGCCGCCTTTATATATTGGCACTGGTCCCATTGCTTGTAATAGCATTAGGCATGCTTGGCTTTACCTATGTAAAAACTAACGAGCTCAATGCTCAACAAATCGAAGTCACCAGAAGCAACATGATGCACATGAAGAAGGAAGAGCTTAAGCACTATCTTCAGATGGCACAGTCTGCTGTTCAGCCTTTGCTGGACAAAGGTGCAACTCTCGAAGAAGCAGCTCCTATCCTCCGGTCACTAAAATATGGTAAAACCGGCTATATGTTTGGATATGATTCCAAAGGTATAAGGAAAATTCAGGGCAGTACAATGGCCGGTGTGGGTGATAATTATTGGGATCTTCAAGACAAGAAAGGTAATTACCTTATTAGGGATTTAGTTCGAAATGCTAAAACCGGGGACTTTACAACTTACTACTTCCCAAAACCTGGGGAAACGGAAGCATTACCTAAACTTGCGTACTCCATCTACATCTCTGAATGGGACCTTATGTTGGGAACGGGTTTTTATACTGACGATATCGATGAAATAGTCGCCGAGATGGAAAGCACGACCAATGAAGCTCTGCAAGAAACCTTATCTGCTATCATTCTTTTCTGTATCGTCATTGCAATCGTTGTTGCTGTGTTTTCCGTTGGAGTCAATCGTACTATCCTCAAACCACTTGAGCTATTCGACGCATCAATCAGCTCATTTGCCAGCGGAGATGCCGACCTTACCGCACGGATGGAAGATTTCAAAGCACCAGAGTTTTCCCAATTAAGTAAAAACTTCAACGCTTTTGTTGAAAGCCTGCAAACCATCATTCGCAGTGTGAGTGAGGTAGGCCAACAAGTGGTTTCAGAAACAACAAACATGTCAGGACGTGCTGGTAAAGTTGATGAACTTGCATCAGGACAACGCGAAGAGACAGAGCAAGTTGCTACAGCAATGACCCAAATGACAACCACTGCATCAGAAATATCGAACAACGCCAGTCAAGCGGCAGACTCAGCCAAAGAAGCAGACGACAATGCCAAAGATGCGCAAAATATCGTTAACTCAGCCGCAAAATCAGTTGAAGCTCTAGCAGAAGAAGTATCTCAAGCCAATGGCGTCATCTCTCGCTTAGAAGGTGATGTTCAGAATATATCCTCTTCTCTTGAGGTCATCCAAGATATTGCTGAGCAAACTAATCTATTGGCACTTAACGCCGCAATAGAGGCAGCTCGGGCAGGTGAGCAAGGCCGTGGCTTCGCTGTGGTTGCTGACGAAGTTCGTAAATTGGCCAGCCGCACACAAGATAGTACTGGTGAAATTCATGAAATGATCGAGCAACTCAAATCCGCTTCTGATGACGCAGTAAAAGCGATGGAGTCAAGTCAAAAGCGTGGTGCTAGTACGGTAGAAGAAGCAAACGCAGCTGCCAAAGCTCTGGTCCAAATTCAGGAATCTATTGGCACCATTATGGATATGAACTCCCTAATTGCTACCGCAACAGAAGAGCAAAGCATAGTAGGTCAAGAGATCTCTGAACGTATTGTGGTTATCTCAGATCAAAGCTCTCAATCAGCGGAATTGGCGAATGAAAATAAAGCAGGTAGCCAAGCACTCAACCACAGAGCCAACGAGCTTTACGATTTAGTTGGTCGATTTAAAGTCTAGCAATTCACAAGGCCTGCTAGCAGCAGGCCTTAAATTTTCCCCTTTCTTTCGACTCACTCACCCTTAGCACGTCCACAACAGTTCATAGAGTAAAGGCTCTGATTATTGAAGTGCGTCTCAATAAAAAAGTGACCTCATATTTAGCTTTCACACATTTCCATAAATCACACGCAAACTTATTGACAACTCAGCATAATTAAATGCCCCGATTTTTCCATGTGTGTAATTTATGCGTAACTTGTAGATAGGTTCTTCAGGAGCCAAAAAATATCAAATGCTTGATGTTTGTCGTAGGCCATGTTCAACAATATTTTTTATTATCCAAAGGAAAATAACATGTATAAAAATATTATAAGTTGTTGTATCGCCTCAGCTCTTTCAGTTATGTCTGGCTTGGCGCTTGCACAACAAGGCGAGGTGAAATCGGTCTTAGCTGAAGGTCAAAATCTTGCACCTTTGCTCACAGTCGAAGATGAAAAGGGAATAAAAAATAAATACATCGTGGTGCTCAAAAAACCAGAAATGTTGCTTGAAGGTTCACAAGCTTTTGTTGAGTTTACTCGGCAAGCTGTAACTGGATTAGCCAACCAACACTCGCTTAAAACAGAGAGGATATACGATCACGTTTTGAGTGGATTTTCTGCCACTCTGACTAAGGAACAGCTCAAAGCACTTCGTGAAGATCCACAAGTCGCTTATATAGAGCAAGACAGAATCGTATCTATCGATCCTGTCTTTTCTGACGAGGGCACCCAAACCAATGCCATTTGGGGTTTAGATCGTATAGATCAACGAAATTTACCGCTTAGCGGCAGCTACACATACAATTATGACGGATCAGGAGTCACCGCATATGTCATCGACACTGGCGTAGAAAACAATCATAGTGAGTTTGGTGGTCGTTCAACTTCAGGCTACGACTTTGTTGATAATGATAACGACAGCTCTGACTGTCACGGACATGGTACGCACGTTGCGGGCACCATTGCTGGTAACCAATATGGCGTAGCAAAGAATGCCAATATTGTGGGTGTCCGAGTGCTCAGTTGTCGCGGTTCTGGTTCTAACTCAGGGGTAATTGGTGGTGTAAACTGGGTTGCAGCCAATGCTTCTGGCCCATCAGTCGCTAACATGAGCTTAGGCGGAGGCGTATCTAGCTCACTAGATAGTGCGGTAGCAAGTGCTGTACAGTCTGGAATTACATTTGTATTAGCGGCAGGTAACTCAGATGCTGATGCTTGTAACTCTTCACCAGCTCGTGAGCAAAGTGCAGTAACAGTAGGTGCCAGTACTAGCAGTGATAGCCGATCAAGCTTCTCAAATTGGGGAAGCTGTGTAGATGTATTTGCTCCTGGTTCAAACATTAAATCAGCATGGATAGGAGGTGGGTATAGGACAATTAACGGTACCTCAATGGCTGCACCTCATGTCGCTGGTGTCACTGCTCTTTACCTTCATGAGAATAATGCATTATCACCTTCACAGGTATCTAACCTTATTAGCACACGTGCGACATCAGGTAAGATATCCAATACCAAAGGAACGGTTAACAAACTCGCATATAGCCTCAATGGTAGCGGCTGTGAACCAGACTGTGATAACCCAACGCCAACCCCTGATGGTGAACTGAACAATGGAACCCCTGTCAGCAATATCAACGCGAGCCGTGGTGCACAAAAACAGTACTATATTGATGTGCCTGCTGGCCGTTCGCTCAGTGTAACAACGACAGGTGGCTCTGGTGATGCAGATCTATATGTACGCTTTGGTGCGCAACCAACAACCGGTACTTGGGACTGTCGCCCTTATCGATATGGAAATAACGAAGTTTGCACCATATCAAATACACAAAATGGTCGCTATCACATTATGCTTAATGCCTACAGCACTTATAGTGGAGTTACTCTGAAAGCGAGTTATTAACTAGTAACGTCCAATCGAAGCATAATACCAGTCAACCATAGTTGGCTGGTATTTCATCCACTAAACAATATATTTGTCTTATAACTTAGGATTAAATCAGCTCTCGACAGTAGATAACCTTCCACAGATTTTGATTGAACATGTTAATTACTTTGACTCGATGTTAGAAAATATCGACCTTTATTCATATACTTAATATTAACAATAAACTTCTTGGCATTATCTCATCCGCCAAGCAAAAGCTCGTAACTGTGCTAAATTGGAGGTCTCTTGATTACTTTCATGCTCAATCAAGAAGTCAAACAAGAACATCAAATTTCACCTAATATGACGGTGCTTCAATACTTAAGAACGCATATCTATAAGACAGGTACAAAAGAGGGCTGTGCGTCTGGAGACTGCGGTGCTTGCACAGCAGTTTTAGCTGAAGTCAAAAACAATCATCTTCAATATCGCTCTATTAACACCTGCATTACATTCATATCTTACTTACATGGAAAACAACTCATCACTGTTGAGGATTTATGCCAAGACAATCAGTTGCATCCTGTTCAGCAGGCGATGGTTGATTTTCATGGCTCTCAGTGTGGTTATTGCACCCCCGGCTTTATAATGTCTATGTTTGCACTTGTAAAGAATAAGCCCAACGCCAGTAAGCAAGACATATTAGAATCACTAGCTGGAAATCTGTGTCGCTGCACTGGCTACAGAAGTATTCTAGATGCCGTACTCTCTCTAAGGTCTAACAAATCTTTAGTCGATAACTTTTCTTCTTCAGAGAGAAATACTGTCTCGCAACTAGCGGCGCTTAACCAAGAAGCAGCTTCACTGAGATATGACAAGCTTACGGCCTACCTGCCACGCAGCACTAAAGAACTTGCTAAAGTTTACAGTGTAAACCCAAAAGCCAAACTGGTTGCTGGAGGCACTGATCTCGCTTTAGAAGTCACTCAACAACACAAAAAAATTGACACTTTAATTTGCTTACACTTGGTCGAAGATATGAAGGTGTGTTTCGAAAAAGAAGACATGCTTGTTATTGGTGCCAACACTAATATCACAGATGCAGCACAAGCGTTAGTAAACCTATTTCCAGACTTTAGTGATCTACTGCACCGATTCGCCTCTCCTCAGATACGTAATTTAGGCACTCTGGGTGGTAACATCGCAAATGCCTCACCGATTGGTGATATTGCCCCGCTTTTTATCGCACTAAATGCAAAGCTTAAGCTTCGCTCTGGTAATAACACCCGGATTTTACCTATCGAAGATTTCTTTGTGCGTTACAAAGTTACAGCACAACAAAAAAGCGAGTTTATTGAGCAAATCCATATACCTAAACTCCAAAAACATAACTTTTTCCGTGCCTATAAACTTTCTAAGCGTCTCGATGATGACATATCTGCTGTTTGTGGCGCTTTCAACATTGAAATTGAAAATAACAAAATCGTTAGTGCTCGGATCGCTTTCGGTGGAATGGCTGAAACTCCCAAGCGAGCTACTCAATGCGAAAGTACACTGATAGGTAATGCATGGAGTCAGGAGACGATTGACTCTGCAACGATATCATTAAACAAAGATTTCGAACCACTGAGCGATTTTCGAGCCAGTAAAGAATATCGCTCAGTGACTGCAGCAAACATGCTCCAACGTCTATTTATCGAACATAAGTATCTCAATAGTCAAATTGAAACCCGAGTGACCACCTATGTCTAAATCACGCAAACAAACGCTCAAAACAGGCATCGGGAAAAGCGTCGAACACGATAGTGCTCGCAAACAGGTGACGGGCGACGCTATTTATGTTGATGACCAAATTGAATATCCCAATCAGCTACATGTGTATATAGGAACAAGTACTCACGCTCATGCAAACATCACTAAGTTAGATGTTTCTCCCTGCTATGATTTGGCAGGCGTCGCATGCGTTATTACACACCAAAGCATTCCAGGAAATATAGACATAGGCGCGATTTTACCCGGCGACCCTTTACTCGCAGACGGTCAAGTCCAATATTATGGCCAACCTATATTTGCCGTTGCAGCCAGCTCTATAGACATAGCAAGAGCTGCAGCACAAGCAGCCATCATAGAATATCAACCTCTTCCACATCAGCTAGACGTTAAACAGGCATTAAAACAAAAGCAATTTGTCAATGAAAGCCACCAGCAGAAAAGAGGTAGTCTTCCAAACGCATTTAAGCGCGCCAAACACATTATTGAAGGGGAGCTTGAAATTGGTGGACAAGAACATTTTTATCTCGAAACTCAAGTAAGCTGTGCCATACCGACAGAAGACGGTGGTATGCAAGTCTTCTCATCAACACAAAACCCGACCGAGGTGCAGCATAAAGTCGCTCAGGTTATCAATTTACCGAACAACAAAGTGGTGGTTGAGATACGCAGAATGGGGGGCGGCTTTGGTGGTAAAGAAACGCAGGCAGCGATACCTGCCTGCATTGCCGCCGTAATCGCTAATATCACTCAGCGCCCAACCAAACTACGTCTCCCTCGCATGGAAGATATGATGATCACTGGTAAAAGACACCCGTTCTACAACCAGTATAAAGTTGGATTCAATGATGATGGCGTAATAGAAGGTGTGGATATTGTTGTTTCAGGCGACTGTGGGTACTCGCCAGATTTATCAAGTTCAATTGTCGATCGCGCCATGTTTCATTCGGACAACGCCTATTATCTCGGTGCCGCAAGTGTTACCGGCCATAGGTGCATGACAAACAAAGCCTCTAATACTGCCTTTAGAGGCTTCGGTGGGCCACAGGGAATGATGACGATAGAGCACATCATGGATGAAATCGCCCACTACCTGAAAAAAGATCCCTTAGAGGTCCGAAAAGCCAATTATTACGGTGAAAAAGGGCGAAACGTCACTCACTACCATCAAAAAATTGAAGATAACTGTTTAGCGACTATTACCAATAAGCTGGTTAAGGACTGTAAATATCAAGCTCGTCGCAAGTCCATTAATCAATACAATAAGCAAAGTCCAATTCTTAAAAAAGGCCTGGCTATTACTCTAATGCCGATCAGTTAAACATTAATCGGCAGATCAATTGAATGATCCCATC
>NZ_JAYQDQ010000129.1:0-8393 GCF_038138445.1 Vibrio sp.
ATCGCTGTGCTCAAAGTAAAACCACATGCCATGCTCGGCTAAAAGACGCTGAACAAAATGATGGTCATTTTCACGGTATTGCAACACGTAGTCTTTTTCTTGATATTGGCCAGCCAGTTCAAAGCGGTAATCGCTCATCCCCGCATCATCAAAAACATGGCGAATAATATCTGGCGCGGTCTTGTTTTGAAAAATGCGGCAATCTTGGCGCTGGGTCAAAAACCAAAGTTGAGGTACTAAAGTGATCTGGTAGCGAGAGTAGCGCCGACCAGAGCCCATATAACTCAGCTCTGAAATACTGCCGTTAAACTGGCGAGCCGCCACTAAACCTTGACCATAGACACTCAGCACACCGGTTTTTCTGCTCAGCGCCTCAAAGCTAATGTCATCATTTTCAGATAAGACGGTCAGGCTCATTTCAAACGGGGCAGACAGGGCTTCCCTTACCCGAAAACTTTCTACTTTGAATGCCCCTATAAACCCAGAGACCTCAAAGCTAAACTCAATATCATTCGCCATACAGCTTCACTCTTGTGACCCAAACAACTGCGGATAATCAATCTACATGCATATTAAATGGCTGAACTGTAACAAGTTATTTGGAAATCATCACTGCGCTAAACTACTGAGTGAATGATAAAAGAGGCTGACAAAGTAACTGACTCAATAGTGTATTTGCTTAGAAGAGTATTTAAGGAGGCTGTGAAGATAGTGAAAGTGACGGTTTCTACCCTCAGCAGAAAATTGTGGTTTTGTGATGGGGATTGCAGTGTGGGGTAATATTGCACTTTGCTCATGGTGCTCAGAGGACCATTTGTGTATCAGCGTAGACTTTTATTAAGATTGTCTACTTAGTATGTATGCTACAGATTATCTAGTGTTATTTTCGAGCCGAGAGGGAGAACTATGAGTAAAAAATGGTTGCGAGAAAAAGACGTTTTAAAAGGTTTAACGAGTCATACGGCACACGCTGATGAGCTAGCGACTATGCGTGATTGGGAAGCTTATTCGAAAGATGCGGACAAGGCAGATAGCGACTTCCTCGTTGAACGACGTGATGTTTTTGACTCTTCCCAAATTGAATTTGACGAAGATGAGCAAGACCGAGAACTAGTTAAACAAAGAGATAACTCTCCAGAAATTGACATTGATATTGATGATTTTAAATTGAAGATTAGACAAACCTCAATCCTAGAAACTCACTCTACCTTTTACCCGGAAATCAAGCTCATCTAAGCGGAGAAGAGCCGAAAAAGTAATGTGAATAGCTCAAATCTGAAAGCTTACCAACTAGTTAACTTTCATGCTTTTTGCTTGATTGAGTTAACCATCAAACTATTGCAATCAGTTTCATATTATTCTCTAGTTCAATTGATGGGTACCAAGGCTAGGCTAAAGAATGAAGATTAATTTTGTACAAATCCAAAACTTTCGAAAACTTAAGAACTGTAGGGTTAAACTGTCAGATAATGAAACTCTGCTAGTCGGTGCAAATAATAGCGGTAAAACTTCGGCTACGGATGCCCTTATATGCTTTCTCGACAAGTTACGGAAGATTACAGTTACTGACTTTACCTTAAGTAACTGGTCGGTTTTAAATCAATACGCAGAATCTTGGCTTAGTACCGACCCAAAAGAGTTAAAAGGGCAAGATATAAGCGATTGGATTCCGTACTGCCCTTCACTTGACGTTTGGCTTGATGCTGGAGTTGAAGATGTTCACAGAGTGGCACATTTAATTCCAACGCTTAAATGGAAAGGCGAGCCTCTGGGTATCAGGCTAACATATGAACCCAAAGATATCGAAAAGCTTAGAGAGAACTTTTTACAAGATTTCAAAGCTATAGATGACTTACGAACCGACGAGACAAAGCTATCTTTTTGGCCTAGGGATTTAAAAGATTACCTCAATAGAAAGTTGTCTGATTCCTTTGTTATCAGAGCTTATATCTTAGACCCTAAGAAAATTTCTACTGCTCAAGATTTGCCAAAGGACGCCACTCCACTAGAGAAAGATCCTTTTAAAGGCTTGTTTAAAGTTGACACTATAGAAGCACAGCGCGGGTTCACAGATCCTAATAATGAGCAAGTGAATGCAGGGAGCACTCTGTCTAGTCAATTGCACGAATACTATATTCGTCATCTAAACCCTACAGATTTACCTGATGAGGAGGATCTTCCTGCATTGAAAGCAATTGAGGAGGCTCAGGTGGAGTTTGATAAAAAATTGGACAAGTCGTTTAAGGGAGCATTGGGGGAGATACAAGCTCTTGGATATCCAGGGTTCAGTGATCCTGATATTAAACTATCGAGTCGCGTTAATCCGATTGACGGGCTGGAACATGATGCTGCCGTGATATTTGATATTCAAAAGCAAGGTTTTGATAACCACACGTACTCTCTACCAGAGCAATATAATGGGCTGGGATACAAGAACCTTATCCATATTGTATTCAAGTTGATTACGTTCAGAGATCGGTGGCAAAGGATCGGTAAAGCTCAAAAAAGAAGAACAGAAGATGATGTTGCAATAGAACCAATCCATTTGGTATTGGTTGAAGAACCTGAAGCTCATCTGCACGCTCAGGTTCAGCAGGTATTTATACGCAAAGCCTATGAAGTTCTTATGAAGGGTATCAGCAAACAATTTACTACGCAGATGGTTCTTAGTACCCATTCAAGCTATATAGCTCATGAAGCTGGCTTTGAGAAATTGCGCTATTTCAAACGCAAAGCCGCAGTTAGTATCTCTGATGTACCAGAGGCCGAGGTTGTTGACTTATCTTCAGTTTTTGGAAGTGGTAAGAAAAAGGCAACTGAAGACGAACAGGTTCTTAACACTCAGAAGTTTGTTTCGCGTTACCTCAAGACTACCCACTTCGATCTTTTCTTTGCAAATGGCATCATTCTGGTTGAAGGTGCAGCAGAGCGAATGCTACTACCTCATTTCATTAATTACAATTATCCAGAGCTACGAAGTAGCTATTTGTCAATACTAGAGGTTGGTGGTGCGCACGCTCAACGTTTGAAACCACTAATCGATGCTCTGGCCTTACCTACTTTGGTTATTAGCGATACAGATGCGAAGGGCTTGGATGGCAAGAAGGTTCAGCCTGAAAGAAATAATGATTATAAGTATGGCAGTGATACGCTTAGGGAGTGGTTTGAACTGAAAGACCTAAGTCTGGATGAGGTACTGGATCTTTCAAATGATAAGAAAGTTAAAGGTAATGTCAGAGCTGCATATCAATATGGTTTCATGGTCAAATATCATATAGATGCTGAAGAAGAGGAAGCGATTCCATACACATTTGAGGATGCAGTAGCGCTCAGTAATATTCAACTATTTCGAGACTTGACTAGCTCAACTGGGATGGTCAAAAAGATGCACGAAGCGACGATGAAGGATTCTTTGGAAGAATGTGCCGCCACTCTATACAGAACCTTAGATGGTGAAAAGGCGAAGATGGCATTGGATCTTTTGTATGATGTTGATCCTAAGAAGCTGAAAGTTCCAACCTATATTGATGAAGGGCTTCAGTGGTTAGAAAAGGAGCTGAGTAATACTTACCAAGAATTTGTCTTTGCAGAACCTGAAGAGGTTGAAGAACCCGAAGCTTTGGAGGACCTCTAATATGGTAGATACTCATAGTCTTAAAGAGGTTGATAAAGAGATTTATCAATATCTCAACATTGACGACCCTACGAGTTTTTTATTATTCGCGGGAGCGGGATCGGGTAAAACGAGAACTCTTGTAAATGTTCTTCAGGCGGTACGTGACAATGGCCTTCATAGGTTTATAAAAGCAGGACAGCGTATTGCCGTTATCACCTACACTAATGCTGCTTGTGAAGAGATTAAGCATCGCCTTCAATACGATCCAATATTTGCTGTCTCTACCATACACAGCTTTGTTTGGGAGTTAATTAAGCCATTTACGAGCGATATAAAGACATGGTTGGAAGCCGATCTAAAAGCAAGTATTGTTGAATTACAAGAAAAAATTGATAAAGCAAAAGACAAATCTGCTAAGACGGCAGTAAAAAACGCTCGAAGTAGAGATTCAAAACTAAAACGGTTAGAAAAACTCGATATAGTACAGAATTTTACATACAGCCCAACTAGCGCACGGTTGACAACAGGGTCTTTGACACATGCAGAGGTAATCAAAATTGCCACTGAATTTTTAACTGAACAGCCATTGTTCCAAAAAGTGTTAGTTAACAAGTTCCCTATATTACTGATTGACGAGAGTCAGGATACAAATAAAGGGCTGATGGACGCATTTATACAGACCCAGCAAAATCATTCAGGCTGCTTTTCTTTAGGTCTTTTTGGTGACCTTATGCAGAGAATTTATAGCGGAGGTAAAGAGGACTTAGCGACAAGTCTACCAGAGAACTGGAAAACCCCTGAGAAGAAAACCAACTTTCGGAGTCCAAAAAGGGTTATCAGGCTGATTAACAAAATTAGACATGAGGATGATGGCAAACAACAAACTGAAAAGCCAGATGCAGAAGAAGGTATTGTTCGCTTATTTATTGCCCAGACACCCAACGAAAATAAATCAGAGGTTGAAGCAAATATAAGAGAGCAGATGCGGGCTATAACTGATGATGAGAATTGGAAAGATGACAGTCAGGTAAAAACGTTAACGCTTGAACATGCCATGGCAGCTCGTAGAGGAGAGTTTGACGAATTTTTCACTCCATTATCAGCGGAGGATAGCCTCAGGGATTCCTTACTAAACGGAACGAGTTCGACATTTAAATTTTGTACTCATCAGGTTTTACCTTTAGCTAATGCGATTCGTAAACAAAATGACTTTGAAGTTATGAGAATTATCAAGAAATATTCTCATTTGATCAGAGGAGAGAATAAAGAGTTCCTTGCAGATCCGATAGCTCTATTAGCTTCTGTGGAGGATGCAGTTAGTATGGTTAGAACTTTGCTGGAGAATGATATTAGCCTCAGAGAATTATTGTTATTAATAGAAAAGCATCAACTGTTAGAAATCCCCGATATCTTGAACGACCTTTTACTGGAAGGTATCGCAGATCTTGCAGAGGACGTTGAGTCACCTTCCAACCAAAAAGCTTGGGATACAGCACTTGATGCAAGACTGAGTCACGTTGAAAACTATGCTAAATATGTGGCAGGCGAGTTAGGTTTCACTACTCATCAGGGAGTTAAAGGATTGGAATTTGATCGCGTTTTGGCAGTAATAGATGACAAAGACTCTAAGGGTTTTCTTTTCAAGTATGAGAAGTTCTTTGGTGCTGAGAATCTGTCGGCTACAGATAAGAAAAATGAGGCAAATGGTATAGACTCAGTCTTATCCAGAACCAGACGGCTGTTCTATGTAATTTGCAGTAGAGCAGAGAAGAGTCTTGCTGTTGTTGCTTACTCACAAGATCCTTTAGCAGTCAAGAATCGTGCGATTGATGCTGAATGGTTTGATGAAGATGAAATCATACTGATTTAGTTAGAGGTCATTTTTCTATACTTTTTCTAAGCCAAATAGGCTTAGCTAGAGTAAAGCATCTAGCTCACTTTTGTCCAGAAACGAGCTAGTGATCGTGGCTAGTTCATTTTTGCCCCGAAGGGAGTTACGTCTAATATTACTTTGTGGACAATTCAGAAACCTTTTCAATACATAAATTAATCGATGAAACAAAAGATAAAACCTGTTAACTGTTACTCAAGCAGATCGTAAAATGCCCTCCAATTTGCTGTGAAGCGTGTTTAGATACAGAAGTCGAAATTATTTCTCTCGTACGTAAGTGGTTTGAACCAAGGTTTCTAGTAACACTTCATTCTTGGTTACTTTGAAGTTCAATGGATTTTTTAGTTCACCAAATAAAGGTGCGCCGTCACCAAGCAGGATAGGAAAGCGAGTGATCACCATTTCATCGATCAGATCTTCTTTGAGAAAGTTTTGAATTGTCACGCCACCGTCGATGTATAGATCAGAAAATCCCTTAGCATTCAGTTCCGAGATAATATCTTTCAACTCACCTTTGACAAAAAATAACTTTCCTTCATAGCCTTGTGGCAATTTCGTCATGGTGTTGCTCAACACGAACACTGGTTTTGTGTAAGGCCAATCGCAATCAAAACTCAGAATCACCTCGAGGGTATTACGCCCCATAATCAAGCCGTCGACTCGCTCCATTAACGCAAAGAATCCAGTATCAATATTGTTTGGATTTGGTACAGAATATAGCCAGTCAAGTTTACCTTGTTTATCTGTGATGAAACCATCCAGACTGGCTGCAATAAACACGATGTTTGCCATATGAGCCTCATCAAATTTGTCGTGGTAGAGAAAAGCAAAAAATTTGTTTAAAATTAATTCTACACAGTAGAATTTTTATTGATTATATCGGGAAGAACAAATGGCTGTCAATGAAAAGAAACGCGGACGACCAGTAGGGAAACTGTCACAGTTATGTGCCGAAAGCATTCTAGAAACGGCTAAATATTTGATGAAAAGAGATGGAAAAGTTCCGACTATCCGTTCATTAGCGGCGAAATTAAATGTAGACCCTATGGCGATTTATTATTACTTCAAAAACAAGAATGCTTTGTTGGAAGCACTTACCACATCACTTGTGGCGGAGATCCATCAGCCTCAGGAAAGTTCAAACTGGCAAGCTGAGTTAAAACGTTTATGTGTTAGTTATATCCAGCTGTTACGCGAGAACAACGGCCTACTACAAACGATGCTAAGCATGTCATCATATGGACCTGCCCAAGTGTTTACTGAGCGTTATCAAACTATTATTGCACCTCTAGATTTAAACAAGAAAGTGGCAAAAGATGGCCTAGATTTGCTGGCTGATTACTTACATGGTTTCGTGTTCTCTACCAGTTGTTGTCATGATGCGAATTTGATCAAAACCGAAATGATGAATGGGCCATTGGAGCTGATTTGTAATGCATTGGAACCATCTCGAACATAACTCGTTAGTCCAGAGAGGCGCTAAGGGGCATGAAACACGAAGATGCCTCTTCTAAGCTTACAGTGAACATACAATTGCTAATTGTATCATTACTTTTCCTAAAATCATGATGATGACAAACGATTTCTGCTTAGTATTCGAAAGCTCCATTGAAGACTAAGCAACTCTGACTTCATGCCAAATCATGTAGCATGTATTAGGCTTTAATATCAAATAATTAGCGGGTAAAATCTGGCAAAAAGAAAGGAGCCAGTAAAAAATGATTGATACCACAGTATTACCGCTATTCTTTGTTACCACAATATTCTTGGCAATTTCTCCTGGTCCAGATTTAGTGCTTATATCAACATATTCTTCGACTCGTGGCTTTAAAAATGGACTAATGGTGTCTCTTGGTATTTTCATCGCGGGATTGATTCAAACACTGTTAGTCGCATTTGGCTTAGGAAAACTATTGCAAGCAATACCACTTTTGGTATTAGCAATCAAAATTGTTGGGGCGATTTATCTATCTTGGCTTGGATTAAATCTATTACGTAGGTGGCTAAAGAATAACAAAGACGTATCTGCAAGTCAGACGATTCAGTATCTGGGTAACAAGGAGCTAATCTACCTTGGTTTAATTAACAATATTATGAACCCCAAAGCATTACTCTTTTTCAGTATGTTCTTACCTCAATTTACTCATTCTGATAGTCCTTTGACCAATCAGATACTCATCTTGGGAACCATCCTTAGTTTTATTGTTTTATGTATCAATACTATTTTATCAATGTCTTTTAGTAAGTTGGGTTCTTTGCTAGGCCGTAACTTACGTTTAAACCGTCATATCGATGGTATGTTGGGTGTGGTATTTTTGGTACTTGCTTCCCGTTTAGCTACAAGTAAGTAATGTTTGTACACAAACGGTTTAGGTTTGAGATATTTTGCCTTATCCAAGTGATAACGAGTTAGAGCCAAGCCCTAACTAGAAAATACTTAAAATCAGATGCTCACTGAATACTGTTAAGGGTAATATTAACTTCTTGAAAGGTAACATCTATGTAGAGCTTGTTTTCAGTGGTGCAGTCAATGCCGTAGATTACATCATGCATGATGAAAAAACCTTGGGTGAGGTTGTCGGTCAATATTCTGCTGATGTAGCCAAGGGGGTTGTTGCTGGCGTAGCTGCACAAGGATTTACTCTAGTTATTGGTGGGATATCTGCGTTTGCTTTTGGCGCAACACTACCCGTGGCTGTCGGTTTAAGTGTTTTTGCTGTATCTGCCTTTGTAATTGGCGGGTACGTTTCGGATATTGATGATCATTATGAATACACAAAGCCACTAAAAGATAAAATAAAGGAGCTGATTGATGAAAGTTAGTCGGTTTAAAGCTCTAATGCCGATCAGTTAAACATTAATCGGCAGATCAATTGAATGATCCCA
>NZ_JAYQDQ010000130.1:0-8176 GCF_038138445.1 Vibrio sp.
TGTTCAGCGTCTTTTAGCCGAGCATGGCATGTGGTTTTACTTTGAGCACAGCGATGCTGCGCATACCATGGTGATTGTTGACAGTAACGACGCGATTCCAGAGCTTGTCAGCACGCCGCTCAACGCTTCTTATCTTGGGCCTATGCTGTATCACTCTCAAGGCGGCGGTGTGTCTGACAAAGAGCACATTTTCGACTTAGAGCAGGTACATCGCGCCCTCACCAGTGATGTCAGCTATAGCGATTACAACTACCTCACCCCGAAAATACCGCAAAACAAAACCGCCCAAGATGGCGTAAATACAGATTTAAAACGCTTCGATTACCCCGGGCGCTACACCTCGCCTGACTTTGGCGCTCAGCGAAGTAGTGAATGGATGTCAGAATACAGAGTCGATAGCCATCAAATTCATGCCTCAAGTAATATTATGCGTTTGGCTTCGGGATTAAGCTTTGAGATAAGCGAGCATCCGCGCTCCTCAGTCAATCGTGATTACCTAATGCTCTCTGTGATGCACCTTGGCGAAAACCCTCGCGTGCACGAAGAAGAAGGCGGTGATGCCCCAACCCACTACCAAAATCAGTTTGTCTGCCTGCCGCGTGATGTGACTTATCGCGCGCCCAAAATGTCCTCCCCTGTGGTTGATGGCCCTCAAACGGCGGTCGTCGTTGGGCCTGCGGGAGAAGAAATCTACACCGATGAACTTGGGCGAATTAAAGTGCAATTTCACTGGGACCGCTATGGGCAAAGTGACGAACACAGCTCATGCTGGCTGCGAGTCAGCCAATCAATGGCCGCGCCGAACTGGGGCGCCGTGTATCTGCCGCGCATCGGCCACGAAGTGGTGGTGACTTTTTTAGAAGGCGATCCTGATAGGCCGCTTGTTACAGGCGCTGTGTATAATGGTTTACACACCCCACCTTACGAGCTGCCAGAGCATAAAACTCGCACCGTTTTTCGCACCCAAAGCCATAAGGCAGACGGTTATAACGAAATGCACTTTGAAGATGAAAATGACCAAGAAATGGTGCATTTTCACGCACAAAAAGACATGAAAACCAAGGTACTGAATAATCGCTACCGAGATATAGGGAATGATGAAGAGCTTGAAGTGGGCCGAAACCAAGAAAATAAGGTCCATGGCGATCGCAAAGAAACCATTCATGGCCATAAAACCTCAGAGACAAAACAAACGTTTAAAGAGCAAGTCGATCAAGACGTAACCGTTACCTACAACGCCAATGAGCAAAAGCAAGTCGCAAAAGATCAACACAGATCGATTGATGAAAACCGCCTAACCAAAATAGGCCAAAACCTGTCTGTAGAAATTGGTGGCAAAGCGAGCCTTGCGGTGCTTGAGGGGTTATCGGCCAACATAGGCGCCGACGACTCATTGCAAGTGGGCGGTAATTTGAATGTCGATGTACAAGGCAACACCTCTTTTCGCGCCGATGGTGAAACCACCATTATTTCTGGAGATGAAATCAAAGTTCAGGTCGGTTACGCGGGATTAATCCTAAAAAGTAGTGGTAATATAAAGCTTTACGGCTCTTCAATTACCATTGATGGCGCAGCGCAAACCACGATCAACGGCGGAAATGTGGCAATAAACCCAGATAAAGGAAGTGCAAGGCTCAATGTTGCGCCGCCTTATGAGTCTTTTATGCGTTACAACCAGCGCATTGTGTTGCAAGACCAAACCACAGGGGCGGTTCATGCCAACAAAGCGTACAAACTCGTGTTTGAAGATGGTAAAGAAATCTACGGTAAGACCAATGCTAAAGGGGAAACATCCTTGATTAATACCAAAGATTTACAATCCTCATTTGATATTTACTGGAGAGAAATTTAATGAACGACGATTTATGGATTTACGCTGGCAAAGCCAAAACCACCGATGCCAAAGATAAAGAGCCAGTAGTGATGCACGCCCCTGCCGGCAATATGTTTTGGGCCGATGATCAAAGCGGGCAAAACCTTGATATTCAATTTGCCGTCAATGGCAAGAAAAGCCCTTCTCTGCCTAAAGAGTTTACGCCAAGGGCTACGTTGATCCCCAATACGGTTGACGAAACCTGTAACTCATTAGAACTCTATTTAAACGGCCAAAATTTTACCTTATTGGATCGCATCCCAACAGAAGCCATCACAGCCCCCGGTGATTTAAGAGCCGCGATAATGACGTGCCCAATTGATCCTTCGCCAAGAAAATCCTTGATTAGGCCTAGGGACAACGGCAATGAAGTACTTGGTATTCTCAAAGCCAGTGACAGCTTGATGCTTCTTCCAAACCCTATTGGAGAGGCCTATAACATTGATGATATGGACGAATCGGTTATTTCTGCCCTGTTTGATACACTAGCAGAAAATTCCTTGCTGGAATTCTACGAACATCTGCAAAACAGTAACCGAGACCAAAATGCCATGGCTACAGCCATGGTGCAAACGGTAGAGCATGGACAAGCCTACGCCTATTACAAAGCTAAATACGGAATTGAGGCAGCAAAGGGATACCTAAAAGAATTTATTGTTAAAGGGAAGTTCACAATAAAACCAATGTCACAGTGGGGTAATAAACTCGGGGTTGTGTTTAAAGGCGATCGCACCAGCAGAACCTTTTTAACCGGCATCAATTACGGCATTCATGGCGATAAGATGAAAATGCTAAGCTCTGCCATACAAATTTCAGAGGACCTAAAGTCAGCTAATGCCGGAAGCTTGGTGAAAAATACTGTTAGTAGTGCAAATCCACTTAAAGGCACCAATATGATTTCCTTTATATTTGTCGCTTCATTTGACCTCTATGAGTTTTTTAAAAAAGACATAGGCGAACAAAACATTGCTGAATTATTGGGAGCACTTGGTGTGACCATAGCCAAACTTTTTATAGCTGGTTTATTTACAGCATTGTTTATCGGCTTACTTACACTGGCATTGGGTTTAGGTGGTGTAGCAATCAGTGCTACAACTCTATTCATAAGTATCGCTGGTATATCCTTTGGAGTCGGTTGGGCAGTTGACTCGGCTGACACTATTCTGGGCGTTAAGAATTCTGTCAAGCAATTTTTAAAAAGTGCTTTCCCTAACTTAACCGTAGAATCTATGGTAAAAAAAGAGATAGAAAGAAACCAAAGCAAAGTAGACAGCTACATTGGTTCTAGCGCAATGCAAAATTCAGGCTTTTACGGTTTTTAGGAAATTTAAATGGAAATCTACTCAGACAACGAATACGCTCCTAAAGGTCTTAGATTTGGAATTATTACTATTTCCATTTTCTTTGCACCATTCCAGTTAGTATATTTATTCTCAGATATTTTTTTCTTCTCTAAGCTAGTCTGTGGGCTGACAGCATTGGTGACCTTTTTCTTTCCAGCCTACCTTTTTTCTAAACAAGGCCAAAACTTACTATCCAAAAGAACAGATATGCTAATAGCACTCTTTTCTTATCTTATCTTTATTCCTACGATGTTAATATTAACATCAGTAATAACTCATTCTAATAAATTTTTTGATAGTAATTTTTATATGTTCTCTTTTTTAATTTTATCCTTAGTTATGGGTATTTTTATTGGTTGCTTTTTCCATACTAAAGACAGTTTCTCTGACAGGAATGACAATATTAAGGTAAGAGGTAATGAAATTGAAATAAGAAAGGTAGATATTGTAGAAGGTCTTAGTTTTTCCAAAATGCCTTTCCTGAGAAAGCCTTTGACAAAAGCTAAGAATGCTATCGTTGTATTAGCATGTATAGTGGGCACCGGTGGCGCAGGTATTGCCATGGGCATCGCTGAGCTGCTTACACGTTCTGACATTCTGAGCCCAGATATAGATACTCATAGTGTCCTATTCTTTATCTTTGGTGTGCCCGTTCTATTTACCTTTGGTGTAATTGTATATGCAATGATTTCATACCTATCCGAATGGCGTAAGTTAGTTGCAAGCATAGATAAAGAGTATGGTGAACATAAGATAATCTTCAATTCCAAAAAGAAGTCGTATAAGAAGATTAAAGAGATAATGGCAGAGTCAGGCTCTAATGCTAATGGATAAACATAGACTTTCTATCATGACCGCTAACATTAGCCTAAAAACACTCGCTTGAATCAGTTATAAGTGACGGCGTAACTACGATTTTAGTTACGCCGTCACATGTTCGTTATCTCATCTGCTCATCAAGAGGTACTGTGGAAGAACCCCCGAAAAATAACGAGTAAAAGAAAATGAATTAATCAATCTTCGTGAAAAAATCAACTGGCGTAATTAAGTTATAGTGGTTACCCGTTGGAACTGAATATGCTCTAGAGCCATCAGAAATTAATGGCAATTTAAAAACGCTTTTTAAATTTTCACCAATACTGTCAGCCAAAGTTGATAAGAACTCTTCTTCTTCACTAGTTAATGTCGGAAATTCACCTAAAGCAGACTCTATACCTCGCGGGGAATAGAGGTTGAAATCTCCAGACTTGATGGTCTTATCATAAACACGATCTTCAAACCCCTCGTCATCAAAAAAATCTTTAAATCGGTCAGGGATTAAGTCTGCCACTTTTAAGAAAGTAACAGAATCATATATAGCATTTTTTACTAACACTGGTGTCTTTTCTATTTCATCACGAATATCTTCTTTCGATGCGGATAACCACCTATCATCCTTGTCCCTTAAAGTAAATGCGGCTCTAAATTGGCAAGCACCGTCATCAGGTAACTTATGCTCTTTTACCCAATAATCTTTATCTTTGATGGTTGAAGGCTTTGGGGTTTCAAATTGACCATCTTCCAGCTTTGTCTCGTGCCACCACTGTGGTTTAACATCTTTTTCATCGAAGCTTACGATTTTTGATTTGACTTGCAGTGGAATTGGCTCTCGATATGGACCATCTCCTTCGATTTTAGAGCCGGCGACAAGCAATAATTTGGGGTTATCTTCTAATATGTTATTAGTAATAATACCATCAGAAAAATTGGTAATCAGGCTTTGACAACCAGAGCGCGCAGAACATGCTGCGTCATATGATGCTCCATCTTCCTTAGCAATTAGTTTACATAAAAGATGTTGGGCATATGAAGAAACTTCTCCATCGCTTAATGATAAGTTTTGAAGTAATTCTATACTATCTTGATCATTGCTTTTAGCCAGTGTAAACAGCGCATCCAAATCGTTTTTTTGACTTTCATTTAATGGCACTTTTTGGGTAGCTGAAGCAATTAAATTATTGATAGCTATATTGTGCTCACCTTCGCTATAAATCGATCTATTGGGTGGCATATTAGTAATCGAAGACACCATGGTTTTTCCCTATGTCGCTTTGTCTAGATTATAATCTTATCATTAGAATAAAATGTCATTCAAGATAAAAAGTGGAAAGCTCAACAGCATAGATTCAGTGACAAATATGAGCCAATAACCTTCTCTGAGATTCGTCATGTTTTAAGGCATCCCGAGCTATTTGACAGTAAAGTTTTTAAAGTCCATGTCCAGAGTATAGAGCCCTCCGTCTTCAGTTTTGCTGACTCACTTGATTCAGAGTTACAGGAAATCAGCTACTCTGAATAAGGTGAAGGCATACGAATAAGGGCCTCATAATGGCCCTTATAACGTTGATAAAAGAGGGCGTTCAAAAATCTGTGTCAACCAATATATGTACATCGTCACATATCTATTATTTCATCTGTTCATCGAGGTTTAATACGGTCAAGGCGTTGCTAACACTGGTGGCAATCACATCAATCACGCCTGTTCTTAGTGCGCCTAGCATGGCGAGGGGTTTGCTGTTTTCAGCGGCGATGGCGATGACTTGTGAAATTGGGCGAAATTCTTCAATGCCCAACCCTATTACCCTATCGCTCATAACGGTTTTGGCGGACTTGCCATGAATATCGAAAAAGTCATATCCAGCAAAATCGCCCACTACGCCTTGATTCATTCGCGACTGCACCACTTCATCGGCAGTAAACCAACCCAAATCGACCATATAGCTGTTTTCACTCATATCCCCTATGCCCACCAATGCGACATCAGCTTTACGCGCTAAGTCTAAGGTTTGTTTGACGGTCGCGTTTTGCATAAAGGCACGCTTTTGCTCTGGGTTTTCTGCGTAGGCTGGCGCATAAAGACTCTCTGAGGTGCCGCCATAGGTTTTGGCAAACTGACGACAAATGTGATCGGCGTTGAACATGCCACCTCTGGGGTGAATGCCGCCAATGCCACAGACGAATTTCACGTCTCTTTGCGGGATCACACCAACATGGTGCGCCACAGCCGAGACATTTCTGCCCTGTCCCACTGTAACGACAGAGCCATTTTGAATTGAGCTGGCCATAAATTTGGACACCAAGCCTGCCACTTGCAGGCGTTGCTGTTCTTCGCTTGGCTGATCAAGTGCGACTAAAGCGCGCTTAACACCAAAACGCTCAACCAACCTTTGTTCTATTTTGGCGCTGAATACAGGATGGTATTTGACCGTGATTTCAACAATGCCCTCGTCTCGCGCTTGCTTGAGCATACGACCTACTTTTGCTCTCGATACGGCAAATTTTTTTGAGATTTCTTCCTGCGTCGCACCATCTTGGTAGTAAGCAACGGAAATTTCCGTTAACAGATCAGCGCTATCGTCAGACATATCATTGGGCGACTTACTCATTGTAATCAAGCTCCTAAACAAGGACTAAACATGTGCTCAGAGACGTAGCATATGTCAGGCTAACAAAATAATGCAACATTTGCTCATCTACATTACAAATTCTCAGTCCAAAATCAGCCAGTCTAAAACTCGGCTAAACGCCCGCCAGACGATAGCAAACGTTTGATTTACACGCTTAGTTTCATGCCGAAAAAAAATCCCGCACAAACCTGTCGTAAAAGGGTAATTATCGATTGACATTCTGCGTCGAAGAGATAAATATGAACCCATCATTTACTCAATGAAAGAGCAAATGTTCATTACAGATGCTCTATCGCCACATAATTGAGAATCGTTAGCGGAGTTGGCAACATTTCCATAGGCCAAACACTGGCTAACGAGTTTGACATTGTACTAATCACACTATGGTTTTAGTGTGAAAGCCCATGATATAGGATGACCGAAATGAGCAACAAATTAGAGCAACTTCGTAAACTAACGACTGTCGTCGCAGACACTGGTGAGATAGACGCTATCAAGAAATATCAACCAGAAGATGCCACTACCAACCCTTCTCTGATTCTTAAAGCCGCTCAAATCGAAGAATACGCCCCTCTTATCAATGCTTCCATTGACTACGCAAAAACTCAAAGCAGCGACAAAGCACAGCAAATCCAAGATACCTGTGACATGCTGGCGGTAAACATTGGTAAAGAAATCCTAAAAACCATTCCAGGCCGTATTTCTACAGAAGTTGATGCTCGTCTTTCTTACGATACTGAAGGCAGTGTTGCAAAAGCTCGCCAGCTAGTAAAAATGTACAACGACGCAGGCATTACTAATGATCGCATCCTAATCAAGCTAGCTTCAACTTGGGAAGGTATCCGCGCGGCTGAGATTTTGGAAAAAGAAGGCATCAACTGTAACCTCACGCTTCTATTCTCGTTTGCTCAAGCTCGCGCTTGTGCAGAAGCTGGTGTGTTCCTTATCTCCCCGTTTGTAGGCCGAATCATGGATTGGTACAAAGCGAAAGAAGGCCGTGATTTCTCTCCAGAAGAAGATCCAGGCGTACTATCGGTCAGCAAAATCTACAACTACTACAAAGACTACGGCTACAACACAGTTGTGATGGGTGCAAGCTTCCGTAATATCGGCGAAATCCTTGAGCTTGCCGGTTGTGACCGTCTTACTATCGCACCGGCTCTATTGGCAGAGCTAGAAGCAGCTGAAGGCCACGTTGCTGAAAAATTGGTTGATTCTAAAGGTTCGCAAGCGCGTCCAGCGGCAATGACTCATGCTGAGTTCCTATGGGAGCACAACCAAGACCCAATGGCGGTAGAGAAGTTGGCAGAAGGTATCCGCAACTTCGCGGTTGACCAAGGCAAACTCGAAACCATGATCGAAGCTAAGCTTTAATTTAAATTATCAGCAGGGAAGACACTATCTTCCCTGTTATTTTTCCTTTTTAAGAAAAACATAATATTCGGTATTAATTATGGATCGCAAACACCTAGCTAACGCTATTCGTGCCCTTAGCATGGACGGCGTACAACAAG
>NZ_JAYQDQ010000131.1:0-7807 GCF_038138445.1 Vibrio sp.
TATTTTTAGTCGGTGCCAGCTTTCAGTTAAATGGGGCTCACCGCCAGCTTACGTTTAATATGAACAAATATGTATCGCTACCAGAGGGGTTTAAGACAGATAAATACCGTGGGCGATTAAACAAATGGGAAGCAGAACATATTGTGCCCGCAGAAAACTTTGGGCGAGCTTTCTCTGCATGGCGAGATGGTCATCCTGATTGTATAAACAGCAAGGGTAAAGCGTTTAAAGGTCGCAACTGTGCATCGAAGGTAAGCAAAGATTATCGTTTAATGCAGGCTGACCTGTTCAACTTATATCCTGCAATTGGTAGCGTTAATGCGCAAAGACAAAATTATAATTTTGTAATGCTGCCTGAAGAAGCATCAAGCTTTGGCAGTTGTGATATGAGAATCACAACCCGAAAAGTACAACCTCCCGAAAAGGCGAGGGGAAGAATAGCGAGAGCTTATCTTTATATGGAAGCGGTTTATCCTATTTACCAAATGAGCCGTTCTCAACGCAGCTTAATGAAGGCTTGGGATAAGCAATACCCAGTGACTCAAGTTGAATGTGAAATAGGCAAGCGAATAAGTGCTGTTCAGCACTCATCTAACCCGATACTTGAGCAGAGATGCCCAGTATAAATAAAATAACCACCTCTGATAGAGAGGTGGTTTTAGGCGATTATATTCCTTACCAAGATAGTTAGAAAGGACTTTCAATCAGGTAGTCAAAGTTAGGACTTTGGTTACCCGCTGCATCAAACCCGTAGACACATACTTTAAGTGGTACAGATTGGATACGGATAGGGTTTCTTCTGTATTGAATATAGCGAGCTTCATCACAGTCAATCTCGTCAGGTTTGCCCCAGGCTAACCAGAAGTCAGAGTATTCGGGGACCATAAAAATAGGCTCAAAACCAATCGGTGTCACGTTAAGTACTGGCTTGGTTGATGGAGGAGTATTATCAACCTGAACTTGAACTACGTTTGGCGCACTGGCGTCATCATTTTCTCCTATGATGCAGTATTGATGAACACCTTCTTTACTAACGTCAATTTTGGTTTCGCTGAAGTTGACTTGACTCACTTCTATTGGAGCACTGTAGCCCGAGAGATCTTGGCAAGTTTGATATTATCAGATAATAAGATGTTCTTATAGCGAATCTTACTGTCACTGTTAACGGTGAACTTCCAATCTTGGTATCTAGAGTTTTCCCCGCTGAAGATATAAGGATAGTTAGCGATACTAACGTCGCTCGGCTTAGGCAATGGACAAGCGGAATTGTCTAATGAGAAGGTTCCGTTTGAATTGAAGCACTGGTTTAGATCTTTAATAGGAACGACGTAATTTTTGTTCTTTTTAACGTGTGCACCTTCATCATCAATCGCGCAAGGGTTGCCGCTATAGCAAGTTTTTCCTACGGCAGTATTTGTGGTGGTGTTAATCAGTCCGACTATGGTTTTAGTGTTATCGAACACTGGCGAACCTGAGCTTCCTGGAGAGATACCTTGGCAGTTATTTTCGTTAAAATCATACCAATGCCAGTAGCCTTCAACCACATCAAATGTATTCCCAGATTCACAATATGACAGTTGCAATGCGTTGACGTCCATAGGCACACCTGCAATGGTTATCTCAGACTCCGTAGGCAGTGAGTCTTGAGAAATACGATAAGGCGTTAAGCCTAGAGCAATGAGTTGAGCGACGGTTTGGTCGGATGATAATACCGAGATATCTAAGCCTTTCATCGTTGAGTATAAGACTTTGTTAATACCCACAGAAATGGTTTCTCCAGCATCAATCGAATCTTGAAAGTAATTAAACTTGGCAGTGTAATTTACCGATTTTTCAACCGTTATATCATTACCTGATGATGAGCTGAAAGCATTTTGGCTACAGTGTCCATTTGAGAGAAAGGTTGCTGGAGCGTTTAGATTATCTCCAAATTGAACAAAAGAAACGGTGCAAGTCATGTTACCGCTGAGTTTACCAACAGAGCGATAGAACGCATTTCCTCCGCTTTCCGGTAATTCAGTATTTTTAGCCGCTGAGACAAAGGGAGAAATAAGACTAAGTGTGGCGAAATAAAAGACAGGAATAGAGTATTTCATTAGTAGGCCTCTATGATTGACGTTGTTATAAATGGATGAATCTATGAATAAGCCAAAGGTGCATTTTCATAGCTGAATAGGTTTTAGTTTTTATATGTGTAAGGATTTGTTTTCCGTTAGTGAGTGAATCTCCAAGATGCATATAATTATTCATTTAATGTGTATTTAAATTTCCCGCATATAAGCAACTTTGTGTTATTCACCTTTGATCTTTTTATGCCTCCATTCAATAGAGTTCTTGTTGTGATTTGGAATAGAACCAAGCTTTTTCAAGTCAAAGCCAAGTTGTGGACAGCTTTTTTAGAGAGGACAGTTATATTAGAAGGTGTCCGTAAGATGATTTTTCGAGGCTCAGAGCAAACTGAGCCTCGAAAGTGGAGGTTAGACCATCTCTTTACCTTCTTTTTTGGCTTTGCGCATATCTTTGTAGAGGCTGACACACAAAAGCACCATAATGCCCAACGCCATGAGAGGCCAGATTAGAACATACAGAGTTAATGCTAGGCTTGACATTGTGGGACTCCTTCAATTTCTTGGGTTTGAGTTTTAGAGTCGTTAAAGGAAACAACATCCTTACCTATACTCGTAAAATCAAAGTGTTCTTTTGATCTTAAACTTAAAATCACGCAGGTTAGCGTACTGGCTCCGTAAGCAGTCATCGAGCTTAACAACACCGGATAGTGGCGTAATGCGTCCAATGCAAAAGGCGTGATGCTAATAAACGCTATGCCACCAAGTATGCAAGCCACTTTAAAACCAAAGAAGCCAAACGCCATTAGTCCTATCACAACACCACCCCCAGCAGATGCCACCCACTCAAAGAATAGAGCTGCTAGTCCATGTAGTTCAACCACTTCAAATCGAGTGATAATGAACATCCCAAAGCCAATAATGGCGGCACTGGTGAATGCCAGATTACTGACTCTGTTCCAATACAAGCTGGCGATAACTGGGAAAACAATGGCTCCCCATAGTGCGCCAACAAAGACAAGCATGGTAAGTATGTCGAACTTTAAGCAGGCTAATAACATGGCCAAAAAGGTAGCGCTGACCATAGTTAAACGGCCTATAAATAGCATGGTTTTGGGTTTGACTTTCCCCCGAGACAGGTGCTTTCCATAGATATCTGTCATCACAAGAGCAGAGAGAGCGGAAAGATCCGAATCCGCTGTTGAGGATAGAGAACCAATCACCATAATGAAAAATAAGCCAACCAAAAATGGAGACAGGTAGGTTGCAGCCATTTGTGGGATCAGGTTGTTATAATTGCCGTCTTGAGGAGTAATGCCGGCAAGTAGGGCAAGAAATCCCAGCATACCCAAGCCAATCACAATTGAACCGTAGCCTAGAGTAGCGGTAACAAATGTCGGTTTAAGTAAGTCCTCTCTCACTGCAAACAGACGCTGGGCTATGGTTTGATTACCGATAGCATAGGCTAATACAGCAACAAAATATGGTGCCCCTTGTTCTAGTATGGCCGTTTGCGAATAAAAACTAGATTGCTCAGCAGTGAGTAATGACATGCCTGATTCAAACAGAGCGCTACCACCAAGTTGGAAAAAGATAATAGGTATGATTATCACAGCGGCAAAAATCATAGCGATGACTTGACCAAAATCTGTTGTCACTGACGATCGAAAGCCAGACCAAATAGTGTAGCTAAGCACCCCAAGGCCAGCAATGATAACGCCATGAATAAAGCTCAGTGGAGATAATATCTCCAACAGTGCGCCTGCCGCAGTAAAATTGACTGTCAGGCTGATAAGACTTCCTACTAAATTGGAACCTGCCATGATCATTTGGCTCGAACTGCCGTGGCGAGCATGCATGATTTCGGCAAGAGTATGAGCTTTCGGGGCGATTTGTCTAAATCTTTTACCAAATGGGTAGATAAAGAAAATCATCAAGGCTCCCCAAAAGCCATAATGGAGTGCACCCGATAAACCATATTTATAGCCAGAGGTTGCAGCGGCATAGAAAGATGCGGCCCATATCCATGTGGCAGTCATACTCGCTGCTGCCATACCGAACCCTATCGAGTTATTCGATACCATGTAGCCATCAACGTTTTCTTCTTTTCTGGCTAAGGTGAGTGATATTAAAAACGTTAGGCCGTAGAAGCATAGCAATAGCAGCAACGCTGTCTGGGTCGACATTTGATACATTTATTCTCCTTACTTCTCTCAAAGAGAAATGTCAGGTTAGAAAAGTGAGTTCTAGAGCGAGGTCTAGAACTCACCATGCTTCTAGCTGTTTGTAATCATTACTTTTAATGCATTATGCTTTTCTGCATTGATAAAGGTATCGTATGCCTTGTCAGTTTCACTTAATGGAAAATGGTGAGTACAAAGCTTCTCAGGATGGAGGTGCCCAGCTCGAATTTGCTTAATAAGATCAGGGGTTGTGTAGGTGTGTACAAGGCCGGCTGTCATAGTGAAATTACGCTTCCACATATCTTCTAGACTAATTGTTGCTGGTTTCCCATGAACACCGAGTACCGCTATATTGCCACCAGGGCGTACTAGTTTTTGCGACATATCCCAACCTGCAGGAATACCTATCGCTTCAATCACAACATCTACTCCAACATCGTCAGTAATATCTAGAATTTGCTGGACTGCGGTATTTTCAGAGTTATTTATGGTGTGGGTTGCCCCAAGCTCTTTTGCTGCATCTAATCGATGAGGGTTATTATCGATAGCGTATATCTCACTGGGTGAGAAAAACTTAGCCGTCATTAAAGCTGCCAGACCTACAGGACCACAGCCTATAATGGCAACCGAGTCTGCTGGTTTTAATTTTCCATCTAAGACTCCAACTTCATAGCCAGTTGGGAAAATATCGCTAAGAAAGACTAAAGATTCGGAGTCTATATCTTCAGGGGCATGAAACAAGCTATTATCACCATAAGGTATTCTGACATACTCAGCTTGGCATCCGTCTATTTCGTTTCCTAGTATCCAGCCACCATTTAGACATTGGCCGAACTGAGATTTTTGGCACATGGAACAGCTTCCGCATGAGGTAATACAAGATATGATCACCCGATCTCCAGGCTTGTATTTACTCACCCTACTGCCACATTCCTGTACAACTCCCACCCCTTCATGGCCAAGAATTGTGTCACTTTTAAATGTAGAAACATTACCCCTTAATATATGTAAATCAGTACCACAAATAGTTGTTTTTTCAATTTTAACAATAACGTCACTGTCATCAATTAAAGTCGGCTTAGGTCTTTCTTGAAGAGAGTGATTGCCTTGAGCATCCATAACATAAGCTTTCATTTTACTTCACCTTTTCGATAATGAAATATTCTTAATGTCTTAACGAATATTTTGATTTTATATGGTAGAAAACGCCAGATAAATATATGTTTGTCTATAATTTAAATTATTAAAAAAGACATTAATCTAGCTGGCTTTTGCCGGATTATTACACATGGAAATGAAATGTAAACGTTTGTTATATATTTGCTTTTTCTGGTCTTACCAGTTATTTTGTATTTTTTAAATAAGAAGCTTATCCAACTCTATAATGTCATATCAATTAACTAACTATCAATTTATCTTGAGCTTGGTCAATATCAAAAATAACTTATTAGTTGACTTGATGTAAGACTTATAATCCATTTTCATTGACGTTAGTGATAGTAAAGTATTATTTTTCGTGTGATGTTTTTAAATGGGAATAGATTTAAATATACGTATACCTCATATTGCTTCTATACTTTCTCTGGTCAATAAGCTTTTGATAAAAAAAGGAACGCATTATGTTTACTAAGCAACTGGTATTAAGGACGATCGATAGTTGCATTCTAAGTACGAAGAGCACCAGAAAGAAAACGGTTGGTTTGCCTAAGCTTCGAGGTGATATTGTCAAGCTCACTGATTTGAAGAAGATTAAAGATGTTTTGGTAGAAGCAATCAATGAAGAGGCACCGACAGATCTTAAGCCAGCCGACACTGCTTGTAAGTATTGGGTAAATCGCCACTCTTCATATACGTTTAGGGTTTTTGATAAGGATACGAATACCAAAAAGGCGCTACAGTCTCTTGTTGACGAATACGGCGTGTACTTTAATAGTGACCTTGGCAACTCTAAAGTTTATGAGAAAGCTCTGCCGCCGACCAAGCCACTCATGTTAGGTAAAGCAACATCAATCAGTAAAGCAACCGTCACTAACATGAAACAAGCTTCAAGGCGCGGAGATAAGCAAATAGTCTTTTTAGGCCATGGCGAAACCACCCTTAATACGCATATTCAAATTCCCAAGGGAACGAGTGTTCATTTTTATACCTATGATCAGGCTTTTTTGCGCGATGTAGACGTTAGAGCGATTGCATGCCCGGAAGTATGGGGGAGACACAAGGTGCCTACTGTACGAGAAGTTGCAGGCCCTGGAGCGACCATTAAAGAGCATTATATTGGAGAACTTGATCATCAGGGGCTTGGAGGACACATTGATAACCCCGCTTTCTTAGGCGGCGTTATGTTTACTGGTATTCGTTCTCTATCTTCTCTTCTTGTGCCCAATATGGGTGTCGTGCATTTTGCAGCATGTCGTGCACATCCGACGGATGACATGATTGCCTTTAATAAAGGAGGGGGGGTTAATGCGGATAGTATTGAGCCTCAACAAAGGCGTGACTCAGTCATTGAAAACCTTATGAAACTTGGTGGGTTACCGGATCATTAAGTATAGAAAGAGGGCTAAAAACACTGTTTTAATTTTTAGCCCTAAATCCAGCTACTTCAGTAGGCGGTTATCATTCATTTATAGTTGTTCAAAGAAAGTAATGCTTGGCTCTTTTACTAACAGGCCTTCTAAATTGTCTAGCAAGTTTAAGAAATGTGGTTCTCTGCAGTGCGCATCAAATGCAGCTTGATCGATGAACTGCTCTTGAAACATAAAAATTGATGGGTTGTTTTTGTCTCGCAGCAAAACGTAGCGAATGCAGCCCACCTCATTTTGTGTGGGTTGAACCATATCAAGCAAAAGCTGCTTCAGGATGCCTTCTTGGTTGGGTTTTGCTTCAAAAGTGGCGGTTAAGTGAATCATTTTCGGACCTATTATTGGTATCTTCCATTACGTTGTAGAAACTCGATCTTGTATCCATCAGGATCGGTGATGAAAAATAGTGTCGCTAAAACTCTATCTTGGTGATGAATCGTTTTAATATCCGATGGAAGAATATCTAATTTCTTCAGCTCGTTATGTGTATGTTGGATGTTTTCGACCGATACGGCAATATGGCCATAACCTGAACCATGCGTATAGGACAGATGAGCATCATGATTATACGTCAGCTCAAGCTCGAACCCTGTTTCAGGGTTTGCCATATAGGTTAGTGTGTGGTCGTCAAAAACAAATTGTTCTTTGATGTGTAAAGCAAGTGCTTTGCGGTAAAAATCAACCGAAGTACTTAGGTCACTTACTCTTATCATAGCGTGGATAAGCTTAGCCATTTGTTCCTCCTCTTCACATGAGGTAATAGAATAAACAGGCTTACGTGAGTGTTGGTAGTACTCCAGTACGACATTAACTATTTTTTAGGGTATTTGGAGCTGCTGATGTATGTTGCTCATCACGTTTTCTGGTTGGCGCAGGTAAATGAGGCAGGCGCATCTAAGTAAGGAAGTAAAGTTTTTGACTTGATCGTAAGCTGGCGGTAAACCCCATCTAATCATTTCCTTTTAAATTCGGTATT
>NZ_JAYQDQ010000132.1:0-7400 GCF_038138445.1 Vibrio sp.
ATAGAGTTCGAAAACTCTCTAAAAAAAGTGTCCTGTTGGACTTGACCAGTACATGCCACTTCTAATCTGTTTTTCATAAAAGTCAACCAAGTTGAATGGTTAAATTTATCATTATATTGAAAACCATCATTTTCTGTGTTGTATGGCGGGTCAATATAGATAAGATTAATAGCTCCCATAAACTTATTTTTCAAAGTATGCAAAGCTAATAGGTTGTTACCTTTTATGATTAAATTATCATTTCTTTGCAACTGAAAATCTCTATTTTCACCACCTGTTTCATACTTGATAAAGTTCTGTAGTGCTTTTGGCGCAAGAAGAGTATCTACTTGCTCTGGTGCAAGAGTTTCATTCCAAAATATTTCACTTCTTTTCTGTTCTTCTTTAGTTTGACCACCTTCAAGAACACAGTCTTTGTACGGCCAAGATAAAACTACATCACCAGATTCATTTAGGTAGTGACTGTCTACAGAAAGACCAATCTTGTTTTTGAACTGAGTGAAACTGTCAGGAAGGAATGATTTGTTGTTTACAAAACGTTGAAAAGCCACTTTGTCGAAAATCAACATACCATCAACATCTTGGAAGAAATGACCTTTCAACTGCTCATCAGACAAGAGCAGTTTCAGTAGAGAAGGATCAAGGTTCAAAGCCAGTTCAACGATTTTGTTCTTAGCAAGCTTGCCGTCTATAACAAGTCTTTCATCTGATTGTAGGGCGTTAGTTAGAATTCTTATGATAGGTAACATTTTGTTTTCTTTATTTTTATGCCAAAAGACAAGTTTGAAAAATTTGGCGGATTATACTAGACAATGAGATGAAAATCATTATGTTAAAATGGTCCCTTCCTGCACTAAAAGTACACTTGCAACCTCTTACACAAAAGTAGCATTGCCTAGCCCTCTTAAAGTCAGATTAAATTGAATAGGATAAATACAAGCCCCTAAGTTTTGCTGGGGACTTGGTTTAAGTGATTTCGAGGTATTTCCGATTAACAAATGACAGCGTGCCGATATGAACGCCGCCATTCTAGTATGATACTTTAATACTTAGTATGACACTTTATTACTTGGTATGATACTTTATTACTCTCTCACACAAACTGTAGGAGAGGAATAAAGTTTCATACTAAGCAGTCAAGTAACCCTGTTTGTACCGTTTTAAATGATACTCACCCAGAAATAAAGATTCATACTAATTCCTACTACAAAGTCTGAGTCACGCTACAACTGAGTAATAAAGTATCATACTGGTTGTCTTGGGCATCCACATAAACGTGTTATAGGTTTAGCTAAATTAGTAAATCACGGATTACTTTTAGTATCGAAAACACACATATCACGGGCCAGAAGTTCTCACATCGCATTAAGGTATGAGCAACGCCACCACGAAATTCAACCATACCACCATAAACACCGCACTCAAAGATACAATGAAAAACGCCATGCGTTGGGAATCACTCTTAAATACTTGTTAGCTAGCAACTGCTAGTGAAAATATTTTCCTTATTTTCAGGAAAATTTTAGTCAATAAAATCAATAATTTAATAATAGATGCAGTGGAAATAATATTTTAAAGGCTTGATTCCCTCTAAATTAAGGCATAGGGTATTGGCATGAAATAAAAATCTGAAAGTAGGTAGATACAAATGTCTCCATTTGATCCAAGTAACACTCAACAACAAGTGACAAGCTCATACGTTGCAGAACAAGAACAAAAACAGACCATTGATCGTAACACGTATGCAACAGCCAAAGCTGCGCATATAAACACTAAGAAAGCGACTGAAACATTGAGTAAAACAATGCTTAATCACTTTGAGAGTGTTGGTGGTACAACTCAGCAAGAAATGACTGCTGCTTTAGCTCAATTAACAAATGCGCGTGCCCAAATGAAATCTGTTGTGGATAGGCTAGCACAACACTCACACGGCTCATTAGACGCGAGTAGCTGCAGAGATAACATGGAGTCACTCAAGGCTCAAGGTTTCACTCAGAAAGAAATAGCGGAAAGCTACAACTGTTCTCAAACTTATGTATCAAACGTACTAAATAAAAAGATTTAATTTTTACGAGGTCAATAATGAACGATTCAACACACTCTCAAAAAGTCGACTTTAACTCATGGCTGGCTGATACGCTTCAAAAAGCCCATGATATAGGTTTCGCATCAGGCTTTGATAAAGGCACAGCATTTGGTTATGCACTTGCTATGGAAAACACAAAAACTGCTGTTTCAGATGGCCTGCGTCATGGTTCTTCCGAGTGTGGGAAGAACATGCGATCTCGCCGTAAGAACTAAATATGAGACGAGGCCAGCTCTTGTGACCTCGTAATTTAACTTTGTTAGCTGATGCTTATGTGCAGCAAGCTGCCGTATGATCCCCTTTAGAATCGCCACCTAATCCACCACTAAAACTAAACCCACATCAACATAACCCCTACATTTCAGTAGATTATCAAGCGACTAAATCAAACATGCGTCGCAATATGATGCGCATTGCCACCTATCCATCAGGCAGCGATTGGTAAGGGCTGATAGTGGTAGCCACTTTCCGATTACAATATCTGATACAAACTTGTGAAGTTACCCCGCCGACAGTGATCTGGCGAAACTTATTTCGGGGCATTTTCGATTTGGAAATGGCAGCGTAACTATGTGAGCGCTGCCATTTTAGTATGATACTTTAATACTCAGTATGAGTCTTTATTACTTGGTATGATTCTTTATTACTCTCCCACACAAACATCGGGAGAGGATTCATGCCCTACTCCACTGTCACTGATTTGGCTAAGTTACGTGGCTGATCGACATCTGTACCTTTGATCAAGGCAACGTAGTACGAAAGTAGCTGTAGTGGCAAGGTATAAACGATTGGAGCAATAAACTCATCGCAATGAGGCACGTTGAGTACTTTCATCGTATCATCACTTTCAAATGACGCTTTATCATCCGCAAATACGTACATCAGACCGCCACGTGCACGCACTTCTTCTACATTGGATTTAAGCTTCTCCAACAGCTCGTTGTTAGGCGCAACAACGATAACAGGCATTTCAGCATCAATAAGTGCTAATGGTCCGTGTTTAAGCTCACCAGCAGCATAAGCTTCAGCATGAATATAAGAAATTTCTTTTAGCTTTAACGCGCCTTCCATTGCAATTGCTGATTGCTCTCCGCGCCCCAAAAATAAAGAGTGATGTTTATCGGCAAAATCTTCCGCTAGAGCTTCGATAGACTCAGCCATCGCCAGTGTTTGCTCAAGTTTAGCTGGCAGTGATTGAAGTGCCGAAACCAGTTTCGCTTCCTTTTCTGCCCCCATAGCATTGTGGTGGCCAATAGCACCCGCAAGCATAAGTAAGCCTGCAAGCTGCACAGTGAAAGCTTTAGTAGAAGCGACACCAATTTCTGCCCCTGCCTTCATCATATACGCCATATCAGATTCACGTACTAGTGAAGAGCCGGGTACATTACAAATGGTCAGACTCGCCATATAACCCATTTCTTTGGCAAGGCGCAGAGCGGCAAGTGTGTCAGCAGTCTCACCAGATTGAGAAATCGTGACCAACAAAGAATTTTCAAACACATGAGACTTTCTGTAGCGAAACTCTGAGGCAATCTCAACGTTACAAGAGACACCAGCCCATTCCTCAAGCCAGTAACGGGCTACTAGACCTGCATGATAACTGGTGCCACAGGCAATAATTTGTACATGTTTAACTTGGCTTAAAAGCTGATGTGCATTATCACCAAACGCTGATGCAACCACTTGGCCATTAGCAAGGCGTCCTTCTAAGGTGCGTTGAAGTGCCACTGGCTGCTCATGTATCTCTTTTAACATGTAGTGGCGGTATTCACCTTTATCACCAGTATCATGTGACACTTCGGTTTCTTTTACTTCCCGTTTAACACTCTCACCACTTGCATTAAACACGCTGACTTCACGGCGGGTGATCTCAGCAACATCGCCTTCTTCGAGGAACATGAAGCGGCGAGTCACATTCAAAAGTGCGAGCTGGTCAGACGCTAGGAAGTTCTCTCCCACACCAAAGCCAATCACAATAGGACTACCAGAGCGCGCCACCACAATACGAGAAGGATCTTTGCGATCCATCGCTACTGTACCGTAGGCTCCTTCCAACTGTTTTGCGGTGTTTTGCACCGCTTCAACTAACGTATTTGCTGTGCGCAGTTCCCACTCAACCAAATGAGCAATGACTTCAGTATCCGTTTGTGACTCAAACTGATAACCACGAGATTTGAGTAGCTCGCGCAGCTCCTCATGGTTTTCAATAATACCATTGTGAACAACCGTGATATCACCTGACATGTGGGGATGAGCATTTATTTCAGAAGGTTCTCCATGTGTAGCCCATCTGGTATGAGCAATACCCGTTCCGCCCACAACCTTGGCTTCATTAACGGCATCAGCCAACTCTTGAACTTTTCCTAACCTTCTAATACGAGTAAGATTCGACTCTGTGTCGACAATTGCTACACCCGCTGAATCATAGCCACGGTATTCAAGACGACGAAGGCCCTCTACTAATATTTCTGCTACATCTCGTTGTGCTACTGCACCGACGATTCCACACATAAGTAACTCCAATTAATTCATTCTGACAACCAGCAATCAAGCTGGCTTTATAATTAAAGGCTCGACAAACTTTAAGCTAAGTCGCCACTAGCCTGTTATTCTTAAGCACAAAGTACTTTAACGCCTTGAGACTCAATATTTAGTTTCAACTCAGGGGCTAAATCTTTGTTGGTAATGAGGATATCGATAGAATCCCAAGACAACTCTAAATTAGGAATTTTCCGGCCAATCTTTTCAGACTCGACCATAACAATCACTTCACGAGACACCTCAGCCATCACTTTGCTAAGGCCAACCAACTCGTTAAATGTGGTGGTACCACGCTCGATATCCACGCCGTCTGCACCAATAAATAACTGGTCAAAGTCATAAGATCGTAGTACTGACTCAGCAACTTGTCCTTGAAAAGACTCAGAATGTGAGTCCCAAGTCCCTCCAGTCATCAGTAAAGTAGGCTCATTTTCTAGTTCATTAAGCGCATTAGCCACGTGTAATGAATTCGTCATCACAACAAGGCCACGCATTCCATCAAGCTGCTTAATTAATGATGCTGTCGTACTACCACTATCGATAACAATTCGGTTGTGATCGCGAATTAACTTCACTGCGGCTTGTGCTAACTCATTCTTACGAATCGAAACATTCTTGCTTAGCTCATCGTTGACGACTTCTTTAGGCAAAGCAATTGCGCCACCATAGCGACGTAGAAGCTGGCCATTTTTTTCTAAAGAGGCCAAGTCCTTCCTAATCGTTACTTCAGATGTTTCAAACTGAGTAGATAGTGCTTCAACACTGACTTCTCCTTGCTCATTCACCAAGTGAGAAATCGCATGTCTTCTTAGTTGAGTATTTCGTTTCGACATTTAACTTGCATCATTAAGTTTCAAATCGAAACCAATTATAGTTAATTCGAAAGAAATAAGTCTATTTATTTTTAGCTAAAAAATAAAAAATAGCACCAAAAGCTTGTCCTAAGACAATTGTTAAGCAGTGATATTGCAATAAATCAGTGGTAGAATTCGCCACCGAAAAGAAAAAAAATTACAGAATTGAACGTTAGTTTTATGTGACGATTCACATATGTTTTGAGGTAATGCGGAATTCGGCGTGTATTACCACAGAAGTTTGGTCATAAAATGACTAAACAAGTTGAAAGACTTTCAGTTCTATAGTCGACGATAACATTGATGTGCTCTAAATATTTAGAAGGCTACTTAGGCCAAGTAGACATCCTCGACTTTAACCAGATAAACGAAATTTCAAATTGTAACTATTACTGACCGGAGAATATCTTCCATGAAAAAGACCAAAATCGTATGTACGATTGGCCCCAAAACTGAATCAGTAGAGAAACTCACTGAGCTAGTCAATGCGGGTATGAATGTCATGCGCCTAAACTTCTCTCACGGAGATTACCAAGAGCATGGCACTCGTATTGCCAACTTCCGTAAAGTAATGGAAAACTCTGGTAAACAGCTGGCTATCCTACTGGATACTAAAGGGCCAGAAATCCGTACCATAAAACTAGAAGATGGTGCAGATGTTGACTTAACCGCAGGTCAAGAGTTTACCTTCACCACTGACACCTCTGTCATTGGTAACAAAAACCAAGTCGCGGTAACTTACTCTGGTTTTGCAGCCGACCTTAGCGTAGGTAATACTATCTTGGTCGATGATGGCTTGATAGAGATGGAAGTCATTGCCACAACAGCAACTGAAGTGAAGTGTAAAGTACTTAACAATGGTGCTCTGGGCGAAAACAAAGGCGTTAACTTACCGGGCGTTTCTGTCAACCTGCCAGCATTGTCTGAAAAAGATAAAAATGACCTTAAGTTTGGCTGCGAGCAAGGTGTTGACTTCGTTGCGGCATCATTCATTCGTAAAGCCTCTGATGTCAAAGAAATTCGCGCTGTATTAGCCGAGCATGACGGTGAAGATATTCACATTATTTCTAAGATTGAAAACCAAGAAGGTGTCGATAACTTTGACGATATTCTTGAGCAATCTGACGGCATCATGGTTGCGCGCGGTGATTTAGGCGTTGAGATCCCAGCTGAAGAAGTGATCTTCGCACAAAAGATGATGATCGAGAAATGTAATCGTGCCCGTAAGATGGTAATTACCGCAACTCAAATGCTGGACTCTATGATCCACAATCCTCGTCCAACTCGCGCAGAAGCTGGAGACGTTGCAAACGCGGTAATGGACGGCACTGACGCTGTGATGCTATCTGGTGAAACAGCCAAAGGTAAATACCCTGTTGAAGCAGTAACCATTATGGCTCAAATCGCGAACCGCACTGATGCAGCTCTAAAAGCAGAGCTAGGTTCTCGTTTAGATAGCCCTCGTCTTCGTATCACAGAAGCAGTATGTAAAGGAGCTGTGGATACAGCAGAAAAACTTGCCGCACCGCTTATCGTTGTTGCAACAGAAGGCGGCAAGTCTGCGCGTTCAGTTCGTAAATACTTCCCAACTGCGAACATTCTAGCCTTAACTAATAATCCCAAAACTGCTGCTCAGTTAGTGTTAACTAAAGGTGTTAGACCTGTATTAGTTGAGTCAATTAGCAGCACTGATGCTTTCTATGTACTAGGTAAAGAGCTAGCTCTTGAGTCTGGCTTAGGCAGCAAAGGTGATATTGTCGTTATGGTTTCAGGTGCTCTAGTCGCATCTGGTACAACAAATACAGCATCGGTACACGTTTTGTAATCACTAGTTACAAACTCATTATCGCTAAAAGGGGGCTATCGCCCTAATGCCGTTCACTTAAGGTGAGCGGCATTGTTTTTTCTGGGGTATCGGC
>NZ_JAYQDQ010000133.1:0-7206 GCF_038138445.1 Vibrio sp.
GCTCTTAAAAGATGGCTATGCACTGGCGGATTTATGAGGGGATCCCTCAGGACTAAGTGCTTATTAAAAATCAGCAGATCTTCCCAATATAGTGCCTTTTCTTTATTGTGTGTGGTTTTTATGCTGACAGTATTACTTCATGATGCGAGCTTTAAAGTTCCGACCTTTCACTTTTCCGTTCTGGAGCTGTTTGAGGGCTGGCTTTACAAGATCATGCTCGACCGCAACATATGAAACCATAGGTAAAATTTTAATTTTGCCTATCTTCTTTCCATCCAGCCCTGCTTGCTTAGTAAGGGCACCTAAGATATCACCAGCTCGAACTTTTTGTTTTTTGCCGCCCAAAATCTGAATGGTTTGCATCTTGGGGTAGAAAGGTTTTTCAATAGGCTTCTCAGGTAGATTTACTGGCGAAATTTCAATGTCCATATACTCGTCAATTTGAGCAACACGATACGACTCTTTAGTACTAAAAAAGCTAAACGCCCTACCTTTAGCCCCTGCACGCCCTGTCCTCCCTATTCGATGTACATGAACTTCTGGGTCACGAGACAACTCATAGTTAAATACCGCGTCCAGATTGTCGACATCCAGACCTCGAGCTGCCACATCCGTTGCAACTAAAATTGAGATACTCTTATTGGCGAACATGGTCAGCGCTTGTTCACGGTCACGTTGCTCCATATCACCGTGAAGTTCTGTGACACTAAAGCCCCGATAATTCAGTTCATCGGTGACATTTTGAACTTCTTTTTTGGTATTACAAAACACGACTGAAGACTCAGGTTTATGAGTTAAAAGCAAAGCTTCAAGTGCTTCGTCACGTTCTTTTAGCGTCTCAAGTAGAAAAAATTGCTGCTCAATAGTGCTGAGCTGATGAGTTGACTCAACTTTAACCATCTGTGGTTCTTGCATTACTTTTGATGCTAACGTCTCAATATTGGCGGGAAAAGTAGCACTAAACAATAGAGTCTGTCTTGCTTTAGGAGCTTGTGCAGTAATCGCATCAATGGCCTCTTCAAAGCCCATTTCTAACATTCTATCAGCTTCATCCAGTACTAGAGTGTTAAGCTCATCTAAATTGATACGACCTTTTGATAGATGGTCAAGTATTCGACCAGGAGTCCCTACCAATATATGAGCTCCATGTTCAAGAGAACCAATTTGTGGGCCCATAGGCATCCCGCCACATAAAGTTAATACTTTGATGTTATGAATTCCACGAGCAAGCATGCGAATCTCTTGAGCGACTTGGTCAGCCAATTCACGAGTTGGACACAAAACCAATGACTGTACACGAAAGCGCTTTACCTTCAGATTACTGAGTAACCCCAACGAAAAAGTCGCAGTTTTCCCCGAACCAGTTTTACCCTGCCCTATGACATCTTTCCCATTTAGTACAATGGGTAATGCTTGCTGTTGTATCGGTGTCATTTCAAAATAATTTAAACTTTCTAGTGTCTCAATCAATTCACTTTTTAGATTAAGACTCTTAAATGTGTTGGTCATAGGAAAACCTTCAAGAATGGTCAGGCCCATTGTTGGTACTGACCGTAAAAAGCAAAAAACCGCTTCATACAAGAAGCGGCTCATAAAAATAGTTGGCTTGGCTTAATGCCTAGCGTATTCCGTGCAAAAACTCATGCCTTGTAGCAGGATTACTCTTAAAAATACCACCAAGAGCCGTTGTCGTAGTTTCACTAGTGGCATCCATGACTCCGCGTGATTTAACGCAGTAGTGAGTGGCATCAATAGTCACAGCGACATCATCAGATTCGAGCAAAGTTTGCAGCGCAACCAAGATCTGCTGGGTCATTCGCTCTTGGACCTGAGGACGCTGAGCGAAAAACCTCACTATACGGTTAATCTTCGATAAGCCGATTATCTTTCCTCTGGGTATATAGGCTACGGTAGCCAGTCCGTCTATGGTAACAAGATGGTGTTCACAAGTACTGGTAACCGTGATGCCTTTAACACGTACCATTTCACTCATATCCATTTTGTTCTCAATGACAGTGATTTTGGGAAAGTTTGAATAGTCCAGACCAGAGAAAATTTCATCCACATACATTTTGGCAATCCGATGTGGGGTTTCTTCAAGGCTATCATCTGTGAGATCGAGTTCCAACAGAGTAAGAATTTCACGCATGTGATGCTGAATTTTTTCTTTCTTCTCTTCTCGGTTCATTTGGTTTGGTAACATTGGCGTCTCTAACCCACGGTTTTCTAGCGCCTCTTTTACCAATTTTGCAGATTCACTCAGACCTGACATCCTACTTCCTCTCAAAGTTTGTTTGCCGTTTCAACATCAACCTTTTGTATCTGTTGCTCCCAAAAGTCACTCACTCTGAGTGGCTACGAACCCTATGTACAAGGGTAGGTTTGGGGCAGGTAAGGATACTCGTATTTTTGCACAATTACACCCATATTTTATCAATGGCTATTATTGTGGCTACAATTATCTGTGATACCATAGCCGTTATAGAAATTAGTACGAACATAACAATAATTTAGAGGCGATATGATGGGTTGCTGTGATGCACCTGGCTTAATGCCAATCGATGATGCGATAGCTAAGATGCTAGCATCAATCAAGCCGGTTCAAACAAACTTAAAACTCCCCTTAATCGATGCGATCGGCCACGTTCTTGCCGAGGATATCTATTCTCCTATTTTCGTTCCACCTTTCGCAAACTCTGCAATGGATGGTTTTGCTGTACGTCTCGACGATTTATCCCTAAACAAAGCCTTACCTGTAGCAGGCACATCTTATGCGGGGCAGCCTTTTGATGGTATTTGGCCACCAAAGACCTGCGTGAGAATTATGACAGGAGCCCCTGTTCCTCAAGATTGTGACGCTGTCATTATGCAAGAAAAAGCGCAAGTGACAGATCAAGGTATTATCTTTGAGACGTCGAATACCAAACCACAGAGTAATATCCGACCAAAAGGTGATGATATAAAACAAGGTGATTTGGTTCTGCCAAAAGGCGCTAGGCTGACAACTCGAGATATCCCCATGATTGCTTCCCTGGGGATTAGCCATATCAATGTTTTTCGAAAACCACGCGTCGCTTTTTTCTCTACTGGTGATGAACTAGTCTCATTAGGAGAGCCTCTCCAATCAGGGCAAATATACGATAGTAACCGCTATGGTATAAAACCGCTGATTGAAAACTTTGGTTGTGAAGCCATTGACCTAGGTATTATTCCTGATAGTCCAAGCGAACTAAAATCAACGTTTGACAAGGCCCAAGCTTTGGCTGATGTTGTCGTGACTTCTGGTGGCGTCAGTGTTGGTGAAGCAGATTACACAAAGCAGATATTAGCAGAAGTCGGACATATTGATTTTTGGAAACTGGCTATCAAGCCAGGTAAGCCATTCGCTTTCGGCTCTTTAACAAATGCATGGTTCTGCGGACTTCCTGGAAATCCGGTGTCGGCAGTCGTCACTATGTACGTTTTGGTTCAACCTCTACTAGCAAAATTAGCAGGGCATTCTCAATGGAAAGCACCTGAATCGATACCGGCTGAGTCCCGTTCTACCTTTAGAAAAGTTCCTGGACGCACAGACTACCAAAGAGCCATATATAGTATTGAAAATGGTCAATTCTTTGTTGAAAGTACGGGCAATCAAAGTTCAGGAGCATTTCGTTCTATGAGTCTCGCCAATTGCTTTGCAGTGCTTGAGCAAGATCGTGGGCATATTGAAATAGGTGACACTGTCAACATCCAACTGTTTAATTCTTCACTCTACTAGGAATTAATTTGACCATTCTCTCTGATCAAGAAATGCTGCGCTATAATCGCCAAATTACTCTCAAAAGCTTTGATTTTGAGGGGCAAGAGGCCTTAAAACAAAGCAAAGTCCTTATTATTGGTCTTGGCGGTTTAGGATGTGCCGCTAGCCAGTATTTAGCCGCCGCCGGCATCGGTAGCTTAACGCTTATCGATGACGATGTGGTTGAATTGTCTAACCTTCATCGGCAAGTCTTGCATCAGGACAGCAACCAAGGGCAATACAAAGTGAACTCTGCTACTGAGTCGCTCAAACAACTGAATCCTCACCTAAATATTCACTCCATAGCCAAGCGATTAGATGAACAAGATTTAGAGTCTGAGGTTAGCCAGCATACACTAGTCCTTGATTGTTCTGACAACCTTGATACTCGAAACCAGCTCAACCGAATTTGTTACAAACTCAAAATACCCCTAGTATCAGGCGCAGCGATAAGAATGGAAGGACAGATAAGTGTCTTTACCTATAAGGATGAACGTCAGCCATGTTATCAATGTCTCAGCTCTCTATTTGGAGATACTAATTTGAGCTGCGTGGAGTCAGGCGTTATGTCACCTATCGTCGGTATTATCGGTACAATACAAGCACTAGAGGCGATCAAACTTATCGCGGATTTTGGTCAACCTAAAGAAGGCATGTTGTTACTTATGGATGGCATGACCATGTCATGGCAAGAACTGAGAGTATCCAAACAAAGTAACTGCATTGTATGTAGTGAAATTCTTTAAACGGCCAAAAAAACAAGCTCACCAAGTGTAAATAAGGAAATTTATGTCACCCATTATCACACCAAAACAATTGAACGAACTGCGTAATACTGAAAAGCTGGCTATCCTCGACGCAAGTATTGATTTCCAGGTCCCATCGACCCCTACAAATGACAAAGTAAACATTATCCCAGGTGCCATTCGTTTCGATTACGATAAAGTCTTTTGCGATATTGACTCATCCCTTCCACACATGATGCCCTCTGAAAAGCGCTTCAATACGCTTGCATGCGGCATAGGATTAAATCAAGATTCCATCATTGTTGTATACGACAATAGCGGTACCTTTGCCTCGCCAAGGGCTTGGTGGATGTTTAAAGCAATGGGACATAAAGAGGTGTACATACTCGATGGTGGCCTAACAGAATGGAAAAATTCAGGTCTCGAAACAACGACCTCTTATCAGAAGATTTCGTCAAAAGGCGATTTTAATGGCCAACTAAACCCCAATTATTTTATCGACTCTAATTTTGTATTAAGCCATATAGATGATTCAACTTGCCAAATCGTTGATGCTCGTTCTCAAGAGCGCTTTAACGCAAAAGTTGCTGAGCCGAGAGTGGGCTTACGCTCTGGCCATATCCCTAACTCAATATGTCAGCCATTTCTTGAGTTAATAGATGGGCATAAGCTCAAATCACCCGCTGAGCTAAAGCAAATCTTGTCTACCTCACTTGATCAAGCAAAAGCAAAGTATATATTTAGCTGTGGTTCAGGTGTCACAGCCGCTATTGTTTTAGTTGCTGCTCAGATTGCAGGTTACCGTGACTTATTGGTATACGATGGATCTTGGACAGAATGGGGAGCAAATTCCGATTTGCCAATTGAGACATAGTCTTAAACCAGCCTCTCTTCACAATTAGGGATAAATCTATTATTCTGCCATAGTCCAAATTTGGACTTTACGTATATTCTCAGGGCGGGGTGAAACTCCCCACCGGCGGTAAATCTCATCGAGATGAGCCCGCGAGCGCTCGATGTTTCGAGGTCAGCAGATCTGGTGAGAAACCAGAGCCGACGGTTATAGTCCGGATGAAAGAGAATAAGAGCCAACACTCACTCTAACCTATTAGAGTGCCCAATGCTGCCTCTTGTATCACATCGCCCTGATTCAGGTTAACTATCTAGGAGTCACCATGAATCAGATTCAGTTCATACTTCGAATTGTACATTTCATAGCTTTCAAACTTGTCCTATCAATCAAAGCTCCCAAGGTTCGTCAGAAACTCTATGCCTTCATAAAAATTAAATAGGAGAAGCAGTCATGTTTACTGGAATTATTTCCTCAATCGCCGTTATTCAGAACATAGAGGATCACGATGGGATCCGTACTTTCGACATTGAGTTTGAACAAGGATTTTGTATTGACCTTGATATAGGAGCAAGTATAGCTGTCGATGGTGTGTGTCTGACCGTCACAAAACAGCAGTCCCCTACTAGAGTCTCATTTGATGTTATGCTACCAAGTATACGCATCACAACACTTGGTAATTGCAATGCAGGCACAAAGGTAAATGTTGAACGAGCAGCGAAAGATGGAGCAGAAATTGGAGGCCATCCTCTTTCTGGACATATTGATGACAAAACTAAGGTCGCTGAGATTGAAGCTATAGACGATAATTACCGCCTACGTCTTGAGCTTCCACCATCACTTAAGCCCTATATTTTCCAAAAAGGATACATAGCGATAAATGGTGCTAGCCTTACGGTTTCTGAAGTCGATAAATCAAGCAATTGGTTTGAGGTTTGGCTCATCCCTGAAACTCGCCGCCAAACGACATTTGAAGAAAAAGATATCGGAGATTATGTCAATATTGAAATTGAGCGAGGGACTCAAGTGGTGGTCGATACCATCAGAAATACATTGAATGATGCTCTAGGGCCACTATTGCCTGAATTTGAACACTACTTAAATACCAAAAATACCGGTATTGATTCTCTGACTGGTGAAACCGTCAAACACCTTTCTAAAAAATAATCACCAAATAAAAAAGCGCCAGCATCACTGCTGGCGCTTAGATGCATTAGGTGAACAATTAGCGATACAACCCTATATCTTTTTGCATATGGCCAGACATATCACTTGCATAGTAAGCATGGGGAGTATTGTCTGTAAAAAGAATATCGAGTAAATGTGCAATCAATCCTTTGAATGAAACCGAATAGGTTTTTTTGTCCATAGAGATAGGAGCTTCAATTGTTCCGATGTGCATTGCTTGAGCCATGATTGCCTCTCTATAAATTGGTTAACTCGTTTCGATGACTGAATATTAAGCAATAATTTACTGTTCAAAAAATGACAATTTTTGAATTATGGTATTAGTTTTTCTAATGAAACAATTAGTTAACATCATAAAAAAATAAAATGCACGCAAACTGCAATACTATGGATAGAAACACAATATCAGTGCATAAACTTCATAATATGAAAGCTAGACTCACTAACGTTTACAAGTAGTTTACAAAAACTATTTTTTGTTTAGGTTAGTCATGATAAATCAATACTTAATGTCTATATGAATAATTTGTACCTGACACTTTAAACTATGCATAAGTGTTACATTCTAATGACTAATGGATTAAAAAGTAAGCGCTCCATAAAACCCGCATTCTAATCGCCTAGCGGGAAGAATAAGATCA
>NZ_JAYQDQ010000134.1:0-3884 GCF_038138445.1 Vibrio sp.
CATCTACCTTAACTTGATGATTTTTATCTAAATTATCAGGGGATTCCTCAGTACACAGCATCATCAGACTCATACCACTCGAAAAAATCATTTTTTTTCGTTTTTGAATTATCTAATGCTTTGATGGCATTTGAACTAAATAGAAACTGCTTTTTCCCTGCTGAGCGGTTACCAAGCATTAAATATATTGGCTTTGCTTTGGAGTTGCCAAGGAGAGGCCTTAATACTAGGCTTAGCGCTTCTTCCTCTGTTTCAAGCTGTTGGTCTCGACTTTGTTTTCTTTTTCTAACAAAAAGTACTGCCTGATAGGTTAGAAAAGCTAGCGCTATTACACCAATGCCGATAAACCAAATAGTCTTCGTCACAGTATTGGGGGCCCAAAAGTGCGCTGCTGAGAGTCCACCAATAAACACGATAGCGAATACGGTGGATAGAAATATAGGATGACGTATTATATTTTTTAACATGATTATTCAGCCACGACTTTATCTAGTGATGTTTGGGTTTGTGACGCTTTGAGTTGAGCGATTTTATGTAAGTAGACGTTGATCAAATTCAACGACCGATCGAGTTCTACTGGATCATTTGTTTTTTCCGCATATTCAATTCTGCCCAATAATGGAAATAAAGAGTTGCTGTATTGATACGCGAGTTCGGTATTGGAACCATTAGAATCAAGCTTTAAATTCGCTATCGCTGTACGGGCTCGTGCAAAGCGACGACTTATTTCTCTAAAGTCTCTTTGCATTTGCTCGTCATAGCGATCTAGTTCTGATGATAAAACTTGCACAGAAGAGGAGTCTGAATAAAGTTTCGCAAGATTTTCAGTGATCTGTTTTAACATATGGAGTTTAGCTACTTTTTCCGGGGATTTATCCAAATCAAATACCATAACGTCAATGGCCCCAATCAGTGGTTGTTTTAACTTTTCGACAGTGTCCTTATTTTCAGTACTAAGATCATGAGTGACTTGTAACAATACGGATACGTTGTTTGATGCTATTTTTTGCTCATATTCCGTAAGCAGTAGGCTTTTCTTTAGATAGAAAGCGCTTAAGGCTAAGATAAATACGCCTACAGCAATAGTAACAGTCCATACTGCAGAGTGATTTTTTTCAGGTTCAACATCGGCTGCTGGTGGTGATTGCCTGGCTGGAGGGTTTACTTTTACTGTGATAGCTCCTGCTACTTTGTCACTAAGTGCTTGGGATTTTTCTTTTTGCTGAAGAGCCCTTTTTTGTGCTTGTTGCTGCTTATCTTCTAATTCTTTTACGTCATCAATAAACTGACTGAAAATACGTCTTATCCCTCCGAGAGACGGGGCTTTATGTCCATAGTGGAGTCTTAGCTCTTCCTCTATTCTCAGGCAGACTCTGTGTCCTACTTCGAGAACTGCTTTGTCATCGATGGTGATATTGAATTGCTTAACTCTTTTTTCACCATGTTCGACTAGCCATTCTAACGCGCCCATTCGAGCACTCGATTTTGAAACTTCGGGGTAACAAGATGACCAATAGACAACGCACAAATCTAAAAGAACGTTTAGTGCATCGACAAACCCGCTAAGACCATCATTATGAGCTGAAGCGACTGCATAATAGCAGCCACAACGTAAGTCTTTACTTTCATTTTTAAGTATGTCTTTAGATAGTTGCTGTACTTTTTTCCACGAGACGCGCCCTGTTACTTTATTAATATTGTTTATCTGTCGCTTTATTTCCTCAAAATCTTCGAGGTTGTTCGGGTTGACTCCACAAGGAGCCTGCTCGCTTATTGGTCGTCGAGCGAAGTCTGAAAAGTACATTAAATCCTACCCAAGTGACACTAGTTATAAAGACTCAACCAAGTTTACAAAAAATTCTTAATTAAGATGTTTCATTATCAAAGGAGGATTTTACGTGGGAGAAAAGTAATTTGTAGATAGTATATTAATTAAAAATGATTAAAAGTTATTAAATGTGAGCGCTGCCTGTTGGTACTAAAGTTTAATTGATAAAAGTATAAATAAAAAGTGGTGCGATATAGCTGATGTGGTTAAATATACATCGTGCTATAAATCTGATTGATTATACAAGTATTTACACATTGCAGTGTGTAATCTGAACGTTATGTTTGAAATTTGAACTCGTAGTCGAAATGTTCATTTTTATAGGGAAAAAGAAGGTAACACTAGGAAAAAGGAAATATTTATGTGGGTTTTTTTTTCGCTATTGAATTTGTAACTTACCCTGCTATTTTGCTCACTCTTTTATTTGTATTTTTACTTTAGACCTTTTGAGGATAAAAGGATGAGTAAGTTAAGTCAGTGGAGCTTATTGGCTCTTGCATTTACAGTATCCGCAGTGGCCAATGCGAAAGGAGAACGCTACGGTGGCTCCGTCAGTATGCTGAGTATTGATAGCATTAAATATGAACAAGGCGAGAGCGGTACGGCAGATACTATTCGTTATGGCTTGGTTCATACTCGGCCGATAGATGAAGACAATAATCGCTGGAGATGGTGGCTAGGTTTTAATTACCTAAGTGAATCTGTTGATGCTCCTTCAAATGGTATATATCAGGAAGTGACCAATTATGAATTCCGAGTGGTTCCGCAATATGCTATAGGGAATTGGTCTATTTTTACACCTTATATAGGAGCAGGGCTTTCTGCAGCGTATAGTCAATATTCTAACCGTTGGCCTGTTGATGGTGAAGGGGTGAAGTATGGCTCACAGCTCGATGATATTGATCAGTTTGAAGCTGGTGCAGTCGCGACTATCGGTACAGTCATTAAGTTAGGAAGTGACCCAGACGCACATATCCAGATCATCCCTCAAGCTTCGTATATTTTGCCTGTCTACAACGATGGTTTAGGTGGGCTTGAACTTACCGTGTCACTTCTGTTTTAGAGGGTTATAGCTTTGTTGGAGCGCTTAGTCATAGTTATATCAAAGCACCCTGAAGAGTACACGGGGGCAAAATTTATTGAGCTACCAGAAAACGGTGGCTCTATTGGCCGTAATCCGGGTTGCTTAGTACCTTTGGTTGACCACAATCGTTACATATCGAGTACACATTGCCTTGTTAGTATTTATGGTGATGCATATTATATTAGTGATGTTAGTACTAATGGACTAATTGTAAATGGCAATAAACTACTAAAAAACCAGCCAATCCCCATTCATGAAGGGGATTGTATTTCACTTGGTCAGTATGAGCTATCGATCAGTGTAGAACGAGAATCAAGCCGCTTAGATATCGCCTGTGATATTGCACCCGATAGGGACAACAAAGATCCATTAGCGAACTTAGATGAAGTAGAGTTTGAGTTGGAACAGGATGGACCTTTAGAAGAGATTTTCTTAGAGACTCAGCTTGAAGAAGCTGATATGTCTGACCCTATGGCCCACCTCGAATTCTCGTTAGATAAAGATGATGACCATCTAATTCGGTCTGAACTAAATGAGGTTGAAAAAGCTGTTTCGATTGAGAAATCGACACGCCAACTTGTCGATGATAGCTTAAGTGTGTACTCAGAATTTGATGCGCCTAATTTAATCCCTGAAGACTGGATGTCGGGTGATGAGACTAGGACTATTGAGAATCGTGAAGTAAAAGAGCCTGTTTCAAATGAGACAGAAGCCCGCACTAGGCAGAATTCCGCGCCCACAACCAAGCTTTCACGTCAAGAATGGGAAGAAATGACGCCGAATCAGCAGGCAACTGAGGTGGCAGTAGAAGGATCACCAGATACATCATGTGTTATCGATGCTTTCAGGAAAGGACTAGGGATAGCGGATGACTCATTATTAAAAGATGATCCACGCCTTTTCGAGCAAATGGGTATCTGTCTGCGCTTGTGTATGAACAAACTGCAGCATGAGTTAGTTGAAATTGAAGAA
>NZ_JAYQDQ010000134.1:3894-7001 GCF_038138445.1 Vibrio sp.
TGATAAGTTTAATGCTCGATCTCAACAAACAGAGCATGCTCTCCCCGAATGAACTGGTGGAGCAAATGCTAGATGAAATTGGCGAGCATAAATCACTCTACGAGCAAGCTCTAAATAGTTATGTTCAGCAAAGTATTAGTCAGTATGATCCTATAGTGTTTGAGCAAAAAAATGAAAATAAGGGCTTTTTGATCAAACAAAAATTATGGGATTTATACAAATTACATTACTTAGAGAGTTTGAAGGGTGTTCATGGTGTTGGCACAAAGAAACTCGTACAAGAAAACTACAATAGGTTGTTAAAAGAAAAGCATGCGTAAACTTACCTACCTAACAATCCTGCTATTCTTGTCAGGCTGCTCTATGTGGGAGCAATTTAAAGAATCAAGTGGTATTACGCCGGAAACCTCTTCTATTGAGCTTATTATTGAGGCTTCTCCTCAGCTGAATGTGCGTAAAATGGGCCAACCTTCTCCAGTTATTTTGCGTATTCACGAGCTGTCGTCTCCTGTTTTGTTTCGCAATCTTGACTTTTTTGCATTATTTGACAATGACAAGGCATCTCTTGGCGATGAATACATAAAGCGCTATGAGTATCAGCTAAAACCTGGTGAGCAAATTCATCAAGTATTAGAGTTGGATCCGTCAACAAGAGCGCTTGGCTTTTCTGCAGCTTTTCGTGACATCAATGGCTCATCATGGAGAAAAATCGAGCTAATTGAAGAAAAATCTGAGTACTTCCTAAAACTTAAGCTAGATGAAAACGAGTTATCGTTCGACTCGACGCGTGGAATTGAGCAAACCTACTTTTAAGGGGCACGAGATGTCGCTATATAATCCAGTCGTGTGGCAAGATGGCATGTTTATGAAGCCACAACACTTCCAACAGTTAGACCGTTCTCAGTCTAAGCGTAGTAGTATGTTGTTTTCGAGCAGCTCTCCATTATTGTGGGGAGTCAATCATATAAAGATAAACACCGAGCTTTTAACTCAAGGGAAAATTGCTGTGACAAGTGCGGCAGGAGTACTTCAAGATAAAACGCCTTTTGATTTACCCGCTCTAGCAGATGTTCCCGATGTTAAAGAGATTGACCCCTCAGTAACCGATAAAGTCATTTACTTGTGTTGTCCACTTCCGTCTGAAAGGGAAGAGTTGTTTGGATCTGATCGAGGCGATGCACGTTACACCGTGAGTTATCAAGACGCAGTTGACTCATGCTATGATAGTGAAGATACTGCAAATATTGCCGTAGGCAAGCTGAAGTTTTGCCTGATGTATGAAGATGAGGATCGCAGTGCGTACACTGGTATTCCAATTTTGAAAATATCAGAAGTGAAGACTGATGGCAGCATCGTTCTCGATGATCGCTATATCCCTACTTGTATTGATATTAAGGCTTCAGAATTACTATCTAAATTTACCAATGAATTTGCTTCCATGCTAAAGCATAGGGCAGAGTCTATTGTTGAGCGCCTTGGTTCTGTTGATCAGCAGGGAGTGTCTACTGTATCTGATTTTATTCTTTTACAAGCACTTAATCGCTATGAACCCTTATTTTGGCATTTTTCCAGTGTTGAGGGTGTACACCCAGAATCCTTGTATAGGATTCTTTTACAAGTAGAAGGCGAATTGTCTACTCTGTGTTCAACATCCCGCCGACCACCAGAGTTTGTTGAATACAATCACGGTGATTTAACTGTTTGCATGTCAAAAGTATTGGAACATACCAAACGCACTCTTAGCGTGATGTCTGAACAAAGAGCTATACCACTGACGCTTCAGGAACAAAGCTTCGGTATTCGTACAGCAGTGATTCCGGACAAGAAGGTAGTTGAGTCCGCCACCTTTATTCTTGCGGTCAAAGCGGATGTTACGCTGGATATCCTTCATACTCAGTTTGTCAGCCAAACCAAAATCGGTTCAATTGATAATATTCGTGACTTAATTAATCTCCAGCTTCCTGGAATTGGAATTAAACCTATGCCTGTTGTACCACGAGCATTGCCTTATCATGCAGGTTACACTTACTTTGAATTGGAAAGAGCGAGTGAAGAGTGGGCTGCATTGGAGCAGGCCTCTGCTATTGCGGTTCATGTATCTGGTGATTTTGCTAATTTATCGCTGCAACTATGGGCTGTAAGAGTATGAGCTACGTAGATAATGATGTAACGGTTGTTTTATTCCAACCCGATTTGGGCAAGCCGATGGAGGTAATGCCCGCCCCAGATTTATCCCGAAACATAGCGCTTAAAGATCCCAGCATAGATAAAATGGGAGTGAACCCACTGGTTGATCAGTTCTCATGGCTAATTGCTAGCCTCTCTTGCATGTCTTCCATTCCTTGGTTGGAAGACCCTCAACCGTTTAGGGAACAGATTGCTCGAGAAATTCGTAAGGGCGAGCGAAAGTTGAATGAGATGGAAGTTGATCGAGCATCGGTATTGGTAATTCGGTATTGTCTCTGTGCTGCTATCGACGAAGCAGTTTGTCGCCAAGAATGGGGAGCTAACAGTAATTGGAGCCAAAATAGTTTGCTTGCTGAGTTCCATAATGAAACTTCTGGTGGCGATAAGTTTTTTACCATCCTTGAGCGCCTTAAAGCTGATCCTAGACGCTATAGGTATGTGATTGAGTTGCTTTATTTACTGATACAGTTAGGGTTTCAAGGTAAGTATGGTAGGGAAGAAAGGGGACAAGAGAAACTCTCAGATATCGCCAATACCGTCTATCGTTTGATTAAAGACGAGAGGATGGAGGAAAATGAGAAAGTCTCCCTAGTTAATTTAAAGGCCAAGTATCTCAAGCAACCTTTAAAACGGGTTGTTCCGCCAAAAGTGACACTGGGTATATCTGCATTAGTATTTTCAATTATGTACTTTATCACCTATGTGATCATTGATACTAACTATCAGAGCTTGTTGACCAATTTCCAATAAGAGTCTGCACTTTGCAGACTTTTCCTTCTAAGTTATTTTCTGCTAAAAAATCTCAAACTCTTCGGTTTACCAACGCATTCTTTCTTCATCATCCTAGGGACTAGCTTCGTAGCGAAGCGCTGAGGAATCCCCTGATAATTTAGATAAAAATCATCAAGTTAAGGTAGATG
>NZ_JAYQDQ010000135.1:0-1712 GCF_038138445.1 Vibrio sp.
AATTGCTGTTAACAAAACAAATGATTAGCGAAATTGAAAAAGAGCTAAGGCAGCTTAAACGCTTATCAGATAGACAATCTATCTATCAAGAACAACTCCTTAAACAAACTCATGACCAAGCAGAAGCGTCATTGACAGCCTACACAAATGATGATGGCGAGTTTGCCGAAGTTGTTCGAGCAAGAATCGCAGAATTAAATGCCAGAATATCAGCCTTAAGAATTGATGTTGACGCACTTAAAACAGTTGCTCGTATCAACTATTTCTTTGCGCATTCTCAATCTAACTCAAATGCTGAACATAAGTCGATGCACACTTCGCACAAAACTAATCAGCACTTATCCAGTCAGCAATTTGGAGAAAAATAATGTCAACGAATACAAAAACAATTATTGCCATCATCATTGGGGCAGCACTTGGTGTTGGAGCATTGAGTTTATATCAAGGTACTGGCTCAAACAGTAATAGTAATGAAGCAACATCAGGAGAAAAAAAGCCTCTGTATTGGGTTGCACCGATGGATTCTAATTACCGCCGGGACAAGCCCGGTAAGTCGCCTATGGGGATGGATTTAATTCCTGTGTATGAGGAAGGATCATCTGGTGATGACTTTGGCCCCGGAGCAGTAAAAATTGCGCCTCATGTAGTGAATAACCTTGGGGTTCGCACTGCACCTGTTGAACTGAAAAATATGCATACTGAAATCTCAACGGTAGGTTACGTTCAATATGATGAAGATAAGCTAATTCATATCCACCCACGGGTTGATGGCTGGATTGAAAAACTTTACATCAAAGCAGCAGGTAACCCTGTAGAGAAAGGGCAGCCTCTTTATACGCTCTATTCTCCTCAGTTAGTTAACGCGCAAGAAGAACTGTTAATAGCGTTAAAGCGCGATAATAGTTCCTTAATTTCAGCAGCCAAAGATCGCCTTAAAGCGTTACAGCTTTCTTCAGATTTCATTCAAAAGCTAGAAAAGACACGAAAGGTTCAACAAACAATTACCTTTTATTCACCACAAGCAGGTGTTGTCGATGGTTTGAAGGTTAGAGAAGGTTTTTATGTAAAGCCGGGAAACACCTTATTAAGCATTGGCCAGCTAGATCAAGTTTGGGTTGAAGCAGAAGTGTTTGAACGTGACGCAGCCTTAATTAAAAAAGGACTTCCTGTATCAATGACACTGGATTATTTACCCGGTGAGGACTGGGCTGGTGTCGTTGATTATGTTTATCCAACATTGAACAGTAAAACACGCACACTCCGAGTGAGATTGAAATTTGATAACACAGACTATCAATTAAAACCAAATATGTTTGCACAAGTCTCTATTCACGCTAATCAAGCTGATAGCACCATCCTCGTGCCTAAAGAAGCCGTTATTAGAACAGGTAAACAGGACAGAGTAGTACTTGCGTTAGGTGATGGGCAATTTAAATCTATTGAAGTGACTATTGGCCGGGTTGATATCGACAGCATCGAAATATTAGACGGCTTAAATGAAGATGACGTTGTGGTGACATCTGCCCAATTCTTGATTGATTCTGAATCAAGTAAAAGCTCTGACTTTAAACGAATGACTCATGATGAAGTGCCTAACTCTGTTTGGATGCAAGGGGATGTTAATAGTGTTATGGCAGGGCACCGCATGGTTAATATTTCACATGGCCCTGCTGAAGCTTGGGATTGGCCTGAAATGGTTATGGATTTTACTG
>NZ_JAYQDQ010000135.1:1722-6910 GCF_038138445.1 Vibrio sp.
CGATTTTGACTCATTAAAGTCAGGTCAATCTTTGCACTTTGAAGTGAGCAAAACCGAAGACGGTGGATATGAAATTACTGGAATTCATATCATGAGTGAGCCTGAAGTATCATCAGCAACAGTATCAGGTTTGATCAATGCGATTGATATTGATACACGGATTCTAAATATTAGCAGAGGCCCAATAGAGAAATGGGATAGACCTGCTGCGACGATGGATTTTATCGTCGCGGACAATATAGAAATGGTTGATTTCAATGTCGGTGATAATGTCACTTTCACTTTTGAGGTTAGAGATGACTTAGTTATCACTGACATTTCTCTTGAATCAGATGAACAACACGGCAAGGAAAATAAAGCTGCTGTTGATCATTCTAATCATTAAGTGGGAGAAAAATAATGATTGAATCAATTATTAGATGGTCTATCGGCAATCGTTTCTTTGTTTTGTTGATTACCTTAATTATCGCGTTTGGTGGTTTGTATTCATTACAAAAAACACCAGTAGATGCACTCCCCGATCTTTCTGATGTGCAGGTGATAATTAAGACGAGCTATCCGGGACAGGCACCACAAGTAGTGCAAGATCAAGTGACGTTTCCCCTTACTACAGCCATGTTGTCAGTACCGGGAGCGCAAACTGTTCGTGGCTACTCATTTTTTGGTGACTCTTATGTTTATATCATTTTTGATGACGATACTGATTTGTATTGGGCAAGAAGCCGGGTTCTAGAATACTTAAGCCAAGTAGCATCGAGCTTGCCTGATTCAGCTAAGCCGCAATTAGGGCCTGATGCAACAGGTGTGGGTTGGGTATACATCTACGCTTTAACAGATAAATCTGGAAACCATGATCTAAGCCAATTAAGAAGTATTCAAGATTGGTTTTTAAAGTATGAATTGCAAACTGTACCGGGCGTGTCTGAGGTTTCCGCCGTTGGCGGTATGGTTAAGCAATATCAAGTGCTAGTTGATCCCGACAAGCTCAGAGCTTATAACGTGCCGTTAAGTCATATCCAAATGGCACTTAAACGAGGCAATAAAGAAACGGGCGCATCTGTTGTGGAAATGGCGGAAGCTGAGTATATGGTTACTGCTACGGGGTATATTCAATCAGTTGGAGACATTGAGAAAATTCCACTTGGTATTAACGAACAAGGCACACCATTGCGTATTGGTGATGTTGCTACCGTTAATTTAGGGCCTCAAATGCGCCGTGGTATCGCAGAGCTAAATGGTGAAGGAGAAGTTGTTGGTGGTGTTGTCGTTATGCGCTTTGGTGAAAACGCTCAACAAACCATAAACGGGGTAAAAGAAAAACTTGAATCGCTTAAATCTTCTCTACCAGAGGGGGTGGAGATTGTCCCTGTTTATGACAGATCGAAGTTAATAGATCGTGCTGTTGATAATCTTTGGAGCAAGTTGCTAGAGGAGCTTGCAGTCGTTGCTATTGTCTGTGTGGCTTTCCTATTTCATCTTCGCTCATCTATTGTGGCAGTTGTTACTCTGCCATTAGGCATCTTGGTGTCGTTCATTATCATGTATATGCAAGGCATCAATGCCAACATTATGTCTTTAGGCGGTATCGCTATTGCGATTGGTGCGATGACTGATGGTGCAATAGTGATGATTGAAAATATGCACAAGCATATGGAGAAAACACCACTAACAGATGAAAATCGCTGGCAAATTGTTGCTAAGGCTGCGAGTGAAGTAGGCCCTGCACTATTTTTTAGCTTACTGATCATTACAGTCTCATTTTTACCTGTATTTATCTTGGAAGCGCAAGAAGGAAGAATGTTCTCTCCGCTCGCCTATACAAAAACCTATGCAATGGCGGCATCAGCAGGTTTGGCGATCACATTGGTGCCTGTTTTGATGGGCTACTTTATTCGAGGCAAAGTTGTTTCTGAAAAGAAAAACCCGTTAAACCGATTATTGATTGCTATCTACATGCCTGTTTTAAAGCAAGTCATGAAGTTTCCAAAATCGACAATAGTAGCAGCAATATTAGTGACTATCGTTGGCTTTTGGCCTGTCGATAAAATTGGTAGTGAATTCATTCCGCCATTGGATGAAGGCGATCTCATGTATATGCCTACTACCTATCCCGGTATTTCAATTGGTAAAGCAAGGGAGTTATTGCAGCAAACAGACAAGCTTATTCGCACTGTGCCAGAAGTTGAAACTGTATTTGGTAAAGTAGGAAGAGCTGAAACTGCAACCGATCCTGCACCTTTAACCATGATTGAAACCTTTATTCAATTGAAGCCACAAGAGCAGTGGCGAGAGGGTGTGACTACTGAATCGTTAAAAGCTGAGTTTGATAAATTGGTTAAGTTTCCGGGCTTAACGAATGCTTGGGTTATGCCAATCAAGACCCGAATCGACATGTTAGCAACAGGCATAAAAACGCCTGTGGGTATTAAAGTCGCCGGACCAGAGCTTGATGTGATTCAGGAAATCGGCCAACAAATAGAGCAAATTTTACCCGAAGTTACAGGCACAGCATCAGTTTACTCAGAGCGAGTTGCAGGTGGACGATATATCAAGGTTGATATTTCACGCGATAAGGCAAGTCGCTTTGGGTTAAACATCGAGGATGTTCAACAAGTGGTTTCTACAGCTATTGGTGGTATGAACGTTACCCAAACGGTAGAAGGTCAAGAGCGTTACCCTGTTAACTTACGTTATCCGCAGGATTATCGTGATTCTCCAGAGCAGCTTGCAAGGTTGCCAGTTGTAACACCAAATGGACAACGCATTGCACTAGGTGATGTCGCAGATATCCGAGTAGAAAATGGTCCGCCGGGGATTAAGAGTGAAAATGCTCGATTAAATGGCTGGACGTTTATCGACATAGACGGTGTTGACGTAGGTACTTATGTTGAAAGTGCAAAAATACACTTGGCTAATAAACTAAAACTACCAGCAGGTTATTCAATTACTTGGGCTGGGCAATACGAATATATGGAAAGAGCGAAAGAAAAGCTCACCTATGTATTGCCTTTAACACTCGCCATTATTGTTATTCTACTTTACTTAAACTTCAGAGCGTTTAGTGAGGTGGCTATCATTATCGTTACCTTGCCGATGGCGATGATTGGTGGCTTATGGTTGATGTATCTGGAAGGGTTTAACTTCTCTGTGGCTGTTGGCGTGGGCTTTATTGCTCTAGCTGGGGTAGCGGTTGAGATTGGTGTGATAATGTTGGTCTATCTCAATCAGGCACTTGCTGAGCTTAAGGAAAAAGCTGAAGAGCGAGCTGAACCTATCTCTGATGATGCATATCAAGATGCACTATTGCACGGTGCAGGCTTACGAGTTCGCCCAGTAATGATGACAGTTGCAACAATCATTATCGGCTTGATGCCCATTTTATATGGTACAGGAACAGGTTCGGAGATTATGAGTCGTATTGCTGCACCTATGGTAGGCGGAATGACAAGTGCTGTGCTACTCACTCTTATTGTGCTCCCAGTAATTTACTCAATCGTTAAAAAGCCAGAATTAAACGCCTTTAACAAGGAGCTTTCTAAGGCGGAGCTAAAAAGTAATGCTTAGCGAAGTTAAGAAACCATAAATAGCAATTTCAATAAACTAAAATAGAGGTAAATATGAAAAAACTAATTAAATTTTTAACCGTAATCAGTGTCGTTTTTAGTAGTGCGGTGTTTGCGCATGTGCATCTTGAAAAAAGTGTGCCTGCTGATAATGCAATGCTAATGAATCCTCCAGAAGAGTTAACTTTGGTGTTCACCAAAGAGGTACGGGTTGTAAAAGTTTCATTGGCCAATAAACAAGGCGAAGAATTTAAATTTGGATTCGAGCCTTCTAAAGTCGCTACTAGCAAATTTACATGGAAACTACCTAAATTAGCTCCTGCAAACTATGCTGTGGATGTAACCTTCTTAGGTAACGATGGTCATAAAATGAAACATAGCTTCGGCTTTATGGTTCACTAAAATAGGCGGTGTGATTGATATGGAAATGTATATCTGGAATACAGTCATTGTACTGTCAAAAATTGTATTTTACGTCGGCTTTGCCTGTATTGCTGGTTATACATTTTTCAGGCAAATATTTGAGAATAATGAATCTCATACTAATGCTGTAATAGCGAATTTAACGTGGATAAGAACTTATATAGTTATGGCTTTGATCGCTAATATTACTTGGTTCTTTGCCAGTACTGGTGCAATGGCAGAAGAGGGAATTCAGGGGGCGATAGACGCTGATATATTGGCTATTATGTGGGACTCCTCTGTCGGCACTGGAGCTTTGCTTCGAGCGCTTGGGCTAGTTACCGCAATAATCGCTTTAGCTTTAAGGTTCAAACTCGCTGTGAACTCGTACTTAAAACAAAGCGCTTTAATGTTGAGTTTATTAATCCTTGCATACTCATTCACGTTACTGGGTCATATTTCTGAGTTAGGCACAATTGAAAAAGGCTTGCTTATTTTGCATGTGCTCGTTATGGCATGGTGGTTTGGGGCGTTATTGCCACTAAAACAGGCTTGCCATCAGCTAAGTTATGCAGAACTTCATTTGCTGATGGAAAGCTTTGGCAAACAAGGAAGTTTTACATTGAGCCTATTGTTGGTAGCAGGCCTCTGGCTCGTGATTCAATTGGTCGGAAGTCTTGATGCACTAATAAGCTCAAGTTACGGACAAACACTGTTGTTTAAATTGGCCCTTGTAGTGTCTATTTTGGCACTTGCTGCTAAACATAAACTAATACTCGTTCCACAACTTAAAAATAGTCAAGGCAGAGAGGCTTTATCTAAATCTATCTCGATAGAAATGGTAGTAGCTTTTGCCATTTTATCTGTAACGGCTGTGCTTACTAGTGTTGTTGGCCCTGCAAATTAAAACCTAAAAGAGAGAATGAAAATGAAAACAATAAATATATTACTCGTTTTATTAATGACGTTTAGTTTCGCAGCAAACGCTCATGGTGATAAGAACAAAGACAAAGGTTTGTTTAAAGGTATAGATACCCCTGCCGCAAAAGTTGTTTTGGCATTTCATCAAGCACTTGAAACTGGCAATCAAAAACAGGCTAGAGCGCAGTTAGCGGATGATGTCACCATTTTCGAGGGAGGCCGCGTTGAAAGGAGCGCTGATGAATATGCTCATCATCATATGTTGTCTGATATGAAGTACTTGGCGGCTATGAAGAGCGAAA
>NZ_JAYQDQ010000136.1:0-6749 GCF_038138445.1 Vibrio sp.
ATGGGATCATTCAATTGATCTGCCGATTAATGTTTAACTGATCGGCATTACAGCCTAGAGGCTGCCTTTTTACTTTCAAATTCGCGCTTATAGAGCCGCAATAGTGGTTTTTTGCTCTTCAAGTTTAATGAGTGTTTCTTGATAGCCTGCCAGTTTTTCACGCTCTTTAGCCACGACCGCTTCTGGCGCTTTAGCGACAAAACCTTGGTTACCTAGCTTACCTTCAATACGCTTGATCTCGCCAAGCGTTTTGTTAATTTCACCATCTAAACGAATGAGCTCGGCATCTTTATCGATAAGCCCTGCCATAGGGATCATTAACTCAGACTTAGCCACAAGAGCGCTCGCACATGCTGGCGTTGTCTCATTAGACTCAAGCACGCGTACTGACTCAAGTTTAGCCAGAGAAACCAGCACTTGTTTGTTGGTTTCTAGGCGCGCGGCATCTTTGTCGCTGGCAGCTTTTAGCATCACCTCAAGAGGCTTTCCTGGATTAATATCGTACTCAGCTCGCAAGTTACGTATGCTGGTTATAAAGGATTTCACCCATTCGATATCATCAAGTGCTTCTTGGTTGAAGTTTGCTTCATCATACTGTGGAAGAGCTTGCAGCATGATGGTGCTTTCTGCTGAATTAGAACCTTCAATATTGCCTACCAGTGGTTTGACGCTTTGCCAAATGGTTTCGGTAATATACGGGATAACCGGATGAGCAAGGCGAAGCGTTTTCTCTAACACGGTAATCAGTGTTTTGCGAGTGGCTCGTTGCTGTGCTTCACTGCCTTTCCATAGTACTGGCTTAGTAAGCTCTAGGTACCAGTCACAGAACTGATTCCAGATAAACTCGTAAATCGTATTAGCCGCCATATCTAGACGATAGTTGTCTAGGTGTGCGTTGAAGTCTTTTGCCGCTAACTCAAATTGTGACTCGATCCATTTGTCGGCTAATGAGTATTCAAGCTCACCAGCACCAAAGCCACAATCTTGCTCTTCGGTATTCATCAACACGTAACGACTGGCGTTCCAAAGCTTGTTACAGAAGTTACGGTAGCCTTCGAGACGTTTCATATCCCAGTTGATATCACGACCGGTTGACGCCATGGCGGCTAAGGTGAAACGTAGAGCGTCAGTACCATAGGGTTCAATGCCATTTTCAAACGTCTTACGTGTGTTTTTCTCAATCTTGGCGGCAAGCTGAGGTTGCATCATGTTGCCAGTGCGTTTTTCAACCAGAGACTCAAGATCGATGCCATCAATCATGTCGATTGGATCAAGTACGTTACCTTTCGACTTAGACATCTTGTCACCGTTTTCGTCACGGATGAGTCCCGTTACGTAAACTGTTTTGAAGGGCACTTGTGGTTTGCCATTTTCATCTTTACAGAAATGCATCGTCATCATAATCATGCGAGCAACCCAGAAGAAGATGATGTCAAAACCAGTTACAAGCACATCTGAAGGATGGAAGGTTTTAAGATCGGGCGTGTTTTCAGGCCAGCCTTGTGTACCGAATGTCCAAAGAGCAGAGGAGAACCAAGTATCCAGTACGTCGTCGTCTTGGCGAAGTACAACCACAGGAGCAAGCCCATTTTTCTCACGAACTTCTTCTTCCGTTCGGCCGACGTAGACATTTCCGTCATTGTCGTACCATGCTGGAATACGGTGTCCCCACCACAGTTGACGAGAGATACACCAATCTTGAATGTCACGCATCCAAGAGAAGTACATGTTTTCGTATTGTTTAGGAACGAACTGAATCTCACCGTCTTCAACCACTTTAGTCGCCGTTTCTGCAAGTGGTGCTGCGCGAACATACCATTGATCAGTCAGCATTGGTTCAATCACAACTCCGCCACGATCGCCGTATGGCACAGTAAGATCATGATCTTTAATTTCGTCTAAAAGACCAAGCTCTTCGAATTCTGCCACTATGGCTTTACGTGCAGCGAAACGCTCCATACCTTGATATTTAGCTGGTAGCTCGCTTGAGTATGCATCACTGGCTTCACCATTGGTGGTGAATACTTCAGCAGAGTCACGAATATCACCATTGAAGGTTAGGATGTTGATCATCGGAAGTTGATGACGCTTACCCACTTCATAGTCATTGAAATCGTGCGCAGGTGTGATTTTTACACAGCCAGTCCCTTTTTCCATGTCGGCGTGTTCGTCAGCCAAGATAGGGATGCGGCGATTGACAACAGGAAGAAGAATTTCTTTTCCAATTAGATCTTTATAGCGAGGATCTTCTGGATTTACCGCAACACCGGTATCGCCAAGCATGGTTTCTGGACGAGTTGTTGCTACCACGATGTAATCTTTGCCTTGAGCCGTTTTCGCACCATCGGCAAGAGGATAACGGAAGTGCCACATGTGGCCTTTTTTATCTTTGTTCTCTACTTCTAGATCAGAAATTGCAGTGTGTAATTTAGGATCCCAGTTAACCAGACGTTTACCACGGTAAATCAGATCTTCTTCATACAGGCGTACGAATACTTCTTGAACTGCATTCGATAGGCCGTCATCCATAGTAAAGCGCTCACGGTCCCAGTCAACAGAAGCACCAAGACGGCGGAGCTGTTTAGTAATAGTACCGCCAGATTGAGCTTTCCATTGCCAAATTTTATCGATGAAAGCATCACGGCCATAGTCATGCTTGGTTTTGCCTTCTTCTGCCGCAATTTTACGTTCAACCACCATTTGCGTGGCGATACCAGCATGGTCTGTACCGACTTGCCAAAGGGTATTCTTGCCCTTCATACGCTCTGCGCGGATAAGCGTATCCATAATGGTATCTTGAAACGCGTGACCCATGTGTAGGCTACCAGTGACGTTTGGCGGCGGGATCATTATGCTGTATGCGTCTTTTGTCGTGTCACCGTGTGGCTTAAAGTAGCCTTTTTCTTCCCAAGCCTGGTATAGAGCTTGTTCAATTGAAGTTGGGTTATATGTCTTTTCCATAGCGCTCGTATTTCCTCGGTATCGCTGGACTATTTCGCGGTTTTAAGGTGTTAAAATCTCAATAAATACAGCCTGGTATTATTCAGATTTGGATAATGCACCTTTTCCATTGGGTCCAACCATTCGAAGATTGGTTCTGGTTAAATTTAATCGTTATCAATCTTTATAAGTGAGTGATCTCAAGCAAGATCGACTTCACTATAAGGATTGAGTTACGGGTTATGATCTATTTCGATCGTTTGTAGCTGAAAACCAGCTTGGCGATAGATTTTATATCTTTCTCGCGCGAGTTGCTTGGCTTTTTCATCGCAAGGAACGAAGTCTACCACCTCTGCAAACTTATTCGCAAAGGTTGTCTTATTTTTAGCCAAATTTATCACTAGCTGGCGATTCCAAGAAGGTTTTACCTCCTGGTATCCAATCTCGATATTGGTACCGTATTTTGGTCCTTCTCCAACTAAGTTATGCGCGATATAGTGCTTAGCATCGACTTGCCAAAAATCTTCTGCCAGTTGTTCGGCTTGATGTTTGTCCTCGCAATTAAGATATACCTTTGCTCCTTGAGCGGCAAAGTGACCAGCAAGGAAAACAACATATTGCAAAAAGACACCAGAGTCTGCTTGAGGAGAGTCGGGATCAATAATGTAAAAAGTTGCATTAGACATAACATACTACTGAATTAAAAAAGGGCCTTGCGGCCCTTTTAAGTTTGGAAATTATTCTTCCGTTTCTTGGCCGCTTCGGTTAAGTACAAATTGGACAAGCATTGAGACAGGACGACCTGTCGCTCCTTTAGCTGCGCCTGATTTCCAAGCCGTTCCAGCAATATCGATATGCGCCCAATGGTACTTTTTAGCAAATTTAGACAGGAAGCACCCTGCGGTAATAGTACCGCCAGGACGGCCACCAATATTTGCCATATCCGCAAATGGGCTTTTTAGTTGCTCATGATACTCATCTGCCATGGGCAGGCGCCAAGCGCGATCGCTTGACTGTTCTGAAGCATTGACTAACTCATGAGAAAGCGGGTTGTGATTGGAGAGTACACCACTGATATGGTGACCTAACGCAATTACACATGCTCCTGTTAGAGTTGCGACATCGACAACACAATCAGGGTCGAATCGCTCTACATAGGTTAGGGCGTCACACAATACCAAGCGACCTTCGGCGTCGGTGTTGAGTACTTCAACGGTTTGGCCTGACATTGTTGTAAGTATATCGCCTGGACGATAGGCGTTGCTACCAGGCATGTTTTCGCAGCCAGCCAGCACCCCGATAACATTGATAGGCAGGTTAAGCTTGGCTAATGACTTCATGGTGCCAAATACGGAAGCCGCCCCACACATGTCGTACTTCATTTCATCCATGCCTTCACCGGGCTTAAGCGAAATACCGCCAGAATCAAATGTTAGGCCTTTACCGACCAGAACAATAGGTTTTGTATCTGGGTCAGTGCTTCCTTTGTACTCCATGATGGACATCATAGATTCGTTTTTAGAACCTCGGCCTACCGCTAGATAAGAAGTCATACCTAGCTTTTCCATTTCTTGCTCACCAATGATTTTGGTTGTGATGGTCTCGTAGTCATCAGCAAGGCGTCGCGCTTGGGAAGCCAAGTAAGCTGGGTTGGCAATATTAGGTGGCATATTACCAAGGTCTTTGGCCGCTTTTACACCGGAAGCAATGGCTAGTCCATGTGTGATGGCTTTTTCGCCTAAATTGAGCTCGCGTCGAGTGGGTACATTGAACACAAGCTTACGTAGTGGCCGGCGAGTCTCTGGCTTAGCGCTTTTGAATTGATCAAAGGTATATAGGCTATCTTTGGTTGCTTCAACGGCTTGACGTACTTTCCAATAGGTATCGCGTCCCTTAACATGTAACTCGGTTAGGAAGCAAACTGCTTCCATAGAGCCTGTCTCATTGAGAGTGTTGATCGTTTTTTGAATGATTTCTTTATACTGGCGCTCACCCAGCTCACGCTCTTTACCACAACCGACAAGCAAAACACGTTCTGACAGCACACCTGGTACTTGATGCAGTAATAGCATCTGTCCAGGTTTTCCTTCCAGATCACCACGGCGAAGTAGTGAACTGATATAGCCGTCGCTGATCTTATCTAGCTGTTCAGCAACTGGAGAGAGACGGCGTGGTTCGAATACACCCACAACAATACAAGCACTACGTTGCTTTTCTGGGCTACCACTTTTTACACTGAACTCCATGCGTACTCCTACATCCTGAAGACAAATCGAACTAAATGTTAGATAATGGCGTCTTACTTGTTGATTCCATGTTTGGAATGACTTTGTAAATAAGCGCGTTAACAGTTAGCCAAAATTTCAAATAATAAAAGGTTCAACGGGAAATTATAGTGATTCAGTTAAAAAAACAAGTTTTGTATAGGTAATTTCAGCGTGATTATTGTTAGATATTTGATCCGCGAGACACTCAAAAGCCAATTGGCGATATTTTTCATTCTGTTCTTGGTCTTTTTAAGTCAAAAACTGATCAAGGTTTTAGCTGAGGCTTCAGATGGAGATATCCCAGCCTCGTTGGTAATGCACTATGTCGGCTTGAGTATGCCTTCTATGGGGCTGTTAATGCTGCCATTGAGTTTGTTCCTCGGAATTTTGCTGACCTTTGGTCGTCTGTATGCGGAAAGTGAAATTACCGTTATGAACGCTACGGGGATTGGTAATAAGTTCCTTATTCGAGCTGCACTTTACTTGGCAGTGATGACCGGGTTACTAGCTGGCGCTAATGCGTTTGTTTTTTCACCCATGAGTCAAGAAAGGCTCATCCAGCTTGAAGAAGAAGTCGCAGCTGAAAATAATGTTGACATGCTCCAGAAGGGGCAGTTCCAAGGAACACCAGATGGTTCTTCAGTGGTATTTATCGATGATATTGAGAACAAAAAACTCAAGCATGTTTTTGTTGCTCAAATGCGCCCGCGCGACTCTATCTTACCAAGTGTGTCTTTTTCACAGTCAGGAGAGGTGAAGGAGCTTAGTGACGGAAGGCAAGTGATCCGCATGTATGATGGTGTTCGTTATGAAGGAGTGCCGACACGCCTTGACTACATGGTTACCGATTTTAAACAATATGAAGGTTTAATTGGCCAACGTGACGTTAAGCCTAAAGGGCGTGATTGGGAAGCGATTCCAACTTTGCTACTTATTTCCAACCCAGATCCTCGAGCTCAGGCTGAATTGCAATGGCGAATTTCACTAGTGGTATGTATACCGCTTTTGACCATGCTGGTTGTGCCGTTGTCTGCGGTTAACCCTCGTCAGGGTCGTTTTGCTAAAATGGGGCCTGCCATTTTGATTTACTTGGCTTATTTCTTGTCTATTAGTGCGACCAAGTCAGCATTGGAAGATGGCTCTATTCCCGCTTTCATTGGTATGTGGCCAATCAATGCGGCCCTATTAATGACGGCGATAGGCATCAACTCGCTCGATAGCATTACCGTTCGGCGGTTAAAAGACAAACTCAGACAAAGAAAGAAGGCAGCCTAAGCCGTGTTTAAAATTCTTGATCTTTATATCGGCAAAACAATTATTGCCACTACATCATTGGTCCTTGCAACCTTTGTCGGCCTTTCTTCGATCATTAAATACGTAGAGCAGTTACGTAAGGTTGGCCAGGGGAGCTACGACTTACTGCAAGCTTTGTTTTATGTGGTTCTGAGTATTCCTCGTGATATTGAAATGTTTTTCCCCATGGCAGCTTTGCTGGGAGCTCTAATTGGGCTTGGGATGTTGGCATCCAGTTCTGAGTTAGTG
>NZ_JAYQDQ010000137.1:0-6744 GCF_038138445.1 Vibrio sp.
CACGTACGGTTCTTAGGAGGGCGGCATCTGGTAACAGGTGTCGCCTATCCGACAGGAGCGATTTGGTGGCATAAGGGACAGCCTGTGCGACTAGATCACGCTTCATCACCATAGGTGTCAGACCGTGTACGAGTCAGTACAAATAAAAGTAGGACCAGGAAAAGTTAGAGGTGTTTACTCTATACTCATATAGGTACTCTGCCATTTTTAAATTGAAAATGCACCAAAGTATACTTATCTCAAGTTCACATTAATATAGAGATAAAATATTCAGCAATCTTATCTCTAAAAGTACGTCCACCTCCAGTGGCGTTTATCCAGAATCTTCCACTCGCATCTTTTTTGAAAGCGTTACAATTGCCCCAATGAGAGGCGCTCTTATCATAATCTAATTGCCCTAACGCTCTGCCAGCAGAGAGCAACTCTGTGTCACTCACATCTTGATTGTGGGTTAAATGGTATACGACCAAGCCCATAGCCTGCCAAACCTGCATAGAACGATGAAACCCATTGTCGTCTTGTTTAAATTTGCTTTCCAGACATGATATCCAACCTCGCATAAATGGGATCAACTGGTTTAAAGCTTGGTTGACAGTTTGATCGGTAAGTAGCGTCTTATTCGGTAGACATGTAGGTAACCGCTTTTCAATCCGAGCACCTCTGCCACCTAATGTCGCTAATAAGATATAAATGAGCGTATTTTTAGTCGTTACGTAACTATCTGACCTAGTAATCTTGTTCAGTTCAGATACCCCACCAATTTCGTGTAGTTGAAGGGCGTTGGCAAGTTTATCGGCACCCATAGCAAGTGGGGATTGCTGAGCATGAGTTGCGATATATTGTGAGTACACTTTTGTGTCTAGGGTATTAACGTCAAAAAATAATTTCGACATCATTGCATCATCTATCTTTTCTTCGATTCCATAATATAGGTTGAGTCGAACATCGATAGATGCCAGTTTTTGTTTTTGTTGGGCTGAAAGCCCACTGGAACTTGTTTGCTTACCTGTAAATGGATCAACAAAATCGAGCAGTTCGCTAAAAGCGCTTATCAATAAATAACCGCCTAAGATTACGGCTTTATTTTGGTTATATTGTAGAGTCCTAAGTTTGTCATTGAGGTTTTTACTGCGAGTACTACCGTATATATACAGAGAAACTTCAGGTAGAGCGAGTGGAATGCTGGTTATCGTGCTTTCTTGAAGGTGGGTTTTGAGTTGGAGAAGCCTTTCTTTATTTAACGAACGTTCATAACTGGTTGCAAATCGGTCTAACAACAGGTGATCTTGAGGAAGGGACATCATTAACTCATCAACACTTACATAGCATTGAAGGATTGATACCTCCCCAAAAAATTTATCACTATAAATCCCAGTGCGTATCACTTCGACTGTGCTTCTCATTTATTCTTTTTCTAACACCTTGATTTCTCAAAATGGTAAATAAAAAGATAAAAAAATACTTGATTGGGGCGACGCCCCGATCAATCATGCTCTCTATTGAGCAATGAGTTAGTTATTTTTATGAATAAACCTTTCAATGAAAAGCAACGCTTTGGTGTAACCACAAAACAAGTGTTCGGATGTGTCACACACTCCTCGTTTAATGGTGTGTATACTATGTCCACTGTAATGACAGTTGCAGACCTTTTACGGGCCTGTTCATTTGACTTAATCCCTCCACACTTAAAAAGTCTCTACAAAGAGATTCAACGAGTTGCCAGTCCAACCAGAAGGCAAGGATTTGAGGACTATTGTTTTAAGCACTTAACCTCTTCAACGGATATCAGCGGGGTAATTCCACCTGTTTTGATCGGATGTATGTCAGAAGTACAAATGGAACTCAGTGAAGATCCAAGAATGAATGATGTTTTGGTTGTACATCCAGAAAAAAACTTTGTCGTTGATGGTGTAAATAGACTCTCAACAATCGCAACCATTCTCGGAGGGTATGATCAATCACTGATTAAAAAGGTTAAGGAATCTGATTCTAGACTCAAGCGCCGAGTTGAATTGTCTTGTTTAATGCATAGCCTAAGCATTCAAGTGTTGTTTATTTTTAGGATGGACAGACCCCTGTCTGAGACCGACTTTGCTCAAATATTTGCGGATGTAAATGGTCAAGTTTCTCCTATGAGTACGAATAAACTCATGAAGTTAGCCAGAGCAGATGCTGTGGTCACATTAGCTCGTGAAATGGGGACTCTTCCTATTGTAGAGTCACATGGAGGAATGAGCTTGGACTTAAACACGGTAACCGCTAAAAGTGATTTCATTCTTACCCTCAATACCATGACACGATTTATTCTTGGAGCATTAGGAGGGGAGCGCATGCAAAGTAGGGTGCGAGGCGTTCGGGAAATGGATGACGGAGCGATTTTGTCAACAAGGCACCTTGAACCAATCAAAAACGATCTTATTTTGTTTTTTGAGACATGGATTGAATTTCAAGGTGAAAAGTACTCTCTAGATAGAACGGGATTTCAGCTAGTGGCAACACTCGTTCAAGGTTTAGGGTTGGTATTCAATAACCTTTGGGTAACTTACCAAAGTCTTGTCCCGATAGAGAGAACGAATAATATTTATCAGGCCGCTAAGAAGCTTGGAAGCCTTGATTACTCTCGCCAGGCTTCACATTGGGAGGGTTGTAGTTGCTTGAGTATGAGTGAAAGCGGGATGTACATAGTGAATAGCGGGGGGACGACAAGCCGTAAAGCGTTTGCTAAACACTTATCAAGTTGGCTGGGTATTAAGTACCGATCTCGATAGTTCTATCTTTATCCCTTTTATCTCAAAATGTTAATAATAAGTAGAATCTATTTTATTTATAAATAAATTCTACTTATCCTTTTAATTGTTAACGACATTACAGGTATAAAAAGACGACGAGAAGTAACCTGAGACACTAAGACGGATCATTGGGCTATGCTTGCTCTTTCGGCTCTGTACGGTAGTTATCACCAGCAGCGATATTGTATTGAATCACGGTATCCTCAGAGAACCGAGAAAAGTCAAGTGTAATATTTTGATAGCTAAATTCTTCTCTTTCTTTGATTTTTCCATCTATAAAATAGTCACAGGCAAAACCATCTGACCAATCTTTCCATTTTTCATAGTATTTTGCTCTACAGTTATTAGCTTCAAATTTAGATTTAATATCAAAAACTTTATCACTTTCGTATATAGGGGGGTATATACGTAATTCAGCAAAACCAACGGTATCGTATGCATTTTCTGCATCCACCACTATGTCATAGAGCTTCATATCACAACCACTGGATACAAAGTTTTTATATGGGATACGTAGTTCATAATGATTCTCGTCGCTGGCAAAGTTATGAGTGATACGCAATACCGCTTTACCCCCTGGGCGTTTTTTACCATCGGAGGCACTCCAAGAAAACGATTTACACTCATCACCGCCACCGTAAAAAGTGCCGTAGGCTTTGACCTTGGCGTCGTTGGGTTTTGTCCCTTGGATTGATATATAGCTATCTTCAGGAGACGAACCAAACGGCGGCTTGGTGCTCTCGTACCACTCAAAGACTGGGTAAACCACATAAAAAAGTGCGACCCAGAGCGCTACCAGTATCGCGCCAATTTTTAAAACCTTAGCCATCAATTTGCTCTTTAAGCCAGTACTCAATACATCACTAAGACGGATCATTGGGCTTTGTTTGCTCTTTCGGCTCTGTACGATAGTTATCACCAGCAACGATATTGTATTGAATCACGGTATCGTTAGTAAATTGGGTGAAGTCAAAACGAACAGAATATGCATTGAACTCTTCTTTCTGCTTTACTTTGTTATTAATGTAATAGTCGCAGGCGTATCCTCCTGCCCATCGATTTAAATCAGAAATATATAAATCTTCACAATTTTTAGCTTCAATTACTGACTGCGTTGAAATAAATCTATCACTTGCCACTCTCGGTGGATAAATACGTAATTCAGCAAAACCAACGGTATCGTATGCATTTTCTGCATCCACCACTATGCTGTAGAGCTTCATATCACAACCACTGGATACAAAGTTTTTATATGGAATGCGCAGTTCATAATGATTCTCGTCGCTGGCAAAGTTATGGGTGATACGCAATACCGCTTTCCCTCCTGAGCGTTTTTTACCATCGGAGGCACTCCAAAAAAACGATTTGCACTCATCGCCGCCTCCGTAAAAAGTGCCGTAGGCTTTGACCTTGGCATCTTTGGGTTTTGTCCCTTGGATTGAGATATAGCTATCTTCAGGAGATGAACCAAACGGCGGCTTGGTGCTCTCATACCACTTAAAGGCTGGGTAAACCACGTAAAAAAGCGCGACCCAGAGCGCTATCAATATGGCCCCAATTTTAAAGACCTTAGCCATAAATTTATCATTTAAATTAGTGTGTTAATCTAACGTAGAATTAAGAAGGCACATCAATAAACAATGTCCAAAGCCACTCTTACAGAGTATTCTCGTATGGGTAACCAGAATGATTGACTAGATTAGTGTATATCTAAACCATTAATATTATGGAAGTTCAACATTTTGTTCTAGACGTTTAGAGCGATAATTCTCACCTGCTAAAATATTGTAGTTGATTATAGTGCCATCAGAAAAGTCCTGAAACTTCATGTGTATACTGTAAGCATTAGGTTCTGGCTCTTTGGTTTTCACTTCACCATCAACGAAAAATAAACACTCAGTAGCACCAGACCAGTTTTTTTTGTTCGCCCACTGCCAAATCTCTGAATTACAGCTTTTAGCATCAATAATTGAACTAGTAGCTACAACCATATCGTTATCGTATATTGGCTGGGTTATTCTCAGTTCTGCAAAACCAACGGAATCAAAATCATTTTCGGCATCAACGACAATACGATGTAATTTCATTTTACATGAATTTGAGGTGACATTCTTGTATGGAACTCGAAGCTCATAGCGGTCTTTTGTTCCTGAAAAATTGTAGTTACTTAGGAACACTGCCTTACTCCCATCCCGTTTTATTCCATCCGCACCACTCACAAAAAATGCTTCACAACTATCACCGCCTCCGTAAAATGTAACATATGCTTTCACTAGAGCATCTTCAGGTTTGAATCCTTTTATTACAATATAATGGTCATCGGAAGAAGAACCGAATGGTGCCCTTACGCCTTCACCGAAATTGGAAATAGAAGCAGCTAAATAAACGAGCACCAATGAAATAGAAAGTATTAAAACGCCTAATTTTAAAACTTTAGTCACTTATCTGCTCCTTTAAATCAATCTGTAATGGTTTCTTATCACCATACAGTAACACACTAGGGGTGAGCACTGTTGGGGAGTTAACCAGTACTCCTAACTCTCGTTGAATACGCTTAAGGTTGGCTAGCAATTGGGCTATGGTTTCCTCTTCAAGTTTTAAGCTGCCACGTTTGGCCTCGCCGACATGATAGGGGATGTTTTGGCTGTGCTGATACTCTTCTTGTAAGGTTTGAACCGCTTGATTTAAATTATCTATTGTCGCCGTAAGCTCTGTATTGGCACTGTCATAACTTTGAGACAAAGTACCTTGGAGTAGTATTTCCAGTTGCGATTTGAGGTTTGGAATATACTCGGACATCATATGATTTAGCCCTGAATCAAGGATAGTCGCCGCATAGCCGTTTAGATCAATATGCTCTTTGCTAAGGGTATCTGCCAACACAAATGTATCATCTTGTTTATTCTGTGCAAATGTTAGGCTGGTAATATGAGTTTGCTTAGGCGTCAGTAATACCTGTTTGACCTCTTTGGGCTGGTGCTTTTCGCGGCTATAAGTCAGTAGCTGAACGAGATTGCCATGATGGTGATAATTATCATCATCATTATCTACAAAGCGCTCTAAAACTAAAGCGCGCACTGACTCTGAAAGTTTTGACGCCCCCACATTAGAAGTGTCATCTGGGTTGGTATTCGTCCATTTAAAGGGTAATTGAGGTACTAGGTCATGGTTATTGACATGACGATAATGTGTTATGTCATTATAAGCCCCGACAAATGAATGAGATCCAGTTCTTGGCATACCAAAAGTAAATAAGCGCAATGACTTGGGGTTGACCATCTCTTTAATTAACCCAGAGATTAGTAACGCTCCCGCTCCTCCTAAGCTATGTCCGCAGATGTAAAAGCTCTTAGTTTTGTTTTTTTGGATATCCCTTTCTATCATTTTCCAAAAAGAATAAGCATATTGATAAAAACCCCTATGCACATAGCTATCGCTCAATTCAGGAACAGATATTTGAGCTGCATCTAGGTCTGTCATCACGTCTTTATAACCCTCGGATTGAAAAAACGCCCGAACTCCATCTTGGGTTTCAACAGCTTTAAAGGCTACCCCATTTATTTGTTTTACCCCTTGGCCCCAAGTGGTATCGCCGAGCTTATACACCTCTTCATTCTCAAAGTAGGTTTGCGTGCCCCGAATGCCGATAATCGCTATATCATCATTACTTAAAATATACCCTTCGCAGCCAATATCCGAATCTTGGTAAAATTTACTCTTCAAATGCTGAGAGTATGGCACCTCTTGCAGTAACCAATCTTCTTTGAAAGCCGCGCAATAGACTGGGCGAATTTTAGTTTTCATCTGCTCAACCACTTTGTTTAGCCCTCCATCAGGTATTGAAGGCGACTTACTATCTGGGATACCAAATTCGTCATTTGCATAAGCTTGATTTGCCAAAAGCGCAAAGGTATAACTGTTGATAAGACTGTATTCATCGGTGTCGATAATCAAA
>NZ_JAYQDQ010000138.1:0-6643 GCF_038138445.1 Vibrio sp.
GCATTAGGGTTATGTGCATTGTTGGCTAGGATGAACGTCAGGGTGTTCTGATGTTACAAAGAGGGTAGAAACGCCACATACAGTAAACACTGGTGGTAAAGCTCCTAAAACTTCAGAGCCTAATTCAATAATAGAAAGCCAACGCGCAGATGGTTCATCGAGTGTCACTTATTACGATGATAAGGGCCGGGCATTTAGTCGGGAGGATTATGGTCAACAAAGTACTCATGGCCCATTGGGGCGTCGTTCAGATGGTCGTTCAGTAGCTCATGAGCACAGATTTGACTACAACGAACGAGGGTTTCCGATTAAACAAGATGTTGTTAGAGAGCTTTCAGAAAATGGTACCCCTGCGGGAGACTGGATAAAAATCAGATGAGTGAAACTATTATTGGCTATATCAATTCACTGGAAAAAAGTGAATTGACCTCTTTAGAGAATGACATACAGAAAGAAACAGCTTTTGGATTTAAATTCAAGGACGAATTAAACTTGTATAATTATCCAAAGAACTTGTTGTTACGTGATGATATTGTTCAATTTGTGATATCTGACTCAAGCGAACTGAACACGGCAACAATATTGCTCAATGAATATGACTACGACCCTGAAGATGAATCAGAAAGTGATTTTCAAAATCAGTTTCCATCCTTGTTGAAAGATAGGATTTTTGAAATTACAAAAATTATTAAATTTTTGCTAAATATGGATGCTGTTCGAGAATTGGGGTTCTCACTTAGCGTCTGTGATGAAGTAGACCAAGTAAAACACAGCTCTATAGAGTCATTTGAAAGCCTTGTTGTTACTGATTGTATTGAAGACTGCCCGCCAAATACACTCTACGTGATAGATAAGTGAAGAGCTCATTAATGCCCGCATTCGCGGGCTTTTTAATGTGCAGCTTGCTGGATCACTGTATCTAGCATCTCCATCACAAACTGCTGCTTCGCTCTTGGTAGCTGCCTGACCTGTTCGATCTGCTGTTGCAGCTTCGACGCAGGCCCGCGTTTATTACTTCCCTTAGCCGCTTCCTGACCGTGCAGTAGCTCATCTACCGAGCTGTGTAAGATCTCTGCCAGCGGAACTAGTGTCGATACCGCCAAATTACAAGGACACACACCGCAATAGATTTCCCTTAGTAACCACGGCTGATTTGTTTCAATCAGTTGCTATCCAAACTTCGCATCAATTTATCTGAGTTTTTGTCGTTGACGTTAGACCTTGTAGCTATCTGTGTAGCCATAGAGCGTTACTTCAGTAGGTTGGCAATGAAGCAAACGGTAAGGAAGTAGTGGTGCTTAATAGAAAGTTATTCAAGAAAGTAGCAATGAATTCTTTGTTTGTTGAGGATAGGTTTTATTGCGACAGCCTGAGATTTTGAGCCGATTGCAGTTGATTTTTTGTTTTCTAATGAGGTACAGACTTTTAGCCACTTATCAATATTGCAACCTAGCCGCTGGAAGATGGGTGGTAGACTAGAATCCATAGAAGCTTTATTAGGTCTTAGATGACGAGCGGTCCAATCAACCAATTCAAGATAATCCTTGAGTCGAAACGGAATACCCTCAAGCATGATGTTGGTCGGGTTACCTACGAAAGGGTGCAAGCATGGAGCATTAGGTAAATGTTTTTCTAATGCATCAATACGTGCTTTTACAGAGGTATAAGTTGAAGTTTCGGGCTTGTCGGCAATACCAGCTCGTATAGGGTTCAAGTCTACATAGGCCATTGCTGCTGCGAGGGCTTTTTCGTCCAATAATGCTTGGCTTTTAAATCGACTTTCCCAAAAGTGGCCAGTACACTTATCTTCGAGATTAGCGCGGCATGCGATATCAAAGTTAAGCTCTTTCATATACCAACTCAAGTTCCAAAGGCACTCTCTCCATTGTTCAATGATTTCAAGACATTTCTCTTCCTCCAACTTGCTAGTTAAGTCATGGTTAATCCATTTTTGGATTAATAGAGGTAGTTTATGTAGCAGGCTCCAGCGCTCAACCACCTCACGAGGAGATATGGCTATTGCTCGATCTTTGTTAATATGAACGACGAGATGATAGTGATTGCTCATAATGGCATACGCGCAAATATCAATGCAATAAGCCCTAGATAAGACATGTATCTTCTTTACAATCCAGTCCCTTCGGTGCTCGTAGTTTTTTTGCGTAACATTATCTTCTCCACATAGAAAGCTGCGTCTAACACAACGGGAAACACAGTGGTAATAGGAGGTTGCTTCAGTAGAGATTAGTTGGTTTCTAGCTGTCGTCATTTTGTTTCCCTTACTAAATGAGTAAGTAAATATAGACATACAGCTTTGAAAAGGTTTTGATGCTCACGCAATAGAGAAGATAACCACACTTATTTAATGCTTTTGGTGTGTGTCCTTATTACTTTTCAGAGGTACAGGAAGTACCTACAGAGATGCATTAGATGAAGCATTTAAGAAAACTGGAGTTTCAAAAGAAAGGTTTGAAGTAACCAAGTGGGGTTATGATAGAAATGGCAAGAGCATTCCTGTTGAATATTCTGGTCCAAATGGAGCTAATGTTAATATTGACATACCAGATTTAAATAATGTCAAAGCAAGTGGAGAATTAGGTAAAGGTCCTTATCAACCACACATCGGTTACCAAACTCCAGGTAAAGGTAGAAAGAAGGTTCGGGGACATATATTTGTAGATAATATCCCTGCAACGAGGGATTAAGATTTAGATGAAAAATGCAAAAGAGATTTTGGAAGTGTGCCGTGAGCTTGGTATCAAGTGTGAACTTCTCCCTAATGATGATGCAAAAATCTTTATAGATGGGGTTACTAAAAAATTTGAACCTAGTAAGACTGCTGGACACTTGTCAATCGACAATGATTCAGTTTCCTTTCCTGTTGAAGAGTATGAGTATGAATACTCTTCGGGCTTACCTGAAGGAAAGGGATTTATATTCTTTGACCAATCAGGCAAGGACAAAAACTACGTGGTAGAAATAGAAGATGTGCGGGTGATTGGGACAGTTATGGAAAATGCTTTTGGTATGGAATATTTTGTATCGGATAGTAATAATGATTATTTAGTATGTGTAAGTTGGTATACAGTTGAATTTAAAGGACTAATTAATATTAATTCTATAAAATTAAAAGATTAAAAAGGACATACACTAAACATCAATGATGCAGACCTTAATAAAATTGGGGATTAAGAAGCGTAATGGTTATTAGTGACTTAATTAGTAGATTAAATGCGGTAGGTGATGACCTACCCATGATGGCAAAAATTAGCTCAGTGTCAAATTGTCCTTTTTTTATTGATATATTTGGTAATAGAAATAATATTGCAATAATGTACTTGTCAGACGAAAAACCGTTGTCATCAGTTAAGAAATGTCGAACTTTGGTAAAAGAATTAGACATATGGGTTAATGAAAGTGTTAATTATCAACCTGAGTCTAATGTATTTAAAAGGACACACACTAAATATCATAGTGTGCTGACCTAATGAAAATTACAAGGACACACACCTCAATAGATTTATTAGGAGGCCTAGTGGAAAAGTTTTATTGGTATGATGAGTGCGTTAATTGCCACCAAGGTAGGCTTATTTTGACCGAAGATATCACAAATAAGAGAATGTATTTACATTGTGAAGAGTGTGAGAGAGGCTGGTTTACTCCCGAGGAAGCGAGCGAAAAGGCGAAAAGCTTCCTTACTCTTGAAGAAGATTATGAGACTGAAAACCCTGATTGGAACTCAATCCAACAATATGGATGGGAAAAGGCAGCAAAACACTACTTTAGTGAATGATTATATTTACAAGGACATACACTAAATCTTACAAGGACACACACTAAATCCCATAGCGTGCTGAACTAAACCCCATGGCCTCGCACTATGCGAGGCCTTTTTACTTTTAAAATTAAAAGGACACACCGCAATAGATTTTCCCTAGCTACCACTGATTTCCCTGAATTAGTGGTTATCTATCTAATCCTGAATTAATTGACGTTACACCTTCTTGCTACTTTGCAACCAGACCATAAGGTAAAGTTGGAAAGAGGTGAGGGCTCTGCTGTATATTTACTGAAAATACTTTTTGTGTGTGTCCTTATTACTTTTTATTACTTTTTACTAGTTATCACTTGTTGCTGTTAATGGATTTGTGGTCATATTTTCTACACTAATAATTATTCTACCATCACAACACTCTAACTCATTCTGACTAAAGATATAAACATGTAAATAACATGCACCGTTATTATTTTACATGGTTCACTTAAATTTAATTATTTTTGTTCTTAATTTTTTCTTAAAACACAGTTTATATAATATTAATTTATAAGTATTATCTATAAACTAAAGGATATATTTGAATTATATATAACTTGTATTTATGTTTTTATTTCTTATTGAAAACATATGTAGTAAACTCTTTATGAAAAATTGGTTAATAAAATTAAACCTTGATGAGTTAATAACCATAAAATTTCTAAGGCAACAAAATATTACACTTTTGTTTCACTGATTAATAAATATTATTTATATTAAAATTTTTGGTTTAAGTTATTGAATTATATCGATTTTTGTTTTCTTGGTTTATCGTTTTTTCATTTCTGGCTTCGCAACTATGTTGTGTTATGCATATAAGAAAACCTATAAATTTGATGTATATTTCCATTATTATCAGGAGCAACTTTAAAACCACTGCGATAATATTTGTCAGTATAGGAAGCATATGGAAAACATGAAACGTTACTGCATATTTTCTGTTGTTGCGGAGTCCGAGAGCATGACTGCTGCGTCAAAACGCCTAGGGATGTCACCTTCAGCAATTAGCCAAAATATCTCTATTTTAGAGGAGTCTTTAGGAGTGACATTAATATACCGTTCGACTCGTGGTTTCTCATTGAGTGAGGCGGGGCGGGTGTTAGTCTGTGAATACCAAAAGATGTATGCCCATTTTTGTGAGTTCAAACAAAACATTACCGATTGCAAAGAGCATATGTCTGGGTGTATTAAAATCACTGCAAGTAATGGTATGGCGCAGGCTGTTCTCGCTCAAGCGCTGGAAGATTTAACACGACAATACCCACAACTTAGCTTCCATATTATTGCTGATGATGAACTAAGAGATGCAATCAACGATGGTATAGATATCGCTATTAGAATAGGAAAATTAAAAGATAGTAACTTGGTTTATCGACCAGCTGGTCAGTTGGAGACCGTGTTAGTCGCTTCACCCCAATATCTAGAACAACATGGAGTACCAAGTAATATAGAAGATTTAACTGAGCATTGTTGGTTAACGAGTACCGCATGTGCGATGGAAAGCAGAGTTAACGAGATGCTAAAAGACTCTAAGCCTCTAAAATTTAACACTAAACTAGAAAGTAACAATATTATGGTTTGCCGCGCTTTCGCTATTGCTCATCAGGGAGTCACCATTTTGCCTCGGTGTTTTGTTAATGATGCACTACAATCTGGCCAGCTGGTTACACTTTTAGAAGACATCGTTTGGCCCTCTGTTGAAGTCCAAATTCTTACTGCTAGTCGGGTATTACCCAAAAAAGTGAGGATTGTCATCGATCACTTAAAATCTCACTTTGAGCTTAAAGGTCAATCAATAAAGCAATTACAGCCGTCTTGATATAATGGTATTTATTTACTGCCACAAAAAAGCGCTTCACTAGTGAAGCGCTTTACAAACTTATCATCCAACTATTTTGAAGTTTGGAACTCAGCAACCGCTTGGTCCATATCGCCGGCTTGATTGGATACTTTATCAACTTCTTCAAGACAATTCTGAGCAGACTGCATATTCCCTTCTGAGATGGTGTTCAACTCTGTAATAGAGTCGCTTACCTGGTTCATAACACTACCTTGTTCCTCAATGGCAGAGGCAATACGTTCTGAATTGGCTTGGATGTTGGTCATATCCGTTATGATTTGTCCAAGGCTGTCGTCCAATGTTTCAGAAGCCGTTAAGGTTTGTTGGCCTTGTTCATTACATTGGTCTATGTTGGTGACAACTGTCGCCATTTGAGTCTGGATATCGGTCACGACTTTGGTGATTTCCTCGGTCGATTGGTGCGTTCGACTCGCCAAAGCTCGTACTTCATCTGCCACAACAGCAAACCCGCGACCTTGCTCACCTGCACGAGCCGCCTCTATTGCGGCATTCAAGGCGAGTAGGTTGGTTTGCTCAGCAATGCCTTGGATAATGTTTACCGCATCGCCAATTTTATCGACGTGGTCATTAAGAGAACTAATGGAGCCTTGGCTGTCAGAGAGGATTTGGGACAACTCACCAATATTTCTTACGGTTTCTTCAACCACCGAACGACCACTTTGTGCATTGATTGTCGCTTGCTGAACGCCTTCTACCGCCACAGCTGTACTTTCAGAAATTTCGTTGATAGTCGAAACCATCTCTTGGACGGAAGTGGCCATCGTTGAGGTGTGATCTGCCTGTATGTGGAACTGCTCTATCACACCTTGTAGCTCGTCATGCATACTCTGTGTACTACTAGAAAGTTCTGATGACTTAGCCTGAGTACCTGATATCAGGTCTTCCAGTTTATCTAATAGGCGATTGAAGTAAGTACGTAAGCTGGCGGTAAACCCCATCTAATCATTTCCTTTTAAATTCGGTATTGT
>NZ_JAYQDQ010000139.1:0-6638 GCF_038138445.1 Vibrio sp.
TGGGATCATTCAATTGATCTGCCGATTAATGTTTAACTGATCGGCATTAGGGCTATCGCCCTCTTTTTTATTTTTCGCTCTTGTCCCTCTAATCAGTACGCTGTATTATCGCCCGCAGTTTTGCATGCTATAGAATTTATTATATTTTTCATAGTGTTGTATCTATGCATATGAGGATAGGAAAGTGTCTAGCCCAACCTTGACTGATAAAGTCTCGAAAATGATCTACCAAGACATCTTGAGCGGAGAATTCAAACCCTGTCAAAAACTCGTGGTCGCAGATTTAAAACGTCGATACCGTGTCGGTGCCTCACCTATTAGAGAAGCGTTAGTTCAGCTTGCATGGACTAAATACGTTAGCTTGGAACCTCAGAAAGGGTGCTGGGTTTCTCCTGTGTGTATAGATGAACTTGCTGATCTTTATGAAAGTCTTCGCACCGTAGCATCTGTGCTAATCAAAAAATCAATAAAGTTGGGCGGAGAAGAATGGGAGCTCAAGGTTCTCACTTGCTATCACAAGCTATCTCGTCTTAATTTCAATGATGAGAATTTTGATTGGCAGCAATGGGAAGAACGACAATATGAGTTTCATATCGCGCTTCTTGAAGGTTCCAACTCGCCAAACATGATTGGATTTTTTAACGATCTAATCAATCAGATCAAACGCTATCGTTATTTTGCTCGTAATAATGGCCTAGATGTACACCAATTTGAAATTGAAGAATATGAGAAGATTCTTACATTGGTGATGGACAAAGAGTCGGAGAAGGCAGCCGAGCATTTTGATCGCCACCTCCACCGCTCAATGCAGCAAATACAAGTCAGTATTGAAAAAGCTGCATAATAGGCTAACTGATGCGCCTTAATAGCTTAAATTAAGGTGCTTCAATCCAGCTTGTAGATAACATCGACACGATCTCGAATCACAATAGTCGAGTCTTGATAGGTGTTCGTTTCAGCTCTTGCATCCATTGCCATAGAACGCATCAACACTGGCTGATTGTTAGGTACATTGTAATCGATTCGCCAAACACCACTAACCTCCTTATCAAAGCCTGACGCAAGTGACTTAGCTTTGGCGTTAGCATCCTTAATCGCAGCCTGTCTCGCTTGCTCTTGATATTTAGCTTGTTCTTTTACCTTAAGCTGCACATTTTGGACCTGATTAATACCAGAGCTTAGAGCAATATCTAGGTACTGATTTAGATCAGACAAGTGATTCACTGTTACATTAACGGTTCGAGAAGCTCGATAACCAACAAGTTCAGGTTGGCCATTTTTGGGGTAGTGATACTGGGGTGCAATATAAAGATTTGAACTGCTGATATTGTCATCACTCATTCCCTGCTCTTTTAGCTGGGCTAGAAAGTCAGTGACGACTTTATCTACGGTTTGTTTAGCTTGCTCAGCCGTCATGGTTGTTTCAACCACTCTTACTGTGAACTCAGCCATATCTGGTGTTGCACTAACCTCCCCATAACCTGTAGTTTGCAAGTGGGGGAAATCTGGCGTACCAGCATAAACACCAAAGCCAGCCAAACATGACGTAACAATAAGTAGACGAGAGATCATCTTCATTATTATTTTTCCTTAATTAACTCGTTTCACCTATCATAGCGCGTAGAAACTGCTTGAGGAGCATTGCCCAAACTTCTGACACAATTTTGACCAATATTCCTTATCTTAATCGCTCTATCTACTGTGCTAGTTAACAGGTAACGCTATGCTATTACTTTATAATGAGCAATCCATGGATTAAAAATGTGAGTACTAAGATTCACTGCGTATGTTGTCACAAGTCAATTTTATTTAGGTGAACATCCATTTGCGGGAAAGGTATCTCTACACCTTCTCTATCCAAACCTTCTTTAATCGCCTGCATCAAATCAAAATAGACATTCCAGTAATCACTGGTAGCTACCCAAGGACGAACAACGAAATTGACTGAAGAATCGGCTAATGCATGGACCCCCACCTTTACCTCAGGATCCTTTAGAATGCGAGGGTCAGCTTGGCATATTTGGGTCAATAACTGCTTAGTTTTTTGTAAATCGGCTCGATAGGAAACCCCTATAACTAAATCAATTCGTCTGGTTTGATGACGAGAGTAGTTAGTAATCGGCCCACTGATCACACTGCTGTTAGGTACCACAACCATTTTATTATCAGGAGTGGTAAGAATTGTCTGAAAAATCTGAATCGACTCAACACAGCCACCAACGCCCGCTATTTGTACATAATCTCCAGATTTAAATGGCCGAAAAGCAACAATCAACACACCAGCAGCAAAATTTGATAGTGAACCTTGTAGCGCCAATCCAATCGCTAAACCCGCAGCACCGATAACCGCGACAACAGAGGCTGTCTGCACTCCAATTCGACTCAGAGCAGCAATCAGAACCATAGTAAACAACAAGTAACGTACTAGCGTATGGATAAAGTCGACGACTGCTTTATCCATGCTTTTCTTTTTTAGTACCTTGGCAACACCATTAGCTACTAACTTGACAGCAATGTTACCGAAAAATAGTATCAGAATGGCGGAAATTAGGTTCACACCATATTGTATCAAGAGCTCCGAATGCTCATTCACCCATGTTCCAGCGACACCTAAACCATCAATAATTGGAGTTTCGATCTTCCTAGCTCCTTCTGACATAGTCTATTACCTCCAGCAATAATGCTTTTGTTACAGTTATTTATAAGACAGAACAAATATTAGTCCGTTAAACGTATCTAATGGTGACTCTTTTCGCCATTCTTTTTAGTGCGCTCTATCTCATTGCTTACTTAAAACTAGGGGAAACAAAAAAGCCTGCTCATTATGAGCAGGCTTTGGGGTGTAAACAGAGTATCGAAATGGGTCGTTATTATAAAACGTTGACAGCGTTTAGATCTGCGAACGCTTTTTCTAAACGCTTAACCATTGACTCTTGACCTTTACGTAGCCATACGCGTGGATCATAGTATTTTTTATTTGGTGCATCTTCACCAGTTGGGTTACCGATTTGACCTTGCAGGTAATCGTGGTTATCAGCTGAGTACTGACGAATACCATCCCAAGTTGCCCACTGAGTATCTGTATCAATGTTCATTTTGATAACACCATAGCTAATAGACTCTTGAATTTCAGCTTCTGAAGAGCCTGAACCACCATGGAATACAAAGTTAAGCGCATTTGGAGCAATACCAAATTTCTCCGCGCAGTATGCTTGTGAATCGCGAAGAATGGTCGGAGTCAGTACGACATTACCTGGTTTGTAAACACCATGCACGTTACCGAAAGAAGCCGCGATAGTGAAACGATGACTTACTGCGGTCAACTTTTCATAAGCGTAAGCAACATCTTCAGGAGAAGTGTATAGCTCAGATGCGTCCATATCTGAGTTATCAACACCGTCTTCTTCACCACCAGTACAACCTAGTTCAATCTCAAGCGTCATGTTCATTTTTGCCATACGCTCAAGGTACTTAGCACAAATCTCTATATTTTCTTCTAGAGATTCTTCTGATAAGTCAATCATATGAGAAGAGAAAAGTGGCTTACCTGTTTGAGCAAAAAACTCCTCGCCAGCATCAAGAAGGCCGTCAATCCATGGCAAAAGTTTCTTCGCAGCGTGGTCAGTGTGAAGAATAACAGGCACACCGTAAGCTTCTGCTACAGCATGAACATATTTAGCACCAGCTACAGCACCAAGAATTTGGCCACCTTGACCTTCAAGTTTTACGCCTTTACCTGCAAAGAAAGCAGCGCCGCCATTTGAAAACTGAACCACTACCGGAGCTTTTACTTTAGCAGCGGCTTCTAATACTGCATTCACAGAATCAGTACCAACCACGTTTACCGCTGGAAGAGCAAAATTATTCTCTTTTGCTACTTCAAAAACTTTCTGTACGTCATCACCAGAAATCACACCTGGTTTTACGAAATCGAAGATCTTAGACATGGCTGTCATCCTATTTATCTATCGTTTTAAAATAAAACTTATTCGTTTAAATTTTTGCAAACGTTTGCCACAACAGCGCCTATTTTAACAAACAAACGCCTTATATGCAGCAAACAAGAAAGCGGGGAAAGCCCGCTTTCGGTTAATTATTTAGCGCGAGCTTCCAACATTTCTACAGCCGGAAGCACCTTACCTTCCACAAATTCAAGGAAAGCACCACCACCAGTTGAGATGTAAGAAACATCGGCCTTGATACCAAACTTATCGATAGCAGCTAGGGTGTCACCACCACCAGCAACTGAAAAGCCTTCAGATTGGGCAATAGCCTCAGATATACCTTTAGTCCCTGCCTCAAAGTTTTTAAACTCAAACACGCCTACAGGACCATTCCAAAGAATAGTCTTAGCATTTTTAAGAATTTCTGCCAATTCAGCAGTTGAATCAGGGCCTAAATCGAAAATCATATCGTCATCAGCCACATCCGCGACATTTTTGATTTCAGCTTCAGCGTTCTCATCAAAAGCTTTCGCACAAGCGACATCCGTTGCGACAGGGATTGCACACTCATCCATCAATTTTTTCGCTGTATCAACTAGGTCTGCTTCATACAAAGACTTACCAACGTTATGTCCAGCCGCGGCAATAAAGGTATTGGCAATACCACCACCAACAACCAGCTGATCTGCCACTTTTGACAATGACTCAAGTACAGTTAGTTTGGTTGAAACTTTTGAACCACCAACAATCGCTACCATTGGGCGAGCGGGTTTATCCATTGCTTTTGCTAGTGCATCGAGTTCGTTAGCCAGTAAAGGCCCAGCACAGGCGATCGGTGCATGCATTCCAACACCATGGGTAGACGCTTGTGCTCTATGAGCCGTACCAAAGGCATCCATAACAAAAACGTCACACAGAGCAGCATAGGCCTTAGATAAGGCTTCTTCGTTCTTCTTTTCACCTTTGTTGAATCGTACATTTTCAAGAACGACTAACTCACCTGCATTGAGTTCTAGCCCATCAAGGTAATCTTTGGCTAACTTAACCTCACAACCTAGAGCGTCATTTAAGTAGTTAACCACTGGTTGTAGAGAGAATTCTTGCGCGTACTCACCTTCTGTAGGACGACCTAAGTGAGATGTCACCATCACTTTTGCACCAGCTTCAAGACAATGCTTGATTGTAGGTAAAGAAGCTAGAATACGTGCGTCAGAAGTCACTTTGCCTTCTTTTACTGGTACATTAAGATCTGCACGAATAAATACACGTTTACCTGCAAGATCCAGGTCAGTCATCTTGATCACAGACATGATGTGTCCTCTCAAATATTAAAAATAAATTTTCCGGCTCAGCAGCTAAGCTCAACCTAACAATTTTTCAAACTTACTTAGATATGGAGATTATCAATATTTATTTCAAGGCATGAAATAAATATATCTCCACTCCGTATTGGGTCTATTCTGCCTTATGCATTTCGAGTGCTGTATCTAACATTCGATTGGCAAAACCCCATTCGTTATCACACCAAACCAGCATTTTCACTAAATGGCCATTACTGACTCGTGTTTGGGTACCATCAACAATCGCACTATGTGGGTCATGATTGAAGTCAATCGAAACAAGCGGAGCTTCAGTATAGTCAACTATTCCTCGTAATGTACACTGAGATGCGTTAACTATGGTTTGATTTATGTCATTAACTTTCACATTTGTATGAACTGTGACACTTAAATCCATCGCTGTGACATTGACTGTGGGAACTCTGACCGAAATAGCTTCAAATTTGTTGGAAAATTTCGGGAATATTCTTTCAATCCCCTTATGCAATTTAGTATCTACCGGTATAATCGATTGACTTGCTGCTCGTGTACGGCGCAGATCAGTGTGATAGGCATCGATGACTTGTTGATCATTCATCGAGGAGTGAATAGTCGTAATAGTGCCAGATTCAATTTCAAAAGCATCATCCAATGCTTTGATAATCGGAACGATACAATTGGTGGTGCAAGACCCATTAGAAACCACCCTGTGTGCTGCTTTAAGAGTATGGTGATTAACCCCATAAATAATCGTGTTATCAAGGTCATGGGCACCAGGGTGTGAGAAGAGAACCTTCTTTGCTCCCGCTTTAATATGCTCTTGACCATCAGCTTGTGTGCCAAATACACCTGTACAATCTAGGACTAGATCAACCTCAAGATCTCGCCAAGGCAATAAGTCTATCTCGGCAAGATGTAGAATACGAATCGAATCAAACTCGCCCGTACCTTCGTATGGAGCGTCGTGGTGGATATATATGTGCTCTTGGTCATTAGTGACTTTTCGACCAAACCGACCATGACTTGTATCATATTGCAGTAGATGTGCCATCGCATCGGGTTGAGCCAGTTCATTAACTGCAACAACCTTAATTTGCTGATTTTTTCCGCTCTCGTATACCGCACGCAGCACATTACGACCGATACGTCCAAATCCATTGATCGCAACTTTTAACATGACTCCATCCCTTACATCATTTTCGTATCACGAATACTACCTGATAGATATATAAATCGCACCTAATAGTATTGACTAAAAGAAAGCCGAGTACTTAATGCTGTACTCGGCTACTTTCTCGATAAAGTGACTAGTCCAATAACTCTTTCGCTGTGTTGACCACATTTTCAGTGGTAAAGCCGAACATCTTAAATAGCT
>NZ_JAYQDQ010000140.1:0-6612 GCF_038138445.1 Vibrio sp.
TTGGTGGAGCTGGCGGGAGTTGAACCCGCGTCCAAAAACCATTCATCTTCGGTACTACATGCTTAGTCGATCTTTAATTTCGCCACCCACCTGCGAACCGACACGCGAATGAATGACTAGCCTGAATTGAATTTCGCCGTTCATCTCTCAGGCGGGAGAATCCGGGCTAGCGCGTTTGGGTTTGATCCCTCGTTGTTCCCCGTCTTACGTGCGGAAGCTAGGGCGAGAGAGGTCAGCTAGTGGTTTAGACTAGAATTACGCCGCTAGGCGTTCTGAACCGATAAAGTCGTCGTTTGCGACTATTTTTTTGCGGCTTTTTACGTGGCCAACCGCCCCACGGCATGCACCTTAGACTGCAAAATTCCTGTCGAATCCTAAATCAGCCCCAAAGTGTTATTTGCATAGTACCAGAAACAGACGTACTGTCTAGCGCTATGCGTTTAAGTGGTTAAGATTAGCGCAGTGAGCTCTTCATCACTCGAGCTTTTTGGCGCTGCCAATCTTTGTCTTTTAGATCGTCTCGTTTGTCGTGAAGCTTTTTACCCTTAGCCACACCGATTTTTATTTTAACCCAAGAGCGTGACCAGTAGAGCGAGAGTGCTGTTAATGTCATGCCTTCGCGATTGATGCGTCCTAGTAAATTATCCAGTTCGCGACGACTCATAAGAAGTTTACGCACACGTGTCGGATTGGCGACAACGTGCGTCGATGCCTGATTAAGAGGAGTGATTGTCATGCCACTCACAAAGGCTTCACCGTCACGCATAAATACGTAACTTTCAGAAATATTGGCTTTACCTTGGCGAAGGGCTTTCACTTCCCACCCTTGTAGCTCCATGCCAGCTTCGATTTCATCTTCAATGAAATACTCGTGGCGAGCTTTTTTGTTGAGCGCGATGGTATTGCTACCCGCTTTTTGTTTTGATTTTTTCTTTGCCATAATGGAGCCATTATACGGTCAGGCGCTAAGATAAGAAATCCCTTTATTTGCGCTAAGGGCAAAAATAAAAGTAAAATTGATATATGCCAGCTGTTTTGGCATGTATGACGAGGAATCTTTATGAAGCAAGTCAGTCGTTCGGCTTTGGTATCATTTAGTGCACAGCAAATGTTTGATTTAGTCAATGACGTGGTCAGTTACCCTGAATTTCTACCAGGATGTTCTGGATCTAAAGTTATTGAGTCGAGTCAGTCTGCGATGGTGGCTTCTGTTGATGTTTCAAAAGCGGGAATAAGTAAAACCTTTACCACTTCGAATCAATTGGTTGAGGGTGAAGCGATCTTAATGAGCCTTGTCGATGGGCCATTTAAAACCCTTAAAGGGGGCTGGTTTTTCACCGCTTTGGATGAAAAAGCATGTAAAGTTGAACTCAAACTGGAGTTTGAATTTTCAAGTAAAATGGTTGAATTGGCGTTTGGTAAAGTCTTTAGTGAGTTGACCAATAATATGGTGAATGCGTTTACCCAGCGCGCAAAACAGGTGTATTCATGCTATGAGTATTGAGTCTGAAATGATCCATGTTGAAGTGGTTTATGCCTTGCCACACGAGCAGCGTGTATACACCTTGGTAGTTAACCGCGCGATGACGGTTGAAGACATTATTCGCCAGTCTGGGGTACTAGAGCAATATCCTGAAGTGGATTTGTCGGTAAATAAAGTCGGTGTGTTTAGTCGTAATATTAAGCTTGACGCGACGGTAAGAGACAAAGATCGAATAGAGATTTATCGTCCTCTTCTTGCGGACCCAAAAGATATTCGCCGTAAGAGAGCAGAGCAAGCCAAACAAGCAGGCAGCGCTGATCCTGTGACTGGTGGAAAACAAAATCCACTGAGAAAAGAAAGCGCTACAGATTAATAACTATTTCGTGCTTAGCTAAATAGCCAATTAATCTTATCAAAGGTAAAAGGGTTGAAGTTTATACTTCAACCCTTCTGTTTTCTGAGCTATTAAAATGATGAGCTTAATGTATTTGCTCAAAGAAGCTTGGGCTTGGCGCAAAGTCACCATCAATACTGACCAGTTTACCTTCATCGCTAAAGCGAGTGATAAGATTCTTTTGCACCGAATCTTGGTGGCCTTCGGTTTGAAGATCGATGTAATACCAAGTATTTGGATAACCATTTTCAACCAGCATAGGCGAGCCTAACACAAAGCGAACTTGCTCTTTTGTCATGCCAAACTTTAATTTATCAACGGCTTTTTGCTCTACGTAGTTACCTTGATTGATATCAATCCGGTATACAAGCTTTTCTAGTAAAGAACAGCCTGTTAACAGTGTCATCGAGAGTGGAAGCGCAATAACAAGCCACTTTTTTATTTGCATATGAATGAATTCTTGTAACGGAAATTTCTTTAATTGGGCTGATAATAAACAAGCTGAGCGCTAAAGTAAAAAGCTCATCTTGTTTTGAACTGTTTCAGACCGCGATTTTTGAATTAAGTTGCAAACTCGTTCCAAATTCCCATAGTACTGTTACCTTGAGTGGGTATCTTAAGCTGCTATCAGAAGCTCTTTCGCATTGGCAATGGTTGATTCAGTGATCTCGCTACCACCGAGTAGTCGGGCGAGCTCTGAGATCCTTTGTTCGTTATCCAGTGCGCGCATTTGTGTTTCGGTTTTACCGGCTTTGGTATGCTTAGCAACAAAGAGCTGATGATGGCCACAGCCTGCTACTTGCGGTAAATGAGTCACACAAAGAACTTGAGTTGACTCTCCCAATTTACGCAGCATTTTGCCAACCACAGCCGCTGTCGGGCCACTGATCCCTACATCCACTTCATCAAAAATCAGGCTTGGAGTATCGACTTTTTGAGCGGTAATGACCTGTATGGCGAGTGATATCCTTGATAGTTCGCCACCTGACGCGACTTTGGCAATCGGCTCAAGGGGTTGACCAGGGTTAGTTGATACCAAGAAACACACGTTGTTGATACCAAGAGGCGAGGGGTGCGTATCTTGTTTATCAACTTGGATACAAAACTGCGCTTTTTCCATACTCAGTTCATGCATGCTTGTGGAGATCAGCTTATTGAGCTCTTTTGCATAGCGGCAGCGAGATTTACTGAGTTTTTCTGCACTTTTAGCAAAGCCTTGATAAGCTTCTTCAACACCTTGGTGTAATTCATCCAGCTTTTCATCTGAGCAGTCAAGGTCGGCGATTTGGTTTAGCAAATCTTGATGATGCTGATAGAGCTCACTCGGTAAAACATGATGCTTACGTGCCATTGACATGACTTTTGAAAAACGCTCTTCGACGTAATTCATTCGCGCTGGATCAACATCAATGTTATCCATATAGCTACGTAGCTCACGGTTAGCTTCTTCAATCTGAATAATGGCCTCTGAAAGCATATCAGGAAGCTGAGTAAGCGTATTATCGAGATCGGCCAGTTGAACTAAGGAGTGGTTGGCTGATTGGAGAATACCAAGCGCATTAACTTCTTCACCTTCGTATATAAGTTCGATGGCTTGTTGGCAAATGGTGGCCAATTCTCCGCTGTTGGATAGTCGTTTGTGTTCTTGTTCGAGTTGTTCATATTCACCCTCGTCAAGAGAGAGCTCATTAAGCTCTTTGATTTGATACTCAAGGAGTTGTTTTTGCGCTAAGTTAGCCGCGCTATTTTCTTTGAGCCGTTTTAAATGATTATCCGCTTGGCGCCAAACTTGATAAGCATTGCGAGTATTTTCTAATAGGTTTCCGTGCCCAGCATATTGGTCTAGCATTGCCATTTGATGATCACCTTTCATTAATTGATGGTGAGCATGTTGGCCATGAATGTTGATTAATAATTGCCCGAGACTTTTAAGCTGTGACAAAGGAACTGGGCTGCCATTAATAAAAGCCCTTGAGCGGCCCTCTTTACTGATGATTCTGCGCAAGATACAGTCATTGCCATCAAGTAAATCATTATCTTCAAGCCAGCGTGTTGCATTGATATTATCTTCCAGAGTAAAAGCTGCGCTGACTTCGGTTTTTTCTTCTCCTTGTCTCACCATACTGGCATCTGCTCTACCGCCTAAACATAGGCTAAGTGCATCGATGGCAATCGATTTGCCTGCGCCGGTTTCGCCTGTGATGGTTGTCATTCCTTTAGAAAGTTCAAGCTGTAGCGACTTAACAATTGCAAAGTTATTAACACTTAAATGAGCCAGCATCTTTCACACCTGTCTGAATTACCAATACTGTATAAAGAAACAGTATATACTGTTTCTTTATACAGTAAAGAGGAGTAAATCAAATTATTTTCATTTTGTCATTGTCAGGGCCATTGTTGTTGCCTATGTTATTAATAGGTGGTTTTGATTTCACGAGCTGATGGCGCAGGCGTTATAGTCGGTGAAGTTTATATCAATAGCCTATGAGCAAAGTCGCTTTGCCTTACACAAATAAGAAAATGGGAGAATACCTCATGTATAAAACACAACTTGCTGCGCTGATGATGATGTTTTCGGCTACCGCTTTGGCCAATACCACTGACGTAGAAATGGTCGATCTAAATTCGGGCAAATCCGTTGGTAGCGTTTCACTTGAGCAAACGGCTTACGGAACGGTTCTTACGCCTAATTTGAGCAACTTGCCAGCGGGCCTACATGGATTTCATATTCATACTAACGCCTCATGTGACAGCATTAGTAAAGATGGTAAGACAGTGTTAGGCGGCGCAGCAGGTGGTCACTACGATCCTAAACAAACGGGTAAGCATGGAACGCCTTGGACTGACAATAATCATCTTGGCGATTTGCCAGCACTCTATGTTGATAGCAAGGGTATGGCAACTCAACCAGTATTAGCCCCAAGAGTGCAACTTACTGATGTGAAAAACCGCGCGCTTATGATCCACGCTGGTGGGGATAACCATTCTGATCACCCAGCACCTCTTGGTGGTGGTGGCGCCAGAATCGTGTGTGGTGTGATTAAATAACGATTATTTGCAACCAAGGTTAGTGAATATACTAACCTTGGTTGTTTATCTAATTAGCCTTCTAAAACAATCGGCTTGACCAACCTAGCTTGTTTCTCAGCACATGATAATAGCTGTAATCTTTCGGGTGGATTAAATTTAACGTATTGGGGCTTTGGTAGATATGAATTTCATCGCCCGGTGATACAGGTAGAGACACTTGCCCGTCGCAGCTTACTTCTTGAGTTCCTCTGTTTTCTGGTGACACTACAAGTCTTATCCGACGTTTACTGTCAACAACCAAAGGACGACTGGAAAGCGTATGTGGAAACATAGGCACCAGAGAAATAGCATTGAGGCTTGGAGAAAGAATCGGTCCTCCGCCAGATAGAGAATAAGCGGTCGAACCTGTTGGGGTCGACACTATCAATCCATCTGCACGCAAAGAGAAAGCAAAGCTCTTATCTATATACACTTCAAATTCAATCATATGGGCGACTTGCCCAGGGTGAAGCACAGCTTCATTTAATGCTGCATTGTGACTTTTTACTTGGCCGTGGCGATGCACTTCCGCTTCAAGTAGAAAGCGCTCTTCAACAATAAACTCTCCGTCTAAGACATTTTTCAATGCAGTTTGAAAATCTTCTGGGTTGAGATCGGTCAAGAAGCCTAAGCTGCCACGGTTAACCCCAATCACAGAGATTTTAAATCGAGATAGCACTCTTGCCGCTCCGAGCATATTACCATCACCTCCAACGACAATAGCTAAGTCCGCAGCTTTTCCAAGTTCAATCAGGCTTGAAAAGTCTTCTCGTGGTATATCGCTTAAAATATCAGCGAGTCGGTCATCAATGAAAACCTTATATCCTTCGGATTTGAGCCAGTTATATAACTCTCTATGGGTCTGAATTGCTTGCTGATCTCTGGGTTTACCAATGATGGCGATCACTTCAAAAGGCTTTTTCATAGGTTTTCCGCACTAAATAGGCTTGATTCGACAATCTTCATCCCCATAATAATGGCAAGTTAGCTATTTATGCGAATTTTTATGTGTCTAAAGAGTGATAAACGTGATGCTTTAGATACAGATGGAATTAGATTCTGGAGATATCATGAGCAACGAAGAAAACAAAATTAACCAAGATGAACTGCAGCAGCAAGATACGGTGCAAGATATTGAAGCCGAAGTTGTAGGTAGTGAAGCTGATATCGAATGGAACCAAGAGACAGAAGACCTTGAGCAAGACTCAAAGGTTGCGCAACTTGAAGCGGCTCTGCTTTCTAGTGAAGCTAAGCTAAAGGAGCAGCAAGATTCAGTAATGCGTGCTAAAGCTGAAGTTGAAAATATGCGTCGTCGCACTGAAACGGAAATCGATAAAGCCCGCAAATATGCGTTAAACAAGTTCGCTGAGGAATTACTTCCTGTCATCGATAACCTAGAGCGTGCTATTCAATCAGCAGACGCTGAAAATGAAGCGGTTAAACCAATTATTGAAGGTGTTGAATTAACTCATAAAACATTTGTTGACGCTGTGGGTAAATTTGGCCTTAAGGAAATCAACCCTGAAGGCGAGGCATTCAACCCTGAAATGCACCAAGCAATGTCGATTCAAGAAAGCCCAGACCATGAGTCAAATACCGTTATGTTTGTAATGCAAAAAGGTTACGAGCTAAATGGCCGTGTCCTTCGTCCAGCGATGGTTATGGT
>NZ_JAYQDQ010000141.1:0-6467 GCF_038138445.1 Vibrio sp.
CCTTGGAACTTCAAACATTAACAACACCGCCCCGTGGGTTCATGGGGCGCATACATTAAAAATGCATGATGAGAATGTTCAAAAGGTTTAAAAGGTTTAAAAGGTTTAAAAGGTTTAAAAGGTTTAAAAGAAGAAGAACGCTTCTTTCTAAGAAGAAAATGGGATACATAAACTTATCGACGAAGTGTTCAGTATTTGGGCAGCATGAACACTGGCAAACCAAAACCATAAGCGTTCACCAAAGTTTATGGGGATGGTATCCCCATAAAACTTATCTTCGGCTGTTAAATTCCGCCTGACGGGATAAAGTACACCAGCGCTGACCAAACACCTACCCAACTGATTACAACCACGATATCGAACCAATTTCTCTTTAACATAGGTTCCCCCAATTAACATTAGCTCAATGAATAGCTAGCAACCTTTATGCCACCAATTTTGCTGTGTCAGTTGAGGTTCATTAAGCTCATTCGGGTTATCTTTGAGTAGCTCAATAAAGCAGTCCGTCATGGACCTATCTGTAACGATTTCTTCTCCATCCATATTCAATAAGGCATCGAACCCTTCTTTACCTTTCATTGTGTAAGCTGAGGATGTCCCTAAATAATATTTACTATTATCAATTACTTGCCAGCCTGACATTGGAGTGTATATTTGAAGCTCAACGATTCTTTTCCCTATTGGTGCTTGGCTTAAATACTTAAACTTAAGGTTATGTGTATATGGATAAGAGCCATCACCAGTCCCCTTAACTCCATTACTAAGCGCATTGTTTATTGCCCCTTCGAGTGCCGCGGCAATATCCTTCCCTTTCACTCTATAAACGCCAACAGGAACGGCAAATGGGAGTAGTTTTCCGGCAATATCGGCAACGGAAACATTACCTTGATGAAGCGAATTTCTGACTCCTCCTGCGTTATGAATAGCGAAGTCCACACCATAGCCAAGCTTATTCATCGAATAAGCAAAAGACTTAGCAATAATAGGTGCCAATTCACTTGCACCGAGTTCATCTGGAACTCTGACATGGCGCATTGGCCGATCTGCCACAGCAATGATTTGGTTCTGCAGTTCTCGAACACGAGGTAAGTACCTATTATTCAAAATCGCCTGAACATTAAGATCTTTCTTACAGACAATCACATTAGGGTGACTGTCAATAAATTGACGAGCAAGATCATATGGCGCTTGGTCCGTTGCACTCGTCATACTTGCATCCAAGAAAACACGCCTCCCAAGTAAGAGTTCGTTTTTTCCGATAAAGTTAGTAACTTTACCTTCCTCATCAAAGTCAATATCACAATGTCCCATGCTAAGGGAGTGATAACCTGCTTGAACAATATAAGTATCATTCACGACCATTCCATAGTCATCGTCTTTTTTAAGCCCCAAAGCGCTAAAGTCACCTTGCAAACGATGGCTATGCCCACCAACGATAATACTTATCCCATCAACCTTTTCGGCCAAATCAAAGTCGGCTTCGTAGCCCATATGGCTCAATAATATTATCTTGTTGATTCCCTGAGATTTAATTGCCTCAACCGTATTTTTCGCTGTTTGTATTGAATCAGTAAAGGGCGTGTCATGGTCAGGGTTCGATATATCGGACATTTTATCAATAGCTAAGGAGAATATGGCTATAGGCTCTTCCTGAGCATACTTTATAATCCAACTGGCCGTTCGAGTTTTAGGATCAAATGAATGTACATTCTCACTACCTTGAAGCGTGTATGTTTTGTCTTTCGCTTCTGCAGAAAGATCCCAATTGCCCGCGAGTAAAGGAAAATTAATTTGCTTTACAAACTTGGCGACAGGCAAATTACCCATATCTAATTCGTGATTGCCCAAAGCCATAGCGTCAAGGTTAAGTGCATTAAGCATTTCTGCATTCGCCTCTCCCTTAAACAAAGTGAAATACAAAGTGCCCTGAAAGCAGTCACCCGCATGAAGAAACACCATTTCCCTTGAGTCACAAAGGGTGGATTCTAGCTGTTTTTTTCGAGTAGCGATTCTGGCAAACCCCCCTGCACTCACATAAGGCGATAGGTCTTGATCTGGCAGGCTAATTGATAATTGAAGCGAAGTAGGTTCGAAATGTGAATGGGTGTCATTGATGTGAACAAGTCTAATTTTGGACATTTTATTCTTTTTATGTTGCATAGTTTTTCTCTCATTTTCGCTCACATTGTACCTGAACACTTATGACAAATTCATTAACTTTCACGCTTTTATCAGCTTTGTAAATACACTTGTGCAGATTAGAGGGATAAAAAGTACTGCTATCTAGTTACAAAATTTATAACTTTGTGAGCTAACCTTCTGCTTAATAGAGTCTTTTCTATTATGCTTTTAAGAAGAATAGCTCACTTAGGGTTAGTCAATGCTTCTAGAGCGGATTGAAATTTCCGGCTTTCGTGGGATCAAGCGGCTTTCCATCGCGTTTGAAGAGCTCACCACCCTTATTGGAGAAAACACCTGGGGTAAGTCATCACTCTTGGATGCTCTTGCGGTTGCTCTGCCTCCTAAAGGCACGCCATATCAGTTCGAAATGGCGGACTTTCATGTCGATTATTCTGTTGCGCACCCGCAAACACAGCACCTACAAATTGTATTGAGTTTAGTCTCTACTGATAAAAAAGAAATAAATTCTGGTCGTTATCGTAAAATCAAACCAGTATGGATTCAAAATTCCCAAGGGACAAACAAGATAATTTACCGCTTAAGTGCGAGCCGAAATGGTCATGAGGTAACAACTCGATACGCATTTCTTGATAGTCAGGGGAACTCACTGCCATTGCATCACTCTGAAAAACTTGCTCAAGAATTGATGACACTCCACCCTGTCATAAGGTTAAAAGACTCTCGCCGATTTGAAAGACCTATAAGTATTACTGGGGACGACAATGACAGAATCGAAAAGCGAATCAACAATACATGTAGACGCTTGATGGCAGTACCCGGCCACGTAAATAAAGGAGAAATGAAAAGTAGCTTAAATTCAATGAATGTATTGGTTGAGCACTATTTCTCATTCAAATCTAACACGCGTAAAAACCTTCGTAAGCAGAGAGACGGCATTTTCTTTAATAGCTCTCCGAATAACAAAAGTATTTCTCAGGTCGTTGAAGAAACTCAAAGTAAACAAACTAGGTTATTATTCATGGGTTTGCTCAACGCTTACTTGCAAGCAAAAGGGCCTAATAAATTACGTCGATGTGCAAGACCGTTACTTATTCTCGAAGACCCAGAAGGTCGCCTTCATCCGACCCACTTAGCCCGAGCTTGGAGCTTGCTTCAACTATTACCTATGCAAAAAATCCTTACCACCAACAGCGGCGATTTACTCGGGCAAGTCCCTTTAAACAGTATTCGTCGTTTAGTGAGGCAATCTGATAAAACCATAACCACTTACCTTCCAGCTCAAGGGTTCTCAAAAGATGAGCTTAGGCGGATTGGGTTCCACATAAGATTTCATCGCTCAGGTGCACTTTTCGCGAGATGCTGGCTTCTCGTTGAGGGGGAAACAGAAGTATGGCTATTTAATGAGCTTGCCAATCAATGCGGCTATAACCTAGCAGCTGAAGGTGTTCAAATAATAGAGTTTGCCCAATCAGGTTTAAAGTCATTAGTTAAAATTGCAAAAGCGTTCGGAATTGACTGGCATGTGGTTACTGATGGCGATGCCGCAGGTAAGAAATATGCATCAGCTGTGCGTGCCCAATTGGGTAATGATCAGGAAAGGCATCGTTTGACTGAACTACCAGATAGAGACATCGAACATTATTTATACAACAATGGTTTTGAAGCGTTTTTTAAAGATATGGTCCGTATACCTTTAGATCACCCAATTCCTCCCAAGAAAGTGGTCACCAGAGTCTTGAAGAAGTTTGCAAAACCTGATCTTGCTCTTGCGATTGTCTCCCACTGTGAAACTAAAGGAATGGATTGCATTCCAATCCTGCTTAGGTGGACACTAAAGCGTGTTGTCACAATGGCCAACGGTAATACATAAAAGGACGCCCCTGATAAAATAATCAGAGGCGTCTCGCTTTATTATTTTTTAATTCCTTCGACATGTAGCTCCATGTCTACATAGCTAGAAGAACCCATTACCGGAATTTTGAAGTCAGCTAGCTCAAGGCGAACTTTGCCGTCAAAACCTGCTCTTTCACCACCCCATGGATCCGCTCCAGCACCAATAAACTCAGCATCTATTGTTATAGGTTTGGTCACACCATGTAGATTTAGATCGCCATTGACCTCAAGTTTTCCATTTCCTTTATCAACAATGCTTGTGCTTTTAAAAGTCGCTTTCGAGAACTTTGATGCGTTAATAAAATCACCACTGCGTATATGTTTATCTCGCTCTGCATGATTGGAGTCTAAGCTCGTGGTATCAACTGTAACTGAAATTTTTGACGCACTGACATTTTTAGGATCATAAGAAAAATCACCTTCAAATTTATTGAATCGACCTTTTATAAAACTATATCCTAGATGACTAACTTTAAAGTTGATTGATGCATGAGCACCCTTAGTGTCAATGACGTAGTCGGCAGCACTGGCTCCGAGTGGCATCAACATAACTAAAGCCGCCAGCCCAGTAGCGAATACCTTTTTTTTCATTTTAAAGCTCCTATCATCTTACGTAGAGTATTATCTTTGTTTATCACGTGGTGCTTGATAGCAGCCATAGCATGAGCAGCTGCCATCAGAATAAGTGCCCAAGCACAATAGAAGTGTATTTCTCCAGAAATATCAGCTTGATTCTCAAAAAGTGCACCAAGGCTAGGGACTGAGAACCAATTAAATACATCAATACTTCGACCATCTTCAGTAGAAATTAGGTATCCCGAAACAAATAGTGTCAGTAATGCTAAGTACATTAGAAAGTGAACTAGCTTAGCGGCAAGGATTTCATACGACTTGCCTTCAATGTCAGGTGAAGGCGTCATTTTTTTCCAAACGATACGAAATACCGTCAAGCCCGCAAGAAGTAGCCCAATTGACTTGTGCCAATGTGGAGCTGTTCTATACCATTCACTGTAGTAACTTAAGTCAACCATCCACAGTCCGACTGCAAACATACCGATAACAACAATCGCAGATGTCCAATGGATAGCTCTGGTAACTGGATTGTAGTTTTTAACTTCTGAACTCATAGTCTCATCCAATAGTAAATGCATCTCTTTATCAACCAGACTATCGTCTAGTCTATTCCTAGCACAGATTATTTACCCATCTTTACATTCATAAAATAATCCTTAGTTGATCAAGTTATTCAAAAAAATTGATTAAGGATTTAGCTCACATTACCTGAGCAATGCTCCCATTAACTTTAGTTGTCATCAAAACAATCGAGAAAAACGATAAATGTTTAGTCGATATTTGGAATATAGCAACATAGCAAGTGGCACTCATGGTTGTGTTGTGACGCAAATTCAATCTTAACCATAAACCTCTAAATATGTTTAATATTTCTGTGTCCAAATGTAACTAATTGAGAACTTCACGTGCTAACATTTTTGTTAGTGCTATAACATTTGGGAGAATCATCTTGCTGCTAGACTTGCTGATCCAAAGTGTTAATGAGTTTCAAACCGATTGCATGAAGCTTTACCAAAAACATTACCCAAATATCCATAGCGAGGGGATGGATGAGCACCACTTAAGCTTGGCGTTTTCTCGTCGTCTATCTCGCACACTTACAAAGTTTGGACATAATTGCGAATATGTTGCACTGGGATCTACCACTCATTTTAATCCTATCCATCACTACAGGATTACGTCAGATGTGGGAACTGTGTGGGTTTTAGCATCTCATATGGTCACTGGGGGTAATATGTGCAGAAAGACATTTCTTCAAGCGATAGACCATTGGCAAGGAGAATACTCATTTGCAATTCAGCCCAATGATCTACTGCTACTAATTGGTGATCATTGGTTTTCACGCAATAAGCAAAGCAGAGAGCTGATACATTGGTGGACAGGAAAACTTCCTGACGATATTACTCAGTATCAAACACAAGGGGTAAAACTCTCGAAAGCTGACTCGCTGCTGGGACACTCATTAGAAGATTGTTTCTCGCTTAGCCCTTATTTTGTTAAATGTACTCACCCTCTTCAACGTCCAATAGACAAACAAGCCGTGCGCAAATACGTCCAACTGTATTGTGTTGCTCAGTTAAGTTAGTGTCAATAAGGTTTCATCGTAAGAGTTTATAACATCGATGGTTACACTCTAGGCTAGTCATATTCAATTGAATATCTAACTATTTCAGCTCACCAAATCGTTCTAGATATAGAACCGTCGCAGCAGTGCGGGAAGAGACCTTAAGTTTCTTCAATAGCTTTTTCATATGTACTTTTACCGTCTGTTCTGAAATGTACAAGTCATTCGCTATCTGTTTGTTGGTAAGCTGGCGGTAAACCCCATCTAATCATTTCCTTTTAAATTCGGTATTGTC
>NZ_JAYQDQ010000142.1:0-6332 GCF_038138445.1 Vibrio sp.
TTTGGTATTCGTACCGATAAACACGTCTAACTGTTGTAACTTACTCATACCAACCGTCCTCATTGCCTCTCACGCTGTTTTCAGCTTGGGAGGTTATTTGGCTATGTGGACGAACAAATAGGTTTAAATCGATAAGGCGTAACGATAGCCCTAAGATGTCCATGAGGACAAGTACATTGGCAAAGGTGACACTGGTATCGCCTTTTTCTACTTTCATGACTGTCCTACGAGATAAGTTGACTTTTGAAGCGAGATCATCAATACGCCAGCCTCTATCGGTGCGTTTTGAGCGAATGGCGCTCCCCAGCGTTTCCATACTGAACTCGGTATTCAAATCAGGCATAGGTTGTGCCTTTACCATCTTACCTTTTTTCATAAGTGCCTTTTAATGTACTTTTGTCACTATTGGGTTCGTCCTGCTATATAAGTTCACTATAACTCACTTTTGTAGTGGTTGTATAAGAAATTATCTATAAGTGCAATTTAAGTTACTTATGGTAGGTTTGCCAGTTGCATGTTCGTTCCAATTAGTGGCAATCTGTTTTTGCTAAACTAGAGTAAGCGTGTCATAAAATCACCATGTGAATAGAATAAGGTTCTAAGCAGCAATGAAAGTTAAAATTGAGAAGACCTGTGATGGTGAAGCTTTCTTCAACATTCCAGAAATACTGCAAGAAGAATTGCAATGGGAAGAAGGCGATCAAATCGAATGGCTCGACAATAAAGATGGCTCATGGACTTTACGCAAAGTTGAACTTGAGGATGATACCCAGTCGAAGTCTATAGAGTACATTCTTTCACAACACCCTACTTTAAAAGAGCAAATGGAGGATGTATTTGAGGGCTATGATTTGAGAGCAGAATGGTTAACTTCCGCAATTCCAGCGCTATCTGGTCTAACTCCGCTAGAAGTTGTGCTTAAAGGCGATTTAAAACGCGTTTTAGATGCATTAAATCGTATCAAGTATGGTGATTTTTCTTGAGATGTTTTTATCTCAAAAGATCAGGTTGATATGTTGATCCATTGGCCATCTCTTTCCGGATGAAGCCTACTTTGTAAGGCAGAGATACGCTATATGGGCTGGAACTAACACGCTTGTACCCAATCATAGTGTGTCTAAGAGCCTATGTCGCAGAACCGAACGGACCAACTTTCCCTGCTATGTCAGAAAAGTGGCTTTGTGACAAGACCATTGGTAGGTTTCCAGTTAAGCCGTATATCCGTACTTCAACTTATTGATCTCTTCTGTCACCAGAATGATACCGGTTTTTGTGTCACAGAGTGAAAGTGGTGTTTCGTTTTCAAACACCAAACTGGGTTTATTTAACCAGCGTAATGTCGCATCACGATCACCAAAATACTCATCTGCTTCTTTGACCATATCTGCAAGCATAAGAGCATGTTCACTGGCAGTTGGGCTTAGCGTTGCGTTCGGCTTTTTCATTTTTTGCTGGAGAGTACGTAGATTAACGCCAATAATTTTCGCGTAATCTGTCTTAGTCAGACCAAGAGTTAACATTCCTCTATCCAGCATTTCAACAGGAAGCCCTTGACGAATAATTTTTAGGCTATCGATTACGCTCTGAGCTTTACGCTTATCACCTCCAAGCATTTCATAAGCTGCACTGAACATTAAAGTACCTCCGAATCTAACTACACTTACACAATAGGTGTAATTAGATTATTTTAACACGGAAATGTGTCGAGGCTTGCTAGTTGCCTACATACTCTTTCCAATTAGTGGCAAGCTTGCTTTGCCACACTAGAACTAACCCAAATATCGTATTGCTGTATATGTTATAAACGAAAAATGGTTCATGAAAAACACCGAACAGTTACAACTGATGAATTGATAGAGTTGTTATCTAGTACGAACTAGCGCGTCGGCACAACACATGAGAGGACTAAGATTTTGTTTCTAAGTATAATATTCGCATTGAGTGTAGTTAGCCGAGGAGAGAGTGGATTCCATACATCATTTAAGAAGCATGGTTTGCTTGATAAGTTTTGGTAATAGTTTTAGACCCTAACTAGAATTTGCTAGACTTAGGTAAAGAGCACATCATGGTGGCCGAATGAACTACTTTGCAGAGGACCCCTTCTAGGTAATGTAAACCTGGAGGGTAAATGAAAAAACTAAAGCAACAGTACCGAAGTCATGTCAAAGCGCAAGGGGCTTATCTATGGGATGTGTATCCTAACGTACGTAGTGGAACTCACAAGCATTTTTCAACCAAGCAGGAGAAGAGCTACTTTTTCCTACACAAAGTTGAGTGTCGTGGATATCCAATCAAACTGCGAGCAGCTAGAGGGAAAGCACTAGCTGACCCGTGGGATGATTATCCTGCGTACGTATACGACGTTGCGAAGTGCTGGAAGCATAATTCGAGAAGACGCCACCAGTACTACAAATAAACACAATTAAGCCTCGCTATTGCGGGGCTTCTTTATTGTCCGTCAGCTTATTCACTTTGAAGCTATTAGCAAGATTTTGCCCCATTCCTTCTTAGAACTTGTATCAACTTCAATTTGCGGGCTTCCGCTTAAGGTTACTTTACCTAATGACGGACATTATAGCTAAACCAGATGAAGGCCCCTTCTCTCTGTGGCAGTTTAAGCGGATAACTTTTTTCAATGATGCCACATACTTTGACCGTTAACATGAAGGCTTGTCGTACTGTTTTGGCCCCTTTAAATGGGTAAATGACGGGTTTTAAGGTGTTTATTTTTAGTGTTTTTAATTTGGTGCTGTGGAGTGGTTTTGATGGTAGTGTTGCGTTCAGTTCATCATTGGAGTAAGCAACATGGAAACCTACCATCACACATATCGACACCACAGTTTTTCACATCGAGATCTAAGTGAAATTACCTTCACTGCTTGCACCTTTATACGATGCGACTTTCGACGTGCCAACTTGCGTGATGCGACATTTATTAGCTGCAAGTTCATTGAGCAGGGGGATATCGAAGGTTGCCATTTTGATGTCGCGGATCTTCGCGATGCAAGTTTCCAACAATGTCAACTTGCGATGGCAAATTTTAATCACGCCAATTGCTACGGTATTGAACTGCGAGAGTGCGATTTAAAAGGTGCCAACTTTTCCCGAACAAACTTTGCCAATCAAGTGAGTAATCGTATGTACTTTTGCTCAGCCTTTATTACTGGGTGTAACCTCTCCTATGCAAATATGGAACAGGTCTGCTTAGAAAAATGTGAGCTGTATGAAAATCGTTGGATAGGGACTCACCTCACGGGCGCATCATTAAAAGAGTCGGATTTAAGTCGAGGTGTTTTTTCCGAAGATGTCTGGGGACAATTTAGCCTTCAGGGTGCCAATTTATGTCACGCCGAACTAGATGGTTTAGATCCTCGTAAAGTCGATACATCAGGTATCAAAATTGCCAGCTGGCAGCAAGGACAGCTTCTTGAAGCGCTGGGTATTGTTGTTTTTCCTGACTAGAGACTTGCTGGCGGGGTCAAAGTTACTAATACACTACACCTCGCTGTACGAAGGGCATAGTGCCGTCCAAGCATATATTCTTGTATATACGTTAGAAATAGTGATTTTTCATTAAACTTTAGCTGGTTATGCATATATGAGTTACGGTTTGACACATCGTTCAATACAGTTAGAAATGATAGTTTTGTCCCATTTTTAAATCTTATTGAATATAAAAGTGTTGCATATCTATTAATTGAACGTTAGTTTTTTTTTGCCCTGCTTGTGGTGGGGTATATAAAGCATTGTAAAAAAAGGAATTTACTAATGGAAAAAGTACAGAGCAATCTTCAAGAGTTCTTCAGTGTTGAAAATCGTTCAATGATGGGCGGCTGGACTATTGATCGTGATGATTCAAGTGAAACGAACGTAGCTGAGTTCTTTTCGGAGGAAAACCGCTCAATGATGGGCGGTTGGACAATCGATCGTGATGAAGATAATCAAAAGTAACAATAACCAGAGAGGGGGGGGGGCTTCCCCCTCTCAAATAAGGAGAATAAAAATGGATTTTTTAAGCTTATCACACCTTCGAGACAACATTGCGAAGTTTTCTCAGGCAGTACTAAAACGCGAGTACGAGCCGCCTTTACCTCTAAAAGATTCATACGCCAAGTCTATTCAAACAATACGAGGTATTGAATGTACTCCCGAAATATCAATTCAATTTCACACTTCAGACATAGCTAAAGAAGCTATTTCGCAAGGCGTATTTTCAGAATCAGCAAACATTAACGATATAGAATCGATTCAATCTGACTCTTACAAAGAGCATTGTAGACAACTATACGAAGATGCGATGGAACTAATTTCTAAACACTCAACCGATCTTCGTGAGCTTGTTGATACTGTCGTAACTGATGTCGTTTTTGTTTACTCGCCAAGGGTTGGTGGTGGTTCAGGTTCTCATTTACCTGGAGTCATCTGTATCAGTATTGATGACAACTGGACTTCACTAGATGTGGCAAATACGCTTATTCACGAGTCAACGCACCTAAGTACGTTCATTTGCGATATGGTGAACAAGATGTTTTCTAAACCAGCGTCTGAGCTTGACAAAGAAGAGTATAGGGTATTATCCGCTGTGAGAGTTGGTGATTTGAGACCCCTTGATAAAGCTATTCATTCAGCATTTGTGACAGTCCCACTTTTGTACTTTGAGCAACTTATCGGTAAAGATGAAATGATGAACGAGTTTTCTAAGTCATTAGATGACTGTGTGCAAGGAACACTTGAGAAGATAGACCTTTTAACTCCATATGGAAAAGAGCTTGTATTTAGCTTAGCCGCTTTCAATAAAAATAGAGATTTCTCTCTTGTTGAAGAATCATTTACTTAATCGAGGCTAATTCTGATGCTTAACTCTAAGATTGTTCAAAAAGTCGGAGTAGATAGTAGTTCAGACCTTTCTATATTAGCCTTCCTTATATCAATATTCTTGGGGATATTAGCAGAGTCATTTGTCATTTTCTCAATCCCATTAATTGTCTTAGAGTTAACTTCAAGCCCTTCATATGCTGGTCTCGCGTTTATGCTTGAGTGGGTGCCTGCAATTATTATGTATCCTATTGCTGGAGCTATTGCAGACAAACTCGGCCCTAAAGGCGCACTCGCTCTCTCTTCTTTGACTAGATTTTTGATAATTACGATTGCAATCTTTTGCATATATAAAGTGGAAGAAAAAACACTATTTATAGTTCTGACATGTGCTTTTGCTTTATCTTTCCTCCTACCATTTAGCAGAGTTGGGGCAGAAAAGAATGTAGCACTCTTAAAGGAAAATAAGAATATATCAATAATACATTCCTATGTTCAATCGAGTGAATTATTGGCATGGACGTTAGGGCCTGCATTAGCTGCCTTTTCATCTGAATACCTTGATCTAATTCAATTGCTGTCCATAAGTGGCATTGTATTTTTGTTTTCATTTTTGTCAATTATGCTTTATCGTGTTCAGCCAAATTTTCAATCAGAGACTAATGATAGTAATTTTTTCTTTGGTATTACTTATATCTTTGAACGGAAGCCTCTCTTCTATCTTGCTGCATTAAATAGCCTAATAAATTTCATGTTTGCAGTTGTTATATCTTCACACGCTGCAATTATCACAGGAGTGTTTGAGTTAAGTGAAAAATATTATGGAATATTAAACTTTATTGGAGGTATGTTTGGTTTTGTAAATTTACTTTTAGTTCCAATACTAGTCAAACGTATGTCAATGTTTTCATTTTCTGTAGTGGGTTTGTTATTGTTAGGTTTTGGATTTGTTGTACTTTCGCTATCTACTGGCTATGTTATCTATGTAGTTGGCTTTTCGATGTCTATGATGGGGATTTCTCTTTTTAATATTTTTAACAGAACACTTAGGACTAGCATTATAGAACAGCAGTATATAGGCAAGGTTATGGGCGTATTCTACTTGATTAATATAATTATGCTGCCTTTGGGTGGAGGGGTAATTTATATTTTTGCCGACTTGATTGGAAATCAACCTATTATTATTCTTTCTAGCGTAACTTTAATACCAGTATGTTTTTTCTTATCATTTAAGGCCAATAAAGGATTCGCACTTAAGTAGCTTGGTATTTTATAAAAAACTATGGAAAGTAGGCAAAAGATAGATTAATGTAAAAAGACGAATATTACAGTAAAGTAGACTTTTCAAACAAAGTGTTAGTGGGCTTGTTTTTATTAACTGTACATTTGTTCTCTGTAGCTTCAAGCGAGTGAATCTTAAAGAATGTCAATTTATAAACTGCACTTTCTTAGAAAAAGTAAGGTTGTACTGGTCAAGTCCAACAGGACACTTTTTTTAGAGAGTTTTCGAACTCTAT
>NZ_JAYQDQ010000143.1:0-6279 GCF_038138445.1 Vibrio sp.
CGTACGGTTCTTAGGAGGGCGGCATCTGGTAACAGGTGTCGCCTATCCGACAAAACTTTTACAATCATCACTTTCGATCATGAAACGCCTCACTATTCGGCAGATAAAATACTTCAGTAATAATTTATTCGTTCATACTTCCCAACAATAATCCCATCGTTATCACTAGCCATATAGTGTTTTTGCAACTGTTTTCTTGGAGTGTTTTTGCGTAAAATATGCGCATCAAACGAAAGGAATACCGAATGAAAAACAGATGGTTAGGTTTAACATGTACATTGCCTTTATTAATCGCTTGCAACAGTGGCTCCAGTATACGGCTCTCTAGTGAAACGGTTTCTAAGCAGCAAATCGAGACCATAGTGTCGAACATTGATGCGCGTTATCCAGAAGCGACACAGGAGCAAAAGCAAAAGGCGGCTGAAGCTGTGGTTCGCGCCATTGAAAATATGGTGTTTGTCGAAGGTGGCAGCTTTGATATGGGTGATTTTAAAATGGATTGTGATTTCCCGACCAAGACTGAGAATCGCCTTGATTGGTCTCCTGATGCCGAGTGCTTTAACTTTGCTACCAACCTATCAGGTGCGCAACATTTACATAAAGTCACTCTCGACTCTTACTCGATATCGAAATATGAGACCAGCTTTTTGGATATGGAGTGGATGCGCCAGATCAATCAATTGCCGCCTGCAATGACCTATTTTATTAGCATGATCCCGATGAAAACCAAGCCGATGAAACGCACGGATGATCAATACCTTAAGACTATTGAGTATAACTTAAAACACAGTGAGTCAGCGTATACCAAAACTTGGCAAGAAGCTAAGGACTATTGCCAATGGCTAGGTGATATCTCTGGCTTAGCGTTTGATTTACCGACAGAAGCGCAGTGGGAATACGCCGCAAGAAGTCGAGGCCAGCACTACTATTATGCCACTAATGACGGCTATCGCTCTTTGGCTGAAGGATACTATTTTGATCCTGTTACTGATAAGTATGTGGAGGTCTTACCTTCAGAAGTAAACAGTGGGACGAGTATCGAGGAATATATTGGCTATTGGCCTGCTAACCCACTTGGTATTTATGGCATGAGCAATGGAATCCGTGAATGGGTCAACGATTGGTACGCAAAAGACTATTATCTCAATTCACCTGAAATTAATCCTCAAGGGCCCAAAAATGCCGATAAGAAAGTAATGCGAGATGGTGGGGGGGTAAAGACTTTTGGACGTGTAGGGAAAGAACCCGTTTTGGAACGATATTCTGTGACAAACAGTTTTCGCTGTGCTGTGCAAAGCACAACGCCTATCAACTAATCGTGGCCCAATAGGGCCACAGTTTTAGACATAAGGGTAAGAGGTTGTATTGCCATATAACGAGGCGTATTGCTGCTCGATTTGGGTCCGCTTTTGAATAAAATCCATTTGTTGATAAGCCTCAAATGGCGCGAGCGCTACCTTATCAGCCAAGTTGATTTCAGTGAGTGTCGCCACCCAGCGATTAAACATCGCTTGCTGCTTGTTATCAAGAATGGCATTGATTCGCTCAATGCTTTCAAATAGCGCCTTTTCACCGCGCATTTTGCTACCGGTTGGGTTCATTCTTGCCAAAATTTCTTCAAACTTATGCCAGCTGTAGGTGCTCTCTTGTAACAGTTTACAAATTGCAAGTTCCTGCTTTTCTTCCCAATTAAAAATAAAGGTACGGGTTAAGGTATCAAGCATGCGGCCTATGGCTTCCGGCGGGAGCTGGCTAAAAGGGACCCCACTGCGAGTCGAGTCATCTAACACCCGCTCAGCTAACACAATAGCCTCTTGCTCTAGCGTGACTAAGTTTTTTCTACTTCTTTTAATATCATTAATAACTTCTTCACCAGCAGAAACCGCTAACTCAAGTGCGTTGACAGGTGAAGTAATAGTTTTGACCGCAGTAAAGGCAAAATAGGTAGCATCAACCAAATACTCATAAGCGTCGGAGTCGATATTGTTGAGCAGGCGGTAGTCGATGTATTGCAGTCCCTGCCAAATCACTTTAGCCAGTTGCCAGAATGCTTGCCCATCTATGGCAATCGAAAAACCGCCACCGCCCCCAATCCCCCAAACCAATTTGGCTGAAACTTTAAGGAAAAATTGACCTTCTTTTAAGTGTAAAACAAAATCGACGTTATAACCGCCACCCAGAGCAACATTGCCTTCCAGTTTTATCTCCGCCAAGGCACTGAAATTAGTGATGGTGTCTTTTTGTGGCTCTTTCCATTGAACGCCTCCTGAGAATTCACCGCTTAGCTGCCCGCCACCAAATATGCCCGCTTTAAAGCCCACTTGACCATTGGTATTGCCCATAGTGACGTTTGGATCAAACAAAATCCCCACATCATCGCCGGCTTCACGAGTTTTATTGCTGATACCTGCTCTTGCTTGCCCCGTAACACCGACAAAGCAGCCCAGTTTCACTTTGGCGTTAAATCTAAAACTGCCGTATGAGTAAGTGGCGTTCTGACCATTCGCGTCTTTATAGCTTAGGCAAGGGGTATAGCCTGCATCACTGGGTAAGAACAGCTCGGCGGCAACCGCCGCTTCAAACACAGAGAACGCTGCTTGGGCGCCGACTCCCAAGTCTACTTGCACATCCGCTCTGCCGTGCTCATCTTTATTAAACGGGTTAAGCTCAGCATCCACCGCGGCTTGCATTCCCCAACGGCCAAGCTGCGCTTCGGCACTGACCGCAAATATGGTGTTGTCATCGCTATCGCGCAGTAGTGAGCTGGTCGCTTTCCATTCAGCAATTTTTCCGCCCGGTGCTTGCCATTTCGCAAGGCTCGCCTTGAGGTCAGGGTTTAAGGCTTTTTTAACCGTATCTTCAGAAATGTCTTGAGCAATGGCTTGACCTAGGGCTTTCATATCCCCTTGGGTAAACGCGCGATTGGTATGGGTGGTACTGGATAGGGTCATCCATGAGTGGCGAATTCTGGTCTCACGCTCGAAAAAGGCCTCTCTGACGTAGAGATAAATACCGCGATTAATCGAGTAGAGCTCACGCACCCCAGAGCGATTAACAATGCCATCCAAACGGGTTTCTCTGGTATTGCTTAACCTAGCTATGTTATCAGACTGAACATTGGGCGTTTCAGGGGGCTGAGCTTGCTTGGCGATGGTTTCCCACTTAGTCAGTTCTTGTTTTAAGTTAGGAACCACGGTATTGGTCAAATGGACTTTGAGTTTGTCGGTTGAGTCTTGCGTTCCATACCAATGACCATAAGCTTCGATGTAGTCAATGCGGTTTTTTATCTCAGTGACTTTCGCATTGGCGAGTCGCTGGTTTTCAAGCGCTTTCTCTTTTGCTTCCTTTTCTTTGCGAAGTTGCTTCGCCCTTGCCGATGCACGGTTTTGGGTCTTTGGGGCAGGCAGTACGCCTGCATGGATAAGCTTCTCACACAATGCTTGGCGCTGCTCAGCGTGTTTTTCTATCTCAGCCCAAGCTTGTGCTCCTTGTGGCGCGTTGCTGACTACGTCTTGATAGCACTGGAACAGAGTTTGAGTTTGCTCAATTTCTTCATCAAGCTTTTCCACCGCTTCTGTGGTTAAGCAGTAGAAATGATTACCGCCATCACCGGTAGCAAACACCACGTCGTCAATGTCTTTGGACGCGCACAAAGGGGGCATGACAAGGCGCCCTTTTTTCTTGACGCACATGGCCGTCACTGGCTCAACGGGAAAGTCGGGCTGCGCAGGTTTGGTCTCTTGTGGTACAGGAAGCTGTAGGGTATCACCCGCCACAATCAAGTCAGGGTTGGGTTGATACTGTGGGTTTAATCGCAATAAGGTCGAAAAGTTAACGTTTTGCGCGATACCGATACCAATCAAGGTATCGCCGGGTTTAATCACATAAGGTTGAGTGCTCATGAGTTCATCACCATTGCTGTGCGATGCGCTGCATCGTACTGAGTTGTTCTTGTGAAAGTGTCCAAGGCTTTATTGGCTGTGTGGGCGCTATGGGAGCGTTTAATGACACGCTCATCCATGTGCTGTCATGCCATTGCAAGCGAGACAATAAGGGAAAGAGAGCTTGCCGAGCATCGTCACTGAGCGATGCCATTAATGGCAATAAAGCTCTGGGTTCGTAATAACGAAATAGTGTTTCACTGCTCCCTGTGGGCATGAAAAGGCGCTGGCGTAACGAGGTGGCGACCGCCTCCGTGGCAATGGTGTCTGGGCTCCACACTAGGCATCCGCAAGGTGAGGCGCTCATCCCCTCGACACAGGCTTTAAGTGCCTCTTGAGAGCTGTTTAAAGGAATAAATACTGGGCCATTAGGCAAATGAGATAATCGTGTTCCTGCCATCAAGGGTTGAACATCAAGGGGTTCTAAATAAGCACTGAGTGTGGTCTTCCAATCCGGCCAAAGCTGTGGCTCGATAATGGCATACACATTCTGCCCTTCAACTAGGTGAGGCACGCTCTCACTTTGAATGCGCCATTGACTCGTTAACTGTGTATTTGACATGTGTTGCCACTCCCGCAATCGCAAAGTTCCTGCATAAGGCTGCCTTCTTCAACCAAGCCTTGGTAGGCGGCAGGTGTCATTACAGGCAAGTCTTTTTTTATAATGGATAGGCCCTTAGGACGCCGGGTGTGTACGCTGACGTTACCGTGCGATGCGCCGCCGGGGTTGATCTTGACTCGGCCACCTGTCGCTTTTACATCACTTGCCCCGTCAATGGTGATGGCGGTCCCGTTAAGGTGAATGGTGCCACTGCTTTTGAGCACCAAGCTTGATGCGCCGACTTGAACTTTGATTTCATCCGCAGACACAATCGCGGTGCTGCCCTCGGCTCGAACCGACGTATTACCGTTGACTTCTACTTGAAGGTGATTACCAACGCTAAGGCTGTCATCGGCGCCAATATTGGTTGAGCGTGAAGCCAGCGCGACACTGCCTTGGCGCTCACCGACCTCTAAGGTGTCGTTTTTCCCAATATGGGTGACGCGATGTTCATCCACATACCAATCTCTGTTTTTCCCGACATTGATGGTTTGGTTGGCGTTGTAAGTGACCGTGACATCTTGCTCGACCCGCTCCATAAACGTTTGTTTTGTCTCTGAGGTTTTATGGCCGTGAATGGTTTCTTTGCGATCGCCATGGACGTTATTTTCTTGGTTTCGACCTACTTCGAGCTCTTCATCATTACCTATATCTCGGTAACGGTTATTCAGCACCTTAGTTTTCATGTCTTTTTGAGCACGAAAATGCACCTCTTCTTGGTCATTTTCATCTTCAAAGTGCATTTCGTTGTAACCGTCTGCCTTATGACTTTGGGTACGAAAAACGGTGCGGGTTTTATGCTCTGGCAGCTCATAAGGTGGGGTATGTAAGCCGTTATACACAGCACCTGTGACAAGCGGTCTATCGGGGTCACCCTCTAAAAAGGTCACCACCACCTCATGGCCGATGCGCGGCAGATACACGGCGCCCCAGTTAGGTGCGGCCATCGATTGGCTGACTCGTAGCCAGCAGGAACTATGCTCGTCACTTTGCCCATAACGGTCCCAGTGAAATTGCACTTTAATTCGTCCAAATTCATCGGTGTAGATTTCTTCGCCCGCAGGCCCAACGACGACCGCCGTTTGCGGACCATCAACCACAGGGGCAACCATTTTCGGCGCGCGATAGGTTACATCACGAGGTAGACACACAAACTGATTTTGGTAGGTTGTGGGGGCATCGGCGCCTTCTTCTTCATGCACGCGAGGGTTGTCACCAGAATGCATCACAGAGAGCATTAGGTAATCACGGTTGACTGAGGAGCGCGGATGTTCACTTATCTCAAAACTTAAGCCTGAGGCCAAACGCATAATATTGCTTGAGGCATGAATTTGGTGGCTATCTACCGCGTATTCTGACATCCACTCACTGCTGCGCTGAGCGCCAAAATCAGGAGAGGTGTAGCGCCCGGGGTAATCGTAGCGCTGCAAGTCCCAATTGACCTTGTCTTCAGCGTCTTGGCCTTGAGGTATACTCGGAGTGAGATAGTTGTAATCGCTATAGCTCACATAACCTGTTAGGGCGCGGTGAACCTGTTCCAAATCGAAAATGTGCTCTTTATCGGACACACCACCACCATGGGACTGAAACAGCATAGGCCCGATATAAGACGCGTTGAGCGGTGTGCTGACAAGCTCAGGAATGGCATCATTGCTGTCGACAATCACCATGGTATGCGTGCTATCGCTGTGCTCAAAGTAAAACCACATGCCATGCTCGGCTAAAAGACGCTGAACA
>NZ_JAYQDQ010000144.1:0-1040 GCF_038138445.1 Vibrio sp.
TATGCATTTAGTGCACCTCCAAATCCTGCTTCTGCATCAGCGATGATGGGAGCGTATTTAAACCCCCTTCCAGACTCCAAATAGGAGATTTGGTCTTGACGTTTAAATGCATTATTGATAGAGCGCACAACGTCAGGAACGCTATTGACAGCATAAAGTGACTGGTCGGGATATACTTCTTGGGTTGAGTTTGCCGCGGCAGCGACTTGCCATCCCGAACAGTATATCGCTTTGAGACCCGCTTTGACGTGTTGGACTGCTTGTTGTCCATTGTAAGCTCCAAAGGTATTGATGTAAAGGTAATCACGAAACATGGCGCGTAGATTGTGCGCTTGGTCTCGTGCGAATTGATTGGTGTAGTGACGACTACCCCGTAGTTTTTCTACGACCTGTAAGTCGTAATCTCGTTTCTTTTTCATAACATATTCCCAGTGATAATTGTTAATAAACTAAAGATCACCCCCAGAGTGAAAACCTCGACCCAGTATTGATCGACTACTCTCTTAAAAATTTGGTTCATACCAACTATTAGATATATCACCTGAGTAGCCCTTTTGTATATGTATAGCACCTATTGCATTCGCCAATGGTGACCATCCTAATTTAGTTCCAGTTCCATAGTGTCTAATTTCTTTAATGCCACCATGTGCCCTAATCGCTTTAAGTAATCCGAAACCTGAGAACATTTTCCAAGTCGGTAACAACCAAACGCTGTTGTTACTTAAAGACATACCATGCTTGATAAACTTAGAGAAATGAGAATAAGGCGGATTGGTCACAATCCAATCTACCTGTTTATCATACTCGTAAAAGTCTTTCCCCATTTCTATTTCACAAAAGTCAGACCCTTCTGGTAGAAATTTAAAAATGTTTCCTGCTCCATAACAAGGTTCTAAGACCAATCCATCGGGTTTGAAATGACGGACTAAATCTTCGGCCACGTATTCAGGAGTCCAGACACGGTCTCCCTTTTTTACGTATTCCATGACAACTCAATACGTGAATCTCCAGATTCATTCCAAAATACTTTGACACCACAC
>NZ_JAYQDQ010000144.1:1050-4386 GCF_038138445.1 Vibrio sp.
AAAGTCAGACCCTTCTGGTAGAAATTTAAAAATGTTTCCAGACCCATAACAAGGCTCTAACACTAATCCTTTAGGACTAAAATGACGGACTAAATCTTCGGCCACAAATTCGGGTGTCCAAACCCTATCGCCTTTTTTTACATATTCTACCATAGCGCTCACTCAAATAATTGATTAATTTAAACATTCTCCATTCGTGTCATCAATCGTTCGGCACGATTCGTCACCTGACGATACCAACGACTGTCCCTGCCTTCGACAGCAGCAGATGCCCACTCTCCACAAACAAGGTGAGCATTCATTTTTCTAAATTTTGATAGGCGAGTACGACCCATATTAAACATCATGTTGACAAGTATCTCTTTGACTTCCCCAGGAAATTCATCCCATTCGCTCATACCATATAGAGCAACGCACTCACTTATAGCCAAATCGAGATCCTGTTCGAACAGCTCGAAGACTCTCTCCTCCGATACTTTTGTTCCCACATCGGCTCCATGTTCTGGCTCGCCTTCTTTAATGAGGTGGCCGACTCCAAGGGTTGGATAGCCAAGGTGGTCAAGGTAGACTTCATACTCGACGCCCTCATCGATCTTGAGTTGTTGATATACATTTTGTCTGTCCATTTTAAACTTTCCCGTGGTAAATTGCTTGAAGGTGGTCCTCAAAGGATTCCACCTTTGACAGCCGGTCAGGCCAATAGATATAGTCCTTTTCCGGATTTGCCTTAAGGTTATTAAGGAGAGGCGTAATTGCGTTATACAATTTTTGTAGCCTTTCTTGAGTTTCATCGGCTGATGCCAACGTGGTTTGTACTGTTTCCAGCTCTTCTTCTGTAACAGCAGTAAAACCAAAGTCGAAAATATCGGTTGTCATATGACCTCCTATGAGATTGCTTCGTACAATGTCTCAAGATCTTCAGCCTCTGTGGTAAACTCCACAATGTTTTGCTTGTGATAGATTCTAGACATTTTACGTAGGTATTTCTTATCTATATCTACTTTGTCTTGAAGGTCAGCCAAGGCATCGCGGATAAATTCCCGTTCAGCCTCAATACGAGTATAAGCATTGCTTAACTCAGTCATTGCATCTTTAATAGCCTTTCGATCTTCAGGACTACTTGGAATAATAATGTTGCTCATTTTTCACCTCACCAGTTGTGTATTACGTTTGCCATTATAAAAAAACATGTTAAAAAGTTCACCCCTACGATAACAGTACGCAGCAAAGCTACATAATCATCGTAAGGTTCGGTTTTGTCGTCAGAAAATCCGCCTAATGCGTACTTCCATATCGTCCAAATTTTACTCACCTTGTCGCTCCCACGTGTTATCAGCAGTAAATAAGAAACTACCGATAAACTCATATGTGTTCCACTTCCAAGGCTCAATCATACTTAAAACTAAGCTATTGCCTGTGTTATACAAATGATAGACTTGTCCAACCCTGGGGACGAAGTTGTATTGACTATTATAGACAATATCTGTATCATTTGCTAAATCCACCAAGCGCTGATATTCAGCATTTATTTCGTCCAGCTTTTGTGTAAAATAGTTTCCTGCATTGGCGCCCCGCTCTGATTTAAACAAGTCAGTATCGGGTAAGACAATAGCAGGCGCGCTGTTATTACTGCCGTAAGGTAGTATATGTGCGTTTTCACTATAACTGTCTGGCACATTGTCCGGACGATCCTTTGGCATTACTTAGTTAAAGATTTAAGTGTAGCAATAAGCTCATCGTATTTTGCGATTTGCTCAAGCTCTTTTTCAAGAGTCTCCATAAAGTCGATATGCTCAGCTACGCCAATCTGCCGTTCAACAAAGATTGACCAGTTAGCTGCGTGTTTTGCGCGTTGCCCTTTAAGGTATTCCATCATCGCTGTTTCTAGCGTGTTCATACTTTACTCCCTACAAGGTATGTCAAAATGTTTTGTGGAGATGTCTCGCCATAAGGATCTCCAAATGCGTTATCTTCTTTGCCAGGCTCGACAAACATCTTTTCGATAACTCCGTCATTTACAACCATAGCATAACGCCATGATCGCTGGCCAAATCCAAGATTGTCTTTTGCGACCATCATGTCCATGGCAGTAGTAAATAAGCCTGAACCATCTGGGATTACTCTTACTTTGCTGATTTGCTGAGTTTTTGCCCACGCATTCATTACAAATGCGTCATTAACTGACATACAAAAAATGTCATTGATACCTTCAGCCGCAAAATCTTCATACAGCGTTTCGAAGTCTGGTAGCTGAAATGTCGAGCATGTAGGAGTAAATGCACCAGGCAAACTAAACACTACTACTCGTCGACCGGCAAAAAGGTCTGTTGATTGGACGTCTTTCCAATCATAAGGATTACTACCACCAATACTCTCATCCCTCACTCGAGTTTTGAAAGTTACCTGTGGTACTGTGTCTCCAACGTTCATAAAAATTCCTCATTCATTGTTGAACTAATATTATAATCTATTTTGGCGTTAGTGTAAACGTTTATTTTATTGCGAGGACAAAAAGAATTGCAATAAGAAGGATGTTCGTAAACGCGATTTCGATAGCAAGTATCGTATGGTACCATACCCATCTGGCTTGGTACACTTTGTTTACTTCGGGATGATCACCATTCTCTATAATGGCTTTGTCTAATGGATTTTCTTCGACAGGTCTACTTAATAATTTACTAATCCAATTCATAATTATTTCACCTTTCTAATTTGATAATTAAATGGTTCTTGAACCTTAAGTTCAAAAGGCTCTCCGGTTACAAGCCTTCCTTTAAGATGCTTTGCTTCGCATTTGTCTAGATATTTAAATTCGTATGTAGATTTTTTGGCAGGATCATACCAAATAGTAACATGATATTCGTTAATAAAAAATTTAACAATCCAGCGTAAAGGCCATAATACAATTGTTGATAAAGTTTTCCCAATCTTTTTCAATACGCTCACGCTCTTTGTAGCTTTCATATAATGCATCCCTTTGACTATTTGGTGCTTGGTGATATTCCGTCCACTCTTCAGGAGTCATAAATTTCTTTTTAGGATATGACACTCCAAGCTCAAATGACCAATATAATTGTCCTGTTACTAAATCCTCTTGGCTTTCCAAGTTTGGCTTTAAAGCCACACATCCATTAAGTAGTATTAAGAGCCATAAGGATTTGAGAGGTAATCTAAACCTTCCCATAAATCCTCTACCTCACGCTCTAGCTTTTTAACTTTAGCGTCAAATGATTCTATTTGCTTTGTTGTAGTTTCTGCTTTTTGAACAGTAACCTGCATTTCAGTCATGTTTGCTTCAGCTGCTGCAATGCGATCTTGGAGTTGTAGTAATTCTTG
>NZ_JAYQDQ010000144.1:4535-6231 GCF_038138445.1 Vibrio sp.
TTCCAAGATTTGCTGAAGGTTAGTAGACAATGCTGCTAACTTGCCTTGCAATTCGTCAATACCAGCGTTCTCCACTTGTTTTTCGACAACTGCAACTTGATTCTCAAAGCCATCAATGTCTTCATCGATGCCTTCAGAATATTGGTCAAAGCGAGCCTCTAAAGCTACTGATTGAGTAACCGCTGATTCGACATTTTCTTCTAAAGCCTCGAGACGAGAGAAGAATTCGGATGCGGCCCATATACCACCACCAATAGTAGTTGCAAAGGACGCTAGAATTGCAATCCAAACGCCTTTGAATTTTGTACCACCAACATCTAACTCAATATCTTCTATGGCCATAACTTGTTTCTTCTTGTTCCTCAATCATTGCGATTGCCGCTTTATTAATCATTACAATATCATACGCTGTACCGGTGTACATAGTATCTAGTTTATATATGGGCAGAAATGATCTACCGTCATTCATTAAGTCACTTAATCTCTGACCTTCAGCAAGGTAAATATAAGCACCTTGCATTTTTTTGACATTGGTCACCCCGTCCATCAGGGTGACCTGTACCATTGTTAAATCATTACGTGTAATTTCCATAATTCTATTTATTATGCCCCTGGCTCAATATAACAAGGCATATTCGGATCTTGCGATTGATATGTCTGGAAGATTGTGCTGTTCTGTACAATCTGACAACTTGTAATTGAATCTTGTGTTGGACCAGTTACATAGAATCCACTTTGGTTACCAGCCTGATTCAAGAACTCAGTAGTCACAAGTTTCGTTGAGATATCTTGAACATACATAGTGCTGTTCATTGATGTGAAGTCAACGACCAAAGCAGCCTGATAACCTGTAAATGCTACAGGATCTTCAATACGATCTAAGAATAAAGCATCAGCATTCAAGAAGTCAACGCCGTCTGCATCTGCCATAGACTGAAAGTTTTGAACCAACTGTGGATCATTATATACGGCTGCAACACCAGCAAATTGGTCTGCCGCACCTTGCAATATACTCAATGAGTTGTTATAGTCAACTACATTTGTCTGTGTCATGAGCACATTATTATTAGTCACGTATGCTTGCAACTGTTGACCTTGTACAGCATCACCGCTCAATTGAACTTGCTGTGCCATGTTGCTAATGTGATTTGCAACTGCAAGAGGTGTTGCTGCTGCTACATACTGATCAACCGCTACATCCATTGCATTCTGCGCATTGACGTACTCTTCACCAAAATACTCTTCAGCAGTTTTCGAAAAGACGTCGGCCTGTACTTCACCAATTGCTGCATTGTACGCATCTTTCTGTGCCGTAGTTACCATTGTTGCTTGCACAGTAAGATAGCTATATGGTGATACGTGGCCAGCGCCTGCTGATCCTGCATAACCACCAACTCTTTTTAAACCTCTATCGAATGTGTCTTGTAGACTTGCACTTGCTGCTACAAGATTGTCGACACTAGTCCACTGAATCGGTCCTGCTAGTGCGGAAGCGCTCACTGATACTAATGCTATCGCCGCCATTAGTTTCTTCAGCTTCATTTGTTTCTCCTATTCCTAAAATTGTATCGTAAAAGTTCTTCTTTTTACTATAGTCAGGAATATAGACGTCAGGCTGGTTTCTCATCGCCAGCACTGCGTTCTTGCCAAACACCATTTTGCCCTTTACTAAAATAGGACAAGGGTTGCCTGATAT
>NZ_JAYQDQ010000145.1:0-6139 GCF_038138445.1 Vibrio sp.
CTATTTTTAGTCGGTGCCAGCTTTCAGTTAAATGGGGCTCACCGCCAGCTTACTGTATAACGCGTACTTAGCAGCCAAAGTTGATCCCAAGAACTTAACAATGTCGATTCAAGCGAGCATCGAAAATAGTGGTACACAGCAGGTGATTGACGCTATCGGAGGTAGGGTCGCGCGTGCGAATGGAATAAGAGTAACGCTTGAAAGTAATCCAGAAGCATTTAAAACGCTTTTAGCGACAGATAATGTAAAAGCAACCGTGTTTATGTTGACTGACTATGGGGAAAGCTTTGGGTATAAAACAATAAAAAGTATTGATATTAAAGGCTCGGCCTATTTGGTCATTAATATTGAATAGCCAAATAGGCTAGGTTTAGGTAAAGTTCAACAAGTATCATCGGCCGCAAAATAGCGGCCTTTACACTGTAAACTCTGAGGGTTATTTCAGACGGAGCGCGAGCGCTGTGGCTATATTTCGTGCTGTTATTTCAATGTTTAATTTTGCTTCTTTTAACGCGCTGGAAAGGTCAGTCGCACCAAGGACAACACTATAAACCGCATCGATACCGTGCTTGTGCACCACATGACAGTCCTTAGACACGCTTCCCGCAATACCAATAACGGGTAGCTGATACTTTTTAGCAATCCTAGCTACGCCAATTGGTGTTTTACCATAAATGGTTTGGCTGTCGATACGCCCTTCACCTGTAATCACCAGAGTGGCGTCTTTGACTTCTTGTTCAAGCTTTACAAAGTCCGTCACAATATTGATTCCAGCGCGCAACTTTGCATTCAATAGACCAAGCAGCGCCGCACCTAGCCCACCTGCTGCACCAGCTCCCGCTTGGTTGATCACTTCTCTGCCAGTCGTTTGACTAATCACATCAGCGAAGTGGGCAAGGTTTGTATCAAGTTGCTCCACCATTTCTGGTGTGGCGCCTTTTTGTGGGCCAAAAACATGGGATGCGCCTTTAGGGCCGCATAACGGATTGTCAACATCACAGGCAACTTCCAGTGTTACATCTGCTAAACGCTTGTCTAAGCCGGATAGATCGATTCTTGCTAGTTCAGATAGAGCATCACCTCCATATCCCAAGTCTGAGCCTGATTTATCATAGAAACGAGCGCCGAGTGCTTGTGCCATGCCCATGCCACCATCATTGGTTGCACTGCCACCAATACCGAGAATGATATGTGTGATACCTGAATCTAATGCTTGCTTAATCAGCTCGCCAGTGCCAAATGTGGTGGTAAGCATAGGATTACGTTCGGCAGGCTTCACGAGGTGAAGGCCAGATGCTGCAGCCATTTCAATCACAGCGGTAGAGCCGTCACCTAATAATCCATAGAAACCTTCAACAGTTTCACCCAATGGACCTGTAACCTTAGCGGTTAAAATACTTCCATTCGTTGCATCCACTAGTGATTGCACTGTACCTTCACCGCCATCAGCCATTGGCAACTTAATGTATTGTGCATCTGGAATAACCTTTTTAAAGCCCTGTTCAATCGCAGTGGCAACTTCCATTGCGGTTAAACTTTCTTTGTAAGAATCAGGTGCGATGACAATTTTCATTTTCTATCCTCAAACTAAGGTTAATTTGCATCTAAGCAGTACTGGGGTTTTAAACAAACCAACCAAACACACCAAACATCATTGTTGAAACAAAGGCAATCATAAGGCCGACGACAGACTCGTAGGGAATGAGCTTTAAGCGTTCTTTAATATCCATATGAAGTGCGCCGCCAGTGGCATGGAAAAAACTGCCGTGAGGCATATGATCAAGTACAGTTGCACCTGAATGAATCATAGCCGCCCCAGCCAAAGCGGGTACACCTAGATGTAAAATGGTTTCACTAAATACAGAGGACGCTACAGCTGTGCCGGCCGTTGTAGATGCGGTTGCTAATGACATCATAGCGCCTGAAATCGGAGCAAGTAGAAAGGAAGGTAGACCTGAGGCGGTGAGCACATCAATCAAACCATCTTTTAGTCCTGAGTGAGCGATAACGCCAGCCAAGGTGCCTGTGCCAAGCAGCATTACCGCGACAGGTGCCATTCGGCTAAGCCCTGAAACGGCGAAATGGTTGGTGTCGGCAAAGCGTCCCATAACAAGCGCGCCAATCAATCCGCCCAGGGGCAGGGCAATGAGAGGATCAATATTAATACTCGCAATGGGGCGAAGTGATAAAAGGACGATAGCGACCAAAGGGGCGACAATGGCAAGCTTGAAACTGGGGATGCGAGAATGGTCGATATCGACGACTTCAGTTGCTTCGACTTTTGAGCCTTTGTTGACTAGTTTTTTTGCAATCAGGTAGGCTAATACCAAGCCAAACAGACCAGGAATAATACCTGCTGCCATTACTGATGTAAGGGGTACGTCAAAGGCATCTGCTGCTGCAATGGCATTGGGATTAGGAGACATGACGTTACCTGCTTTACCACCACCAATCATGGCCAATAAGATAGCAGTTTTTGATAGATCGGCGCGGCGAGCGATGGCAAGGGCAATCGGAGAGACGGTAATAACCGCTACATCAACAAACACTCCCACAGCAGTGAGGATCATGGTTGCAATGGCCAAAGCCAGTAAAGCGCGCGTTTCACCGACTTTTTTGACTATGGTTTCTGCTATTGAGGTTGCTGCACCTGATTCAATCAGTACGCCTGCGAGTACACCAGCTGCGAGTATGCGCAGTACTGCCGTAACAATGCCTTGTGCGCCGCCAATCATCAAACCGACAGTTTCTGTGAGAGAGACCCCACCAACAACACCACCGATCAGAGCACCGATGATCATTCCATATGCAGGCGGGACTTTTTTAAGTATAAGGGTAATGGCGACAACTAAAGCGGTTAACGCGCCAAGAGTGGTGACTTCTATCATTTTATTTTTATTCTCGCTTACTGATGAAACTGAACGCAGACTAAGTGATGAGTAAATAGAAATCTTTAGGCAAAATGACAATATTTCCTGATGTTAATGATATTTTTTTGTACAATTGCACAATTAATATGGAGGATTTACATACACTTTAAAGCCAAATAAAGTTGAGTTTTTTCATCTATATTATTGATTTTAAGGCTGGTTATATGTTCTATTTTTTCTAGGCGGTATCTTAATGTATTACGATGGATATGGAGCTTTGCACAAGTTTGAGCAAGATCGCAATTTTGTGCAAAAAATACAGCCAGAGTATTAATCAAAGTGCCTTTGGCGTCTTTTTGTTTTAATAGATATATAGGTTGGCTGACTTGTGCTTTACGCCATTCATCCTGCATCAAACCATCAATGAGAACCGATAGTTTGTGATCTTGATAAAAAAGGATGGCTTGTTTGCTACTACTACAAGATAGGGTAGCCTTCGCTGTTTCGTAAGAGCGAGACAAGCCAACTAAGCCGGGAAAATAGTCTCCTATGGCAATTTGAATTGAAAAATCTGCCTCTTGGCTGATTCGTTTGAGTAGGCGTTTGATTCGCTTGTTCTCTTCTGTTTTGCTCCATGATTGGTTAACGACAGTGATGGGTTTGAGTACCACCACTTCGTTTTGCGATACTGACACAATACCGACTATGTTATCTCGTTCAGGGTATTCCAGTAGATGGACCAGCTTTTGTAGCTGCTCTAGTGTTAGAGGATGCCCTTGTTTTGGTATCACTTTAATGGCTGCAGCCACTCTTGGCTGAGACAGATCTAGGTCTAATCTTTCAGCAATGGATAGCAATTGCGTTTCATTTAATGTGGAGCCTTGAATCAGCTGTAACAGGAGTTCTTCACGATGACGCTTATTCCATTGAATCTGAGCCATTAAGTCTGCTTGCTCGACAATCAACTCAGCAGTCATTTTGACCATTTCTCCAAAACGTCGTACCTCGTCAGGATTGCCCGAAATGCCGACCACCCCAATGACCTTGTTGTGATGCAAAATGGGTAAATTAATGCCTTGTTTTACTCCCATTAAAGTCTTTGCAGTCTCATCACTGATTTCGACAATGCGATTATCATGGATGGCCAATAGGGCACCGTCATGGAGTTTGTTTAATCGGCTTGGATCACTAGAGCCAATGATTTGCCCATGCTCATCCATGACGTTTACAGGGTATTGAATGATTTTGGTCGTGCGATCAACAATTTGTTTGGCGATTAAGTTATTTAACTGCATGTTCGAAGGGTCTTTAGCTAAGGCTTATCAACAGAGCTAACATAGCACAACGACCATTAGTATTAACACGACCAAAGCTCATATTGTCAGGGATACAATTCCATAATATCGAGATCTAGACCCACAGACGAGCGCCAACCCAATGATGCGTCTTTAGCCACTTCAATTGGTTCGACATAATGCCATAAGCTGGTATGAAGGTCGGGCTGGAATATCCCATATCCGGCATCTAGAGTTGTGCGTAGTATTTCAGATGATTTATCTTCGCCAAAAATAACACTAGCTCCACCTTCTATGTTACAGCGCTCTAGGACATAAGCTGACACTAGGTAATCACTGCCATCTTGGTGTATACCTTCTGGAGAATTTGTTCCATAGTTGTCCTTGTCACAGACAATACAGGTGTGATGAACAGTGATGTTTAACATCTTTATTTTGGGATTACTTTGTACCGCTCTTCTGATGTTGGACTCGATAAAGCGTATAAGGTCATCGTTAAAATACTGCTGCGGTAGTTCTGTAAATATTCGTGGTAAGCTTCTGAAATCGATCTTTTCGCTATGTTCAATCTCTGCCAATGCTTGCCCAAATGGTTTGGTTTTGACCCTCTGTAGGCCAGTTATATTGCCGTCAACTATGGTTGCGATTGCACTGCTGATAAATCTTTTTCTGGAGGGTTTTATCATTTCTATTGAGTGTTTAACCTCCTCTAAGTCAATGCTAGAGCTTAACTTTTTAACAAGCTCGTCGACGGATAAAATGCCAAGGTAAAACTCGTGTTTATCACGAACAGTGAGCATTGATGAGCCAAACAAATCTTCTTGATTGGTTATCCACTCTAATTGGCATTGTCTGTGTAAGTATTTGTCCCAAGGAGCCTCTTGGAATACTTTTAAATAACTTTCTTTGAGTAAGTCTGAACACGATTTTTCTGAGAAGACCTCGATTGGACCGTTTGAAATAGTCAAAATGATTAATCCCTTTATCAAGTTTAAGTCTTTGGGTGACAAATTTTTGCCATTGTATTCACCTAAAGGCCCAAGACTACTTTTCTTTCTATTTTCATTTGTTTAGGACATAGAGTTGTGAATCTTGCTAGCAAAAGTATGCACATAGAGTGTAATTGAGCAATCACTTCCTATTTAGCCTAAGGGGAATTGTTATAGAGATTAACTATCTAAAGCTCTTTTAATTTAGGCTGTACTTTTCTTTCAATTTTTCAACAAATGAAGAATTTTTTTCCAAGAACTCATCAAACTCTTTGATGATATCTGTATGTTTTACTGTCGATAGAAAGTAATCACCATTGATATGTGGGAGAGAGGAATCAAAGGCGATCATTTCATCATCGATCCCAAGTGATCTCATGGTATAGCTTGCTATGGCAACATTAAAATATATACCCTCAACATCGTTTCTATTAAGGAAAATACTGATAAGAGTTTTAATGCTATTGAACTCCTTGACCTTAATTGCTCCTTGATTTACCTCATCAATGACCGCATAAGGTGTAAAACCTCTCATTATGCCTAAAGTTTTGAGTTTAGTTTGACCAAGTTTATCGGCGGTAACCATGATACCGTCGATATAACTAAGTGTGGACTGACTGTATGATACCGTGCTTTCTTTCTTAAACTTACCTCCCCAGTTTGGGTTGTCAGGAAATTTTAAATCTATTTTTTGGTCAACCAGTTCTTGAAAAAGGCGAATAATGGGTAGTGGCCGGTATGTTATGGTGTGATTGTATTCTTTTGCAAAATGGTCAAGCAGTTCTCTTGCATAGCCAGCATATTCACCAGATTTAATGAAATAAATAGGATAATAATCAATATTTTCCACACCGATTACTAGATTTTTTCCATGCGATAATTGACTATATGTCAAAACGAATAAGCTGATTATTAGTGCTTTCATTGCAAAGCCCTGAGGAATCCCCTGATAATTTAGATAAAAATCATCAAGTTAAGGTAGATG
>NZ_JAYQDQ010000146.1:0-5893 GCF_038138445.1 Vibrio sp.
TATCGAACCCGCATCATCAGCTTGGAAGGCTGAGGTAATAGCCATTATACGATGCCCGCAACACGTAACTCTGTGAGCTATTTCCTAAAGAATATGGTGGGGGGGGACGGATTCGAACCATCGAAGGCAGTGCCGGCAGATTTACAGTCTGCTCCCTTTGGCCACTCGGGAACCCCCCCAAATTTTCAAACCACAATAACTATTAAAGTTATAATGGTGCCGACTACCGGAATCGAACTGGTGACCTACTGATTACAAGTCAGTTGCTCTACCTACTGAGCTAAGTCGGCATAAGTGGTGCGCATTCTAGTGAAGGAAACGCTGCCTTGCAATAGCTAAATCAAAAAAAAAACGGTTTTTTACCGAGTTTGCGATTGTTTGCTGAAAAATCAAACAGTCAAACGAGGTCATTGGATTATTTTTGCCCCTGGGATTTGGCAATTAAGCTCGCTTGTTGTATTTTCCCAGCTCATTATCGCGAATCTCTGTTAGGAAGACTATGTCGCCATATCTCTCTTTTACTCGCCAACATTGGGCAGAACTGCGTAACTCTGTTCCTATGACGCTTTCCGAGAGTGATCTCATAGAGCTGCAAGGCGTAAACGAAAAGTTATCCATGAAAGAGGCGGTAGAGATATACCTGCCACTTTCTCGTCTACTTAATCTTTACGTCGCAGCAAGACAAAGTCGCAACTCAGTCCTGAACAACTTCCTTGATAACTCAGAAAAAGCCCCCCCTTTTATTATTGGTGTCGCGGGAAGTGTCGCGGTAGGGAAAAGTACCACAGCTAGGCTACTTAAAGAGTTACTCTCGCGTTGGGATAACCATCCCAAAGTCGAGCTTGTAACAACCGATGGATTCCTTTACCCAACAAAAGTACTCGAAGAAAACGGGATTTTACACCGCAAAGGGTTTCCAGAATCCTATGACATCAAACGTTTGATTGAATTCGTTTCTGATGTCAAAGCTGGCAAACCCAACCTAGAAGTCCCTATCTACTCGCACATTACCTATGACATCACAGAGGATGTAAAAGTCGTTGATCGCCCAGATGTGCTTATTATTGAAGGGCTCAATGTACTGCAGAGTGGAATGGACTACCCACATGCCCCACACAGAGTATTTGTATCCGACTTTCTTGACTTCTCTCTCTATGTCGATGCCACGAGTGATGTTATTGAGCAGTGGTACGTAGAGCGTTTTCTCAACTTCCGTCTAGGCGCCTTTACTGAGCGAGGTTCTTTCTTCAGTCACTACACCAAGCTGAGTGTACAAGAAGCAGAAAAAGAAGCTCATAGAATTTGGCGCTCAATTAACGGCATTAATCTTGAAGAAAATATTTTGCCAACCAAAGGCCGCGCTCAACTCATCCTAAAAAAAGGCCTAGACCACACTGTTGAAGAAATTTTATTGCGTAAATAACTCATTCGGTTCCTGCTAGGGTTGAGCTTGATGCAACCCTAGTTGAGTACTTTTAGAAAGCATTCTTTATCCATATCGCGGATATTAATGGTTAGGCTGTGAACCTGCCCCGCCTCTTGCTGCAAAACTTCCATGAGCTGGCACGACAAGCGCTTTTTTTGCTCCTGAGTTCTACCATCAAGTAAATCAAAATTTATATGAATGAAGTCAGCATTAGTGCCTGTCTGTCCAACAAGCCAATTCTGGTAACAAAGGGAACGTGACTTTACAGAGTTTGGCTCAAACAAGTCACACTCAAGTGCCACTTGATGTAATGCTTTAAGAAGTCGATTAACATCAACCAAATCCTCAACAGAGTGAGAATATTCCATGACTAAATTGGGCATGACGCTCCTTAGCAAATAAAACACACATGAGACAGCACGACTATCAGCACATGAGTTGTCTCTTGTTATAACGGTCTGCCCAACCTAACAGCTTATCCTACAATATCCTATCTGGTTGCATACAAAATGCCTGATAGATCACTCGGCTAATACGAACAGACATGATGCTAATCATGATCTCCCACTGTTTATCTGTTATATTCTTACGAAGATTTTTTACATTAATTGATTAAACACGGAGATATTCCTATGCGTCGTCCTGTAGTCATGGGTAACTGGAAGCTTAACGGTAGCAAAGCTATGGTAAAGGAGCTACTGACAGGCCTTAACACCGAACTTAACGGTCTTGAAGGCGTTGATGTAGCCGTCGCTCCACCAGCTCTTTATATCGACCTAGCAGAAAAGCTCATCGCAGAAGGTGGAAACAAAATTATCCTAGGTGCTCAAAATACGGACCTGAATAACAGCGGCGCATTTACAGGCGATATGTCTCCTGAAATGCTTAAAGATTTTGGTGCAAGCCATATCATTATCGGCCACTCTGAGCGACGTGATTATCACAATGAGTCCGATCAGTTCATTGCCAAGAAATTTAACTTCTTGAAAGAAAATGGTCTCAAGCCAGTATTTTGTATTGGCGAGTCAGAAGCTCAAAACGAAGCGGGTGAAACAGAAGCAGTTTGCGCTCGCCAAATCAATGCGGTTATTGACACTTATGGCGTTGAAGCGCTTAACGGTGCAATTATCGCATATGAACCAATCTGGGCTATCGGCACAGGTAAAGCGGCTACGGCTGAAGATGCCCAACGCATTCATGCTTCAATCCGAGCTTTAATTGCAGAGAAAAGTGTCGCCGTTGCGGAGCAAGTGATCATTCAATACGGTGGTAGCGTTAAGCCAGAGAACGCTCAAGCTTACTTCTCTCAGCCAGACATTGATGGCGCTCTCGTTGGTGGTGCCTCTCTTGACGCTAAGAGCTTCGCCGCGATTGCAAAAGCGGCAGCCGCAGCCAAAGCATAATGATGCGATAACTTAAAGTATAAAGGTCAGCGATTGCTGACCTTTTTTGTGTCTTGCCCGCCAATCAAGTATCCTACCCTTTTCGTCCATTAGAGCCCTTGTTCGAGATGCAGGATAAATATGGTCTTTTAACAGCCCCTATTCCCCAAGTACTCAGGCAAATGACCATTCCGATGATCTTCGGTATGGTGTCAATTCTCATGTTCAATCTTGTGGACACTTTCTTCATTTCTTTGTTAGGTACTGAGGCGCTCGCTTCCATCAGCTATACCTTCCCAGTCACATTTGCCCTAAACTGCATCACTATGGGAATAGGTGTAGGCCTGTCAACCAATATCGCACACTTACTCGGCCAAGGAAAAACCGTCCGCGCAGCAAGATTTGCCTCGCACGGCCTTTTGCTCGCAGTCATGCTAATTATTCCAGTATCCGCTCTAGGGCTAGCAACGCTTAACCCTTTATTCTCACTCTTGGGTGCTCCTGATGAGCTTTTGCCCCTAATCGATAAATATATGCGTGTCTGGTATCTGAGTATTCCATTACTCGTTATTCCTATGGCAGGTAACAGTGTGATCCGAGCAACAGGAGATACAAGAACACCTGCCAAAATTATGATACTGGCCGGCATCATCAACGGTGTATTGGATCCGCTACTTATATTTGGCTGGGGCCCTTTCCCAGAATTAGGTATCCAAGGCGCCGCCATCGCGAGCGCTCTAAGTTGGTTAGGTGCCTGCATTTGGTCCTTGTATATCCTTACTCTGCGAGAACGTATGCTGGCGCTTCCAAATATGGGTTATGTTTTTGAAGATGTGAAACTTATTCTGAAGATTGGCACTCCCGCAGCGCTCTCTAATACTATGATCCCTTTATCTGGAGCACTGCTGATGGTTTTGATTTCAAGCCAGGGCACGGCTGCCGTTGCCGCTTATGGAGCTGCTCAGCGGCTAGAGTCTATTTTAATTATCGTTTTGATGGCGCTGTCTTCTGCTCTTACCCCTTTTATCGCTCAGAATCTAGGTGCTGAGAATCATCAGCGTAGCTTTGCTGGGCTATTTATTAGCATGCGGTTTGCGTTAGTTTTTCAAATGGGCGTATTCATTGCTATGATCCCGCTTAGCATTCCTCTGTCATCGCTTTTTTCCCAAGAACAAGCTGTCAGAGATTTACTCTGGCACTACTTACTTGTCGTGCCATTTAGCTATGGCTTTCAGGGAATAGCTATGATACTGGTCTCTGGACTCAATGCACTGCACAAGCCGTTAAAAGCGTTCCAGTGGAGCTTTATGCGATTGTTTGTGTTCGTCCTACCAAGTGCTTGGTTAGGAAGTCATTGGCTAGGGAGTGAAGGGATCTTTATTGGGATTGCGCTTGGCAATATAATCAGTGGAGTACTAGGGTACCTGTACGCCTTACAACTAAGGCGACAGCATCTGCAACTGGTCATACAAGAGCACTAACTAAAGAAACGATTACTTAGCTAGTAAATCATCTTCTTCTACCTCAAGATCAACATCAAGTCTCTCCTGAGAAATAATCACTCCTGTGTTATCTGCATAGAGATAATCTTCTGGAAGAAAGGTGACGCCACCAAAGTTGACCGCAACATCTACTTCACCGACACCTTGAGATGTTGCTCCAACAGGGATTGAAGCTAAAGCTTGAATACCTAGGCTCATATCTTCCAGTTCGTCAACTTCACGTACACAGCCATAAACAAGAATACCTTCCCATTCATTTTCTTCTGCTATCGAGGCAAGCTCTGCGTCAATGAGTGCGCGGCGCAGTGAGCCACCACCGTCAATGAGCAAAACACGACCTAAACCATCTTGCTCTAATGCTTCTCGAATCAGACCGTTGTCTTCAAAACACTTAACTGTGGTGATCTGCCCCGCAAATGAAGCACTGCCACCAAAGTTGCTAAACATGGGCTCAAGTACATCCACTTGTTCTGAGTAAATGTCACACAAAGCCGACGTGTTGTATTCCATAGTGTTCCTTCCCATACGGTTGGCCATCACAAACGAGTATATAGCGACATTAAGTCATTGCAATGACAAGTCTCAATTAACTGGCCAGAGTTTGAGCTATAACCACTCCTGCAAACAATAAATTAGTAATTAGTGAACATTTCACAACCGTGGGCATCATAGGTGCAATATGCACAGGCTGCTGTGCTAACCAGACCAACTTACCATGCTTATATACAATCATTGCACTTAATAAAAAGGGTAGTGTCAGCCACACTGAGACTGGCTGACGCACCAGATAAGCAGTAAAGGCAAGTAAGGCACCTGATAAAAGTAGCGCATGATAATGCTTGGCTTTTCGACAACCCAGCCTAACTGCGATAGTTCTTTTCCCACACTGCTGATCATTTTCTATATCGCGCATATTATTTACATTTAAAACCGCAACCGCCATGAGGCCACACCCTACCGCAGGCAATATCAAAGCAGGTGTAACGGTCCCTGTGTGCAGAAAGAAAGTACCCATTACACCAAGCAAGCCAAAAAAGATAAACACAGAAATATCACCCAAACCCACGTAGCCATAAGGTTTGTTGCCGACCGTATACGCGATTGCAGCAATCATTGCCAGCACACCTAGACCAAGGAATAGAAGAATGTTGTGCAAATTATCTAGGGCGTATAAAACCAGAGTCAGACCAGACACTACCGTCATCACTGAATTAATAACAATGGCTTTCTTCATACTTTCTGGAGTGACAGCACCGGATTGAATAGCGCGAACGGGCCCCAGGCGCTTGGCATTATCGGTTCCTTTAAGGGCATCACCATAATCATTCGCCAAGTTGGATAATATTTGCAATAAGGTAGCAGTGATAAACGCAAGTATGGTGATCAGAATGGAAGCCTGATGAGTAGAATACGCGAGTACACTTCCCGTTAATATAGACACTAACGCAAGTGGAAGCGTTTTCGGACGAGCGGCATCTAGCCATATAGATAAAGACTGTTTCATGCTCACCAGTTTATCGTCATTGTGAAGTAAGCTGGCGGTAAACCCCATCTAATCATTTCCTTTTAAATTCGGTATTGTC
>NZ_JAYQDQ010000147.1:0-5522 GCF_038138445.1 Vibrio sp.
CATCTACCTTAACTTGATGATTTTTATCTAAATTATCAGGGGATTCCTCAGTGCGAAGCAGCAGCGAAAGAATTGGGGAATGTCGAGTGCATTTTCCGTGGTCCTAAAGGTGTTGATGTTCGCAAACAAGATAAGATCATTGCTGACCTTGTTTCAGAAGGTGTGGATGGTATTGCGATTGCTGTAGCTCAGTCAGCATTCATTCTAGACAACAGTATGAAAAAGGCGCTCTCTTCAGGTATTCCAATCGTAACATATGACTCAGACTTTGAAGCAGAGGCTGTTACCCGCAACCCAAACTTAAGAGAAGCTTACATAGGAACCAATGACTTTGAACTTGGCAAAGCTTTGGGGGAAGCTTTGAAGGCTGAAAGGCCAAATGGCGGCACAATTATTATTCAAACGGGTCGCTCTGATTCTCCGAATTTAAATTTAAGAGTTATGGGTGTACGCTCCGCTTTATCTGGCAAGGAATACGAACATTCACCGGGCAAGCGCTTGATGGGAGACAAAGGTTGGACAGAACCAACTAATCCACTATACAACTTTGGGTCTTTTGAACAAGCATTAGAGGATCTAAAAAACGTGCTCAACTCATATAAACGAAGAGATATCCATGCGGTTGTTGCGGTTGGTGGATGGAGTCAGTTTCTAACTGCTTACCGCAGTGTTGTCGAGCCATACAAGCAGGCAGTGAGCGACAAAGAGATTATTATAATTACCGCAGATACTGCCGATGAACAGTTAGTGTATTTGAAAGACGGGCTTGCGCATGCAAACGTAGGTCAAAACCCGTATGAGATGGGTAGGCAAGCTATATTCACTCTGTATAAATTAGCTAATAAAGAATCAGTAGAAAAAATTCAATACATTCCGATGACGTATTGTAACCAAGAAAATTACCAGACCTGTACTCGAAATTAGTTAACTTACGCCTCTAACGTGCTGCATAGAGGTTTTTCAGTGCACTGTGTTCGCCGTAAAGAGCTTTTTCTATTTGACCATAATCATATGACTTTTCCACTGAAAACCGTTTTGTCGTCAAGCCAGCAGTTTTGGCGGCTTTCTCAACATAGTTCTTTTCCTTAACACCTCCATTTTTCTTATTATTATCAAGTTGAATAAGTGTCCGTACCTTTAATGTCATGGGGTCACACAGTACGAAGTCCACATGTTTTCGTGACAATTTATTATACGCTATCTGCCGCTCACCACCATTGTAGAGACCTTTTCTTGGAGCCATCAGATCGGATGCGTTGACTTTAGTAAAAATTACATCTCTACCTTTTACAGCAACGGATAGCGCTCGATAGAACTCGAGTTCCTCAGGGCTTGCGATTGATGTGCGTGAGTCATACTGGTAAATAATGGGCTTAGTTGATTGAGAACTGTCTAGAGGGGCTTGCTTAGTTCGAGTCAACAACGAAATGATAAAGATCACAGCCGCAAAAATGACAATAAGAATAAGCAAAAGCATAACTTCGATTCCCCACATATATTGGAACTTAATAAGTGTGGGTATTTAAACACCTTTGATTATTGTTACCAATGCATTTAGAGCCGAACTTGTGTTTATTAAATATTGTTCAAAATTAGACTTGCTTTTAATAAGGATTTTATAGCTAATTTGGGACCAATTTAACGAAAGAAGAGCCTTTTCAATCTAGGTTGAAATTATTGACACAAACATCAGGTCACTAAAATGATGATGTAATAAGTTGAGGAAAGCTTTGATGAAAAACACTTTGGCTATAACTATCTTGAGTACCGTTTCTTTTTTCAGTCTCGCTCACACGCTCTCTAATCAAGATGAATATGCAAGCAGCCCTAAAACCATTCCAGTAGAAAGTTATGCTAATGAAACTAAATCAGACTATATAGAAGGCCCAACAAGGCACATAGTGCTTTTTGATCTAAAAGATGATGTGACTCCAGCACAGAAAAAAGAAATCAGTGACCGCTTTCTTGCTTTGAAAAGCTCAAAGCGGAATGGCAAACCCTACATAGAAAACATTGAGGTAGGTTCAGGGAACATAAGTAAAGAAGGACAGGGCAAAGGTTATGACTTGGCATTTACCGTAAGCTTTGCGTCAAAAGGGGACCTAAACTATTACGTAGGCACACCCGCAATCTCTGACCCTAACTATTTTGATGCCAACCACCAAGAGTTCAAAGACTTTGTCGGTCCATTTTTAAAAATCGAGAAAAATTCCGATGGGAGTGAATATGTAGGAGTTTTGGTATTTGATTATCAACTATAGCTGACATCATTAAGTTGTGAACGCAGCTTGATGATAAATTACGTTATATTTTTTAAAATTTAGTTTCAGCAGGTGTTTAATCAGTGATCTTTCTCCAAGTCGACGATTGCATACGTTTGGGCGATTACTATTTAATGCTACTAGTGTCTTCCTTGTTTAATACCAATAATAAAGTGAGGATGTATATCTATGAAACTACTAAAAATAATCACCATCTCAGCATTGCTAACCAGCACTTACTCGTTTGCTCAACATTCTACGAGTAAAGATGGAAGTGTCATTAGAAGTGAAGCGACTTCTTTTTCTTCTGGGCCTTGGGATAGGATCAGTTAGTTCGATTATGCAAAAAAGAGCCAGAGAAATCTGGCTTTTGTGACCGAATAGATTAGGTTAAAAGTCGAGCATTGTGTCCAATTACAATTCAGGTAATGCTATGAGTTCAAGTAGAAACTATCTAGGGAGCTAATCTATGTTCAAAGTTGCCACTATCTTGTTAAGTGCCAGTTTATTTTCATTTTCTGCTTTGGCAGAAGACAGCGTTATTCGACTGTCAAGCCAACATTCGGTCTCCAAAACAGCGGATAAATTTATCACTACCATTCAAGAAAAAGGATTTAACGTTTTTGCAAGAGTGGATCATAAAGCTAATGCTAAAAAAGTAGGTATGGAGCTTCGGCCCACACAAGTGGTTATTTTTGGTAACCCGAAAGTCGGCACTAAGCTTATGCAATGCAATCAAGAGGTCGCCATTGATCTTCCACAAAAAGCGCTCATTTATGAGGATGAACAAGGTAAAACTTGGATTGCCTATAACAACCCTATGTATTTGAAAGAGCGGCATAGCATGAAAGGATGCGACCAAGTACTAGCAAAAATAAACAGCGTACTAAACAACCTAGCAAGCCAAGCAGCCAAGCAGCCAAGCAGCCAAGTAACTAATTATGTGAAGTTTAAATAAAAGGCTAGTGAATGATTAGCCTTTAATTTATTTGAATTAGCGTTCAGATGTGAAAACTTGTGACATAAGATAAAAACAGATTCTTTTATTATTCTTTATACAAAGAACAAACGGTACATAGAGTGGTAATCTGCAGTAGGTCTTTGAATGTTCTGTCAGGCTCTATGTGATTACATAAAACGAATCATGTTTATTCACTTGTGTGTCAGAATAGCCTTTATATCATGATTCCTATCGATATTTTTCACCGACCAATAGCTCATGAGTAACCATATCCTCCCTGTATCTGCTAGTTATCATAGTGCGACATCTAGCAGTCCTGATTCAGAAGAAAGCACCGTTAATACTGAAGTAATCCAACAAACTGAGAACAGTTTCGATCAAATAGACTTGATTCTGGCGTTAATGAATAAACTCGCCATGAATTCAAAACAGCTAATTTTACAGCTTCTGCTAGTCAAGTTAAAAACCAGTATTATACTCACCATACTTAGCAATATCCCAAATGATCCCATTGCCTTGTCTCTACTGAAGGGGCTTAAAGAATTAGCTAAAAAGTTAGAGGGAATGGCACCTGAAGAAGGCTTTGAACTGGAACCTAAAATAACAGCAGCGAGCTTAAACAACTTTATGGAGAGCTATCAGTCGAGACCATTAACAGATAGAGAAGCAGAAGAAATAGGCCCAATTCTTTTGCAACTAGAAGAGCTGCAGAAAACGCTCAAGTATTGGTTGAAAGGGTTATCGACATAGCAAGGTTTTGAGTTGTTGGCTCCACAGAACTGTGTTCTAAATTAGAAGTTTAGCTATTATTCATGCAAGTTTATCAGAACTATTCTCCTGTTATTTAAAGTAAAAAACAAATAAAGTCTCAATACAAAACAAGGCGCACATAAAGTGCCATTCTACTAATAATAAATGAGAGAATATTATGAAACTTTCAACGTTATCGGCTTTAACACTTTTCACTTTCTCAGTCAGCATACATGCCAACACGACCATAGATTTTATCTATCCTAAAAACAATGGCGTTATCGATAAAACCATGCAAGTGTATTGCTCTGTGGGAAGCGATCAATTCTCAGGCAGCCAACTGGAAAAAGCGGTTCGGTTTAATGTGCTGGAAATACTGGCTAATAGTAGCTTCGGCTCACATCATATCACTTGTAACGCTAATTATTTAAGCAATTCGTATGAAATCCGGCTGTCTGCGGTAAAGTTTAATCAAGGAGAATATGGAAGTTTTGCACCTAACTATGATAGTTCAGGCTTTGCTACAGGAGTTAAGTTAACACAGCAACGTTCAGCCTGTTATAAGCCAGATGAATATTTGTTTGATGAGACTTGTTTAAACAATTTCTATGGCACAAAAAATTACTACTTAGAGGGCATTTTGGGCCCAACAGATACTCAGTTACATTTTGATCATAGTTACTCTTCATCAGTAGGAGTGTTTTTGCTAGATAATCCACAAAATTGATTATGCGGAAAGTGGCACCTCTCGATGGGAAATCTTTGAGGTTATTAAGCCTGATGGCTCCAGTTACTGGATAGACTCTTACAAAACCTACTATAGCCTTAATAGTAATCACGCGGAGAAAAATCTTTTAATGAGGATTTTCTAACACAGAAAACCATATGGCCATCTAATACTAGATGGTCATAGCCAGCACTAATCTCATACAGCCATCTCGAAAAAACACGAAGTAGGGGAAGGGCCCTTTGTTGTTTGAATATGGTAACCAAAGCGACTCACGTTCAGACCATATGATAACAGCAATTAAGTCCAGCATTCATACATTGAAAGAACACTAATAAAGGTGCCTCCTATCAAACTGCATTGTCCACCGATACTTATCACGCTCATCATTGGGCATCACCCCGACCGAAGGGAGTCACCGAGATAGTAGGGCGCATGTTGTAGCTCTAGTGAGTGACTTCCTTAAACGCCCGTTAACCAGCTCCCGCCGACTACTCTTGTTTCATTTTGAAACGCCTGTGTATAACTTAAAAATCTATCTATATGATTGTTCTATACTTACAACTTCTGTAATCGCATCGTAAAGTTTTTCATGCTCAAGTCCTTTCATCGCTTCAAAAAATTTTTCATGGTCAGGTATCATTTTCCATCGCCTGTATCCCCAACCAAAGGCAGAGCAGGCCATGAATCTTCAAAACAGTAACGAAATTCAACTTGCATCAAATCACTAAACTGATACATCAAAACCCAAAAATGAAGCCCGTCACAGCACTAATGCCGTTCACTTAAGGTGAGCGGCATTGTTTTTTCTGGGGTATCGGCT
>NZ_JAYQDQ010000148.1:0-5504 GCF_038138445.1 Vibrio sp.
GGTTTTTAGCTGGTGCCAGCTTTCAGTTAAATGGGGTTTACCGCCAGCTTACGATTCAAGTGACTTTAACCCAAGTAGACGAACAAAACATTGAAATGCTCACACACGTAACTTCCACTTAGTAATTATTAGATCGTTTTTTAATATTCTAAAAATGGTTGCTTTGATATTTATTTTTGGCTTTTTGTTCTGTATAAAATCCAAAAACAGGATATGTAACTTATGCTTTCGGTGTGTGGTGATATAAATATTCTTTTATGGCCAGATCGCTGATCAAAATGGATTTAGCCTACGATCGGATAAGGATCCTATCTTTGCGTGATATGGATCATTCGGTACTTTAATCTTTGAGGTTAAGATGGGCAATGCTGATTAGACAAGATTAGGGTGTAGCTATGATTCAATGTCCAGATTGTGATGTAGAGCTCAAATGGAAGGGGAGATATCACTGTGAGCAGTGCCAAATGGACTTTGATAAACAGGCTTATTGCCCAGACTGCCAAGCTCAGCTTGAAAAGCTTTTGGCCTGCGGCGCAAGTAATTATTTTTGCAACCAGTGTAACGAGTTAAAGTCCAAATCTAAAGTGCGGTTCGTGCTCGTCAAGATATAACCTTTAAGAGACTGTTGATCGAATTTCACCATCATTGAGGCGAGTCACTAGGATATCACCTGATCTTACATCCTCTGAACTTGTAATAATTCGGCCAGATTCTGTTTGGCTGATAGAGTACCCGCGTTTTAGTGTTGCTAAAGGACTAACCGTATCGAGCTTTTCGCCCGCGAGTGAGAGTTGATGACGAGCTTTGAGAAGGTTTTTATCCATTGAGGTGACAAGCTTTTGCTCGAGTCGTTCTAATGCTGATCTTTGATCTTGAATATAGTGAATTGGCGTATGTAATTGCAGTTTATACTGCTGGCGTTCAATATGTTGGCTCTGCGCCGCTAAATTACTCTGCATTGCTCTATTCAAGCGTATAGAGAGTTCATCAAGTCGTTGGCTTTGCTGTTGAAGCTGATAGGTTGGATGCTGCCTGTCTAATCTGTGCTGCAGCCCAATGATCACTTGCTTATGCCTAGTTAAGTAATTGCTAAACCTTGCTTGTAATTTATTGATTGAGTGGTTGAGTGTTTGTAACTTATGACTATTATCACGGCTAACCAGCTCGGCTGCGGCTGAAGGGGTTGGTGCGCGTAAATCGGCAACAAAATCACTGATGGTGACATCTACTTCATGACCAACCGCACTTATGATTGGAATTTGACTTGCTGCTATGGTACGGGCGACGATTTCATTGTTAAAGCACCACAAGTCTTCAAGAGACCCTCCGCCACGACCTAAGATTAATACGTCACATTCATTGCGGCTGTTAGCGCATCCAATAGCTTGAGCTATTTGAATCGATGCTTCTTCACCTTGAACCATAGTTGGGTAAATCACCACTTCTAAGGAAGGATCACGGCGTTTCAGTACATCAAGAATGTCATACAGTGCTGCCCCTGTCTGTGAGGTAATGATGCCGACACGTTTAGGGTGCTCTGGTAGCGCTAGTTTACTGCTTTGAGCAAAAAGCCCGTCAGCGGCTAACTTGAGTTTCAGTTTTTCAAACTCTTGTTGCAAACGCCCGTCGCCTTCAGGCTGCATACTTTCAATGATTAATTGATAATCGCCGCGAGGCTCATAAAGTGACAAGCGCGCTTTAACAAGTACCTGATGACCATTTTGAGGTTTAAAGGTGACGCGCCGGTTGTTTCCACGAAACATTGCACATTTAACTTGTGCGCGAGAGTCTTTAAGAGTGAGATACCAATGGCCAGAAACTGGGGAAGAGAAGTTTGATATTTCGCCCAATAGCCAGACTATGCCCATTTCATTTTCGAGCAAAAGGCGAACTTCAGCATTTAAGCGTGAGACGGTGAAAATATTTTGGTTAGTCAGGGATGACACTGCTAGTCTCGTGGACGTGAGTATGGACATTAGCGGCAATATAATACATATCAAGGGGGGGAATGCAAGAAAAAAATGAAAATAAATGTAGTAAACCGATTGCGTTAGCCGTATAATCCGTCCGCAATATCTAATCCAAATGTAGTAAAGTTTTATCACTGGCTGCACTCATTATGCGAAACGATGAGATTGGATTGTCCTTTTACTCCTTTTATTGTGAGATATTGCAAATGCTAAGAATTGCCAAAGAAGCGCTGACATTCGACGATGTATTGCTAGTGCCAGCACACTCCACCGTTCTCCCAAACACAGCTGATCTTCGCACTCGGCTGACAAAAAATATTACTCTTAATATCCCAATGATCTCGGCCTCAATGGATACGGTCACTGAGGCGCGTTTAGCTATTGCGCTTGCTCAAGAGGGTGGCATTGGATTTATTCATAAAAATATGTCCATAGAGCAGCAAGCTCAGATGGTTCACCAAGTGAAGATCTTTGAAGCTGGCGTGGTGTCTCATCCTGTAACCGTTAACCCTGATGCAACCATTGCTGATGTTATCGCACTGACTGAAAAACACGGCTTTGCAGGCTTCCCTGTCGTAACAGACACTAATGAATTGGTTGGTATCATTACTGGCCGAGATGTTAGGTTTGTGACCGATTTATCCAAGAAAGTGGAAGCGGTTATGACTCCGAAAGAGCGCCTTGCTTCAGTTAGAGAAGGTGCCACTCGCGAAGAAGTGCAAGAGAAAATGCATGAAGCGCGCGTTGAAAAAGTACTGGTTGTTAACCGTGAGTTCCAACTTACTGGAATGATCACTGCAAAAGATTTCCATAAAGCAGAGCGTAAACCAAACGCATGTAAAGATGACCAAGGTCGTTTGCGTGTGGGTGCTGCTGTGGGAGCAGGTCCTGGTAATGAAGAGCGCGTTGCTGCGCTGGTTGAAGCGGGAGTCGATGTTTTATTGATTGACTCGTCTCACGGCCACTCTGAAGGTGTACTTAATCGTATTCGAGAAACTCGCACGGCTTATCCTGATCTCGATATTATCGGTGGTAATGTTGCCACTGGCGCTGGCGCATTGGCGCTTATTGAAGCAGGTGTTAGTGCTGTTAAAGTAGGTATTGGTCCAGGCTCTATTTGTACAACGCGTATTGTAACTGGTGTAGGTGTTCCTCAAGTTACAGCGATTGCTGATGCTGCAGCAGTAGCAAATGAATACGGAATTCCAGTGATTGCCGATGGCGGTATTCGTTTTTCTGGTGATATCTGTAAAGCGATTGTGGCTGGAGCGTCATGTGTCATGGTCGGCTCTATGTTTGCGGGTACAGAAGAAGCACCTGGTGAGGTCATTCTCTACAATGGTCGCTCCTACAAGGCGTATCGCGGAATGGGCTCTTTGGGGGCTATGTCTCAAGGTTCTTCTGATCGTTATTTCCAGTCAGACAATGCAGCCGATAAGCTTGTGCCTGAAGGTATTGAAGGCCGAATTGCTTATAAAGGTCGTTTGAAAGAAATTGTTCACCAACAAATGGGCGGACTACGTTCAAGTATGGGCTTAACGGGCAGCGCGACGGTTGAAGATATGCGCACTAAAGCTGAATTTGTGCGTATCTCAGGTGCGGGAATGAAAGAGTCCCACGTGCACGATGTGCAAATTACTAAAGAAGCACCAAACTACCGCTTAGGATAATAGTTGTTGATTGGCCGTTTGAAAAAATGATCATAAAGTCGTAGTGGTGAGAGTAACCATGATTGCTTTTCAAATATTCAAGTTGCCAAAAAAAGATTAACACAACCTAAAATGTTAGCCCCAGCTTAACGAATCAATTAAGAGGCGAGTATGCTCGCCTCAGTTTTAATATAAAGCTTATAAGACTGTTCAAAATGACTAAAAATATCCATGACCAACGAATTCTGATCTTGGACTTCGGTTCTCAGTACACCCAACTTGTTGCTCGCCGCGTTCGTGAAATAGGCGTTTATTGTGAGCTGTGGAGCTGGGATGTTGATGAAGCCGATATTCGTGAATTTAACCCAGATGGTATTATTCTCTCTGGTGGCCCAGAGAGCGTGACTGAAGACAACTCACCACGAGCACCTCAATATGTGTTTGATTCTGGTGTACCTGTGCTTGGCGTTTGTTATGGGATGCAAACCATGGCCGAGCAGTTGGGCGGTAAGGTTTCTACATCTGATGAACGTGAATTTGGTTATGCTGCTGTAGAAGTCTCTGGAGAGTCCTCAATCTTTAAAGATCTTGAAGCAACTCAAGATGTTTGGATGAGCCATGGCGATAAAGTGGTCGAAATCCCAGAGGGTTTCGTTAAGGTAGGTGAGACTGAAACCTGTCCTTACGCTGCAATGGCCAATGAAGAGAAAAAATACTTTGGTGTACAATTTCATCCAGAAGTAACCCACACCAAAAATGGGCTACAAATGCTGGAAAACTTTGTTCTTGGCGTTTGTGGCTGTGAGCGCCTTTGGACTTCAGAGTCGATCATTGAAGATGCTGTTGCGCGGATTAAAGAGCAAGTAGGCAGTGACGAGGTTATTCTTGGCCTATCTGGTGGTGTTGACTCGTCTGTTGTCGCTATGCTGGTTCACCGTGCTATCGGTGATAAGTTAACCTGTGTATTTGTTGATAACGGCTTACTGCGATTGAATGAAGGCCAACAAGTCATGGACATGTTTGGTGATAAGTTTGGCCTTAACATCATCAAAGTGGATGCAGAAGAGCGATTTTTGTCCGCACTTGAGGGTAAATCTGATCCAGAAGATAAGCGTAAGACCATAGGTCATGTGTTTGTTGATGTCTTTGATGAGGAATCGAAGAAACTTAAGAATGCGAAATGGTTAGCACAAGGTACCATCTATCCGGATGTGATTGAATCTGCGGCGTCTAAGACAGGTAAAGCGCATGTAATTAAATCCCACCACAACGTGGGTGGTTTACCCGATGATATGGAAATGGGGCTTGTCGAGCCACTTCGCGAGCTATTTAAAGATGAAGTACGTAAGATAGGTCTAGAACTTGGTCTGCCTTACGACATGCTTTATCGTCATCCTTTCCCAGGCCCTGGTCTTGGCGTTCGAGTACTAGGTGAAGTTAAAAAAGAATACTGTGACTTGCTTCGTCGAGCTGATGCTATTTTCATTGAAGAGCTTCACGCGGCGGACCTATATCATAAAGTTTCTCAAGCCTTTACCGTATTCCTACCTGTTCGATCTGTCGGTGTAATGGGCGATGGCCGTAAGTACGACTGGGTTGTTTCACTACGAGCGGTAGAAACCATCGACTTTATGACCGCGCATTGGGCACACTTGCCATACGATTTCTTGGGTAAAGTCTCTAATCGTATTATCAACGAAATTGATGGTATCTCTCGCGTGGTTTACGATATCTCGGGCAAACCACCAGCAACGATTGAGTGGGAGTAGTTATTTTAGTGTAAGTAATTGATTTTATTTAATTAGTTATTTACACATTACTTTCACACTTAGAAATCAATCGTTGATTTCCTTAGTCTTTTTTCATACAGTTACACAAAATGTTG
>NZ_JAYQDQ010000149.1:0-5314 GCF_038138445.1 Vibrio sp.
ATGGGATCATTCAATTGATCTGCCGATTAATGTTTAACTGATCGGCATTACAGCCCATACTGTGCTTTTTGATTTCTAGAAAACACTAGTTGATATTAGGGCCTAACCATTTCTCAGCTTCCAAATTATCCCACCCTTTGCGTTTCGCGTAGCTCTCAACTTGGTCTGGCTGAATCTGAGCAATCGCAAAATAGCGCGAGTCCGGATGTGAAAAATACCAGCCTGAGACTGAAGCTCCTGGCCACATGGCATAACTTGTGGTTAAAGACATCTCTATTGTCTTTTCAACGTTGAGCAATTCCCATAACGTTGCTTTCTCTGTATGTTCGGGACACGCTGGATAACCCGGTGCTGGTCGAACCCCCTGATATTTTTCCCGTATCAGCTCTTCATTAGATAAGTTTTCGTCTTTCGCGTAGCCCCAAATTTCTTTGCGTACTCGCTCATGAAGATACTCGGCGAACGCTTCTGCAAGCCTATCCGCCACAGCTTGAATCATAATCGCGTTATAATCATCTCCGTTAGCTTTATATTCATCCGCTAACTCACGCTCTCCTATTCCTCCGGTTACCGCAAAGGCGCCAATCCAATCAGACTTTCCGCACGTTTTAGGCGCAATATAATCTGATAGACAGTAATTGTAGCCCTTAGGCTTTTCGGTTTGCTGACGCAGGTTATGCAATATTTTATGAACTTGAGTCCGAGACTCATCGGTGTAAACTTCAATATCATCACCAACACTTGCCGCAGGGAAAAGCGCGCACATGCCGCGAGCCTTTAATAGCCCCTCTCTTTCTACTCTATCAAGCAATTCATTGGCGTCGGCAAATAATCTTTTAGCTTCTTCTCCAACCTCTTCATGTTCAAAAATTGCTGGATATTTTCCAACCAAAGACCAAGTCATAAAAAATGGAGTCCAATCAATGTAACGGCGAAGAGTTGCGACATCAAAATCATCAAACACATGTACTCCAGGCTTTGCTGGTACCGGTGGAGTGTAGCTATCCCAATCTATAGCCACTTTATTCTCACGTGCTTGTTCAAGTGTTACTGGCTTGGTGCGCGGCTTCTTGCGATTATGTTGATCGCGAACTCGCACATAATCTGCATCCAGCCTTTCAATAAAGGCTGGGCGTAACTCGTCAGAAAGTAGGGATGTACATACACCCACAGCGCGAGAAGCATTGTTCACGTACACAACCGGATGGCGATAATTTTGTTCAATTTTAACTGCGGTGTGAGCTTTAGAAGTTGTCGCTCCGCCTATCAATAACGGCAAGTGGTAATCAAGACGCTCCATTTCTTTAGCAACATGGACCATTTCATCAAGAGAAGGGGTAATTAAACCGGACAAGCCTATAATATCGACATTTTCTTCTTTGGCGACCTTGAGTATTTTCTCACATGGCACCATTACGCCCAGATCAATAATTTCGTAATTGTTGCATTGTAAAACGACCCCAACGATGTTTTTACCTATATCATGAACATCGCCTTTGACCGTTGCCAACAGTATCTTACCGTTAGAAGATCCTGCTTGTTTTTCGGCATTAATGAAGGGTTCTAAGTGTGCGACGGCTTGCTTCATCACTCGAGCAGACTTCACTACTTGGGGAAGAAACATCTTACCTTCTCCAAATAAATCACCGACCACATTCATACCGTCCATTAAAGGACCTTCAATCACCTCAAGAGGCTTAGCTGCATTGACGCGTGCTTCCTCAGTATCATCGACAATAAACTCTGTAATACCCTTAACCAAGGCATGTTCTAACCGTTTAGCTACGGGCCAAGTTCGCCACTCAAGCGCGCTAGCATCTTCCTCTTTACCGACTCCTTTTTGTGCGTACTCGGCAGCTATGTCTAGCAATCGCTCGGTTGCATCATCACGGCGATTGAGAACCACATCTTCTACAGCTTCTCTAAGCTTTTCAGGAACATTATCATAGATTTCTAACTGGCCAGCATTCACTATGCCCATATCCATGCCATTACGAAAGCAATGGTAAAGAAACACAGCGTGAATGGCTTCACGGACGTAATTGTTGCCCCGAAATGAAAAAGAAACGTTGGATACACCACCTGAAATCATCGCATAAGGAAGATCTCGCTTAATATCCGCAACCGCATCAATGAAATCGACCGCGTAGTTGTTATGTTCTTCGATACCCGTTGCAACGGCAAATATATTAGGATCGAAGATGATATCTTCTGCAGGGAAACCCACTTCATCAACCAAAATTCGGTATGCTTGAGTACAGATTTCCAACTTTCTCTGACGAGTTTCTGCCTGACCAACTTCATCAAACGCCATGACAATAACCGCAGCGCCATAGCGGCGAATAAGTTTTGCTTGCTCAATAAACTTATCTTTCCCTTCCTTTAAGGAAATAGAATTCACAATCCCCTTGCCTTGGATACACTTAAGCCCTGCTTCGATGACCTCCCATTTAGATGAGTCAACCATAATAGGAACTTTGGATATTTCAGGCTCTGATGCACAAAGATTGAGAAAACGAACCATACATGCCTCAGCATCGAGCATGCCCTCATCCATGTTTATATCGATAATTTGAGCACCATTTTCTACTTGCTGACGAGCAACATCGAGCGCCTCATCGTATAGCTCTTCTTTTATAAGGCGCTTAAAACGTGCTGAACCTGTCACATTAGTTCGTTCACCCACATTCACAAATAGGGTGTCTTTCTCTATAGTTAGCGGTTCTAATCCAGAAAGACGACACGCCACGGTTAGCTCTGGTAACTGACGAGGTGTGATAGCCTCCACAGCCTCCGCCATGTGGCTTATATGCTCAGGGGTTGTACCACAACATCCGCCGATTAAATTGAGGAAACCACTCTGAGCCCATTCCTTAACATGCATTGCCATATCTTGAGGAGATAGATCATATTCGCCAAAAGCATTAGGTAACCCAGCATTCGGATGGGCAGAAACAAATGATTCTGAAATACGCGACAATTCCTCGACATAAGGACGAAGTTCATCTGGGCCAAGAGCACAATTAAGGCCAAATGAAATAGGCTTTACATGGCGAAGAGAATTATAAAAAGCTTCTGTCGTCTGTCCTGATAATGTCCTACCTGATGCATCTGTGATGGTGCCAGAAATCATGACAGGCAATGCCAGTCCCAACTCTTCAAATACACTATCAACCGCGAATGCACAGGCTTTGGCATTTAACGTATCAAAGATTGTTTCGATAAGTATGAGATCAGAGCCACCTCTTATTAAAGCTTTGGTGGATTCTGAGTAAGCACTAACTAACTCATCAAAACTTACATTACGGTAACCCGGATCATTAACATCTGGAGAAATAGAGCAAGTACGGTTAGTGGGACCAAGCACACCAGCTACATAACGAGGCTTTTGTGGATTCTTTGCTGTCCATTCATCAGCCGCTGCACGAGCTAGTCTTGCAGCTTGGTAGTTAATCTCTTCGCTAAGGCTTTCCATATCGTAGTCAGCCATAGCGATGGTTGTCGCATTAAACGTATTGGTTTCAAGGATATCAGCACCTGCTTGTAGGTAATCACTGTGGATAGCCTTAATTAAATCAGGTTGAGTTAATACTAAAAGATCATTGTTACCTTTAAGATCACAGTGCCAATTAGCAAAGCGCTCTCCACGGTAGTCTGCTTCCTCTAGTTTATGCCCCTGAATCATGGTGCCCATACCACCATCAATCAGCAATATGCGATGTTTTAGCTGAGTTTCTATCTCTTGCCTTATGTTACTTCCCACGGTACAGCCCCATTACTTTCCTTATTCAGCCATCCTATCACAGTTTCAAAAGGAGTCTAGACGTCTAAACGACTAAATTTCTCACCGAAGAATGACAAAAAACGTTTGCTATTTAATCACGTCGAGAAGAGAATTCTCAGTCATAATTTGTCACACTTTGAGATCCCGATGTCGGTTTACTACACTCTCTGTTTTTTATCTGCCGCCGCAATGTTTATTGCCTTTATAAACAGCAAGATAGGAAAAATGCAAACAACCATTGCAATTACGGCAGGCTCAATGGTTCTATCTCTTCTTATTCTAATCGCCGGACAAAACAACTGGTTTCATCTAACCGAAATAGCTTCAGATACTGTATCAAGTATTAATTTTGAAGACTTTCTCCTCAAAGGAATATTGGGTTTTCTACTGTTTGCTGGTGGTTTAGGCATTAAGTTACCTCACTTAAAGAATCAAAAGTGGGAGATTACCGTACTGGCATTAGGTGCTACTTTATTCTCAACGTTTTTCATCGGTTTTGTCCTATATGGTTTCTGCCAGCTGCTCGGTGTTCAATTTGATTTAGTCTATTGCTTGCTCTTTGGCGCACTGATTTCACCGACCGACCCTATTGCCGTTCTTGCTATAGTCAAAAAGCTAGACGCACCTGAGCGCATCTCAACTCAGATTGAAGGAGAGTCATTATTTAACGATGGTTTTGGCTTGGTTATATTTGTCACACTGTTCACCATAGCTTTTGGTAGTGAAGCTCCAACAGTAGGTAGCGTCACTATGCTCTTTATCCAAGAAGCCATTGGTGGCATCGTATATGGCTTTGCTCTTGGATTGCTATTCCATTACCTGATCAGTTCAACCGACGATCACTCAATGGAGTTACTGCTAACGATAGGTGTGCCTACGGCTGGCTATGCATTTGCGGAAGTTCTGCACGTTTCAGGGCCGCTTGCTATGGTTGTATCTGGAATTATGATCGGCAACTGGACTCGATTTATTGGCTTCTCTAAAGAGAGTGAAGACCATCTTGATCACTTCTGGGAACTTGTCGATGAGTTTTTAAACGGCGTGCTGTTTCTTTTGATCGGTATGTCCATGTTACTGTTTGAATTCCATGAAGAAGATTGGATCTTAATGGCATTTTCTATACCTCTAGTGCTGGGCGCGCGTTACCTAAGTGTTTTCCTTGCGTACATCGGCTTTAAACGGCATAGAAAATACAACCCATGGTCAGTCAAGATCCTGACTTGGGGCGGTTTACGGGGCGGTTTAGCCCTAGCTATGGCCCTTTCTATTCCCTCAGGTATTTGGGTTATTCAAGACAAGCTCATCGACGTGAAAGAAATTATCCTCGTTATGACATACTCAGTCGTAGTGTTTTCCATCTTAGTTCAAGGTTCAACGATTACCCCTATGATAGAAAAAGCCAAGCTTGCTGAAAAAGAGATGGAGTCGGATAAATAGCTTTTTCAAAATGATAATATTTTTCGCTTGAAGTGATACAAAGTAAGCTGGCGGTAAACCCCATCTAATCATTTCCTTTTAAATTCGGTATTG
>NZ_JAYQDQ010000150.1:0-5049 GCF_038138445.1 Vibrio sp.
CAAAATCTTGACTATCTTACCGTACATTTTCGTTCCATTGGACCTCAAACCCCTTCCATTGGGAGTACCTATTTGATTGCAGTAAAGTGGAGTAAAATTTCGACAGCGAGATTCTATCACTTTTAAAAATCAATGATACCCCGAAATGACAATTTTATACTTTTTGTGGCTCAGGCCTTAAAAACGACGATTTAGGCTGATTTTTAGCACACTGCGTTAAATGATATTAGGGGTATATCCGCCTCTTTTATTTAAAAACCACCTTACCACCAATCATTTTGAATGCTGGCGTACCTCGTATCAAAGTATCGCGCGCAAACTCAATGCCACATTGAGGGCAATGACAAGGTGTAGAAGTAAAATCCGCCACGATTCGTTCTTTAAAGCATTTTACTAAGGCTCCTTTTCCACCCTTTCGGTACTTGAACAGCTCACAGCGACATTTGGCACAATAAATATCGACAGTTTTGCTCGGTTGCTTCTTATTCGGTTTCGCCATTTACTTGCTCTCTTTCTACTACCTGCTCAGGTTTGAGCCATACCTGACTAAAATCAAACCAACCCAGCGCATTGCATTTGGCATTTTGCAGCGCGCCGCATTGTTCTCTACCAATGCCTAGCCAGCAGTGAAACATGGGTATGATCTGCATACGATCAACTAAAGATTTACCAATTTCTCTTGCCGGAAAGCCACTATCTTCTTGCCCTTGCCATGTTTGGACCAATTCGAGCCAATCGTTGAAATCTTCAGGGTTACAAAACTGTTCAATATCACTGTAATTAAGCAGCCAACCTGCTAAACCATCGTCGCGATGAGTAGAAATTCCCATCGGTTTTAACCAAATATCCACTTGCTCGGGGTTGGGTAAAGAAACATCGTATTTCACCAGTTCAACCTCAAGATTATCTTGCTTGAGAAGCGCTTCAACACTTGGGATTAAAACCGGAAATGTCGGATGCTGGCCGTGATAAGCAATCGTCACCTTGCGATAAGAAGGCGGAGAAGTATAGTGCCCTTGAGCGGTATGATGATACCACCCCGGCTTTAAGCCATGTGCCGGAAGAACGCCCAACTCAACCACCTTTTCTTGCGGCAACAGATTGTAAAGATTTAAAGACCCTAGCCGCTGGCTAAAGTAGTTTGCCCATTGATCGGATTTAGCCAGACCACTTCGACGATTAAGTAAGAAATAAGTACAGCCTGGATCTAACTCGACATCTGTCGGCTTTTCAGTGGTTTGTTTTATGGTGTTTTCCATACTTGGAAACAAGATAGAGCCATAAATATCATTAATGACACACACTTCCACTCTGTCAATCAAAGGTCTAAACCCAAAATATCCATCAAAAGCTTGCAAAACAAGGTGTGTTTTGGTGTTGCTGACGATTTTATATGGCCCAGTCCCGACCGGCATTTGATCGTAATCCGCAGATCGACTGCTTTCAGGAAGCAAGATTTTGGCATCAGACTCGGACAGCATCAAAGGCAGATGATAATTGGGCTTATCGAGCAAAATATCCACCACATATCGGTTAGGACTCGTCACATCGCAAATATGCCGATACAGAGGTTTACCCCTAAGTGCGAGTAGTGAGTCGACGACTATTTCAGTGGTCAGCTGTTCACCATTATGAAAACGTACGTTGGGCCTTAAATAAAAGCGCCAATGTGTGGGTGAAAGCATGTCCCAGTTGTGGGCCAAATCTGGGCTAAGCGATTCATCTTCATCCAAACGGGTTAAGCCACTAAAGATTTGCCTTGCGATATGTTGCTCAGAGCGGCGTACTGGTTTGCGCGGGTTAAGCATAGAGAGCGCTCGGTAATACGGAAGACGCAGCACTTGCTCGCCTTCTTGCTGCTGCACGCCTAGATAATTTTCAACGATTTGCGCTAATTTAGCTGCGTCTTGATCTAAAGCATTGAGCGCTTGAGTGATCTTGCCTTCTTCCAGATATCGTCTGGCGAGGTTTTCACTTACATCGGTTCGGCTACGTTTAAAATTGAGCTGCGAAAGCTTACCTCGGCCCGGCGAAGGGTGCCATTCAATCCACCCCTGCTCTTCCATTTTGTTTAATACAATCCGCGCATTACGCCTAGTGCAAAACAAAATATCAGTGATCTCTTCTAATTGAATACCACAATTTTGACCATTGTAGTGTTCAAATAAGGTTTCAAATTGAACCCGTAGTCTAGGACTGCTCATAAAGAGGAAATCTCAATCAAAGTGAACTCTGTTAAGTTTCCTTATTTATGAGCAATTAGGCAAGCTTAGGATACGGTTATTGAAGTTTTAGCCCCATTTGTTCAGCAATCAGACTAAGCTGCGCTTCGTTATCAAGCTTGATCGACCATTTATTTTCCGCCCCGTGAGCAGCTATCACATTGGCACCTCGACCAATCAGTTGCAGCGCATCGGTTTGAGCTTGCAGAGTAATCATATGCTCAGACGCCAGTTTAATGACTAGCTCATGAGGGGTAACAATGATTTTACCCGCCGAGAAATCAATCACCATCTAACTTTCCTTAAACGAATGCTTGGCATTACGCTTCTTTTTTACCGCGATGGTTAAGCGACTGGTGCACACTAACCGTTCTCTGTCGTCACGAATATCGATTTGCCACACTTGGGTCGAGATCCCTAAATGCACAGGCTCTGCGCGACCAGTAACTTTGCCCTCTCGCATTGAACGCACATGATTGGCGTTGATGTCTAGCCCAACGCAATACGAGTCTTCACTGACGCACATGTTAGCTGCTATCGAACCTAGCGTTTCAGCAAGCGCCACAGATGCACCGCCATGTAACATACCAAAGGGTTGATGGGTAAAATGGCAGACAGGCATGGTCGCTTCAATGAAGTTATCACCAAATTGGGTATACACTATACCCAGATGACGCATTAAGGTGTTTTCTGAGGTCGCATTTAAGCCATCGAGATCAAACGATTGTTTCCAGATTGTCATACAAGTTCTCTCATGATTCATTACACAGCATTTTAGTCAAATGATATGATTAAAGGAATAATAACAATCATACCGAATAACTTATGTATAATTCATTGAAACGCCTCACTTTATTGAGTGCAATCGGCTTGATGGCGTGCAGCTCATCACCAACAGGTCGTCAGCAATTGCTGCTTTTTTCAGACCAAGACATGAGCACGCTTGGCGCTCAATCCTTTGAGCAAATGAAACAAGATCAAAAAATCAGTACTAATCGTAAAACCAATGCCTATGTCCAGTGTGTAGCCAAGGCGGTCACTTCGCATGTACCCGCTCAGGCTGGGTTTAAAGATTGGGAAGTGGTGGTATTTGATAGTGAACAGGTCAACGCTTTCGCCCTGCCCGGCGGCAAGATTGGTGTTTACACCGGCCTGCTTGATGTGGCGAAAAACCAAGACCAGTTGGCCACCGTCATTGGCCATGAAATTGCTCACGTGTTAGCTGATCACAGTAATGAGCGCCTATCACAGTCACAACTTGCCAATGCAGGGTTACAAATTACCAGCGCTGCGCTTGGTTCCTCGCAATACGCCCAATACCAAAGTGCCACTATGGCTGCCTTGGGGCTTGGCATTCAATATGGTGTGCTGCTTCCTTATGGCAGAACCCAAGAATCTGAGGCTGATTTAGTCGGCCTAGAACTGATGGCAAAAGCAGGCTTTGATCCGACACAAAGTGTTGAGCTGTGGAAAAATATGGCCAAAGCTTCTGGGGGCAGCCAACCGCCCGAGCTGCTATCAACTCACCCATCGCACAGCACGCGCATTCAAGATTTGTCAGCGAAAATAGCATCTTTACCCAATTACAACATTAAACGGCCTAACTGCTCATAATGAGCATAGGCCTTTATTTTCAAGTCATAACATGGATAATAACGCCCTTCATTAATTACCTCTACTATGTGAGCCTATTATGTCTTCAGAAGCGACAATGTTGGAACGCTGTCAATCAAAATGCGAACTGTGCGGCAGTGATACCCCTCTTACCGCTTATCCAGTTCCGCCCCACAGCCATGTTACCGTTGATCAGGCGTTAATGGCGTGTGAAAAATGCCTTGGCGAGATAGACAGCCCTGAAGACATCAACCACTGGCGCTGCCTTAATGACAGCATGTGGAGTCAAGTCCCTGCCGTCCAAGTTACCGTTTGGCGACAATTGACTCGTCTAAACAGTGAAAGCTGGGCGCAAGATGCACTAGACATGATGTACATGGAAGAAGAAACCATGAACTGGGCCATGCAAGGCATGTCGGACGATGATAAGCCGCTTGATTGTAATGGTGTAGAACTGAAAAAAGGTGACGACGTAACGGTAATTAAAGATCTCCCTGTTCGCGGCACCAACCAAGTCATCAAACAAGGCACTGTGATCCGCGGCATCAGTATTGGCGATGATCCTAAGCTAGTCTCCGGCAAAGCTAACGGCGGCCAGTCTATGTACGTTATCGCAGAGTTCTGCCGTAAGAAGTAATCACAGGTTACTTTCGTGAGATAAAAAAGGCGCTCAATAAGCGCCTTTGTTGTTTTAGGCATTCAAGCCAAGTACTAGCCGATTAACCCAAAAGACGCCACCAAACTTTGCAGTGAAGACATAAGCTCTGTATTCACATGGGTTGAAATAAAACTGATAACCTGCGCTTTATCGTCGGCTAGCAAAGATAAAGCCTGATCATAACCAGCGCCTAGCCCTTTAACTCCTTCAGTTCAATTGGTATTAATCCCCCTACAATCTGGGTGATATGGATATACCTTACAATCAACTTTGCCCGCAATCATAGCAAAACCCCTTCAAATCTTTTTAAAAACAATGTAATACTGAGATTTCGCCATACTAACTAATTGCTTTTTTATAGCAAATAGTTGCCAAATTCTTTGTTCAAAGTTAGATACCAAGCCCAGAAAGGGGAATTGTCGTGCTAGATGGGTTGGGGGTTCGTATTGAGGGAATAATGTATTTTGATAAAATTCTCTGGCGATCACAAGTCCAGCTTAAAATTGTCGGATAGGCGACACCTGTTACCAGATGCCGCCCTCCTAAGAACCGTAC
>NZ_JAYQDQ010000151.1:0-4802 GCF_038138445.1 Vibrio sp.
TCACTCTTATCGCGGTGAACAGCGCTTCATGCGACTTCACGTCGCACGGACAAAACTGAGTTAAAGTCGAAGCTCTAACTCATTTCGTGGACGTTAGAAAAAGTATCTTGAGCCTTAAACCTTTGTTATAAAAATTTAACCTCGAGACTTCTCAAGCAAGTCATTTGCTTCCTCGATGATGACGGAGCAGAACCTTGCTCTTCTTCGTTCACCAGAAGGACAAGGTATTTTAGGCTGTTGTTTACAAAGAGATAAATTTTCACACCAAACCAGAATATCTATTTCTTTTTCTGAAGTGAGTAAGAAACCTTTGTTCGCAAACCATTCGCTAACTGTTAAGACATGTTCATTATCAACGATCTTTGAACCATATTCGATTTGGTTCATTCGATCATGCATCTTTGTTACCTGCCCTTTTACGGTATCAACTTCCTGCTTCAACTTTTCTTGCTCGTAGATAGTATCGGCAAGTGCTCTAGAGTTTTGCGCGATAATTTCTGCCATCTGTGCCAATGCTGAACCTTGCGCTGTTCTCGGAGGGGGATATACACCATGTTTTTGAAGTGAAGGAATTACTTCGTGGTATAACCAGCGCTGAAACTGCTTACCTGCTTTTGACTTATCGCTTGCCATGACTCTATTAAGTCCAGGCTGAGTAACAAACACCTCTTTTTCATCATCAAATTGAGGTTCTGCGACTGGGATAAGAAAGAACTCATCATCGTCTAGGTCCTGCAACTGGGACTTGATTAAATTGGGGATATACTTAGACGGGAAATGTTCATCTAACTTTCTGTTTTCTTTTGTTAATACAATAAAAATGTCTGAAAGAGAGATATGTAAAATATCATTTATGTAGCAAGTGCGAATGTCACTAGATCCTGACTCTCCTTCGTAACACACTTTCACTAGATCATTTACCATAAACCAACCTCTGAAATTTACTAATTTTTACAACGCTTTCTATACGGCTTTTAGCCGTCCTTCATCGTCCTATAATGCGGTATTTATTACCTTTGTTCCATTGATAATCAGTAAGTTATTTAGACGTATGAGAGATTATACCGCCAAATGACGCATGATTTTGAAAAAGCTTGATTTGGCACTTCATCGAATACCCACAGGTAAGGCAAACGTACAGCCGCAAATTTTGAGTAGATATTTGCGCTGAGAAGGAATTAGGGCAAACTTCACTTTTATCCTAAATACCCACTCATTCAGACCAAATACCTAGAAAATCCGTCACTTTGCTTAGTGTGCAAGTAATGACCTATTGATACACTAAATCTTTGTCTTTTCAGGATGTTGACCATGCCGCTCTATTTTCCCAGACCGACACGCCGAGCAGGGTATGCCCCTGTTCAGGAAGACGTGAAACTTCCCCCGCAGCCTCGTATCGCTGACACAAACAAAGCGCCTGTGGCTGGGTTTGAATGCCGCATTAAAATTCATACGCCCAAAGATAGCCTAAGTACGTTGCAAACGGGTGTGTTTAGCTTGGGTAAGACCTCTAACGAAGGGCGGAGTCAGAGCTGGCAAAAAGCTGAAGAGATACAGCCGCATCGCCATACTATTTTAACCGCCAAATGCTTTGAAGAAGAGGAAAAGTCGCTGACCCATGAACGTATCCAAAGCATGGGGATCAGCCAATCATACTCCATTACGTCAAAGCCGATTGACTCACAGCATATCAATGCGGAATTTATTCCCTTTACGCCTGTTGTGGAAAGTGAGTCTAGACTAGGCCGCGCTGCTCACGGTTTTTATTACTACTTCTATGATGGGCAGTTGGTGTATGAGATGGTCATTCTTGGTAAAGGCCGAAGCGCTTGGCAAATCACGCGCTCTTCACCCAGTGGCATCACCAAAGAACTTATTAGCGAGCACACCCACACCACATTATTGGTGCCAGTCAAAATTGAAGATGTGGACCCTGCACCTCAACATCTCTTTTATCGTCGCAAGAAGCTGACTAATGACGAGTTGGCTGAGATAAATGTGGCTTGGCTTGACGAGAACACCACTAAGATTGACGTCGGTGCATTGGTATCGGCGTGTTCAGAGCCTTTACTTGCCAGAGAAAAAATCACACAAGAAGAGACGCAAGAGGAAAGAGACACCCATACGGTTGCGGTAAAATCCGACGGTACACATGAAAAATGGTCTGACATTGCGCCGCAATACGGTCTTAGCCCCAAGGCATTACTCAATTTAAACCCGACTTATGCCAGTAACCCCATGTCATTAAAGGCAGGCGACACGATTAACGTCAGTGAACAAGCATTTTTTGACCCTGACGCCAAGAAAATAGAGCAGCCGTGCCCTCAAGCTGACTTTGCTTTGGGCTGCGCCTATCCATACGGTAATGTATGGGGAGAATACGCCAAACCTCAGCTATCGCCGTCTGTATTGCACCTGTTTGATGATGCGAGAATGCCCAAACAAACCCCTGTGCTCAACGTACAGAGAGTGCAAGACAAGACGCTGCGTATCGGGGTGTTTTTTGATGGCACAGGGCAAAACAACCTCAATGACTTGTACAAGGAAACCCGAGGGGTGAAATCGCGCACCAATATTGCGCGGTTGTTTGAAGCGTATCCGTTAAATGAACAATCGAATGCGATTTATGTCTCTGGTGTGGGTACGGTTGATGATGCTTGGCAAGACCCTGCGCTGATTGATGAAGGCGAAGATGAAACGGACGCTGCGCAAGCGTTTGGGGTAGAACCTAATCGGCTACCTCATCTCCCTCATCCTTTAATCAAAGCTACATTAGATTTGCTATCAAGTGAAACGGGCGCGTTTTACAAATGGCAAAACTGGACTCGGCAATATTCCGACATTGTAGAAGCGCTCGCATTGAACAAAGAATATGAAGATATTACCCATATCGAGTTTGATGTATTTGGTTTTAGCCGAGGGGCCGCGTTAGCGCGTCACTTTGTCAATGCCGTTAAAGACGGGTTGCCTGATTATAATCTCCCCCGTGAAGGTGAATCCTGTGGTGAGGTTTTCCCTAATTTACTGGCACATGTGGATGATGACTGCGTGCAAGCAAGACGGGGTTATTACCCAGATGAGTTTCGTACCTGTAGCGTGCGTTTTGTTGGCCTATTTGAGAGTGTCGGCTCGTTTTATCAGGCTGGGGATAATGAAGATGGTAACTTTCAGTTAGGGCTTGATGTGAACTGTGCTGAGCGGGTATTTCAAATTAGCGCGCACCATGAATATCGCAAAAACTTTCCGCTGACGTCACTACGTTCAAGCCAAGACCAACTTTACGGCCATTTCTATGAAGAGGTGTTCGCGGGGTGCCATACCGATGTTGGCGGTGGTTACCCTTCCAAACATCAATATGACAAACAAGGCTTACCAGAACGATACGGGATGCCACTCTCGGCAACCTTTAATCGAGAGCTAATAAAAACAGAATCGGCCAGTGAGCTATTTTCAGAGACTATTCGCCGAGCGAACCACCAACATGCGCAAGCCGCCGCCAATCACGGAGAAAGACTGTTTGCCCAAGAGTGCCAAGCTTGGGAAAGGGAGTGTCAATTAAAAGGTCGCTTTGGTACGGTTAAACAGGTCAACCAAACCTTGTATTACTATGAGTTTCACCCTATCAGCAATGGGTTATCTGCCTTGCCATTAGAACGTATGAAACAGCAAAGTGAGGCAATGGGCATAAAATGGTTGCTGAACAAATTAGAGCTTCCGCAAGATTACATGGCCCCGACACAAAACGACGTCGCATTGGAGGCTTTAAAAAACAAGCTTTTAGCCCAACCTCTTGGTAGCATAACCCCAGAGCACTGGATGGCAGAAATACGTCAATACGGCCGAGACTGGATACACAGACCTCATGATGCTCTCATTAATCCAGGCTTTGACAGTGCTTATGAAAAGATGGTCAATGGTGTGACAACGGAATCCAACCAACTAAAACGAGTGATGTTTACTAATGATGATTAAACGACTGACGATAATCGGCTTATTGGTGTTATTAGCTGGCTGCTTAAGTGAGAAACCCGTCTCGGTGTCTAAAATCAGTCAATCTGGCTCTTTGGGAGGGCCACAGTTTATTCGTGATATGTGGATCACCGATATCTATGGCGGGGTGGGAAACTTTGCGTATGGAGGAGTGCAAGGTTGTTGTAAAAGTGCGAGTGTTGGTATGGGCGTGCCTACAGCGATTGAAGGCAGTTGGGAGAGCGGCTGGGGCAGTGGCTATTGGGCCGAAGAATGGAAACGGCGTTGGAAACCAGAATGGGGAAACTATGAGGACGTATATGATAAAAAGTGGTATCGCATCGATGGCGAGATTGACAGCGAGCTAGCCAAACAGAAAATCGACACCATGAATCGCTATTACAAGAACCACAAAGCCAATCCTGTGATGCAGGTGCTGGTTGATGGGCCTAAAGTGATGGTGCTCTACCGCTACATATGTAATAGCGAGCGTCCACAGAATGATTGTACCGTGAGGGAAAATGCTGACCCCAATGGCTGGGTTAAACCTGCTCCGTATAGTAAATATGGAAACATAATGTCCGTCGTGTTGTATGAAGGCACTGGCGAAACCTCTGATAAACCTTTTGAGGGTTAGTTTTGAAAAGCGGTGATCTTTATTGAAGGTGCCGCTTTCTTTATCTGAGCCCCAGTCGATACACACCTGCTTAGACATTAGTTTTTCTAGGGTATGTGCCACTAAGAAGATTATCCTAGAGTATTTAATCTAAGTGATTTTGGGGCGTGCGACGTGAGGTCGTATGAAGCGCTGTTCACCGCTCAACGAGTGAACC
>NZ_JAYQDQ010000152.1:0-4700 GCF_038138445.1 Vibrio sp.
ATCATCAACGAGTGCCCACACAGATTGATAGGTTTAGTTTGTTAAAGAGCGTTCTAACAAGGCGTTATGCCGCGTTGTTAGGGATGCGTATGCTACGCATTTTTTTACTAAAGTCAAGAGCTTTTTAACACTTTCTTCTCTAGTCGCACCGAATAAATCAGAGGTGACCCTGCTTCGTTTCGGTGAGGCGGCATTATATGGACAATGACAAGGATCACAAGGATTTTTTTTACCTTATTGTTTGAGTGCTCAAAAATAGACCAAATCGCTTAAAATTAGGATAAAATTGCAACATTTGAGTCATGTCACACCAATAGGTTGGAAAAACAACAACCGTATACGTAAGATCTGTGTGTCTATGTCAATAATGCTTAGGCATTTTATTCTTAACTTACGAAGTTGTTTCCCAATATGAGTTCAAATAAATCAATGTTAATGATTGCCGCCTTAGCTATATTGGGCGCAATTATCTTTTCACAGGTTGATGTTCACCCTGCACTCAGCTTTGTTGTCGGTGTTTTTGTTTCCACTTTTGTTATTAGATTTTCAAACACCTCATCCAAGCCAGTAACCAGCAATGACACTACAACGAAAACCCTATACGTAGGAAATCTGCCATATAAAGCAAATGAGTCGCACGTAAAAGATTTGTTTGCCAAGCATGGTGAGGTTTTTGCGGTGCGCCTTATGAAGGATAAAAGAACCGGAAAAAGGCGAGGATTTGGTTTTGTAGTAATGGCTGCAACAGACGTTGTCAAAGCAATAGAAGGATTAAATGAAAAGGATTATATGCAGCGTACTTTAAAAGTTCGAATTGCTAACGATCCAAAATCTCAAGTTGAACAGGACTAAAGCCCCATCCCTGTAACGCTTTATTCAACGCTCCTTCAGCATATGGAGGAGCCGTTGAGAATATCTCACGCTTCCCTTTTTCACCATTATCACTAAAGCCGTCTTTTCCGAGTAACTCTTGTACTCGACGAGCAATTGCTTCTCCTGAATCAACCAGCAATACATGCTCACCCAATACATGTTGGATTTCTTGTTTGATAAGAGGGAAATGGGTACAGCCCAGCACGGCAACATCTATCTTGCCTGCCATGGGCTCTAGCGCTTGCTGTAACTCTAGCTGCGACAGCTCTCTCCCGCGCAGTTTTTCCTCGGCCATATCAACCAATAATGTCGAGCCTAACAGCTCCACAGGCTTGGTCTTGGAGAAGTCCCTGATTAAGTCATGGGTGTATTCGCGAGTGACAGTGGCGGGAGTGGCAATAAGACCAACAGCTTTATTGGCAAGGTTGGATGCGGGCTTAATGGCAGGTACCACACCGACCACAGGTATAGATAACTTGGCGCGCAGCGAAGGCAAAACAATCGTGCTGGCGGTATTACATGCAATCACAACAAGATCAATCTCGAGCTTTTCTACATATTGACAAACCAGCGTCTCAACACGCGCGGTAAGAGTGTCATGCTCTAGCTCACCATATGGGTAAGCAGCATTATCAAAAATATAAAAGTAATTAAGCGCTGGCAGTTTTGCCTCTATCTCTTTAAACACTGATAGCCCGCCGACTCCAGAGTCAAAGATTAGGATTTTTGTTTGTTGCGACACTTGGTAACCCACACTATTCGATTGGCCAATCATACTCACTAAGCTCAATTTGGCAATCTTTTCATTAAATGAGTGAGATTAAGTATTGTCGATTTGGCTAGTAACTACTAAACAAAACCGCCCGAAGGCGGTCTCTGATGTATTTAGAACTTGTAGGTACCAGTCAGCATCACTTTGCGGCCATCACCAGGGTAATATGACTCAGCATAGGACCCAACATAAGCACTAGAAGGATACTGTTCGTCAAGCAGATTATCGATTCGAAGACTTGCTGACCAAACATCTTGCGTAAAATTCAGTGCTGTATTTGCTAACCAATATGCGGGCAATTTATCAGAACTATTAGCTTTATCACCATCTTTGTAGCGTGTACCGGTATAAACACCCTCGACAAAAAATTGCCAGTTATAGTTAATCTCATAAGTCGTAAAAATACGACCACTGCTGCGAGCAACCCAAGGAAGTTTATTCCCCTCATACTCACCAGCGGTGAATTCAGCATCAATTAAACTGTATTCCATGCCTAGTTGGATATCTTGCTGAAGATACACATCACCACTGACACTCACACCATTACGCTCGGATTTATCAGCGTTAACATTAGCCCCCTTGGAACCAGTTGGTCCTGGGGCATTTGGGTCATATCTTATTTCATTTTCCAATCGAAGGTTGAATACATCTACCTTGACACTAAAATCATTTTTGATTAATCCCCAGCCCGCCTCGATAGACTTGCCAGTTTGAGGCTTTAGCCCCATGACACCAGGAGAGGTATAAGCTTGTTCATCAATCTTAGCAAACCTAAAGTTACTCTCACCTCTCAGATACACTCGCTGTGATTCATTAAGCTTGTAGTTAAAACCAAGCTCATAGGCATCTTGACTTTCAGGTAACTTCTCTGTATCCGGATAAACAGTCACATCGTAAATGTTGTCGGTTACACGACTATAACGCGCACCAGTTGTTAAGGTTAGCTTAGCAACGATAGGTATATTCAGCTGCCCATAAGCGCTTAACATCTGTTGTTCAAGCGCACGTTCTGTACTAGAAATTTTATAAGCCAAATCTCGTTCAGCTCCTTCAAATCCGATCAGAATGTTCCCCTGACCAGAGTCATTTAATAATTGCTTCTCTGCCGTAACCGCCCCTAACAATTGCTTGCCTGAGCTACTTTCCTCCCCCCCCCAAGCGATACCAGAACCCGTAGTGTTATCATAAATAATGTCTGTACCAAATAGCCAAGAGTCACTTGGATTAAATTGATAGCCGATACGTAGCGCTTTGGTTATTTCATGACTATAGTCGGTCGGATAAAGTGAGATGGATTGGGTTGGATCTTGCTCATACTGCTCTTTGGTTAACTTTCCTGGAGTCTCTCGGTTGTTGTCGTAATAACTTGCTTCTGTGTAGAACTTTGTATCATCTTTAACATAATTAATGCGAGTGAGTAACATTCCAGATTCCCGCCGGTTGTGCTCGCGGTAATTGTCAGTATTGTCCTGATTGGCACTCAGAAATAAGCTCCATCTATCAGTTAATTTTTTAGATATATCGACAGCGCCAGCCAAAGAATCAAAACTTCCCATGCTTAGCGAAAGATTGCCTTCATCCTCCTTGCTCTCTTTAGTGATGATATTAATAACCCCGCCAACCGCTTGATCGCCATATAATACACCTGCACTACCTGACAAAATTTCTATCCGTTCAATCTGAGAGACTTGATTTGAGCTAATTTGCTGCGTTGAGATATCTAGTTTGTTTAAACGACGGCCGTCAACGAGGATAAGGGTGTTGCTTGAAGCCTGTCCACCACTAAAACCTCGCATGGCAAATGAAGGACCACTATTTGTGTCAGAAATCTGAATACCCGCTCTAGCTCGCAATAAAGTATCAAGACTCTTAGCACCACTCGCCGCTATATCATTTGAGTCAATCACAGTGACATTAGAAGGGATATCTTCTATCGAATTGTTAAAGTCACTTTTGGCCAAAATAACCATAGTGTCATCAACAGCTCGTTCTTGGGCATATAAAAGAGAGGCATGGGGAAGCAGCGATGTTACTGTCATCGCTAACATTGTTCGGTTCATTGTTGTCGTTCCTAAATCGCGTAAGTCCTACCGAGCTTGGAGTGTTGCACTCCAATACCACTGCTCAGTCGCTGGCAGGTATTCGGACTCAAGAGCGTGGCTATGCCGCCTAATCACTCGACTTCCCAAATGATGCTTCATTCAGTGTCATGGGAGCTTTCGTTCTCTCTTACCGCTGCGCGTCATGCCCATACAGTTGGGAAAGAAAACGTAAAAAAACTAGACAAGTGAGAGCAAAAGGCTTTATTAACAAGCAATTACACCTAAATCAGCATGAAGACACCTATAACTCAATTAAGCGTCTAAGTTTTTCACATTTACTTTCGGTCTATCTAATTTTTTATTCCTTTAGACCATTTAAGAAATGACAAACTGACATTCTTAAAACTAGTATGCATCGGATGTATAGGCGGCTAATACCTGCCAAAACGTAGAGTAATAGATAACTCATATGATTACCAATTTAAGATATTGAATTTTAATAAAGTTGAACATGAGATTTTATCATAATTGGCAATTCTATCCATGCAGCAATGATTACGCCAACACTCCTCCTTCAACATGAGTCACTGGAGATACAATTTGCATAAACCATTCTAGATGAGTAACGTGTCATTTTTCAATGACGCGAGAGCTTTGGTGATATAGATAAGCAACCATAATTTATAATGGTGGTATTAATTCAATTAAGTCAAAGAGTGTAGGGAATGAATGAACGATAGTGTTAGTCCTAGCAAACTTATTGGGGCAAAACCACGGCCGAGATACTAAACGGCCCCAACCCATACTGCAAACCCCATCACAAAACCACAATTATCTTCTGCCAGTAAAAACTGTCGTTTTCACTAGCCTTGTAGTTCCTTTAAATGCGTCTTTAGATATTTGCACCAATTCATTAGTGAATTAGTGGGTGCTTTTTGGTTTTTATCCCCTGTTTTTACACAGTGATGATTTCAATGTAACTTGTTACAGTTCAGCCATTTAATATGCATGTG
>NZ_JAYQDQ010000153.1:0-4544 GCF_038138445.1 Vibrio sp.
ATCAGTGATTTAATCCTCTAAACGTACACTTTCGTTCCGTTGGACCTCAAACCCCTTTGACGGTGATTTTGAAACGGCGTTATCTCGTTATGTGTATACGCACTGCTCAAATAAGAAAAAGCCGATTTTTTCGGGGATCACTCGACAGGCAGCACGAAATTGGATCAAAGAGATAGAGCAAGCTGGCAAAGTGGCGGGTATGCACTATCCATTGTCGATCTCGCCCAAAGTTTTACGACATAGCTTTGCTATTCACTTGATATTGCATCAAGTTTCATTCAAAAAAGTACAGTCTCTGCTCGGCCACCGTTATGCAAGCTCAACCGATATATACACCCGATTACTATCATGTGACATTAATTTAAATTATGAAATCAAATTTTAGTCACAAAATGAACCTTTTATATAAAAGAATGAAGTTAAAAAATAGAGTAAAATTAAAATAATCAATCAACAAAAAATAACAAGGTAAAAGTAAAATGAATATAAATAAATCAATGCTCAGTGGATTGGCTTTGGCAACGGTGATGGCGCTTTCTGGTTGTTCTGCGGTGTCAACAGCCGTGAAAAAACGTAACCTTGAGGTACAGACACAGATGTCAGAAACCGTCTGGCTCGATCCAGTCGGAGACGACAAGCGAACGATATTTGTACAAGTGCGTAATACCACAGATAAAGATATTGATATTATTGATGCACTAAGCAAAAAATTGACGAACAAGGGTTATCGAGTTATCCAAGATCCAAAAAAGGCTCATTATTGGATACAAACCAACATACTTAAACTCGACAAAATGGATTTGCGCGAAGCACAAGGGTTCTTGTCTTCCGGCTATGGATTGGCATAGGAACGCTCCCACGAACTGTCGCTGAGCCTCTTATTCAACAAGGAAGTTTGAAAAAGATCGCAGACACCCATGATCTTAAGATAGACATACTTTTGGCTTGGAAGCGAAATCAAATGGGTGAAGCAAAGTCATGGTGCATCCAATACCTTAAGAAAAATTGGCCTTTGAACAACCATAACAACTAAAGAGCGTTCTACTCGCTTAATTTTAAAACCATGTCAGCAGTGCCATCCTCGAACTGTACATCTAATTCGAAGCCCAGTTTTTGCGCCAGCATAAGCATGCCTCTGTTGGTTGGCATGGTTACACCAGAAATTTGTTTGGTGCCTTTGTGGCGGCAATAATCGATAATTTTTTGTAGCAACAGTTTTCCAAGCCCCATTCCTTTTAGATCAGAGCGAACTAAGATCGCAAACTCGGCATCAGTATTGTCTGGGTTAAGCAGCGCACGTGATACGCCAATAATTTCGGGGTTCGATTCGGGACTAGCAATGGCAATGAAGGCCATTTCTCGATCGTAATCAATTTGGGTGAGATTGGCTAATGCTTCATGATTGAGTTCGCCAACATCACTAAAAAATCGATTGTATAAGTCTTCTTTAGACACCTTACTCACAAAATGTGCATGGTTAGGTTCATCTTCTGGAAGAATAGGGCGCATAATAATGCTTGAGCCATATTTAAGCTGGACTCTTTCTTCGTACTCAACTGGGTATGGCCTAATTGCTAAGCGTTTTTGGGCTTCTCCCTGACTTTGTTTAAGAGTCATGTCCGCATCAATCACTGTAAACTTGTCACCTGCGGCAAGCAGCGGGTGAATATCTAATTCATAAACTTGTGGGCAATCAACGATCATCTGGGATATTCGCACCAATAATTCAGAAAGCTTGGTAATATCCATAGGTATTGGTAATCGTTGAGGGCGGATCTTTCCTTCCTTGATGGCGCGGGTAACTAAGTATCTTGCCAGCGCCATATTTAGTGGTGGCAAGGCACAGGTCGCATCAATGGATTCGTCCCATTCGGCGCCTCCTTGACCAAGCAGAATAACGGGGCCAAATGTATGATCGGTTTTTACCTTAATGCGGATTTCTTCTCCTCCTGCAAGCTTTGCCATAGCTTGAATCAATAAACCATGTATGTTTGCCGATGGATAATGGACTTCTGCGCGATCGAAAATTGCTTCAGCAGCGCTTGCGACTTCGTGGCGGTTTCGCAAATTGAGCATGACACCTTGGATATCTGACTTGTGTGCAATATCTGGCGATCGCAACTTAACTGCTACAGGGTAGCCAATCTGCTCTGAAATATGGACAGCTTCACTGACATCTGAAGCGAGCCAAGTTGGCAGTACATTAAAGTTGAAAAACTTTAAAAAAGCACCAATCTGATGAGTGTCTAACTCTAGGCTTACGTTATCCTGTAACTTATTCTCAATCCACTGCTTGGCATCACTGAGTTCGCTGACATGCATGGGCTCGGCATTGGTTGGGGTTTCCATTAGTTGTTTTTGATTTCGCCGGTACTCGACTAAATGCATGAAACCAATGACAGCACTTTTCGGGGTTCGATAGGTAGGGATGCCAGCATTGGTAAAAATCTGACGAGCAGGTTTGACTGTATTCTCTCCCGACCAATTAGTCAGTATATTGAAATGTTGCCGGCGAGGGTGCTTGTTTATCGCTTCAACAATAGCTTGAGCGGTTTGTTGATTGTCCGTACTTGCCGACGGACTGTGCATGATGAGTATCGCATCTGCGCAATCGCTATCCATGAGAAGATTGATCGCTTTAATATAACGTTCTTGCCCGGCATCGCCGATTAAATCTATGGGATTATTGTGACTCCAATTGTCAGGCAATACTCCACTGAGCTTATCGATAAGGCTTGGTGGCAGGGAAGCCAACTGACCCCCCTTCATTAATAGTGTATCGACCGCAATGATGGCAGGGCCACCGCCATTAGAAATAATCGCGAGTCTTTCGCCTCGTAACGGAATGGAATGCGTCAAGGTTTCAACGGCAGCAAACAATTCGTGAGAGTTATTAACTCTCAGCATTCCTGAGCGCTGAATAGCAGAGTCGTAGATAATATCTAGGCTATCCAAACCTCCGGTATGAGCCTCAGCAGCGGTACGGCCAGCTTGTGTTCTACCTCCCTTGAGCACTAAGATGCGCCGATTTCGCGAAGCCGCTCGCGCTGCCGACATAAAGCGCCTCGCGTTTTTTATTGTGTCAACGTAGAGAAGTATTGCTTCGGTTTTGGAATCCATGCTTAAGTAATCGAGTAAATCCGCAAAGTCGATATCTAGAGCATTACCCAAAGAAATGATGGCTGAAAACCCGATGTTTTTGTCGTTGGCCCAATCCAATATCGTGGTGCACATCGCCGCAGATTGAGAAACAAACGCGATTTTTCCTCGTTTAGCATTGATGGGAGAACAGGAAGCATTGAGCTTTTCCCATGGCATGATAATACCAAGACTATTGGGGCCTAGAAGATGTGCGCCACTATTTTTGGTAATTTCATCGAGTAATTCGTTGTTTTCTGGGGACAATACATTAGCAGAAAGAACAATGACATGTTTGACCTGTCGAGCAACCAAATCCTGAATTAACGCTTCATTTCTCGAAGCTTTGGTACAAAGAATGGCGACATCAGGCGTGATTGGCAACGAAGCGATATCTGGATAGGCAAATACACCACACACCGATCTATGTTTGGGGGTAACAGGCATGACGACACCTTCAAAACCAGCTTGGAGAAGGTTAGTCATGACAATATTGCCTGCGCTGGTCGGTTTAATCGAAGCTCCTACAACGGCGATTGATTTGGGTTTGAGTAGGGTACTTAGATTATTCATGGCCAGCTTTCCAAATAATTTTTACTACCAGTCTAACGGAGCTAACCGACGAAACCAGAATGAAATAAGTGTTGTTATACGCGGATCACCTGACGCGCATCTGACTTTGTGTATTATGTCACAATGTAGGGGTAGATATTTCCAAAGTGAGCTTGATTATCAGACTTTCTAACGGCATGATTTACAGTAACTTCTACAAAAGGCATGTGAAGAATCCATGAAAAAGATCGCAATAGTTAGCTTACCCTTAGTGCTGTCAGCCTGTGTGTCGAGTGACTATGTCACTGACGTTTCTTCTGAGAGTTACCGTGAAGAATTTAAAACGGCAGCGATACAAGAGCCACTTATGGCAGAAGACGGTATGGGTAATGGCGTCATGGAAGAAGCGACTATGACGGTTAAACCAATGGCCAACAAGGCCAAACCCGCAGTTGCGATAGTGGCGCCAACAGCAAAACAAAAAGCCATGAGTTCAAGGTACGGCTTTACAATCCAAGTGGTCGCAGTGGGCACCCAAACAAAAGTGGACCAGTTTGCTCGTAAACTGCCAAAAGATGGCGAACCTATCTGGGAAAACTATAAAGTTGTCAATGGTACTAAGTGGTATACCATCCTTTATGGTGACTATGCGACGCGAATGGATGCTAAGAAGGCCATCGCTAAGCTGCCCAATGAGCTGCAAGATATGAAGCCTTTCGTAAAAAGTATTGATGCGATTAAAAAGTCGCAGTATCCAACACTCAATAAGTTGAACTAATTATTTCTAAAGGGGGGCATCAGCCCTAATGCCGATCAGTTAAACATTAATCGGCAGATCAATTGAATGATCCCAT
>NZ_JAYQDQ010000154.1:0-4521 GCF_038138445.1 Vibrio sp.
TTGACGACGGGCACACCGACTCATGACACTGAGGTAGAAGTTAGGTTGACCTTTAATGAGTTAGTGAAGGATGTGACAGCCCAGGTTGGGGGTGTTGAGGTGAGTTTTGACGGCCAAGACGCGAGCGATGTTTGGGTAGGCAAGACAAGCTCAAAGATTCAGTTGTCGCCGGGAAGCAGTACGCTGGATGCAACCGTGACGGCTTACCAAGATATGTCTGGTACCTCGGGCGATTTAGCGAGTGTGAGTAACACAGCGACAGTGAGTGTGAAACCGTTTCTAACGCTAGATCAAGAGATAGTCGATAATCCTATTGATTCAAATGCAGTCATCATTCACGGTAGTGCCCTTGGAGTGGCTTCGGGGGCGTTTTTGAAGCTTGAAGTGACACGAGATGAGATCTCAGAATATTCTCAAGATGTCCAAGTGGATGACAAAGGTATTTGGACTACAGAGACCCTAGATTGGGGAGATTGGTTGCTAGGTACCTATACCGTTATCGTTTCAGGCCCTAATAATTCTGACTTAACTAGTGAGGTTAAAAACACCATCACCATTGAATAATTAGCAATGAATAAGGCTTGATGGAGATGCTAAGTATGTCCATCAAGCCCTGATCCTCACTCTTTGTGACCTTACTTCTCGTTTTAGCACTCTGTAACTATGGAAGTGTAAAACATAACCTCTGTCACGGTTTTTATATTTTTATTTTATAAACTCCACATTCGGTATTGAGATAGATAAGATCCTTAGGACTTTGCATGAACAAAACATTGATTTCGCTGTTACTCACTGGTGCATTGGCATTCGGTGCGTCAGCACCTGCAACCGCAGATTTAGAGCACGCTGTACAGGCTTCTGCCCAATACACGGATCTGGTCACAAAACGTGAGGTCGTCGATAAGCTGTTAAATGATGCGGTAAGTGCATTTAAGTCACCTGCGCGAGTCTCTCATGCTGGTTTTACGGCAAAAATGCCAAGTAATATGGAAATTGTGACTGACCGTCTTTTGCAAGCATATCAACTTGAGCCTTATCGAACGGATCTGTTGATTTCGGCTGCGAATGCGCAGATTTATAACAAGAACGTTGATCGAGCGATCGAATTGTTCGAACAAGCTTTATCTGTCGCACCTGATGATATTGATTTGCACGCGTATCTCGCCGTGTGGCAAAAATTTAACGGTAACCAAGCAGAGTCTCAAAAGCATAGGCAGGCACTGGCTAAACTCAATGCTGGAAAAGCGCAAGATTTAACCCGCATATTCCAAACCATTGATCGCGTGGTTGCTACTCCGCTAAAAGAGAAAGTAGATAAGGGTGCTCTTGGTGAAAATGGCGCGATTGTCACTCTGGGTTATGCGCTTAACCCTGATGGTTCTATGCACTCCATTTTAATTGAGCGGCTTGAGACAACGTTAAAGCTTGCGCAAGCGAACCCGAAAGCACTGATTGTACTGACAGGAGGCGTGCCGCAAAACCACAAAACGGAAGGCAAACTGATGGCAGACTGGCTAATAGCCAAAGGAGTGAGTGCGGATCGCATTATTGAAGAGAACTATGCCACTAGTACGGTCGGTAATGCGTTGTTTAGTAGTTATGCTCTTGCAAGACACAAGGTACAACACGCGACAATCATCAGTTCTGCCAGCCATGTTCTTCGTGGGCAGGTACTGTTTGAAATTGCCAGTTGGCAAACGGGTCCTAGTGGCATTACCTTTGATACGCTCGCGTACCCAGACAAACCACTTAAAGAGTTAAAACAAATCAGTAAGGGTGAGCTGCTGGGTATTTATCGTGACGCGCTGCGTACCTATGGTATGTGGAGCTATCGGTCTTACCCGCTTGAATCAAGATAAACACTATGGGTGAGCGTCATTAATGACTCACCCTTGTCCGAAGAGACTTGGTTTGAGAACGAGCATTTTTGGACTTTAACCGCTTTTCATTTGCCGCCCTACTTGGTTTTGTTGGGCGGCGTTTTTTCTGTACTTGGACTGCGCTACGTATTATCTGCGCCAGCCGCTCAAGAGCGTCCTCTTTGTTTTGTTCCTGAGTTCGAAATTGCTGCGCTTTTATTGTGAGAATGCCTTGTTTCGAAATTCGAGAATCACTGAGCGCCATCAACCCCTGTTTGTAAATGTCGGGGAGAGAAGAGTGAATGATGTCGAACTGCAGATGTATTGCAGAAGAAACCTTATTTACGTTTTGCCCGCCAGCTCCCTGCGCTCGTATTGCGGTGAGCGTAATTTCCCATGCGTGAAGTGTAACTGTATTTGAAATCTTAAGCATAATAGATAGGTGTGTCAGGTTTGCATTCAGAGTGTAAGCCAGAAGTCACTTAGATTCTATCGGTTTTGGTTGCTTGATCGTGTTTATTAAAAATCTTGTCTCTTAACACTCGGCAAAATCTGTGCTATCTCACTACACTTTAACAAGCTGAGCTTAGAGAGAAACAAGTATGGTAAAGAAACACATAGATGCATTAACTGGTATCAGAGGCTTCGCCGCATTATGGGTTTTATTACATCACTTAGTAACTCAATATCCACTTGAGGGAAAGCTGCCCCATTGGGTGACCAATATTGCTGAGAAGGGTTGGCTTGGTGTCGATTTATTCTTCGTTCTGAGTGGCTTTGTGATTGCTTATGTCCATCATAATGATTTTAGCGATCGGTTATCGTTTTCTTCTTGGCGTCGTTTTATGTGGCTGCGTATTGCGCGAATTTACCCGGTTCATCTTGTTACCACGCTTGCATTGGTGCCGATTTTTTTGCTCGCCAGTACTCTATTTAATTATCACTCCCCAGCCGATGCTTTCTCATTACCCAAGTTTTTGTTTAGTATGAGCTTAACCAATGGATTTGGTGTTGAGAATTCAGTCGGCTGGAACGCTCCTTCATGGTCAGTAAGTAGTGAGTTTTTTGCCTATTTGTGTTTTCCATTTTTGGCGGCATTACTTTTTAGAGCCTCTCTATCTATGTTGCAATGCTTTGCAATCATGGCAGCTGTATTTGCGTTAACGATAAGCTTGGGTTGGGGATTAACCGATAGGGAAAGTTATTTTGCAGGTTGGCAGTTTGTTCTGCTACGAGTATTGAGTGAATTTCTGGTCGGTATGTTGATTTTTAGGCTGTATCAAATTACCAAAGTCACGACTTTGCTACCAACGGCCGTTGTGGCACTGTCTATCATTGCGTTCATGGCTATATTTAACACCCATAGCCGCTGGGATTGGGTAATGATTATGGCGTTTGGTTTGCTTTTATTTTCTTTAACCGATAACAATCATTTTGCTAGCCGTTGGCTATCTAGTTCGGTAGCGGTTTACTTAGGCAAGATTTCATACTCAGTTTATTTATGTCATGGCGTCGTATTTATGGTGTTAAACAGTGCGTTTGGTCGACTTTTACCCGATTGGTCAGGTGTCGCACTATTAGTTCCTATTGCCGCGTATGTTGGTGTATCGATACTCGCTGCTCATATCACCTACACATTCATTGAGGTGCCCGCGCAAGCTTGGCTCAAACAGAGAATTAAAAGAGAATATCGAGCCGATTTAAAAACATAATAAATTTAGAAATATATTTATTTTAATGTGGTTGGCTTTGTATTTTATTTATTACATTAAATTCCATATTGCCTTATTTGTATTTTAATTATGATTCATTATAGACAATTATCACATAAAATTATTTTACTCTTATTTGTTTTAATTAATTCTTGAAAGTAATAATCTAATAATTGATATTGCTGCTTGAAAATAAGGAGTAATCTATGAATAAAAAAAACCTACTTGCAATATTATTTCTTTCTGCGCCGTCTGTTGCTGATACACTATCTATTGTTCCGGATATAAAAAGTGGATTACCTGCTGTGATGAATGAGCCTGTGCTATACCAAGCGCCTCAGTTTGATTATTTCAATTTGGCGGATGGCTATCTTGAGCAGCGAGCCGAAGCCATTGCTAAGTTGCCAATGGCTTTGTCGGATATCGAGCGGGTATGTATCCAAACTTCATACAGTGGTATCGATCCTTCTTCTTCAGATCAATCTGGTGTTTTGATTTATACCTATGCCGAAGATAATAGTGGAAATAAGATTCACAATACCACTATTGGTGATAGAGTTAATTTAGAAACAGTTTCAAAGCACTGTATCGATGAATCTAATTGGGTTTATGACAATTGGTTGGCCGATAAAAGCATGACATTTACTCCATATAGCTCATCATCGACGGTAATAACTGATGTGCGCGTTATTATTGAGGGATCATTATCATTATCTCAGGTACCTACAGAGTTTACTGAGCAATATTATGATTTTATAACCAAAGTAGGCTTTGACCAATCTGCGAATTTTTATCATCCTGATGATATCAGTGACTTAAAAGATGTTCTGGTATCAGGTCTTGAACATAATGATTCAAGTATGAAGTTTATCAAAAATATTGCATTCGGTAACACAGTGCTGAGGAATCCCCTGATAATTTAGATAAAAATCATCAAGTTAAGGTAGATG
>NZ_JAYQDQ010000155.1:0-4272 GCF_038138445.1 Vibrio sp.
TCACTCTTATCGCGGTGAACAGCGCTTCATGCGACTTCACGTCGCACGGACAAAAGTGAGTTACAGCATCTGCTAAATTAGTCAATCACGGATTACCTTTGGTATTGAAAAGTTGTAACTCATGTGTATCGGCGGGACAAGCAGGAACAAAGACAAGCGTTTCTTATTTACCCAAAGAATTCTAATCACCGCAAAATCACATTGATAAACAACCCAACAAACAGTGGTATTTCTTAGTATTCGCATCACACATGTAGTACTTATCAGACTTTACAGACACAATATATTGGTAGATAGGATTGTTTTACCAAACAATGCCCTTATCTAATACATGGACTTAACTACATGAGGGTGACATATGACGGTAAGACGGGATTTCAGTGTGTTTTTGGACAACTTGAAGATCAAGAACAAGAACAAAATTTCGAGTCGCTATGAAAGCATCACAAAGAACCTCAATGAACAGTTTCGAGGTTTGAAAAACGACAAGACAAATTACAGTCTTCAGGCTGGATCGTATGGTCGTTACTCTGGAATTCAAGGTATTTCTGACCTTGATATGCTCTACATACTTCCACCTAGTACTTGGCCTACCTACCGCAAAGCCCCATCAAAGGCCCTAGATCATGCCAAAGATGCTATCAAGAAAACATACAAGAAAAGTAAGGTAAAAAAAGACCGCAACGTGGTGGCAGTTAAGATTCAGGACTTTACCTTTGAGGTGGTGCCCGTATTCGAATGGCAGGGAGTTTTCAAATATCCTGACACATATAACGGCGGCTTATGGCGCAAGTGTAACACTCGTGCTGAATTACAAGCATTTAGGGAGTTGAACACCGAGCGTAAAGATAACCTACGTAAGCTTGCGAAAATGATTCGTGCTTGGAAGGCCAGACACGATATTCAGATGAGTGGCTTTCTGATTGATACTCTCTGTTACAACTTCTTCAAAGATAACACCGATTACGACAAAGCTAGTTTCGGTAGCTTTGACAAGATGGTGCGAGACTTTTTCCAATACCTCACCAAAGAGCCAGAGAAAACGTACTACTGCGCATTTGGCAGTAACTCCCAAGTCGATATAAAGAAAGCATTCCAAGCTGATGCGCAGATAGCGCTGGAAAATGCCATTGAAGCCATAGAAGCCAGAGAGAGCGGTTATGAGGATAAGTGCAACCAGCGATATAAGGCTATTTTTGGCACTAAGTTTCCTAATCGTGAAACCAAACAAGCGGCGGCGCTTAATGAGCAGTTTATCGAGGAACTGTTCGATCTGGATATTACCAACCAAATTATCATTGATTGTGAGGTCAAAAGCGACTTGATGACCAAAATGTTGTCATCAATAAAATTTGTTGGGGAGCGAATTCAGCACCAACGGAAACTGCACTTCTTTGTAAAACAAACCGACATCGGAGAAGATTATGAGGTGAAGTGGAAGGTGCGTAACCGTGGGGATGAGGCTGACAAGCTGAGGAATCACCGTGGTGAAATCATGGATGATGACGGTAGCAAAACTCGTATCGAGACCGCTAATTTCTATGGCGATCATACGGTTGAGTGTTACGCTATCCGCAACAATACGGTGATAGCACGACATGAAATCACCGTCCCAATCGAATAGGAACAATAGTTTATGACGGAACAGACGATTAAGAAGCAAGTGGCTAGAGAGTATTACAACGTAATCTACAGCGCCAAGCTTCATTTTGCGTCATTCGATATCTGCGAGAAGCTTCCTACGATTATTAGCGTAATTTCGCTGTCCTTTGGTGTGCTTGGTTTGGCATTTGCAGAGTTCAACAGCAAGGCTTTAGCGGCTCTGTTGCTTATTATCGGTATTATCGGGATCATCCTTAAGCCAAGAGAGCTTCAGAAAGAGCAGTATGAAGCGACAGGGATTAGCTTGACTGATATCAGCAAGAAACTAGAGCACATTTACTGCGAAGTTGACATACAAGATACCAACTCTGTTGCCAAAGCAAGAGCTGACCTAGCTCAAGTGCAGGCTGATCATCGAGCTGTTGACACCATGCCTCCTGTGTTGCTGTCCTCATGGTATGCCCATTACAAAGTCTTTTCTGAGCACAATAACGACTGGATGAGCACTGAACTTGATCTCGGTTTTAATGACAAAGTTCCTCTAAGCCTGCGTGCTGTGGTCATTAGTGCCATAGTAGCTGCCTTGCTATGGCTAAACCCATTTTGTATCACAAGCAAGACTTGGGCATGGGTTTCTGAGCCTTGTGTGGGATGCTGGCAAGAACAACCCGCACCGGAATCACAATCAGCTTTAGTCAAAGACTCCACACCAGAAGCAAATCTGGATAGTGAAGCGACTAAATAATAACAAGGGGGACACGCAATGTGTTCTTTTCGCATCTAATGTGCCTGTCCTTATAGGTTCTAATAGTCGTTTGTTATACAGATAGTTATAGTGTTTGAGTGTAAGTGACTTTATACTACTGAACTCATAGTGAGTACATACAGTAATATGAGTTACATGATGATGGACGAAGATATGAAGACTGATACATTACTTGATAACTCTGTACGTTCTACAAACCTTGAAAGAATGAAGTACATTATTTTTGCTGTATCGTTCTATATTTATGTGGCTGGTGCATTGTACTTTTACGGTTTAATGAATACTTTGGGATTTACAGGGGCATCTTTAGACAGCATTTTTTCACCTCTCGTCTATTCGCAGCGTTTTGTTTCTGACCTTTTTTCTACCGCACTTGTTCAAGGTATCTACATACTTATAGCTCCTTTAAAGCTAACCAGTGTTATTACTCTATTAGCTGTATTCATGGCATTTTTAATCAAGTTCCAAGTATGGAAATTAGTGCCGAAAAAGCTTAGCCCTAGTGCAGAGTCAACGAAGGCTTTTTTTAAAAAAAGCCCTGTCATTAGTTCTTTACTTACTTTTCCCATCTTTTACCTAGGGCACTTAGCTATGTTTGTGGCTCTTATATCTATACTTACACTAGTAGCTATACCATTGATGCTTCCCTATTCGATGGGAACTGTTTCGGCAAACCATCTAGTTAACTTAAATGAAGGCAAGGTTTGTGAAAAATTCGACTGGTCATCTGAAGAGTATAAAGATCAAAAAATTATACTTAGCTGCGAGAGAGTTAATATTGGTAGAAACAATGAGACTGTAACGGGTTCAATAATTCATACTGACCAAAAGTATGCATACGTAGTAACCAACGATGTGCTATTTCGAATCAAAGATGGGAAGATCTCATCTTGCGTCGTTAAACAACACAACAACGAAAACATAGTGAACAAAGACCAAACAAATAAGCCGACTTCTGACCCATGCATGACACTTCTAAAAGAAAAAGCGCCCGAGATAGTATGATTTATATAACATTCTTTATAACAGGCCAGCACGTTATCTTGGGGAGCTTTGACATTCGACTTACCTATTAACAACAATTTACTAATTGATTTGCCGAAAAAATAGCCATACGCGAGTGACTAGGATCAGGTATTGTTTATGGCTCCATTAGCTTAAGTATTGCAAAATAAGAATTCCATCACTCGCTCTGATACAAGTTTGCAAAGCATTTCTGGCAAAAACAAACAAAGGTATAAAGCGGCCCCAACCCACACTGCAAACCTCATCACAAAACCACAAATTTTTGCTGAGGGTGGAAACCGTCACTTTCACTACCCTCGTGGTCTCCTTACATGCCCTTCTAAGCAAATACACTATTAAGTCAGTTACTTTATCAGCCTCTTTCAACGTTCACTCAGTGGTTTAGCACAGTGATGATTTCCATATAACTTGTTACAGTTCAGCCATTTAATATGCATGTAGATTGATTGCCCGCAATTATTTGGGTCACAAGAGTGAAGCTGTATGGCGAATGATATTGAGTTTAGCTTTGAAGTCTCTGGGTTTTTAGGGTCGTTCAAAGTAGAAAGTTTTCGGGTGACAGAAGCCCTGTCTGCCCCGTTTGAAATGAGCCTGACCGTCTTATCTGAAAATGATGACATTAGCTTCGAGGCGCTGAGCAGAAAAACCGGCGTACTGAGTGTTTATGGTCAAGGTGTAGCGGCGGCTCGCCAGTTTAATGGCAGCGTTTCAGAGCTGAGTTATATGGGCTCTGGTCGGCGCTATTCTCGCTACCAGATTACGTTGGTGCCTCAACTTTGGTTTTTGACCCAGCGCCAAGATTGCCGCATTTTCCAAAACAAAACCGCGCCAGATATTATTCGTCATGTTTTTGATGATGCGGGGATGAGCGATTACCG
>NZ_JAYQDQ010000156.1:0-4134 GCF_038138445.1 Vibrio sp.
AATGGTAAAGGCTTTGCCGCAACTTGCAATGATTGGCTTGGTTTAGTAGTCCATAGTAGCTGTTTACCGTGGATTGCATCGCCTTGAGTTGAGTGTAAAACGGAGCTTGATGAATGTCTTTTTTACTCCAAAGACCTCGGGAGGGCTTTGTTTTAGGCGCTGACCCCTTCGATGTTAGAAGGGTATTGAAATAGCGCAAACGGTTCTTTAATGAATCAATGGTGCTTTTTCGAATATGCTTATGGTGTGGGTAAACACGAAAGCCAAGGTAATCAAATCCATTGTCGACTGAAGATATTTGTGTTTTGCAAGGATGCAATTTTAAATGCAGGTTTGAATGAAGGTAGCGTTCAATTTGAACTTTCCAGTATTGCAGTTTTTCTGGTGAATCGGCCAGAAGAAGTAAATCGTCCATATATCGAATGTATCCTTTAACACTAAGGTTATGTTTGATGTAGTGGTCTAGATCATTGAGATAAAAATTGCCAAATAACTGGCTAGTCACACTACCAATAGGCAAGCCGGTGTGAACAGTGTTCTGAAATTGAAGTTTTTTATGGTGTGGGATTTTGTTTAGTAGATGCAGTTTGCCTGTTTTTTGGTTTGGTTGCGCGGTTGCATCATGTTGCACGATAAGCTCCGTGAGCGTTGTTAAGCACCATTTGCGAAGAGGGCTTAACGTTGAACGTTCAATGAGCGAGCGCAGTTGATTGATGAGTGTGGCTTTATTAATGCAATTGAAATAACTATAGATGTCTAGCTGAAGCCCCCAAGAATGGTGAGGCTGACGCATGCATTTTTGCGCTTTACATATTGCCGATAACGTTCCTTTGCCTTTTCTATTGGCGTAGGTGTCGTTAATTAGTCGCCTCTCCATCATAGGTGTGAATTGCAATGCTACCCACATTTGAACAATGCGATCTCTAAAATCAGGCGCGTAGACTTCTCTGAGTTTAGGCTCTGTTATCGCGAAGTGATGGTAAGGCCTAGGGTGATAGGTGTTGGTTAATATTTGAGTGGCTAAATCACAACAAATCGTTGGGAAATTCAGGGCGTTTGCGGACTTTTGTTGGCTGCTTCCTGACAGTGTCACACAATGCAATAGTTCAGCAGAAAGCTGATGGTGATATTTGAGGTTAGGATTTTGAATAAGATGTTTCGTCATCATCGTATCTACTATGATTTGCAAAAATTATACAAATTATATTGGGGGCAACATCAGCATTTACCAAGGGCTTTTCGATTTACAACAGGAGAGCAAATTTTAAATGAGCTTACCCAAAGCATTCGTTGCTCGGTTCAAGCTAATTTATATGGAAAATTAAAAACAGGAAAACGGAAGGCTTTTGAATGGTTGTTCGAGCTTAATGCGAATTTGGACGTAGTGCAAAGTTTGTTAATGTTGGCGTGGGAGTTGAAATTTTTATCTCACGGCGCGCTCGTTTTGCTTACTGAGCAGCTCGAATTGATTCAGCGGCAAGTGGTGGGTTGGCGTAAATGGTTTCAGAGTCAGTTTGAATAAGGTCGGTTCGTTTTCCATGAATATAAATAGTTACAGCTTTAAGGGGCGTTGTTAATGAAAAAACGTAAGCACGTCTTTAAATCGACTCATTGACTTTCAAGCATTAACACAGATACCGCCAACTAAGGCGGTATCAGAGTCAAACCGAATATAAAGGGTTGAATATCATGTTACTTTGGATGAGTGCGCAGCTTAACCGCTTTTCATCCAACCAATGGCTGACGTACAAGCAGTCGAAAGCGCCGGGTGGTCAGGTTAGAAAGGGTGAAAAAGGGACAGCGATTTTCTTTTTCAAAATCGTGGAGAAGAAAAATCGGCACGAAGATGATAATGACGAGCAAGATACCTACGCGATGTTACGAACTTTTAAGGTTTTTAACGTTGATCAAATTGATGGGATTGAAGACGATGAAGTAGCCATGGCGCGCCCTGAACGTGATGAGATAGCATTGATTGATGAAGCTGAGCGCTTCATTCAGCAGACGGGAGTATCTATTCGTTATGGTGGACAGAAAGCGTTTTATCGTCCATCTACGGATGACGTTGTCATCCCTGAACGTGAAAGGTTCGCTTCGACAGCCGATCTCTATGCCACCATTATGCATGAGTTGACGCATTGGACGGGACATCAATCTCGTTTAGATCGTGACAGCAAAGGGCGGTTTGGTAGCAAGGATTACGCTTTTGAAGAGTTAATCGCTGAACTCGGGGCCGCTTTTACCATGGCGGATTTGGGGATAGTTGGTGACGTTCAACACGAATCTTATATCGCAAACTGGTTGGAGGCGTTGAAAAATGACAAGCGTTATGTTTTTAAAGCCGCCGCTCAAGCCAGTAAAGCGCATCAATACCTCATGTCGCTGAACGAAATGAAGATTTCTAAAGCGGCATAGCGAAAGTGCCCGATCATGTTATTGCATGATCGGGCTTTTTTTTGTTCAATCTGGATCGGTTAATCTATGCGTTTGGATGCATTTGAATGGAGGCGCAATGAAAAAAATAGAAGCGATTAAAACTGGGCTGTTTTTTTACGATGACGGGGAGTCAAACCTGTCTCTCAGAGAGAACTTTGAAAGCCAAGTGTACAGCTCATTCGATGACATGATGTTCGACCTCTATTTGCTGAGCAAAAATGAAGATTTCAAGTTTGCCTTGGCACATGAAACCGAAAGCCATTTCCCTCGACGCACACCCGAAGAGCGTCAAGCACTGCTCGTGAAAAAGGTTCATGCCCAGCGTCGCTATCAAGACCACCTAGAAAAAGGAGGGACAGAGCTTCAATTGAGTGGCATGTTAGCCGATTTTGATAAGAAAAAAGCCCGTCATTGATTGACGAGCTTTTTCACACTTCGTTATACTAGCAGCACAACGCATCAGACGTTGTAAATCTTGGCCAGTGCTACCATTCATAATCGAGTGGTGCCAGAGCCCAAGATTATGATTGATAGCCTCGCTTGTTGTCAATCCATCAATTCAAAGGTGATCGTCATGATTACTGCATCAATTGTTCCCACTCAGGAACGCCCTAATTTTTATCCATCAATGACCTCAAACTACCTCACGGTTGAGCAAGCTGTGTATCATTTTTCTGATCAGTTTTTACCGGATTATTCTGGTGGTTACTGGGAGTTTGTGACGTTAAGCAATGGCGGGAAGTTTGCTTATCCAGAAATGGGTGAGCCTGTCGCTGTCAATAATGATTACAACTGTGCGTCGGCATCGCTTTCTAAGGAAGCCGCTGGTATTTGTGTCTGGATAATCATGCTGGGCAACTGCGCCATGTCTGCTTATCAAAAGGGCAACAAAGCGGAGCTGGATAACCTCAGTGAGCATCAAGTTTTGCTCATGGATTACGCCAGAGAACACGCTGAGTGGGAGAACATTGCTCGCGTGATTAACTAATGGTTTAAGCCATTGAAGCGTTAAGCGCTTTTTACCACAGGAGAAGTCCTGTGGGGCTTCTCTTTTTTACTTTATTGGAGAAGTCTAATGTTAAAACTTGATGCTATCGTGAACACCCAACAAATCTTTGAAAACTCCCCATCTAAGGCGGCGACGCACTATCATTTAGCGCGTCATAACTACTTGTCACTGACAGAAGAGGGGCGCTTGTACATTTGGTGCAGCGTCAATGAAGCCTGGATTGAAACACAAAGTCCGGTTCATGAAGAGGGGCTGGTCCTGAATCTTCGCGCTCTCGCCAGTGCCGGTGTCAGCTTTACGGGTTTGCACCCATGCGCTCGATGCCACAGCACCACACACAATCATATTATGGTTGGTCGTGATGGCAGCGTGGTGTTGAACTGCCTAAGTTGTGGTTCGGTTATCAACGTATGGCGTGATATTTGGGAGGGCGTCCAGAAAGGGGTTCAACCATACACTCACGTTGAATCACGTCTGTCGTGATGTGTTGTTACACAGTAATACTTTACAGATAGCGGGTACTCCGCGGCGTTGCTAGTTCGGCTGGCAATGCCAGAAGAATAAGCAACTTACAATGACGATTCTTTTTAGAGGTACACACTATGTTTCACCAAAATCAATCAAAGTTAGCGCTCATCGATGAAGCGATGCATCTTGAGTGGGTTTGTGCTCAAGTGCCAGAGTTAGCA
>NZ_JAYQDQ010000157.1:0-4112 GCF_038138445.1 Vibrio sp.
AGCCGATACCCCAGAAAAAACAATGCCGCTCACCTTAAGTGAACGGCATTAGAGCTTAACGCTCGCTTTTAACTGTTTGTTTTATCGTTTAAAGCAGCTCGACCGACTGCTTGGCGATCACGTATTCTTCATTGGTTGGGATCACCATGGCCACGGCGCCAAGTAACTCGGATTTGGCGATAATGCCAGATTGGCCAAAGCGAGCGGCTTGGTTTGCTACTGCGTCTTCCACAAAACCAAGCAGCTTAAGGTTTTTAATGATTTCGCTGCGAATCGGAAGCGCATTTTCGCCAATGCCGACGGTAAAGACTCGAATACTCGCCTATCACAGAATATGCTACTAAGTTAGCATCTCATTTTCATATTTAGTGGTAAATTGCTGACAATATTGGAAAAGAATCATATTGATAGGAACCAGAATGGCGGAAATGAACTGGATACGATATTGGCGGAACTCTCTTGCTGATGCAGAGGGTGGTAAAGGTGCTTTAACGAAGAAAGATCTCAGTACTTATCATAAAACGCCTCTTACTAACTTTTCTAATGGGCTATTCGAACCAAACAACGCCATCTTGAATCGACTCTTTTCTAATGAGAATGTTAAAACGCGGGTTGTTAAAGCACACTATCGACCAGTAACCTATTTAGTTAAAAAAGAACATGGGCAGGACTATCGTGGGAGGATGCCACAGGTGTTATGTCCCATAATCTGCCCTATTTGGGTTACACGCGATGGTTTATTTTTCTCGGCAGGCACGCCTTATATTCCCAGAGACGTACTCTCCCCACAAGCTGACGACAAGTTTACGGTTGCAGAAATGTCTAAATTCGATGATTTTCTGACTCTGCATGACATTTCAACCTATTCAGATGAAGAGATAGACTCTGCTATAAAATCTAAGGATGCGATTGAGGATCAAGAAAGTAGCTGGAAACGGTACTACAAATTCGCGCAAGACCTATTTAAAAACGTTTGTTCGAAGGAAAAAATTGACGAGCTTTATGCACTTTCCGGCAGTGGATTCATTGCTAAAGTAGATGAAATCAGAGGCGCATCTACTCATATCCTTCGTCTTTATGACAAACTATCAGAAGTTAAGTGTTCACTACCGCTTTTTCAGTCTTATGCCACTCAATCCACACTAAATCATAAAACGTGCATTGAGCCTACTGAGACAATCAATCAACGCCTTGGTCATTCGAACCCTCAATTCCCTTTGGCTGTTGCCCAACGAGACGCACTTTCTCATGCTCTGGCTATGTCAGACTCAGATATATTAGCAGTCAATGGACCACCTGGTACAGGTAAAACGACATTTGTTCTATCTGTTGTGGCATCGCTATGGATAGAATCTGCCTTAAAAGAGGAAGAGCCACCTATAATCATCGCTGCCTCGACAAATAACCAAGCGGTAACCAATGTCATTGATGCGTTTGGAAAAGATTTCGATGAGGGCGATGACGAACTCAGTGGCCGTTGGTTACCGGATGTGTCAAGCTATGGTGGATATTTCCCATCTGCGAAGAAAGAAGATGAAGCATCCCAAAAATATCAAACTCGTGGTTTTTACTCCAAGCTAGAAAATCAGGAATATCTCGAACGAGCCCAATCGCACTTTTTACAAAAAGCTCAGAGTTCTTTCAAAACACACCTGTTTGAATGCGTCTCTGATGTAAAACAGCATCTACTCAAACAATTAAACACGTGCAGTGAAAAACTTGACGAGATTCAGGCTTGCTGGACTAAATATTCTAAACAAAAGATTGTTATGCAAGCATTGCTTGGCGATGAACCAGAAAAAACTCTGAAACAGTTAGACAAAAAAATTAAGTATGCCCAAACATCACACTCCGAGATAAACCAAAGCTTAATTAGGTGGCGTAATTACTTAGCAGAAGAGCCGATTTGGCTTTTAATATTTAGTTGGCTCCCTTTCGTCCTGACTAAACGTGAAGTTCAACGAAAAAACTTCATCGCTACCTCATTGTGTAGTCAAGCACACGACTTAGCGGGAGTTCCTGGGGATCTGGAACGCGTGTTAGAGAAAGAGCTTTGTAAGCAGAAAGAGCAAATCCGGCAACTAAGCAGCACTTATGAACAGTATGTTCGATGTGACCAAGAGTTTAAAAACGCTGAATCCAACTGGGTTTTAAGTACACGAGAGTTGTTATCGGATCAATCGACACCCCCTTCTTTTGATGATATTGACCCACTCCTCGATACAAGTATACGCTTTAGAATGTTTAGACTGGCCGTTCATTACTGGGAGGCTCGCTGGCTTCTTGCATGTGAAGAACAAGGAGAGAATTTAGAAGCCCTTGCTAGTAAAACAGGTCTTAAAGTTGTACTCCCCCGCTGGAGAAGGAGAATGATGTTAACACCTTGCATTGTATCGACTTTCCATTCCTTACCTTCACACATGACTTATCAAGCATTTGCGGGGGAAAATGAGTTCAAGACCGAGTACTTAACCAATACGGTAGATTTATTGATAGTAGACGAAGCTGGTCAGGTTTCACCTGAAGTAGCAGGAGCATCCTTCGCGTTAGCCAAAAAAGCACTGGTTATTGGGGATATCTATCAGATAGAACCTGTAAGACAGTTAAATGCCTGCATTGATATTGGTAATCTCTCGCAGTCGAGAATAATCTCAGATAGTAGTGACTATGCATCGATTCAGGCTTCAGGAAGAAGTGTAGTAACTGGCAGTGCCATGCATATTGCTCAGCACGCTAGTCAATACCACTACAAAAAAGAGGCCGAACCGGGAATGTTCTTACAAGAGCATCGCCGCTGCTACGATGAACTCATTTCTTATTGCAATGAACTTTGCTACAACGGACTGCTACTAGCCAAAAGGGGAAAAGCAAACACTAATGACCCATACCCTCCTTTCGGATATCTTCATATCGATGGTCTGGCAGAGTTATTTGATGGTAGCCGAGGGAATAAACTCGAAGCAGAGACTGTCGCTTCTTGGTTAGCCAGCAACCGCCATCAAATCGAAGCTCATTTTGGTCAAGCGCTAGAAAAGGCCGTCGGTGTGGTGACTCCTTTTGCTGCGCAGGTTGACGCTATTTCTCAGGCCTGTCAGAAATTCGATATTAAAGTGGGCAAAGGCGAAGGAGAGCTCACCGTCGGTACGGTTCACTCATTGCAAGGTGCTGAGCGCAAGCTTGTTATTTTCTCTCAGGTATACACAAAGCATAGCAACGGCGGATTTATTGACATGGATGCCACTATGCTCAATGTTGCGGTATCCCGAGCTAAAGATAGCTTTTTAGTCTTTGGTGATATGGATGTGATTGCGGGAGCTCATAAGTCAAAGCCCAGAGGACTGCTGTCCAAATATTTGTTTAACTCAGAGTCAAATGAATTAAGTTTCAATATGGGTAAAAGGCCTGACTTGCTGCAAACCTGTGGGCAGCCTAAGTTATTAAACAATGCAAATGAACATGATGCATTGGTTATTCAAATTCTTGATAATGCGGAGAAAAAAGTCGATATCGTATCTCCTTGGCTTATCTATGAGAAATTAGAAACAACAGGTATCCTCGGTAAGTTACAAACCACTATAAGTCGTGGCGTGACAGTAAACATATATACTGATAAGCACTTCAATACTACTATTGCCAATCGCCCAGATATACAGAAACAAAAAGCGTTCGAAAAAGCCTGTGAAACATTGAAAGAACAAGGGATCACTGTAAACGTTATTGATGGGATTCATAGCAAAATCATCTTTGCTGATGATAAATACATGACGGTCGGGTCATTCAATTGGTTTAGTGCTGCAAGAGAGGGAAGATATGCCAATGTTGAAACGTCCATATTCTATGCTGGTGATTTAGCAAAAGAGACAAAAACCAATATCGACTTTTTCAACAGTAGAACTTTTAAAAGGTATGTTGGATGCACCGCCGCTTCAAACGCTTCGTGTCAACTTGAAACAGATGTCTGTTAGCACTTAAAGCTTTTACATCGATTGGGCTTAGATGACAAACCTTATTCGGAAAAAGCCATGGTTTTCTCCATGATAAACAAAAAAAGCGAGCCTAACGCTCTAATGCCGATCAGTTAAACATTAATCGGCAGATCAATTGAATGATCC
>NZ_JAYQDQ010000158.1:0-3999 GCF_038138445.1 Vibrio sp.
GCATCTACCTTAACTTGATGATTTTTATCTAAATTATCAGGGGATTCCTCAGTATAAAGTATGCGCTAAGTTAGTCGTCATCTTTAGGCGCTACTTTCTTTTTGGGAATAAAGACTGAATCGCCCACAGCAACATTTTGGTAGAAACCTTTATCACGTTGTGCTGGCTTCTTGTTGGCTTTTTTCGCTGCCGGCTTGGACTTCTTGACCACTTTTTTCTTACCACGGTAATCCGCTTTCTTTGGCTTTATCCCTTTAAACTTACCTTTTAACCCTTCTAACTCAGAAAAAGTAATGTCTTGTTGCAAATAAGCCTCAACACGCTTGAAACTATCCCAATCTTTAGGGCCAACTAAGGATAAGGCATCACCTTTATTACCAGCTCTACCTGTACGGCCAACACGGTGTACGTATTCCTCAGTATGCTTTGGCATGTCAAAATTGACCACGTGGGTAACATTGGCAATATCGAGACCACGAGAAGCAACATCGGTCGTTACTAAAATTTTAAACACCGCCCGTTCAAACTGACTCATAATGGTGTTGCGTTGCGTCTGATTTAGGTTGCCACTTAAAGCGATGGCTTTGAGTTTTTTCGCATTAAGCTTTTCAGTTAGACGCTCTGTATCCACTCGAGTTGCCGTGAATATAATCAGCTGCTTATATTGGGCATCATCAAGAATACGCTCTAAAATCGCTTCTTTATGATCAAGGTGATCACAGAGGTAGAATGTTTGGGTGATATCCTTATGCTGCTCATTCGATACACCTATCGCTATTCGTTTTGGTGCATTCAACATTTCAAATGCGATTTCATTGACTTCAGCGTGATCGAGCGTTGCAGAGAACATCAAAGTTTGGCGACGGCGATGCTTGGCAGCATTGTGAATACGGCGCAGCTCAGGTGCAAAACCCAAATCCAACATGCGGTCCGCTTCATCCAGCACCAACGTTTCCAGTCCATCAAGGTACAAGGAACGGTGCTCAAGGTGGTCAGCCAAGCGTCCCGGTGTCGCGACAATAAACTTAGGGTAGCGACGCAGTGCTTTCACCTGATCGTTGAAGTTCTCACCACCAACGATAAGGGTAGCTTCGTAAGAAAGACCACCTAGCATAGAGCGTAGCTCGCCGTAGACTTGTTTGGCCAATTCTCGGGTCGGAGCTAAGATAACTCCACGAGGGTCTTTGGCTGAAAATGCTTTGTTCTTTAAAGAGTTATGCAGCATAGGCAACACAAAAGCAAGCGTCTTCCCTGACCCCGTTTTCGAGGAAGCCAGTAAGTCTTTGCCAGCAATCGATACCGGAATCGCCTGCTGCTGAATGTCTGTCGCCTGCTTAAAGTCAAAGTGCTTAAGGTTTTTTAATAAGCGGTTGTCTAGCCCTAACTCTTTAAAGTGCAAAGTATTCTCCAAGTTATAAATGTGTCTGCGCCTTGTTCTATTCTCAAACCAAACACGGAAATTTTCAAAAACGCGACATGATACCCTGAAAGCGCCTGAGTGGATAGAGATCACAGAAAATTATCCCTGTGATTCTGGTTTTGACGCTCAATATAGTTAGCACATTGACATTTACACTCACTAGCCGTGAGACATGTATCAATTAATTCGATAATTGCTTAAATTCTTGGGTTTTTTTGACTTTTTCCTGCTTTTTGATAGGCAAAATAGAGTCTACACTTTAGTAACCGTCACTATATGAGAGTAAAAGTATAGGACGTATTTTTGATACTTTACATGCAAGGAGTTCTTCTATGAACAAAATGTTGATCGCAGCTGCGGCCTCTTCTGTGCTTTTTCTCGCAGGTTGTGCTTCAGGCCCAAGCGATGCATCTTCAGCTAAAATTGACGAGCTAAGCAATCAGGTTAGCCAGCTAAGCCAGGATGTACAGGCTCTTAAATCTGAGTCAATGTCAGCTCGTGAAGAAGCTGCACGTGCTAACGAGCGCATCGACAACATTGCCCAGTCTTATACTAAATAAGTCTGAAGTATAAAATAAATCGTTATTTTTCAATAGTTAAGAATAACGTTTTATGTTCGAATGGCGATAAAGTGGCGACATAATAATGTCGCCACTTTTGTTTTTAGTGTAAACATTAAAGAACTTTTCAATGCTTTTGCTCTAACAAGATTTTGCCCCATAGTGTGCCAGCGCCATCCAACCTCAAAAATTACAGTGAAGTAGTTTGACCTACTTTTTCTTATCTGTGTAATCTCTGACAAGTTGGGGCTCGTCGAGTGAGTTTATGAAGCTTATGCTCGATTGCAAAGGAAGATTATGTCGAAACACAAAGTCAGCGATTTTTTGGATAAACGCAGATTGAACCCCACTAGCGGAGAATCAAAGCTGTGCGCTTTTTACTGGCTTTTTAATGTCCGGCTCTTGCTCTGGTTGCGGAGAGTTTTTAACTTCACTAGCAGAATGACCTGTTGCGGTTTCGATTAACCAAGTCGCTCCTTGGGCGACCAGTCGATTCTTCTCTTCGGGTGTCCCCGACATTGCCAAGATGCCATAAACAATAACACCCGTTAGCAATGTTGCTGCTACGCCAGCGAATCCGCCCCATAACCATAGACCAGCACTGACAAAAAATCCTGGCTCTTGATAGTCGTTCGCTGCCTTTTTTAGCTTATTGGCCTCTTCAGTTTGAATCTTGCCGCGTAGCTTCTTAACTGAATCATCGAACGCCTTCTTATCCTTATCCAGAGCATCAATTTTCTTTTGATATTCCTTATTCAAGTTCTCAACCATCTCTTGATAAGGGCCACTAATCGCATCGTCTATCAAAGACTCTGCTCTAGTGATAAGATCATCCCGCTCCAATTTGCTGTGTAGTACGTTGTCATGATAATCATTTAGCTTCTCCTGAATTTTTTCTTCAACCTTACCTGCTTTGCGAAGCCCTGTCGCAAGCTCATCCTTTTTCGCTTTATACAGTGAGTAAGCAACAAGACCGACAACATTAAGCTCGCTATCGCCTGGCTTAACTAGTTGTTGAAAGACCCATTGTTTTTTCTGTGAAGATTCAGACATTAAAAAAGCACTCAATCATTAACAATCAAGTGCTTAGTATAACATCAAATTATTTATGTGTGCTGTTTACTTATCCAGCAGCCACTTTTAGAAATGCCGTTTTAAACATCGCTATTGCGCGAGAGCGCTTAATGCCACTACGCTTAGTTTTGTTTTGCTTTACATTGTCTGAGAAAACCACATTGCGGATTAGAGCCAATCGCTGATCTTTATCCATACCGACAATTTGGCGGTCGACAGTGTCGCGGGTATTACGAGTTTTACGAGTTTTTTTCATCAACATCTCCCCTTCCACTTAGCCATGGTTTCAGTAGGTTGCGCATAATACAGTATGAAAACCACACATTCAATATAGAACGAAAGAAAATTGATGTCTATATGTTTACGCATTGCCCAATATTCAATACCTCAGATAGTGACACATAACATTGAAGTTTGAAACTTTTCTGTTGCGCGGAGCTAATTGCTACGTGACGCTATAACAAAGAATTGACAATAAAGATCAAAACTCAATGCCACTCAATAGGCTAACTCAAAGCAAAAAGTTACAATAAAGTTCGAAACTTTTCGATGCTTTTTGTCTATTCTGTTTTTTGTTGTAGCAAGCTTTTGCCCCTTTTCGAGTCAGGAGTCTAAGTTTGAGTAAAGATCATCGGGTAAATTTAATATAGAAAAACTAATGGGTAGCAAGAAGCAAGACTTGACCCCAGAAGTGTTAGCCATCAATTTGCTCTTTAAGCCAACACCCAACACATCACTAAGACGGATCATTGGGCTTTGTTTGCTCTTTCGGCTTTGTACGGTAGTTGTCACCTGCGATGATATTGTATTGAATCACGGTATCGTTAGTAAATAGGGTGAAGTCAAAACGAACGGAATATGCATTGAACTCTTCTTTCTGCTTTACTTTATTATTAATGTAATAGTCGCAGGCGTATCCTCCTGCCCATCGATTTAAATCAGAAA
>NZ_JAYQDQ010000159.1:0-3987 GCF_038138445.1 Vibrio sp.
ATTTTTAGTCGGTGCCAGCTTTCAGTTAAATGGGGCTCACCGCCAGCTTACGAAGCAAACTACAATCGTTTACATGAAATTCGTATGCGCTTTGAAGTATTGTGGCGAGATATTGCCATTAAAGGCTATATAAAAAGAGACAATGGTGAAGATGCAGATCAAGTTCTATCATGGGTTAAGGAGCAACAAGCAAGGCTTCAAGAGGAGTTTACTTTTGTCGCATCATTGAATACAGGTGATCGCCCTGTTTCTGATGAAGATATCATCAAGCTTAAAACAATCAGTGCCCAAACTTGGTGTCGTCAGTTTGATGATACGATTGGCCTCTCTCCTGTCGAGAAAGACCGCTTATCTGAATCCTCAATTACCCAAACACTGCTCAAAGATTTGCCCGAGCACAAAATACCTAGGTATCACCCCCCTTGTTACGACCACGGGATCACAATGCAGGCACCTGAATATTTAAGTGATCATGGAGAAATCTATAATTTATCAATTCAAAGAGGAACGTTAACCAAAGAAGATCGGTATCGAATCAATGAACATATGGTCAGCGGAATTAAAATGCTAGAAAGTCTGCCTTTCCCTGATGACCTAAAACAAGTACCCAGACTCGCAACCACTCACCATGAAACATTAGCCGGTAAAGGCTACCCACGTCAGATAGATGGGAGTGAACTATCAGTAAAAGAACGAATTCTTGCTATTGCCGACATATTTGAAGCCTTAACAGCTGCCGATCGTCCCTACAAAAAAGCATTCAAACTGAGTAAGGCCATTGCCATCATGGAAGACATGGTCGCGAACAAACACATTGATGGTGACCTTTTCACTCTATTTCTCAAGAGTGGATTGCATATTTCTTACGCCAAGCAATTCTTAAGTCCAGATCAAATTGATGTAGAGCATGATATATAAATACAATAAGCTGCGTAAGGAACCAAGCATATACAATATGACTAAGGTTGCTTAGTTTCTATATTTGTGAGCCTTTCGTCCATTTGCTTTATCGACTCCAATAACACAGCTATCATTCCTTTATAATCAACTTGCAAATAACCAGACTCTGGATGTTCACTCACCAGTTCAGGGTAAAGCGGCTGAACTTCCTGAGCAATAAAACCAATTTCCCTATCACCGCCCTGAACATAGGTGTAACGATAACCATTTATTGCCTTTACGGCTTCTAAGGTATCAGAAATTCTCTCAATATCCTCTTTTAAACGAACATCACTAAAGCGGAGAAATACGTGGTCAATAAGACGGTGGTAGGAACGTTTACCCGGTGCAAAATAAGAACGGTTACCATCGAGAACATAAAAAACCTTCCAAGTAGAGAAATGCCCTTCTGCAGGCTGAGGCACAGTTCCTTGAGGACAAAAGCCATCGAGTGACCGATAAGTATTTTCTGAAATAGGCACATATTTGAAATAGCTGTTTTCAGATATGTCTTCATGTGTAATCACAGGCCAATCAAAAGTCTGCTCATTATCAGACCATTCCCACTCATCATTGTGTTGATCATAACAAAAGATATTAAATTCTTGAGCTGCGCTAGGTAGTGAAATAAAAGCTAACCCCAAGAACAAAAGAACGCCTTTTTGTTTCATTTTTAGTAACTCTCCATGTTCAAAAATCAGCCAGATCAAACCTAACTCACATACCCGAGAGAAAAACCTCTTTAAAATGGAGTTTTTACAGTAAGTACCGTCTTTCAAGGAGTGAAAGTATGACTGTGCAATGGTCGGTCTTTGTCGCCCTTTTGTTATTCCCTTTTAACTCTTTTGCAGCCATCAATGCACAAGAAACACTGCCATTAACACAATCATTCGTTGGCTATGCTGCCTTAGCAATTTTTGTTGGTGCTTATACTTTAGTCATGCTCGAAGAACACCTTTCTTTGAGAAAATCCAAACCCGTTTTACTCGCCGCTGGTCTTATATGGGCACTGATTGGCTATGTCTATTCGCAACAAGGCCAGATACATGTCGCTCAGGCTGCACTAGAGCATAACTTGCTAGAATACGCTGAATTACTACTATTTTTACTCGTAGCAATGACCTATATAAGTGCAATGGAGGAAAGAAGATTATTCGATTCATTGCAAGCTTGGATGGTGGGTAAAGGCTTTAATTATAAGTCACTGTTTTGGCTTACCGGAATATTGGCTTTCTTCATTTCTCCAATTGCGGATAATTTAACCACAGCGTTACTTATGTGTGCTGTTGTGATGAAAGTTGGCGGTAGCAATTCCAAATTTATCAACCTAGCTTGTATCAATATAGTCGTGGCGGCCAATGCAGGAGGCGCTTTCAGTCCATTTGGTGATATAACAACTTTAATGGTCTGGCAAGCTGGCTATGTGTCATTTTCAGAGTTTATGCCTCTATTCCTCCCTTCTGTAGCCAACTACTTGGTCCCAGCAGCAATAATGTCATTATTTGTACCCAAAACAACACCGGACGTCATTCACCAACATGTTGAACTTAAACGAGGTGCTCGCCGGATTGTCGCCTTGTTTATCATTACTATCGCCACTGCCGTTGCGTTTCATGCTGTCCTGCACTTCCCTCCAGTGATTGGTATGATGATGGGTCTCGCTTATTTGCAGTTTTTCGGCTTTTTCTTACGTAAAACTCTCAAGTCTTCACTTCACAAAAAGGCAGCCATTGCTATTGCCAACCGTGACGATAGTGCTTTAAAACGTCTCGGCTCGGTCGTTCCATTTGATGTATTCCGACGAGTTTCCCACGCAGAATGGGATACACTTTTGTTCTTTTATGGGGTTGTAATGTGTGTTGGAGGTTTGAGCCTACTTGGCTATCTAGGGCTGATTTCTGAAATCATGTACTCTCAATGGAATCCAATTTCAGCCAATATTATGGTTGGGATATTGTCCGCCATTGTCGACAACATACCGGTTATGTTCGCGGTTCTCACTATGGAACCTTCTATGTCTATGGGAAATTGGTTGTTGGTCACTTTGACCGCTGGTGTTGGAGGAAGTCTACTATCAATAGGATCAGCAGCAGGCGTGGCTCTCATGGGTGCCGCTCATGGTAAATACACCTTTTTTGGTCATTTGAAATGGGCGCCCGTGATCGCCATTGGTTATGCAATGAGTATAAGCCTACACCTAATGCTTAACGCATCCTTGTTCTAATATCTGACACAATAAGGGCAGCAATTAGCTGCCCAATGAGATACGGAAACTTATTCAAGCCGCCTCTGCCAGACACTGGCCAGTTGGTATTTAGCACAAATACTACAAGTTAATGCTTCGTTGTCACCGTGAATACGCATCACAATGTCTTCTCTTTTTTCTAGGGAGCTATTGCGCATCGTGATGGTTAAGTAATTATCTTCAACAGAAAACGACTTGGTTACATCAGGCGCACCCACTTTACTGATCGTAACTTGTGCATCTTTGAACATCAGCAAGTCTTGGGTATACAAATTCTCATACACCCCCTCAAACTCATAGGTTTGCTTGTTTATCATTCGATTTAAGTTATCTTCAAAGCATCCTTGCAGTAACAAAGTGAATAATACAAAAATGCCCCTATATTTTAACCGCATTAATCAGGTTCCCAACGCTCAATTTTAAGTAGTGCCGCTTTTCTTTCTATGCCACCCGCATATCCAGTAAGTTTTCCCTTTTTTCCAATCACTCGATGGCAAGGCACTATCACTGAAATAGGGTTCTTGCCATTTGCCAATCCAACCGCTCTCACTGCTTTCGGGTTACCTATTGCTTCAGCGAGTTGCTGATAACTCCATGTTTCTCCATAAGGAATTTTCACTAATGCTTGCCATACTTGTTGCTGGAACTCAGTTCCCTTAGCGGCAAGTGGCAAATGAAACACTTCCCTTCCTTGTGAAAAATATTCTCGTAACTGGTTGATTGTTAAAATGAGTATAGGATGCTTTGGACTGAGGAATCCCCTGATAATTTAGATAAAAATCATCAAGTTAAGGTAGATGCAC
>NZ_JAYQDQ010000160.1:0-3837 GCF_038138445.1 Vibrio sp.
AGACAATACCGAATTTAAAAGGAAATGATTAGATGGGGTTTACCGCCAGCTTACATATGTTTAAGGGCCAGTGAATCCAGTTCATCGTACGCATCTCGTGCCACCAACCCAGCAAAGCGTGCTTTGTGTATGATGCTATCTAGGCTGCTGTCTTGATAGTCTGATGCTTTTGTCGCGCGGGCGCGTAGCCTCAATGCCTGCACTCTGAGTTTTTGGTACGCTTCCCCTTTACGCAGCGCATCTTCAATTTTTACCACAATTTTGCCAAGACTTTCCTGTCCTTGCTCGGATAAGACTTCTTGACCAATACCAAGGAAATACGCCACGGTGTCTTTAAATCGTTGCTCAGACAAACCCATGTCTTTGATGGTGGCTAAGATATTCACCAAACGCCGACGCTCCGAGTCTGACACTTGGTTCAAAACGGCGTCGCGATTCGAAGGCGCTTGCGCCAACAGGCTCTTCAATGTTTGTACGTCTTTGCCAAGTGAAGGGTGGATCTTGGTCTCAGGTGTTTCCTCACTAAGTGATAGGCTTTGGAGCTGCTCAGAGAGCTTGGCTAAGTCGCTAAGCGGATAATGATTAAGCACCTCTCTTAGCGCCCCGTTACCGCCGAGTGACACTTGCGCCAGCAGTGACTCTGATGCTTGCTGCGCTTTCTTCAGGCTTGGCTCAAGCGCTTCTTGGCGAGATTTTTCTGCCTCACCTGAAACCTCTTCAGATTGAGCGCTCACCGCTTTGTTGATGCCCGAGGTCACAGCACTACCTTCAGTGACAGTTTCCAATACATCAGCACTGTCGGCATTACTGTGTTTGCTCTTGGCCAGTGATTGTGCCGCGCCGAGCAAAGGCGCATAGTCATACTGCATGCGAAACGCTGGTTGGATAAGACTCCAACACAAGCTGCGTACAATCGAGCGAATAATTTGATCTTCATCCGAGAGATTATGGTTAAGAGCTTTGTTTACTCCCTTAGCCATGGGTGATCGCGCTTTATGCAATAAGTGCAAGGCGGTTGGTGCCACATAGGTTGGAGTACGGGCCACTTGCATCGCCACTTTGGCCATTTTGTTTTTGGCTCCATCGCCCATTTTGGCCACCGTGCTTTTGGTCGCTTTACCCGCCTTAACCGCTGCATGCTCAAACTTGAGGATCTGCTCACCCATGGCCACTTCTAAATCGGCAAGGTTAATGTTGTTACTTTCCTTGTCTTGTTCATGCTCTCCACGCTGACGTTTTTCTTCTTTGCTCTGACCCGCTTTGGAGACAAACAGTGAAGCCGCGCTGTCTTTAAAACTCGGATCAAACTGTTTTTGCTTGCCCTTAAGATGGTTAATCACCACCTCAAGCGCATTTATCACTTGTTCAAAATAAGCTTTGACCTCCGCTTCACGTTTGAAGGTGTTTCGCCAACCCTTGCGCTGTATCTTGTTCTTACTCGACTCCAGCTCATGACGTACGTCTTGAAGACGATTTCTTACAGCGTGCCTGCGCAGTGTCATATGACGACGCAGGTTATCCGTGTCTTGAGTCAGGCCATGTTTTTGTTTGTATCCCGCAGAAACTCTCTCTTTCCAAGAATCCAGATCTAGATTTTGGTCATGTTTAAAGGCTTTTAGCGCCTCAGTAACTGCCTTCAAGCTGCCATCGATGTGCCTTGCAAGCTGATACGCATTAGCCCTATCAGATTCGGCCAACTCATCAATCCAGCCTTTCGACTTACTATTGGCGTCACTTATCATGGCATCAACTGGTGACGACAACTCTGCGGGTATCTTGATGATTTCATCCTTGGCCTGTTTAAGCTCTGTGATTAAATCGCGCTGAATATCAATGTCTTTCTCATTGTACCCCTGCTCAATAAAGGTTTTGGCTTGCTCGTATTTGTCTTGCCACGCTTGCCAGACCAACTCAAGGTGGTCATCACCAGCCTTCAATGTTGTGATAAGCCGCTCTTTAGAAGCTGGCGCTGCCTGCTTATCCATAGCTTCTAAAAGCGGTGCTTGTGACTTGTCCATACGTTGAGCCGACGCGCGGTTGGTTTCAATCGATGTTAGGCCAGAGCCAGCATAAAGAAGCGGAGTCACTTGATCGGAAGAGGTGTTCAGAACGTTGTAAGGCACAAGCACTTTAGAGTCGTTAGGCACGGGATTATCCTTAATTTGCAATTGAGAAAACTGCCAAACGATAACCAATCAAAACGACGATAGAGCGTACAAAACGCGTAAGTGACAAAACCAAAGTCTATGGTATTTACTAGCAAAATATGTCAGTGAGTGAACATGCTTTTTTATATGACAAACACTGATATGAAATTTTTTATTTCTGGTCTGACCAAATGTCTATATTTAACGACCCATGGTGGAAATTATAATATGGGGTTGGTTTTATAAAAATAAATCATAGTTATACAGGTAATACCTTGCTCCAAGGTAGTTAAAGTTCAGTAATAGGCATTTTAATGAACGTAAAAAATTTATATTGTTTAGCTGCAATATTAGTATCGTCATCCGTTCTAGCAGACACTGCGTTTGTCATTGATGCAGGCAGCTCAGGCTCGAGATTATTCGAATATCAATACCACCACGACATTTCATCTGAACACGGGCTACCTGTGATTGATGAACAAATTCAACATAAAGAAATCAAAGGTGGTATACAAACTGTCAAGGAAACAGACTTAGACACTTATATTGATCGCCTATTTGCGGAAACCAAAACGACTCCAGATCACCTGTACTTTTATTCTACCGCTGGTATGCGAACTATTTCAGCGACGGAGAGAAACTTGGTTAATCAAAGAGTCAAAGATGCACTGGCTAAGCGCTTCCCTGATGCGGATATCAAAGTTAAAACAATCACAGGGCAAACAGAAGGTGCATATGCTTGGCTCACCGCCAATTACTTTAATGGAGCTTTTTTTAATAGCCAAAAAACAACAGGCATTATGGATCTTGGAGGAGCTTCAACCCAAATCACCTTTGAAACGAACACAGGCGATGAGCTTTTTAATGTCAATGTAGGAAATCTAAATTTCACTCTTTCTTCAACCAGCTATCTTGGTTTGGGTCAAAATTTGGCAATTAGTCAATATCTCAATCAAGCGGCATGTTTTCCCAAAGATTACCCTTTGACCAATGATCAACTGGGTACTGGAGAATTTGGGGAATGCGCAGAAAAAGTTGAGCCGCTTATCAATGATGTTCAGAGCGTTAATACCAAGAGCACACAGCTAGGAACAGGCTCAGATTTATATGCGATCAGCGGTTTCTTTTTTAATAGCGATGAACTGGGGATAAATGACTCTTTTAGTCTGAGTAAACTCAAGGAAACCGGTAAACATTTCTGTTCCCAGCAATGGGAAGAGGTAGAGCAAGGTAAGACAGATTATAAACTTACCCCCCATCTATACGCTGGCTGCTTTAATGCCGCTTATCAATATACGTTAATTAGCAAAGGCTATCAGCTTACCGATGATACAAATCACATCACACCAATAAGAGAACTTAAAGGCAATGCCATCAGCTGGACACTAGGCCCAGTCCTCGCACCGGATTTGTGATGGGTTGATTGCAGAGCGGATGGGACAAAGTTACTCAATTGAGAGTAATCTAACAAACTGACAAAGCTGGGGTTCTGGCTTAAAACCCCAATTAGATACTATTTAAATGTATTCACATAACTTTGTATTCTATCCGCATTTTTCATGGTTATGTTTCCAGTCCATGTGAACTCTTTAAAAACAGTCAGACCTGGGTTGGCTTGCAATAGTTTTTCGATTAATTGTAAGCTGGCGGTAAACCCCATCTAATCATTTCCTTTTAAATTCGGTATTGT
>NZ_JAYQDQ010000161.1:0-3805 GCF_038138445.1 Vibrio sp.
AACGGTTCACTCTTATCGCGGTGAACAGCGCTTCATGCGACTTCACGTCGCACGGGCAAAATTGAGTTACAGCAGTTGCTAAATTAGCAGCATAAGGATTATGTGATGTATTGCAAAAGTATTCTACTTAATAGATGGAAAATCACAATTTTAGGGTACGGTGATATTTCGTAAGCGTACCATACCTCCCGCCTTCTACAAGCCAAGCTCGAATAATAAGACCAAGTCTCCAACTTAAAAACAACACGGATGGATTGCTTACTTTGTCAAACGTGTGTTCTGTGAGATCATGAACATATCTCCCTCTAACATGGAACCAGATATGTACGCAGAACTGTACGAACAGTTAAAAGAGCGCTCAAAAAACTGCGCATTAGAAGAAGAACTTCGTATTGCATGGACTACTACTTTCGACTCTGTTGGTATCGAGTTTCATGCTGAACGGGACAAGAATGATCTCGTTATAAATCAAGTGATAATCGAGCTTAAAAACAAAGGGTACTTCAAGGGAAGAACCACCTCTCATCATTTCAAAAATGCCGTTTATGATCGACTCGACAAGTACATTAGACGAAGAGCAAAAGCTGAGGGGCTGAGCCAAGAAGAGTACACAGGTATCGCCACAGATGGTGATCATATCGTTTTCTGCTTCATGAAAGATGACAAGATTACTCATCAGGACTTAATGCCTTTATCTGAAGTATCAGTAACGAAAGTCCTAAAAGCTCTGCAAAGCAACAAGCGTAGAGCACTTACCAAGCAGAACTTGATTGAGGATTTTGGTCATACATCTTCAGCTGGACGACGACTAATGACCGCCCTATCTAAAGAATTATCACTGCACTTCAATGACAAGAAAAACAACAAGATTAAAATGCTATTCAAGGAATGGCAGACTTTGTTTGGTCAAGTCTCAGGTCTCACGTCTGATCAGGTTAAAAAAATCTCTAAGCAAATTGGGTTTGAAACACCTGAAATGGCTGATGAGAGCGTGTCTGGTTCACTGTTCGTAATCCATACGTACAACGCTCTGGTGATGAAACTACTAGGTGCTGAACTTGTCTCCTATTTAGACCTAACTCAGTACAAAGATTTCTGCGGCAATTTAGCGTCTTTGTCAGATGATGAACTGCTAAAAACAATCGAAAGAGACATCGAAAAAAGCAAGTTATTCGAAACGGTTGGTATCAAAGGTTTTGTTGAGGAAGCTATCTTCTCTTGGTACTTGGATGCAACTGATTACTTTGATAAAAAAGAAATTATAGAGTCTTTAAAAGAAGCACTTGTGCAAGTGTCTTTGTACCGTTTCGATGACTTAACATCAGCACGTTCTAAAGACGTTTTGAAAGGGTTCTACCAAGCACTTGTGCCAGATGTTTTGCGGAAAAGCCTTGGTGAGTTTTATACTCCAGATTGGCTTGTTACTGACACTCTTCAAAGAGCAACAAGTGGTTCATGGCTTGATAAAAAAGTACTAGACCCAACGTGTGGATCTGGCTCTTTCTTGCTTCAAGTCATAGGGATGAAAAGAGAAGAAGCTGAGGCTGCTGGTTTAGATGCTGAAGAAACTGTAGAACTTATTCTTCAAACCGTTTGGGGGTTCGATTTAAACCCACTTGCTGTGCAGGCTGCACGAGTGAATTTCCTTATTGCTATCTCTGACCTTGTTGTTCAGTGTAAAGCAATGAAAGTTGAACTGCCTATTCTGTTGGCGGACAGCGTATACTCTCCAGCGAAGAATCCAAAGGGTAACGAAAAAATCGTTGAATACCGCATCGGTAGTACAACAGCCAACCTACTAATAACCATACCGTCCGATCTTGCGTTTGACCGTATCAAACTTGACTCTGTTTTCTCAATTATGGGTGAATGCGTAGACAACGATGAAGAATTCAATAACGTTGAGTCTCTACTGGTCAGGCGTAAGACCCTATCAAAAGCGCAAGCCGATGAGTGGAAAGAACCATTAGAAGCGACATACAACAGAGTTTTAGAGCTTCATAGAAAAAACTGGAACGGCATCTGGTTCAGAATCATTCGTAACTTTTTCTGGTCTGCGACAGCAGGACAGTTTGATCTTATTGTTGGCAACCCGCCTTGGGTTCGTTGGTCGGCATTACCAATTGACTATCGTGAGAAAGTAAAACCGACTTGTGAAGAGTATGAAATATTCTCCGAGACTAAGTTCCACGGTGGTAATGAGCTAGATATCTCAGGAATGATCACCTACACCGCTTCTGATAAGTGGCTAAAGTTCGGTGGTCAACTCGTCTTTGTTATTACTCAAACGCACTTCCAGTCACCTTCCTCGCAAGGGTTTAGGAGCTTCAAGATTAATGACAAAGCATACTTGCGACCTAATTTTGTCGAAGACCTGAAGAGCTTAAAGCCATTCCCTGACGCAGCGAACAAGACTGTTATTGTTGGGTTTGAGAAAGTACAAGAGCAAACTAACCCTTACCCTGTTCCATACAATGTCTGGCAAGCCCGAAAAGGCTTCAAGAAAGCTATCAAGGAGCACCAATCTTCCGACGAAGTACTTCAGGGAATCGTGCGTCATGAAATGGAAGCCAACCCAGTCGATGAATTCTGCTCTCCTTGGGCTGTGATGGGGATAGGCGAGTTTGCTAAGACTGAGAATATCCGTGGTAAATCCGAGTGGATTAACGGTAGAAAAGGGGTGACAGCTGACCTCAACGGAATCTACATGGTTGAGATACATGATGTAGACCCTAAGCGAAGCCTAGTACAAATCAGAACTAGACCAGAAGCTGGCAAAAAAAATATAGGCCTCGCTAAGCCATTTTGGATTGAACCTGATTTGCTATATCCAATGGTTAAAGGTGCTGCTGATTTCTCAGCTTACAAGTTCGCTCCAAAGCATAACCTCTATCACTTGGTTCCAAATGCTGGCATTACCAAGCAGTTTCTTTTGGATGCTGAAGACCATCTAGAAAATGATCTACGTGAAACATACGATTATTTGAAAACGTATGAAGACTTGCTTCTAGACCGCTCAACCTACAAAGCACGGTTAAGTAAGTACGCCTTTTACCACATCTACAATGTAGGTGCTTATTCATTTGCCCCTTATAAAGTAATGTGGGCTGAACAAAGCGGAACGTTCAAAGCAGCGGTTTGCTCTAGCAAAGAAGTACCGTTGATTGGGGAACGTCCATATGTGCCTGATCATAAAGTTTACTTCGTAGATTGTGAATCAAAAGAAGTCGCACACTACATCTGTGGGTTGCTGAACTGTAGTTTGGTCAAAAACTACATTGAGAGCCATACGATTAGCATTCAGGTTAGCAACGTATTCAAGCACTTAGAGTTACCTAGGTTCAATGAGACGTGTAAAGATTCCGCTCGTCTAGCTGTACTGTCTGCATCATTGCATACAACCGAAGATACCGACGCTTTCGAGGAAATGCTCACAGAATCGAACAATTTGGCAATGGGCATATTAAGCCGATAATCTAAGAGGCGTGGGGAAAACCACGCCTATTCTTTTAGCTCGTAGAAGTAGTGATGCTAAAAGCAAGGGAAGCGCAAGAATCTTGCCTTCCATGATTAGAAATGATTAAGTCAAATTTTGAGTAGGCCAAAATCAAGAGTGTGAAGATAAACGCGGAATGGGGCATTTTCATGTTGCATTCTGCTGTAACACCCTTGGGTAAAACCTTGTTGGCGAGCCTAACCTAATGCCATCAGTTCAGGTGAGAAAAAGTACCTAGAAACTTTAAATGTTTATATGTACTGGTCAAGTCCAACAGGACACTTTTTTTAGAGAGTTTTCGAACTCTAT
>NZ_JAYQDQ010000162.1:0-3771 GCF_038138445.1 Vibrio sp.
CATCTACCTTAACTTGATGATTTTTATCTAAATTATCAGGGGATTCCTCAGTGCTGAGTCAGCTCGAAACCACCCCGCCTATCGAATACTTCTACGCCTACTGTACTTTCAATCTTTTTTATTTGCTGAGATACCGCAGGTTGAGTCATAAATAATGCCTCGGCAGCAGCTGTCACACTACGATATTTTGCCACTTTAATCAGTGTCAATAGATACTTTGAGTCAATAAAGCATTTCGATTTGTTCATAGGACAAGTTCATCCAACTATAAATAAAAGTTTAAAACACCTACTCAAAGTGAGAGTAAGTAACGAAGGAAGGTTGATGAATAGAACTGGCATCGACTTAGATTAGACAGTGTAGCCAATAACTCCAAATAAACAATAACTTAGAATATATGGCCCATTAAATAAAAGTCATAAACATATATGTTAATTTAATTACATTTCATGCATAAGTTATTGATAATAAAGAAATTAAAGTCAAACCATAAAAACATTAAGACTAGTAATTTAGTTGATTGATGACATCAAAATTGACATAAATATAAGAAAATAAATATAAAATTTGCACGAAAAAAGGGTACTAACAATTTAGGAAAAACACCAATGTTTAGTAAATGTCATAATCAAGATCCAGAGGTGTTAACATCACTAACCTTAACAACGACGAACCGTTACATGAAAATCAAACCTGTTTTTAAATCTCCAAATCACAACACTGGCTAAATACCTATCATGAGTATGAAAGTCTTTGAATAAACTCTATAGAATATTGGTTGAAAACTTCAGATCGTTCAATATTGCATACATGGCCACAATTTGGGATTTCAAATAAAATACTTCTATCGTGGACAGCAACCATCTCTTTGACGGGTGGAAGAAACATATAATCCAATTCTCCCATCAAGTATAGAGTCGGAATGGGTAACTCTTTATCTTTAAAGTAACGCATAAGAGGATTCACATCCGTCGTTAAAATAAACCAACGTTTAAACTCTTTCTGACACAGCTTTTTTGCTTCTCGAATAAACAAATGACGAGATTCTTTCTGCGCCTTTTGAGGCATAACAATATAGGCGAATAGACTATACAACCATATGTATGGAACTATGTGTTTAAATAAGTTACCCATTTTTGCTAGTATCTGAGAACGAGTATTAAGTCTGGTGACAGCACCACCTAAAACCATAGACTTAACTCTATCTGCTGACATTTCAGCTAAATTTCTTACTATGATGGTCCCGAGTGACATACCGACAAAATGCGCCGATCCTATTTTTAGATGATCTAAAACTTTGAGTATATCTGCAGTCACTGATTTAAACGTATAGCGGCTTGAGATAAGATCTTTGATAAACGGGCGAGACTGACCATGTCCACGTAAATCGACCAGTAGCAAATTAAAGTGTTGCCGATAAGCTTTGATTTGCTTGAACCAGATAGAGGAGCTTCCTCCAGCTCCATGAACAAAAACAACCCATTCATCACTTGTCGGATGTAAGTAGGTCTTATGAAAAAGTAGTTCTTGAGTCATAGCTCAGATTAAATCCGGTTAGAAATTCAACTCCGTGCAATATATCACAAATTAAGACATTCATAACTCCTAAAAGCTCATCTAGCACATCCAGAGATAGAGCCGAGCGCACAGCTTAGTTAGAAGATTTATCATACATACTTTTATATAAGCTCAAATATTGATCCGCAGCAATGCTCCAACTAAAATTTTGCTTCATCGCATTAAGCTGAACGCGTCTAAACTCTTCCCGCTGTTGCTCATAGAGCAATAAAGAGTGTTGCAGTGTTAGCAACAAATCACGCGGTGTAGGCTCATGGAACACAAAACCTGTCGCCAGATCAGGGTCACTAGCATAGTCAATGACAGTGTCTTTAAGACCACCTACTCCACGAACAATAGGCAAGGTACCATATGACATGCTGTAGACTTGATTTAACCCACAGGGCTCAAATTCCGACGGCATAACAAAGACATCCGCACCAGCTTCAATAAGGTGTGCAAGCTCATTACTATAAGCCTCGATAAACTTAAATCGCTCACTATTACAAGCTTCCATTTGAGTAAGCTTTTGAGCTAAGTCTGGGTCACCTGTCCCGACTATCACAAATTGTACGTTGTAACTCAAAAACCGCTCTAGTATTGGCAGTAAATACTGGATTCCCTTCTGGTTTGTTAGTCGGCAAACCATTCCATAAACTGCAACATCTTTAAGTTCAAAACCTAGCTTTGCTTGCAATACACGTTTACATGCTTGCTTTCCATTCGTCATACTGTCATGACTAGCTTGGTAACTGACCGGCAGGTAAGGATCCTTAGCAGGGCTCCAAACAGAGTAATCACATCCATTCAAAATACCGACCAAATCATCCTGACGTGACTTAAACTCCTGTGCCATACCGTGACTACCCAATTCAGTCTTAAGCTCTTCTGCATAAGTTGGACTCACTGCATTTATTTTGTCAGCTGTCATAACACCAGCTTTGAGCATAGTCACGTGGGTTGGGCTTACTGCGGCATCGGGTGCATACCTTGTCTGCATTTCTGGCAAACAAAGTAGATCGTCATAGCTGAAAACTCCCTTAAATACAGCATTATGTATTGTTATGACACTCTTCATTTCAGTATAAAACTTGCTTTCTCTATAACGATACTTTAGAAGATATGGCACAAGCCCAGTGTGCCAATCGTTCGCATGAACAATATCTGGCTGAAAATCGAGCTTAGGTAACATATCGAGACAGGCCGCACTAAAAAATGCAAAACGCTCACCATTGTCACTGTAGGCTTGATTACTAACTGCGTACATTTCGGGTCGATTGAAATACCTTGGGCAATCAATAGCATACACATCTACAGTTAATTGTTTTAATTTCAAAACTCTGTATTCAGTGCGTGGCCAATGCTCGAGTTGAGTGTCCAATATGACTTGTGCTTGCTCAAGTTGAGATATTTGCTGATAGGCTGGTAAAGCAATTCGAACATCTTGATCTAGAGCGACTAAGGCTTCAGGTAAAGCCTTTGCCACATCTGCCAATCCACCGCTTTTTATTAAACCTTCTACTTCTGATGCAACATACAGAATCGATAAATTCTTAGTACCCAACTCGCGCTCCTTTCGGAATAACAACAATACCATCATCGGAGACATGGAATCGTTTCTTGTCTTGTTCTAGGTCTACGCCGATTCGAGTTTCAGGCGCAATATCCACATTTTTATCTATGATGACTCGACGAAGCACACACCCTTCACCAATCTTGACATCTCCCATCAAAATACTTTCGCTGATATCACAGGCCGAAGCTATATTACTCCGAAACCCTAATACAGATTTCTCTATTCGAGAACATCTTACATAGCTCCCATTGCACACTAAACTGTCTATGATCTGCACTCGTCTATTGTCAGAGTCACTGAAAGTAGCAGGCGGTAAAGCGGGATAAAACGTATGCAGTGGCCAGCTACGATTATAGAGAGAAAACGGCGCATCTTTCTTCAGCAAGTCCATGTGTGCCTGCCAGTACGAGTCAATCGTACCAACATCTCGCCAATAAACCGTTTCTTTTTCACCAGGAACTCTATTTTGGCTGAAGTCATAGACGAAGACATCTCCGCGCGGGAACATTTTAGGGATGATATCTTTGCCAAAATCATGGGAAGAGTCTGGATTATCAGCGTCTTCGATCAATTCAGCGAAAAGGGGCTGAGCTTCAAATATATAATTACCCATGGAAACAAGCGCATGCTCTGGATCC
>NZ_JAYQDQ010000163.1:0-3627 GCF_038138445.1 Vibrio sp.
AGACAATACCGAATTTAAAAGGAAATGATTAGATGGGGTTTACCGCCAGCTTACCCAACACTTGGACGAAAGTGATCTAGCAGATGGTCCAGTTCCGCGCAGCGGGTCTATCTCAAAACCATTCAATCGATTTTTTAACCTTGCTTTGTAGGCACACTATTCGAAGTAGATCATTGGCTGTGATATCTTTTATTTCCAAACACCACGCACCATCAAAAAGGTTCAACTAAAAAGTGGAAACTAAACCGCTTCTTTGGGGAGGTCATGCAGCCAGAAAAGATGATTTGCGAAGTTAGGTGGTTTTACCGTTGATAATGGAGAATCGTTATGAGTTCTACTCAAAAGAGCCAGAACTTGAACGGTTGGATTTCTCTGTCCATCGACACCCTGTATAGTTGAAGGATTGTCTATGAATCACACATCTTAACTTACTATTCTCACACACATGGATATCTGCCTCGTTTTTCTAATCATTACTGAATCACCAATTTGGGGTTGTTTTGATACCAATAATCTATCAATAAAAATAGGCTCTTTTGTGCGGTTCACAAACAATATTTTCTGACCGTTCCTTTCGTTATGTTTAATGTTTGTAACAATATCAATATCGTATGAATCGTTTAGAATATCTAAGCCTTCAGAAGCATCTGATAGATTTAGGCGTATCGGCAGTTCCCCTCCACAAAACTTGCAAGATCTTGCGCTTACATGATTTTCACTACCGCAAGCACCACAATATCGCTCTAGCGTATTATGCTGTTTACTGTCTCTTTCTCCGCCAGAACCAGTCAATACTTGATCAAGCGGACCAAATCTTGAAACATGCTTTCCGAAGTCTATCAGAAGACAATCCTTCTTCTTCTCATGGATTCTCATCCCTCGTCCCACCGATTGAATCCACAGTGTTATTGACTGAATTGAACGTAAATAAACTAGCGCATCAATACTTGGGTTATCGTAGCCTACTGTTAATAGTCCAACATTAATCATCCACTGGCGCTTATCTTTCTGCTCAAATTGCTCACAACGCTTATCAATTTCTCTTTGGTTTAATCGAGAGTGGACAACCAACGCCTCCTCGTTGAGTGACTTTAGATATTGAGCAATGAACTCTGCGTGTTCTATGCTCTTGGCAAACACAAGCGCCTTTCGCCTTTTGTTATCGATAAGTAACTTCTTCGATGTCTGTATGTTTGCACGAGTTATTTTTTCTAACTCTTCCGACATGGTTTCCATACCACTCGCTGACAACACAGAATCTGTTCGAATGGGTCTAATCGGAGACAGGTATCCTTGATCCAGTAACTTGGATAAAGTAATACGATAAACTTCGGTCCATGCATCCTGATCTGATAACAACGTATTTCTACGAAACGGAGTAGCAGTCAATCCAATGATAGGTACATTGGGAAATGAAGTAACCAAACGGTTACGTATTTCGCTTTCTTCAGTTTCATCAAAGGACAACAAATGACACTCATCGAAAACAATATAACCGACATCTTCAACCTCATGCTTAATGAAGCTTTGAGTTGTACTAATTATTACATCAGAAGAAATGTCTCTATGACCTAACGAGCCAGCCAATAAGCCCCCAGATACTTCTTCCGCGATTTGTTGAAGCAATCGAACTCGAGGGGTCAGTATAACAATTCTCTTGTTTGTCTTTTTCAATAGTCGGTTAATTACTTCCCGGATGATTAGTGTTTTCCCAGCACCGGTCGGTGCGACAACAAGGGGGTTTCCTCGTTTCTTGCTCAAAAAGGATAACACTGACTCGACAGCCTCAGATTGATAATTTCTTAACTCATTTTTCATTAAATAGTTTCTCCACAGGTGGAAGAGGTATTAGTATGCAGCCTTGTGTGCGGTCGTCTTCATCTATCCTGGCAACCTGCGCGAGATTTGCTCTTTCAAGTTTATCAGCGTAACTCTTAATGATTATTCCCCCAGGAGCATATAGGTAAGCTCTTACTTCTGAAGTTGTGCGAGCTTGTTTGTTACAAACTGCAAATAAAGCTTGAGCAACGAGTACGCCACCTCTTGGTACGTATTGGTATAATTGATAAAGGCAGTTCCCGAATAGCCTTGATTCCTCTTTCGAATACTCCGATTGGGATAACCTGACACTTTCAAGTAGTCGCACTTGATAACATTTACGCCTGGGATTACCGTACATACCGTGTCGAACTTCTATGTACCGGAATTTAGTGAGTTCCTCTAGTTCACTTTTAATTATCACCTTCAAATTCAGGTCTCTAGCTAAAGAATTAAGCTCGACCCACTTTGCCGTTCCATACCTCGCTATCTGCATTAAGATGAGAATCACTCTAAATGATTTAGTTCTATTACCTTCCGCCAGCAATCTCATAAGTCGTTCAATTTCGAATATTTCAATCATTATTGTTAACCTTTACTCATTAATCTCTTGTTTGTATAAAGCAGCAACTGTATCTATCGAACCCATATCTATCTGTGTGCATAAAAGTAGTTTTTCCAATTCACTTTTATGCGTAGTTGAACGCTCTTCAGAAGCATGTATTGATACAACTATTACCTTTCTTTTGGGTGTAAAATGCCCGACCACTCCAGCTTCAGGAGTAATCTAAGTTTCAAAGTTGAATTGTTAATCGATTATCTTGATGTCAAAGCGATCATCTTGATGAACTTCAAGTAGCTTTGATGGAATTTGAAGGCGAAGTACCGCCCCTTCGTCGAGAATGGTTGCCCAGTTTTCGACAGAACCGGCGGAAGTTGCGTAGCCAGAGATAAGAGCCACATCGGCATGAATACGAGCCCCGGGGTCACGTCCAAACGCTCTACAAAGCTGGAGACCTGCAAACTCAATATCACTGCCGTATTCTCGAATTTCTTCCTTCGCAGTGAGTTCAATTGTCGCGGGTTGACTGTTGTAGAGCTCATCGAGCTGTCTAACTTCACTTGCAACAAAGTTCGGAAAAGTCCAAGCAGCCTGTTCTTTGTCCCAGGTTCCACCTAGCCTTTTACAATCAGAAATCAACAAAGAATTTTTATCGGCTTTCAGTGTTACACGACGCTGTTTGGACTCGTCTTTAATCGAGACTGTTAGCTGTATATCTGTGCCTTCGAGATCTTCAACATTAAGAAATTGCTTGCCCAGTTGAAGTTGGTGAGAAGTGGTGTTTATGAAGATTTTACAGTGTTGACCACTGGTTGTTTCAGCAGAATAGTAATCAGAGTGTTTTTCTTTAATGTTCAGAAGCATAGGCGTTTAGTCCTTAGTAATCAGATTGCATAATTACTCCCCTTATTAATTCTATGGCGATTCGCTCGATTCAACGGCAATCACCGGTGTCACACATAATCAAATGATTGATGCCTCCCCCGAGACACAGAATTGAACTACGGAGTCGAGACTCATTCCAATTCATACCACTATTATAGCTATCAAAATTCAAATGTCAAGAAAAACCTTTATTTTTCAACTGTATACCAATTTCACTCTGAAATTATTATGTAGCTAACAGAGTCATTCTCGTCTACCTGATGGACTACCGAAAATTTGTTGTAGCCTTGGCTTCGCCAAAATTTACTGTAAGCGCTCCATAAAACCCGCATTCTAATCGCCTAGCGGGAAGAATAAGATCA
>NZ_JAYQDQ010000164.1:0-3592 GCF_038138445.1 Vibrio sp.
GCTCTTAAAAGATGGCTATGCACTGGCGGATTTATGAGGGGATCCCTCAGTGCTTGGCATATCTGCTAGGTTTGGGTGATATTGCACATTAAAATCTCACGCCAAACCAGTGGTTTGTATAATAAGCTAACGTATGATGAAAGAAGTCATCATCACATCTGGTCATATAAATTTAGGGTAGTTTTTCATTTGCTATATTTGGCAAATGACAGCTAAGGAAGGGCTGAATATGTTAAATTCAAACTATGACGCAACGCTAACATTTAAGCTGTATGTAATTGCAGGTGTGGTCTTTGCGTTATACGGTGGACGGGTATGTCCCTTTTTAGAAAGCCTTACCTCTAAAGAAATTTTTACCCATATTGGGCTAACTTTCTTATTGCTGTTTCTTACTAGACATTTTTTACTTGCCCACAATCCCCTAATCAAGGAACAAAATCACGCAAGACTCGACTCCACTCTATTTTTTATGGCGTCAATTCCACTAGCGCTATTTTATAACGTCTACTACAGCTTTGGGCTAGATAGTAACTTTAAAGTGATCTTGGGGATGACCTTATTTGGCTTCTTGTCGGGATTAATACTACAACTCTCAAGCAAAATAGAACATTTTGCCAAGATGAAAAATAATGCTGAAATATTCAAACTCAGTGGAGAACGCCAATCTATCGTTAAACAAATGGCTATCATGATCACCGCATTAATCATTACGTTAACAGCTTTGCTTAGTATGGTAGCGGTAAAAGATATTTTTTGGCTGGAACACAACCCCGATCGCCTGCTCGACGGCAGTGGCACCATCAGTGTGCTCAAAGAGTTTTTGTATATCTCGGCAGTGATGACATGTTACGTTGTAACTATACTTGTTCTTTGGGCCAAATTAGCTCGCCAGATTTTACTCTCTCAAGAATCCTCACTACTTGAAGTGACCAAAGGAAACATTGAAAAACGTTTACCTGTTTTTGAGCATAACGAGCTTGGTTCAATGGCCTCTCTTACCAACCACATGTTAGATAGTTTGCAATCGAGCCAAGATGAAGTAAAGACGACAAGAGATGTCGCGATTGTTTCTTTATCTGCATTGGCTGAATCCCGTGACACCGAAACCGGAGCTCATATATTACGGACCCAAGAATACGTAAGAGCCCTTGCCACCTATCTCAGTCAGTTTGATAAACATAACCAGCTACTGACTCCCAGTTATATAGAGCTACTCTATAAATCTGCTCCTTTACATGATGTTGGCAAAGTCGGTATACCTGACAACATTTTACTTAAGCCAGGTCAATTAACCGAAGAAGAATTCGAAATCATGAAAGGCCACCCAGAAATTGGCGCTAATGCCCTTTCAATTGCTGAGAAGCACCTTGGTAGCAATTCATTCCTGCGTCTGGCGAAAGAAATCTCCCTCACTCATCATGAAAAATGGGATGGTAGTGGATACCCAAAATCGCTTGCTGGAGAAGAAATACCAATTTCAGGAAGACTTATGGCAATTGCTGATGTTTACGATGCACTTATCTGTGAACGTGTATACAAAAAAGCTTTTTCGCACGAAAAGGCCAAAGCCATTATCCTCGAAGGGCGCGGATCACACTTTGATCCTGAAATTGTTGATGCGTTCTTAGCAATAGAACAAGAGTTTATCGATATTGCCGATAAATACAGACGTATTGAACGAGAAGAAAACGCTCAGGCCGAGGAAGAAATGCGTGCTCAAGCATAGAAAAGCGGGTATTTCTATGACTTAGATTTATGCGCAGAAATCTCTGCATTTTAGTTTTTTTAGCCATGTTCTAATTATAGCGACACAAAGTTACTTGAATTATGCATTTTATTGCCTGCCAATCTTGTTTCCATAAGCCTAGATAAGGTATAAATAAGCACACTATTACTATCCCTTCTTTCGATTAACACGGATGACCATTATGTTTGAAAAAGTCGCTGCTGCACCCGCCGATCCAATACTCGGGCTAACTGAAGAGTTCAAAAACGATTCTCGTGCAGACAAAATTAACCTTGGTGTTGGTATTTACAAAAATGAACAAGGTCAAACCCCTGTACTGACAACAGTAAAAAAAGCAGAAGCTGCTTTGCTAGAGAACGAAAAGACCAAATCTTACCTGACTATCGAGGGGACTGCCGAGTATGGTCTAGCGGTACAAAAGCTCTTATTTGGTAGTAACGCTGATATCGTAACCAATAAGCTTGCCAAAACAGCTCAAGCTCCTGGTGGTACTGGTGCTTTACGCGTCGCGGCTGAGTTCATCAAACGCCAACTAGGCGATGTAAAGATTTGGATCAGTAATCCTACTTGGGCCAACCATAATGCCGTGTTTGCCGCAGCTGGTTTGGAGACGGCACAATATAGCTATTACAACGCCCAAACAAAAGACAAAGACTTCTCTGCCATGCTAGCGGATTTGGAACGCGCAGAAAAAGGTGATGTTGTTCTTTTACATGGTTGTTGCCATAACCCGACAGGTATTGACCCTACAAGCGAAGAATGGGAAACCCTAGCTAAACTCATCTCTTCTAAACAGCTATTACCACTATTTGACTTCGCTTACCAAGGTTTTGCCAAAGGTGTGGAAGAAGATGCACAAGGCCTGCGTATTTTCTCTAAACATAACAAAGAAATTTTAATCGCAAGCTCATTTTCGAAGAATTTCGGACTTTATAACGAGCGAGTGGGTGCATTCACCCTAGTCGCTGAGTCAGAAAATGTTGCAACAACTGCTTTCTCTCAAGTAAAAGCAATCATACGCTCAATCTATTCTAATCCTCCCGCTCACGGTAGTGCAGTCGTTACGCACATCCTCGATAACGAACAGTTACGTGCGGAGTGGGAAGCAGAAGTGAAAGAAATGCGTGACCGTATCCAAGACATGCGAGAGCTTTTCGTCACAACACTTAAAGAACAAGGTGTGGACGCAGACTTCAGTTTTATCGAACGCCAAAATGGTATGTTCTCATTCTCTGGCCTCTCAAAAGAACAAGTCAATCGCCTCAAAGACGAGTTTGGCATTTATATTGTCGGCTCTGGGCGCATCAGTGTCGCAGGTATGACTCGTTCAAACATGCTGCCACTTTGCAAAGCGATAGCTGCTGTTCTGTAACTAAAATATTATTGTATAGAGGCCAGTATCAACTGGCCTTTTTTCACGGACATCCAGAAGCAGTGGCTAATTAATAAAAATACTTCAGGCTAATACCCACTTCATTCGTCGTAGTCTTGCCGTAGTTCTTGTGAGTGTATAGCCCTGCAATCACAAACATTTCATTTATTTGGTAATCTGCACGCATATTAAAGATATCTTCATCCAAAATATCGCTGCGTCTTAACTCTCCTGTTAACGACATTTGCCAGTATTGGCTTATCTCGTATTTTAAGCTTATATCACCACCCCACATAACCTCATTATCACTAAAAATTTTTTCGTCAGTAATATCATTGGTTTTAGATGACCATACATAGCCTATTTTTACGCCCGCAACTATATCCCAGTTATCTTCCAGCGAATAACTCAATGCCATGCCCTGAGGGATCCCCTCATAAATCCGCCAGTGCATAGCCATCTTTTAAGAGCTG
>NZ_JAYQDQ010000165.1:0-3408 GCF_038138445.1 Vibrio sp.
GAGTCGAGCCACCGAGCAGATTTATTATCTGTAAACTCAGGTACTTCAGGATGGGGTGGACTACAGATAACTAATACCGCAGGAGAAGGTATTTGGTCTTTCATGGTTGATAATACAGCAGCAGGTATTTATGATGACCAAAATAATAAGTGGGCTGTTTTAGCCTACGAAAATGGTGAGACTCGACTCTATTATGGCGGAGCAGAAAAATTAAATACAAGATCAGGAGGGATAACCATTACAGGAGATTTAACTGTTACAGGAGGTGATATTATCTTAAACGGTACAGGTCGTATTCAAGGAATTGATACAGTTTCCGCAGGTACAGATGCTGCTAATAAGACCTATGTGGATAACGCTGTAGCAGGAGCAGGAGGTAGTGGCACCGTTACAGCTGTAGGGGTTGGAGTGGGATTAGATGTTGCGTTACCAACAACAACACCAACTATTACATTAGATTTATCTGAGCTTACTGACATGACTGCCACTATGGTTGGAACAGATGAGTTTATTGTTCTCGATGGTGGCGCTGAAAGAAGAAAAGCTGCTAATGAAATAAATTTAAGTATTTTTAATAACGATTTATCAGGACCTACCGGGATTGATATTGATGATACAAACCACGATGTTTTTATTGGAGAAGGAGAAGCAACTGGTTGGACAGGTAATAGTACGATATCTATCGGTCATGATAACTGGGGAGCAAGTCCTACGGCTCAATGGAGCGTTGCTATTGGTTTTAAAGCTTGTGAAGATACTACTACTGGTAACGGAAACACCGCAATAGGATATTGGACTTTTAGAGAAAACACAACGGGAAGTTATAATACCGCTATTGGTTTTAAGGCTTTAGAAACATCTATTGATGGTACTTTTTCTACAGCTGTAGGTGGTCAAGCAATGGCAGGCGATGATGTAAGCGGTAATAACACAGCTATTGGTTATGCTGCTGGTCAATATGCTGGGGTTAGTTCTTCAGGTAATGTTGTTGTTGGAGCTAATGCTGGTATATATATGAGCTATTCAAACAGTACTTCAAACGACAACGTTATTATCGGCGCTGACGCTGCAAGAGGTAGCTTGTCAGCTCCACAAGATCATTTAGGAGATCGAAATGTGATTATTGGTCATGACGCTTTAAGAGATGGTGGTAATAGTGTTATTGAATGTACTATTATAGGTAATAGTGCTGGTAGAGGTACCGTTGATGGTTGTGGAACAAACTGTACTATTATTGGTAATGATGCACTAGCAAGTTCTACCTCTGTTTCAAATGAAATTACACTAGGAAATAGCGCGATATCTGCTTTAAGATGTAATGTTACTTCTATTACTTCTTTGTCAGATCAACGAGACAAATCAGATATTCAAGACAGTAACTACGGATTAAATGTTATTGAAAAACTTCGACCTGTAACCTTTGAATGGAATCAAAGAGATGGTAAAAGAGTAGGAGTAAAAGAAGTAGGATTTATTGCGCAAGAGCTTCAACAAGTCGATGATGAATATCTTGGTTTGGTCTATGATGAAAATCCTGATAAATTAGAAGCAGCGCAAGGAAAATTAATTCCTATATTAGTTAAGTCAATACAAGAGTTAAAAGCTGAAATTGAATCATTAAAAGAAGAAATAAATACATTAAAATCATAATATATGGAATACGAATGGAGTATACACAAGGTTGTAAAAACAATAGAAGATAATTGTATTACTGCTGTAGAATTAATGTGTAAAATTAAAAACTCTACTGAGTTAACTTATATTTTAATAAAATTACCACCAAAAGATGATGCTAATTTTATTGACTACAACTCTTTAACTGCAGATCAAGTTATTCAGTGGTGTTGGGACAATGCTAGACCAAACGACAAGTCAGACGCTGAAAATGATTTACTAGACGAGTATAATGCTAAAAATAGAAATCAAGTATTAGATTCAGAAAAACCATCGTGGGCATGATAAAGCCTAAAATAATATACAATACTAAGTTTTTAGTTAGTTTATCTATACTAATGCCAATAGGTGGTATGGCTATATTTCCTTTTATTATATTAAGAGAAAAATATAGAGACGGTGATGACTGGTGGAAACAAAGAGGTAGAGAAATAATAAACCACGAGACCATACATTTTGAGCAGGCTTTAGAACTTGGCGTAATACCTTTTTATATACTATATGTTTTAGAGTTTATATTAAAGCTACCGTTTTACGGTGGTAAAGCATATGAAAACATATCTTTTGAAAGAGAAGCTTACACTAATGATTCAAATTTAGATTATTTGTGTAATAGAAAAAGATACAACTGGATAAAATTAATTTTCAATAAATAACCCTTAAATTTTTAAAAATGAACATTACTTACACCTGGAAGATTACGGCTTTGAAAAAAGCACCAGAACTTGACGGATTGTCAAATGTAATCACTCACATTAGATTTGATTATACAGGAACAAACGTAGACACTAACGACACTTATGTTTTTAGTGGTGCTTGCCCTGTTGAAGCCCCTAACCCTGAAAACTTTACCGAAATAACCTCTTTAACTGAAGAACAAGTTATTGAATGGGCAAAAGCAAATCACCCAACAGATCATATGGATGAAATTATTACTTCTGCACTTAAGAAAAAGCTTAGACCAACTCTTGAAGATGTAACTGAGTTGTCTTGGTTATCTGCTGAAGAACAAACGCCTGAAGCTTAAATAGTTATTTCAACCTGTGATAGTTAATAAAGAAATATTATAAAATAATTTACAATGTCAACACAAAACAAAATTTCTGAAGAGCAACTTAAATCATTACAAGAAAAAGTTGCAAGTATTCAAAACCTTAATTCTCAGATCGGTATTTTAGAAGGTCAAAAGCATTTACTGCTACACAGAGCAGTGACTGAGCAAGAAGAGCTTCAAAAAATGCAAGGTGAATTAGAGCAAGAGTACGGAAAAGTTAGTATCAACATGCAAGACGGTACTTACGAAGAAATTAAAGAAGATCAAGAATAGCCTTGGTATTTCTTTAACAAAACCTAGTAAACCATTTTTTAACCATGACCTATTTTTATAGATCCTTCTCCGTGTCACAAGGTGATGGCGGAGTACCCGAAGAAACCAGGAAGCTTTGGGAGCACATTGCTGACAAAAAGAACTGGAGAATTGTTCAGTTACCAAATGGGTACTTTCAAGCAGAGTATGAGCAAGATGGAAAGTGGAAAGATGTAACACGCAGAGAAACAATGAAAAGTTGCGAAGCTGCAATTGATGCATCGATCGAACACTACCAAAAGAGGCTTGAATTCTTAAAAGGTCCCAAAGTAGTAAAAACCTTTAACTAACCACACTTTTATAAATTTAATTAAATGGAATATAATCAACCAAGTGAAATTGTTAAAGATTTATCTTTCGGAAGCGAG
>NZ_JAYQDQ010000166.1:0-3146 GCF_038138445.1 Vibrio sp.
TGCAGGCCAGTACCATCATCAGTGTCCCCAATATACATGCCTGGGCGCTTTCTTACCGCATCTAATCCTTTAAGTACCTTAATACTCGAGGAATCATAGTTGGCTTCTTCAGTCATAAACAGTTTTTTTCCTATTATTTAAACATTTGAAATAACGCCATGTTCCACATGGAACAATTTGGCACCTTCCTTAGCTACACCCTCAAAATCTTCTTTATCTACGCCAGTAACAAAATACTGGCAGCCTAAATTGTTAAGATAGTCTAATACATCTCTACAGTTATCTGCATCTAATTCTGCCGGCAAATCATCGAGAAGGAAGACACAGCTATCACCTGTTGCCGCCTTAAAGTGTGCTGCCTGCGCTAACTTAAGCGCATAAACCAGAAGCTTGGACTGGCCGCGTGACAGGCTATCTGCCGCAAGCTCACCATCCACATAAAGCTTAACATCCGCACGCTGAGCGCCATGAGAAGTTGTCCCAATAGCAACATCCCTATCTTTATTTGCGGAAAACACATCTAATAATGACGCACCCTCCTGCCAACCTTGGTTATATTCTAAGGACACTTCGCCAAGCCCCTTAAGAGCACGAACTAAGGGTGAAATATAGGGCTCAAGTTGAGTCAAATATTCCTTACGCCGCTTAGTAATCATTTCACTTAAAGGGGCCAACTCGTTTGACCAAAGCGCCAAAGACTCTTCATCTATTCTAACATGACGAAGCAGTTGATTGCGCTGTTTTAATGCTTTTTGAAAGCGTTTCCATAAATTTGCAAAGCTATGTTCCACGTGGAACACACCCCAATCTATAAACTGGCGCCTTTGAAGGGGGCCACCCTCTAAAAGTGAAAAACTATGAGCATCGACAAGCTGGATGGGCAACTCTGCTGCAAGCTCTGCGGCAGAAGCTAGATTTTGACCATTACAGCGCGCCTCAAACCCACCCTTTAGAGATCTGCTTACACCTAACTGATATGAAGAATTACTATCAGGCTTGGACAGCCTGCCAGATACAACTAACTGCTCAGCGCCACGACCGATCACCAAACGAAGGTCGCGATGCTTGAAAGAACGCCCACGGCCAAGTAAAAAAACAGCTTCTAAAAAACTAGTCTTGCCACTTCCGTTCGAGCCATAAATGATATTGGCCTTCGCGTGGCACTCAAGGCTGATAGTATCGAGATTTCTAACCCCATCAAAACTAACGCTACTTAAATGCATTTGCTAGGCCAACAAAATAAGTCGCAGAGCACGCCTTAAAGACGCATCGGCATTACTACGTAGGTTGCCTTGCTTTCACCGCTAGCATCCTCAACCAATGCACTACTATTTGAATCGGCGAGAGTAAAACGAATTTCAGGGCTTTTGAGAACATTTAACACGTCCAACAAATAACTCACATTGAAACCTATCTCCATTGGCTCGCCACTGTAGGCAACCGCCACCTCCTCTTGAGCCTCTTCCTGCTCTGGATTGTTTGCCACAAGGTGCATAGCATCAGCAATCAACTCAACCCTTACACCACGATATTTTTCGTTGGACAAAATGGCAGTGCGACTAAAGGCCTGTTTTAACTGTTCGCGATCACCAACAACTAACTTATTGCCCCCTTTAGGAACAACACGATCATAGTCAGGATAAGCGCCATCAACCAACTTAGACGTGAAACAATAATCTGGACCAGTAACTCGAATATGGTTTGAGCCAATAGAAACCCTGACGTCATCATCAGCCAACAACCTAGAAAGCTCTATAATACCCTTCCTTGGAAGGATAGCTGCAACCTTAGCCTCAATGACCGAAACTTCACAGAAAGTATCGCACATAGCAAGACGGTGACCATCAGTAGCAACCGCACGAAGCTGGTTGTGTGTTACCTCCCAAAGCATGCCGTTAAGATAGTAGCGAACATCCTGTTGTGCCATAGCAAAAGAAGTGGCATCGATAAGATTTCTTAGTACCGTACCCTGAACTGTAAATTCAACGTTTTGCTCACCCTCATCAACACTTGGAAACTCGTTAGCAGGCAAAGTAGCAAGGGTGAAGCGACTTTTTCCACTCACAATTTGTGCCTTGCCATCATTACTTGAAAAATCAACCTGAGAGGCTTCGGGTAAAGATCGGCATATATCGAGTATTTTACGAGCCGATACCGTAACTTCACCCTCTTCAATTGAAGAGATAACTTCCGTCGAACCCTTTATTTCAACCTCCAAATCCGTACCAGTCATGGAAAGCCTATTGCCATCAAGACGCAATAAGACATTAGAAAGAATAGGAAGCGTTTGCCGGCGTTCAACCACACCCACCACCAACTGCAATGGGTTAAGCAGAGCTTCTCTTGAAAGGCTAAATTTCATAATGTAATTTCTCCAAGGGTTTTATTTATTATAAACTTTTAGGTTGAAAGTATTCTGTATAGATTTTTAAGATCTCGTTGGACCTCACGGTCAGCGCCCTCAAGCTCCTTAACTTTTCGACAGGCATGCAATACGGTTGTGTGGTCTCGACCACCAAAAGCCTCACCAATCTCCGGCAAACTATGATTAGTGAGCTCCTTTGCTATGGACATGGCGACCTGTCTCGGCCTAGCCACTGAACGGCTTCTGCGCCTAGAGAGCAAGTCTGACATCTTGAGTTGATAATAATCTGATACAACACGCTGAATATTATCAACAGTAATCAACTTATCCTGCAATGCCAATAGGTCCTTAAGCGATTCTCGTATAAGATCAATATCAATAGGCCTTCTAGTAAACTGGGCATGAGCCATAACGCGCTTTAAGGCACCCTCTAGCTCCCGCACATTGGACCTAATACGCTGTGCAATAAAGAATGCTGCATCTTTCGATAGATGCACACCACTCTGCTCTGCCTTGTTAATTAAAATGGCCGCCCTAGTTTCTAACTCAGGAGGCTCAACAGCAACCGTAAGGCCCCAGCCAAAACGTGACTTTAGACGCTCTTCAACGCCATCAATTTCTTTAGGATAGCGATCACTGGTGAGAATCATCTGCTGACCACCCTCAAGCAGGGCATTATAAGTATGAAAAAACTCTTCTTGAGAACGCTCCTTGCCCGAGAAAAATTGAATATCATCAATTAAAAGCGCATCAACAGATCGATAAAATCGCTTAAATTCGT
>NZ_JAYQDQ010000167.1:0-3114 GCF_038138445.1 Vibrio sp.
CAATACCGAATTTAAAAGGAAATGATTAGATGGGGTTTACCGCCAGCTTACGATCCACCAGCTAAAGGCAGTGAATTGTAACAGCTCACTATGCCAAAACGCTTATCACCATAACTTTGTGCATGCATGGGATAGTTAGCAATATGAGGTTTACTACACGCACATATGTTGCTTGTGGCTTGGCGCAGTAAATCATCCGGCGTCACCTTGGGGTCATACATAAAAGTCAGATTTGGAGCAACCTGCTTTAGCTCAACATCAATTCGTAATATTGCACGGCAAACAATATTATCCGTTGGGCCAATGTTTACATGCATAAATGCATCGGGTAATGTCCTATCCAGCATTACCCAAAACCGCTTGAGTTTTTGATATACCGACTCTTCATCAAGCTCGCCTACATAAGGCATCAGTACTTCATCTAGATGACCAAGATAGACAGGAATACTGGTAACCGATGGAACATGGTGGTAGAGAATAGTCAGCAGATTGATCGCATCATCGAAATCTTTGGCAGGCTCTAACTCAAGATATTCAGAGCCTTGAGCAAGATATTTAGCATAATCTGGCAGTACGTAACGCGGTTTAAACGGGGCGTGCCCTTCAAATAAATCACACAAAATTCCCGAATCCATGGCTGCTTGCGCAGGCTCGGATAATGAAAGGTAAGGAAGGTTACCCTCGGCTTCTAATGCGAGGTATTGGCTTTTTTGTTTCGGGTTAAGGTTTGCGTCCGTGATGATGTCTTGCACGCGAGTTTGAAAAGAGTTCAAGCTGTTAGACATAAAGTATCTCCATTTTTCGAAACTTTACGCTAACGATGTTTTATTCTGCTAATGAATTCTCTTTCATAATATGTTTCCATTTTGGAAATTGTCGAAAAAAGCCCAGCAAATACACGCTGGGCTTTTTAGTAGTTAGAGCTTGAAACGGCCTATCTCTTGTTCTAATTGGTAGGATAAATCAGAAAGCTGAGCAGCCTGCGCCGCTGCATCATGCGCCTCTCCTGCCAATTCATCAGACACATCGCGAATACCAACTGTATTACGCGTGATTTCAGATGTGACAGACGCTTGCTCTTCTGCAGCGGAAGCAATTTGTGTCGCCATGTCACTGATTTGCTCAACCGCGGTCTGAATTTGATTAAGACTAATGGCAGCAGAATCTGCATCCGTTACGCTCGTTTCAGCCAACTGACGACTATCGCCCATGATGTTGACCGCTTTACCCGTCGTGCCTTGAAGCGTTTCTATCATCTGCTGAATTTCTTTGGTTGAAGCATGGGTGCGCTGGCTCAGAACACGAACCTCATCAGCAACTACTGCAAAGCCTCGCCCTTGCTCTCCAGCACGCGCAGCCTCAATAGCTGCATTAAGTGCAAGCAGGTTTGTTTGCTCTGCAATATCTTGAATGGTAGAAAGAATGGTACTGATACTATTTCCGTGCACTTCAAGCTCTTGAATAACGTCAGTGGCCACTTCCACTTCTTGCGCCAAGTTCTGGATTGAGCTTTGAGTCTGTATCACTTGCTCTCCACCATGAACACAGGCCGTCACTGCTTCTGACGAGTTCTGAGCGGTATTATCTGCATTACCCGCTATTTCTTGGGTGGCCGCAGCCATTTCATTGATGGCCGTTGCCACCATATTGATTTCGTCTTGCTGCAAACGAATGCGCGCACTACGCTCTTCTGCTTGTGCCGCTGTTTGTTTCGATTGCTCAGACAAAGATGCCGAGACCTTGCTTAGCTTGGAAACCATTGCATGCATATTGCCAACAAAAGTATTGAAGTTTTCTGCCAACTGGCCCACTTCATCATCGCTACGCGGCTCAAGACGCTGTGTTAAATCACCCTCACCCGACGCAATTTCTTCAAGAGCAGCAGACACTCGTCCGAGATCTCGAAACAAGAAGCTGACCAGCCAAGAAACAACCGCAATCACCAGTAAAGTAACAATGAGGGCGGTTAGAATTAGGTCTTGTAATAGATCCGAGTGCGCCGCCTCTTCTGTTTGACGATCCATTTCAAGCGCTAAAATCCACTCGGTCCCGGGGACTTTCTTGAAAAAGTAAAACTTCTCTTCTCCATTACGCTCGGTAATTTTCATTGAGCCGTCATTGGCCGAACGCTCAACCGCTGCCATAGAAAGTTCTTCAGAAAGACTTGAAACAGGTTTAAGTAACAACTCTTTATTTGGGTGCGCGAGAAACGTTCCGTCTTGAGCATCAATCAGCATTGCGTAAGCATTGTCACCTGCATCAAGATTAATTACATCATTAATTAGCTGATCAATAAGTACATCAGCACCAACCACTCCGACAAAGGTACCATTTTGACGAACTGGCTCTGCAATAGTGACCAGTAAAGCATTGGTAATGGCATCTTTATACGCAGTGGTAATTATTTGCTGACCTGCATTATTGGCATCTTGATACCAAGGACGAACACGAGGGTCGTAATCTGCACGATTGCGCTCTGGATGCGAGCGGAGCATTTCTCCTTCTGGCGTACCAAGGAAAATATCGTCAAAGCCTCCCGCTTTTCGCGCTTGCTGCAGAAAAGGTACAACATCGGTTTGTTGTGTATAACCATTAAATGACTTAGCAATATCTTTGCGTATCGTTATCCAGTCAGAAATACCTTCTGAGGCGGTTTTGGTCAGGCTATCTGCCCGAGCAATTACGCCATTACGAGTTTGTTTAAAAAGCTGATCAGCCGAAAGCCAAGTAAGTGCACCTGCCATTAACAATACTGCTAATAAACTAGCACCAATGAGTTTTTGTTTTAGAGACAATTTCATAATTTTTATATGAGTTGAAGAACAGACAGAAGTTGCTAATTTTATAGACAAACTTTTCCCGTTGCACGTAATATTATTAAAATATCACTTACATGTAACCTTTTGTAATATTGATAAATTTTTGACGTCATTATTATGTCTAAAATACCTAGTCATCATTATATTGGCGACAGGTTTGAGGGATAGGTTAAATAATTTTAATCTATATTGTTCATTGAAAGATGTATATAAGTTACCTCAAAAAAAAGCCGAGCATAATGCTCTAATGCCGATCAGTTAAACATTAATCGGCAGATCAATTGAATGATCCCAT
>NZ_JAYQDQ010000168.1:0-1950 GCF_038138445.1 Vibrio sp.
ATGGATATGAAATTAGAACGAAAGTTCTAGAAATGGCCAAAGACAACGTATGGAGCGATTACCATGCAAAATGGGGTCAGTTTGAACAGTCTGTATCAAGAGACGAGAAAACTGGTGAAATCGTAACTGAAATGAAGTTTCCTGAGGTACCAGGAGCAGATGCGGTGTTGGAAGCGGCTGACAAGTTTTACAATTTTGTAAACGGTAAGCCAACTAAATAGTAATATAAAACAAAAGTACATTTAGGGCGTAGCCCTGATACCAAATAATATATGAGTAAAAGCCCCTCGTTTAGTTTTACTAGGCGGGGGGTTAATCTTTTTATGCTAAGTAGTACTATGTTTAAATTTATAAAAAATTTGATTTTAGATTTTAATGAAGTGGAAAAAGAACTGAACAAGCAAGGTATATTTAACTTTGTAACGATACACGGAGTTTGGACTGCCTTTGTTGACAACGACTCATTAACTATAACAAACCTAAAAGAAACAGGAAAGTATAGAGTTTTTAACGACATTGTAAGAGAACGCGGCGAATTTCCAGAAGCAATATGGTATGGACCTTACAATATTAAGAACATTGTAAATTGGTGTTCAAATGATTATCTAGGTATGGGTCAGCATAAGGTAGTGATTGATGCTATGCATACCGCACTTGATCAAACAGGTAGTGGATCAGGTGGTACTAGAAATATTGGCGGCACAAGCCACTATCACGTAGCTCTAGAGAACGAACTCGCCCGACTGCATAGCAAGGGAGCGGCTTTACTCTACACCAGTGCCTATGTTGCCAATGAATGGACATTAATCGCTCTAAGCAAAATCATAACAAACATATGCTTTTTATCTGATAGTAAGAATCACGCAAGTCTTATTCAAGGAATACTACATTCAAAGGCTGAAAAGCGTATATGGACACACAATGATATGGACGATTTAGAAAAGAAATTGAAGGAGGTTACCGCAGAAGACTTAACCCCTTGCATAGTTTTCGAATCCGTGTATAGCATGGACGGCGATGTCAGCCCAATTTCCGATGTCTGTGACCTAGCCGAAAAGTATGGAGCAATAACTTATATTGATGAAGTCCACGCTATTGGCCTGTATGGCGATACAGGTGCAGGGTATTGTGAGAAGGTGGGCGAAACAAGAATTGATATAGTTAATGCCACGCTTGGAAAAGCATTCGGTGTTCAAGGAGGCTACATTGCCGGTGACGAACTCATCATAGATGCTATACGCAGCGTGGCCAGTGGATTTATATTCACCACTTCTACAAGCCCGGTTATTTGTAGCGGCGCCTTGGCAAGTATAAAATATCTCAAGGACCATAACGAGCTAAGAGTAAAGCATCAAGAAAGAGCTAAAAAATTAAAAGAGATGTTATCCGAGGTGGACATCGAAGTTCATCCTGATGCCTGCACTCACATTGTGCCCGTTATGGTTAGAGATCCTATCAAATGTAAAAAAATGAGCGATATCTTATTAAACGATTACAACATTTATATTCAGCCTATCAACTATCCTACGGTAGCTGAAGGAGAAGAGCGTCTACGCATCGCGCCTACTCCTTGTCACACAGATGCGATGATGCATGATCTTGTTGAAGCTTTAAGAAAAACCTTCAAGCGAGTATCAGAAGGTTGTGCGTAACAGGAGATCACATGATCAAAAAATATCTATATATGGCACTAGGATTTGCATGTCTAGGAATGGCTTACGTCGGAGTGATAGTACCCGGAATACCTTTCAGTATATTCTTGGTAATCGCGGCTTGGGCATTTGCTAAGTCAAGTGACCGTATGCATAAATGGTTATACAACCACAAATACTTTGGTCCATTCTTAACAAACTGGACTCAAAAGAAAGTATTTCCAACTAAAGGAAAGTATGCGATGTTATTAGTAATGGCATCATCGCTTGCATTCTTTTGGTTTACAACCTACAATGT
>NZ_JAYQDQ010000168.1:1960-3047 GCF_038138445.1 Vibrio sp.
ATTGCAGCTTGGGCGTTCGCAAAGAGCTCACCTAAAATGGAAAAGTGGTTATACAACCATCCATGGTTTGGTAAGTTCTTAACCAATTGGAATAAGAAACGGGTATTTCCTACTAGAGGAAAATACCTAATGGTAGCAGTGATGGCTTCAACACTGGTCTTTACATACTACTTTACAGCAAACCTTAACGCAATCTTATGGAGCGGCGGCTTCATGGTATTGGTAGCAATATGGGCATGGAGATATCCAGGCTCTGTTGAAGAATACAATCGAAGAGTTAAGGCTGGCGAAAAGATAGCGTGGCTGAAATAATCAAATATATGCGTTCCAGCTAGGATGTGCTATCTGCATGTCTAACCTTTTACGCTTGTCAACAAGTTCATAATAATCAGGCGCATATGGAGTATGGATAGGCTTCATATGCGTTTTATTTCCTTTGCGTGTATTACAAGGCCCGCAGGCGGCAACAATGTTTTCCCATTTCGTGCGGCCACCTTTGCTAAGAGGTAGCACATGATCAAGAGTTAGGTTATTTTTTGTATAAGGGGTGTTGCAATATTGGCAGGTGTAAAGGTCGCGTATGAATAAGTTGGCTTTTGAAAATCTAGGCCGTCGCCGTCGCCTTTGCATTTCTTTCAACATTATAACAGCAGGTACTTTTGTTTCCCAACTAGCACTATGCACCATCCAATCATCATACCATTCAAGAACAGTCACTTTGTCTAACCATAGATAGGTTATTGCTTCTTTCCATTTGATAGCGGATAAGGGTAGATATGAAACAGGCTGTGCGTCTGCATTTAACAAAAGGGTATGTCCCAAGTTGCTATTCCTCTTCTATAAAAGTATTTATATTATGCTGGATGAGGTATACAAACCGCTTGCATACCTTGTGGGAAATAACCTGGTTTCCCTGATGCTTCTTGTCCAAGTGCATCTCTTGCGTGAAAACATTCAAACAAACTGTCATAGGTCCACCAGCCTTCTACAAATGGCTCAATGTCTTGAGAGCTTGAATTTAACATTAAACTAATGAGAACAAGTTTATACATTAGATAGATTTTCCTTCTTCATTTTCGCCTTGCAT
>NZ_JAYQDQ010000169.1:0-3043 GCF_038138445.1 Vibrio sp.
AATGATTGCGTCGATTTTTTTCATTTCAGATGGTTTTACAGGGGTAAAATTACATAAAACACAACATTACCCCCAAAAAAATAGGGGTAGTGTAATCAAAAACATATTAATTAACGCCACTACCCCCTATAATTTAAGGGGGTGTCGAATGAAAAAAAATAATAAAGGGCAAAAGTACCCCTCGGGATAAGGGGGGTTGATACATATATATCTACTGCCCGAAGAAGGAAATTTTGATTAAAAACCGTCAGATTTAATTTAAATGCAGGAAAAAGCTGAAGTGATTGCCAATTCTATTCGAGGTGCTAAACCGGGACTAAACAAGGGAAACAAAAAAACCCAGCCTTGAGCGGGCTGGGTTCGTGATCTAAGAGTAGACCAGGTTCGTTGGTTGTTCAAATGTCTATATTCTAATATGTTTTGAATAAGTTAATATGTAAAAACATATTTGCCACACATTTACTATCTTTGGGATATGCGAATTATCACCTTCTTTATTTTGATTGTAACTTTCTCATTATCAGCAGAAAGTAGAGCTTATGTTTCATGGTTGGCAGATGACGATAGATCCATATATCGTTTAAACTTTGAAACGGGTGAATTAGATATGTTTTTAGAGGATTCTCGAGTAAAATTAGGACAATTTTCGAGGAATTACACTTCTAAGGATCTTTATTCCGGCGAACAAGGAACTCTGCATGACCTAGGAAAACGGTTTTTGGTTTCGTTTTCGGGCTCGGGGCAGGTCTTTGAAGTTTTTTTCAAGGACTCCTCAATAACGAGATTAGACGGTACCTACCAGCATGGATACAACTTTGATGCCTATCAATTTGTTCGAGACGGTGTTCTATATAGTTTCGGTGGCTATGGTTTTTGGATGGAGAATAATATGCTGAATCGTTTTGATGAGGTAGCGAGAGAATGGTTTCACGTTTCAAAAGCGCCGTTCCCGGTCGAGGTAGATAACAAAAGCGGGATTCGTCATTTGCGTTGGTATGATAGGCAAGAAGATATTTTGTACGTAAGTCATTATCGCACCCTATATGCGTATGATTTCAAGAAGGACAGCTGGTTAGCTAAAGGTAGACTTGATACTGAACTATATCAATCGGTGGCTATGCATTTCAACATTATTAATGATAGTACTGGCTTTGCTCATAATGAAAACGGCTATTGGCTGTTGGATTGGCGTCGCAATAAAATCCATGAACTAGATTTGAGTGCAAACCAAGAGATTTCTTCACGTTCAGGAGTAGCAGGTATCTATTGTATGTACCCGGTCAATGACGAGATGGTTGTACTGAGAAAATCAGACAAGATTAAGGCTGGTTTTTTTCGTGCTGTACATACACCAGCCGATTGGAAGATTTGGAATACTACTAGGTTGTATACTCCTTATGCTTGGTACAAGACAGCCTTCTATGGTATTTGCGGCTTCGTTTTGTTTCTGCTCGTATGGTTAGCTCGAGCTCGTTACTTGAAGCTCATGAGTAAGAAGTCCGATTGGCTTGAATTTTTAACGCCTCAGGATTTATTGTTGTTCAATGCTTTGAAAATAGGTGATTTGGATACTGAAGAAGTCAATAGAATCTTGAATTTGGAAGACGAAGGTTGGGAGGTTCAGCGACGCAAGCGCAGTGAAGCCATCAAGGCCATCAATGCATTTGCCAATAAAGCTCTGGGATTTGATATTATCGAACGCCACAAAAGCGAGAAAGACAAACGACAGGTGATATATCGATTAAATTCGAGCTTAAAGTAGGGTTGGCACGATTGTAGCGTATAATCAACCACTAATATTCGAAGCGCATTTATGAAAAAGCTTTTGCTTGTTTTGGTCCTAGCGGCCACATCAACAATGACTGCCCAGAGCAGATGGGGTGTTCGAACAGGATTGAACTACAATTTGAATACCATCGGGTTGAGTGATGCCGCGACATCTGCACAAGAAATCTTTGAAGGACAGACTTCTGATAACGGCTATCATCTTGGCGTGTTTGGTCGTCAATACCTTGGTGATCAGCTCTATACGTCGGGAAGTTTGTTCTACGCGAAAAACACGCACTTTCTTGAAGGCACAGATGGTCCTAACAACATATTTTATGAAAGATTCGATCACGAATTCTTGCAGTTGGATGCGGGACTTGGTCTTAGACTGTTAAAATTTGCACGCGCTGAAGGTGGTATTCACTACCAAGGCACCATTTCAGACAATGCCTTTAGTCAAACCTTTAGTTCGCCAACTGCGGGGTATAACGTAGGTCTAGGTGTAGATGTTTGGAAACTGAGCCTTGATGTAACCTATTACGGGAGCTTTGCTGACCACACAGGCAGCTGGAACGACATTCCATTAAGCTACAACCGTTCACAGATTTTAGTGAGTCTAGGCGTTAAACTTTAACATTTCAACTCGCTCATTCTGTAAACTTTGGCACAGGTTTTGAGTTTACTTTGATAGCGTCATCAATTGAGTGTAAGCGAGTAATTTCATTGACGCGACATGGTTTTGTTCAGCGAGCCGCTTCGTACCCCGGGGCGGCTCGTTTGTTTTAAAGCGTTGCGAAGGCAGCTCTTCCTAATCCATCAACCTCCAAGCTCACTTCTTTCGTCTGCTTTATAAAGGATGCAGCAGTAGATGCACCGGCAAGAACAACCATGCCTTTCTTGAGAGCAATACCGTATTGATGCGCTAAGCGTGTTGCGGCTGCAAGAGCCTCGAATGGATTGTCTAGGATGGCGTCGCTCGAGCCCTCCGCTTCAACGGCGCCGTCAAAACTCATGACCATATCCAAGCCGTTTAGTCCAAGCGGAACTTCGCACCAAGGGCCTACCACAAACGCACAAGAACTGCAGTTGTCTGCAACTACATCTTCCAGTGAAAACTTAAAGTTCTCATATCTCGAATCGATCACTTCAATGGCAGATGCAACGCCGTCCACATAGTCCAAAACCTCTTGGGCATCAAGAACGCCTTCAATGTCTTTACTGAGGCGAAAGGCTATTTCAGGTTCGGCACGCGGGTGGCAACACTCTGATTTAATTA
>NZ_JAYQDQ010000170.1:0-510 GCF_038138445.1 Vibrio sp.
ATTCTACATAGCATTCCGAGTCGTGCAAGCGCTTTTTTCATTTATTTTGAAAAAAATGCTGTGTGCGTTTTTCGAGTCAGTTTGAAAACGAGAATGGAGCATCGGCTCTGAGCAATTTTCCCAAGGGACACGCGGCACCGACTAGGTTTTTAGCGAGTGAAACGACCTGCGCCAGTTTTGTGATGATCTGGTCAAACTTTCACTGCTTGGAGATCACCGGAAAAAATTTTCTACGTCTAAACCCCACATCAGCTGCGGTTACTCGGGTTAAACGCGTCCTCACCTCTTAGTTATGGCCAAATATTTGTCACTCTGGCTAGCCACTACTCCGTCTGCGTCGAGCGGCAGACCTTCAAGGAAGTGCTGCGTCACCAAAGGATAGGTTTCAAAATTCCGCTTTCGCACCAATCTTCCGAATCGACGATCAGGTTGCTATGTCAAAAAAAAAGCAGTTTCTAATGGCACTAGCCCCGCTTGCCGGATGCGCTTCATGACCTTCTAGTCGACGGA
>NZ_JAYQDQ010000170.1:520-984 GCF_038138445.1 Vibrio sp.
AATGAGGTTCATGTCATGACCGACGACCGCCAACACTCCCTTACAAGCCTAATTTGTCTTGAAGCGATAGGTTTGAAATTCATTCAGAGTTGAACTTGCCTCGAAAATCAACACATCACTATTCCCATCGCAGTTGCAAGTGCCCCGGTAGCGTTTCATAGCCTGCTCATCAGGTGTTTCCTTCAAAGAAACTACATCAACACCACTGCCACAAACCTTACCCACTAATGCGCAACCGCAGCCTTGATAGGGATGTTCGAAGCACACGCGGAAGATCGCAAATAAACCACCTTGACCCAACGGCCCAGCTAACAGATAGACGTCCCTGAAAGTTTTTCGCTATCGATAATATGGCCAGTCGGCGATACCAACAGCACTGCATTCTGATCGAATAACATTGTCGAGTGGGCAATGGCAGGTATGGTATTACACGCATACAGCTCCAGTATTACGCTCCCTAAAGA
>NZ_JAYQDQ010000170.1:994-2797 GCF_038138445.1 Vibrio sp.
TTGTTGAGGGCTCCTCATCTGACAAAACAGACAAGCGATGACAAGTGTCTTGACATAGCGCCACTTTCGCATTCAAGGCTAAGCATTGTCTTGTGTAAGGCCCGCACGACACACAGCACAAACGCGACGGCTCGCCGCCGATGATTGAAGCCCCCATCAGCTCGAGCTTTCGAAGAAAGAGATGAGCACCAGCACTCTAACAGCCAGGCGGCCCATCTGGTCCACACCAAAACACCTGAATGTCGACACTCCAATTAAACTGCTGCGCATTATTCAGCGCCTAGCACGGCCCTACCCGCACACCTCTCCATAGAACCTTTTGGCGCTACCGAAGCCCGGGAATACCCACTATCGCGAGCTCATTATCCTGAAGCATACCTCCGAATCGGAGATAAACCGGGGGACCTGTAGACACAAATTCTCCTTGGACTCCGCTATTTACAAACCTCGCTTAACATATCGACTGTAGAGAGACAGCAAGAAATGACTAGCGGTAAACATGTAAGCCGAGAAGCCCAATCCGCTACCATCCATTTTTCGATATGCTTTCAAGACATGGAGGTGACGCCGAAACATAGTCCATTTGTTACCAGAAATCTGACCGTCAGAAATGCGGTACCCTATTAAAGGATTTGTGATTTTTAAAGAAAACCCGATTTCCTCATGACAATGCAACCAGCAATCTAGATCTTCTCTAGCCTTAAATGTCAGACTTTCATTAAACGGATGTTTCTTGATCAAATCCGTATCTACCAAGACACTTGAAGCTGGAGTTCTGCACTTGAGTTGCTGCTGAAAGTAACTTATTCGCTCAACCTGAATGTCGACAATTGATGGAAATGTGACCTTGTTTGTATGATTGAAATGAGTACTTGCAGTGCTACAAAACTTTCCACCGGAGCATCTCAATAACTTAACTTGCTCCTCTAATTTTCGTGGGTGCCAAATATCATCAGCATCTAAGAACGCCACCCACCTGCCCTTCGCTGCTCTTACCCCAATATTGCGTGGGCCCGCCGGAGCACCCATATTTTCATCTAGACAGATCAACGTTACCCTGTCGTCTAGTTGAGATACCCCCATAACGATTGCCTTGGTTTCGTCCGAAGAACAATCATCGACGACAATAATCTCGAAATCGGCAAACGTTTGACTAAGCACCGAATTAAGTGTCTCTCTTATATATCGAGACGCATTAAACGCGGGAATAACGACTGAGACCGCGGGAGAAATGTGTGCCATCTCTTCAATTTTCAGCATACCAAATTACCTATAAACAAGGTTGCAAAAAAAGATGATTCCAATCTACTCATTACCATCGTGCGGATCTGATACACACTCAAATATAATTGAGGGTGACAAAGTGCAGGGAATAAAATTCACGGGACTGCGATGAATTTTTTTTATTATCATGTTTTGCCGAATAGTTTGAGCCAACCACCGCCAGTCAAATCCTTTATGCTCAGTCGTATGCATGTAAAGGGAAGCCTGTAACGTTTCAAGCCAACTATATTCTTTATGGCGTTTCCAACCAATCAACATCGACCCAAAGTTTTTTACAAATACAATTGGTCCAATATCATTGGGAACGGAAAACAACAGCGCTTTTGGTCGCGCTTTACCCAAATTCTCTACTATTCTGACCACATCAGACTCGGGAATGTGTTCCAAGGTCTCTAAACATACAACCATGTCGCAGGCCTCAAATTCATGGAGGTGATTTTGAACAACATCATTTATGTACTTGAAATTACTATTGCTACCGTACCTTTGCACTGCGGCTTCCATATGCCGGCTTTTATA
>NZ_JAYQDQ010000171.1:0-2787 GCF_038138445.1 Vibrio sp.
TTGATCTTATTCTTCCCGCTAGGCGATTAGAATGCGGGTTTTATGGAGCGCTTACCTTTTAACTGGATTGTGGAAACCGTGAAAGATATTCAGACCCGTGTGGTACCTAACCACTTAACATCGGCAGAAACGGATACAAACAGAGCAATTGTATTTCCTAACAACTAATTGACAAGTCATTTCAAGGAGTTTTGGGGACACACTTCTGAGCATATTATGTGTTATAGGAGTGTGTCCTCATAATCAAAGTTAGCCACTTTCGGAACTGAATAGTAGTGATATCTATAAAAATCTAGTGGCTATTGCAATAATTCTATGGGGGAGCGTTTAGCACTGATGTTAGCTATGAGTGATACTATCGTGGTTTTGGACAAAAGTCATTTAGGATTTCTGGTGACTGCCGGATTTTTGGATAAATTTAGCTAGGGCAAAATGAAAGATCTGATGCCACAATCTTCTATAAGTCGCCCGTTTCTATCAATACCTGCTTTTTGACTAGTAAAACGAACGAAATGAAAGGTGAAACTAGTTGCTCAACACCTTAAAATTCTTGCTTCATTTATCGAGCAGAGAAAAATCCATGAGTGCAACAGCTTATCTATCAATTGAAAGTATATCTAGTGGGTGCTTATCAACGGGGTGTAATACACCCGAATCTATGGGCAACAGCTACCAATTATGGCACAAAGACGAAATCACCGTATTATAATTTTCTCATTCTGTGGCTTACGATAATCGTTCAATCCATAACCCCATTCAAATCGTGAAAAAGGTTGATAAAGCTTCTCCGGTTCTTGCTCAAGCATGTTCAGATGGTGAGGAGCTGAAGTGTCATTTGACTTTTTATCGACCTAATCCAAAAGGGGGTAGTGAGCTTTTCTATGAGATTAATCTTACTGGCGCATTGATTCGTTCGGTATCAACTCACATGCCTCATGTTATTGATTTTAATGAAAATGAAATGACCGAAACGGTTATTATAGCGTATCGTGATATCAACTGGCGCCATGTTGGAGCAAACACAGCCGCTTTTGCTTCTTGGTTACAACCTTTCTCTGAAAAAGCGAAGCAGCCGCAGCAATGAGTAAACTAAAAAACGAGATCGAGGAAGATGATGTCAGACTTGCTGTGCGTGGGCTTCTGCGTCAAGCGAACATGTACAGCATGAGTCACTTAACAAACCCTGCGATTCAACACAATTTTAGAGAGGAATATCGATTTCTCGGTAAATGCCTAGTTAGTGATTATCGCAAAGGGGTTTTAAGCAGAGACAAAGTATTGTCTTACGTCAGGCAAGAGCGGCAGAGTTTAATTGATCAGGCCTTTGAGCTAGGTCAGTATGCTATAGGTTTGGTGGCTGGTATTGGGCAATTGTCGGTGGGTTATGGGGGATGTGTTACCAGCTCTATTTTTTCTATCGCGGGAGCATCTTGGTGTAGTACAGTAGGCGCAACCATGATGGCACACGGTGGTAACAACATATATGAAAACTCATACAATATGACAGGTAATATAGTTCAAAACTGGAAAGGAGAGTACACTGGCAAATATGGAGATAGTAATAGTATGTTACGCAAGCAATATCACAAGGCCGCCTCATTTCTCGGGTTAAATAAACGAGATGGTGACGCAGCTTATGCCGTTGTTGATCTTGCTACAAGCGGGTATGGCCTTATCTCTAAAAAGCGAGTAGCTGAAAAATGGACGAATATGCCAGACTCCGAGCAGCTTATGCTATTTCGATACTTTAAACGAGATTACGCGAAAGGGTGGCGTTCGATGTCAAAAGGAGCTTTGGGCTTTGAATTTTTAGCTAACACGGTAACCGCTGAATCTGCCATTAACCCCTATCTTGAAGGTGACGAATAATGTCCATTTGGCTGTACGTATTTGTGAGTCTACTCGGTGTGATTCTATGTCACTATCTATCTGAACTGTATCTTCGCAAAGATAAAGTCATTGTATTTATTATCTATCTTTTTGTTATGGGTCAATTCGGTAGCCAGCATTATTCTTTAACGTTCGATAAAACCTTTATAAGAAACTGGTTATTCTTATTCGAGACAGACAACTCTGCCTATACGGATTTGTATCGCTATATTGCATTAGCATTGATGATAGTGACGGTTCTTACAATACCACCTTCTAAGCTGACTTTTTTAAGTCGTGTCTTAAAGAAGAAAGAATTATAGTTGTTAGTTAAATCAACCTAATAACTTACGACACGTAACTCAGAAAGTTGCAGCACTGAGGTATCGGTGAACGCTGAATCTGCCATTAACCCCTATCTTGAAGGTGACGAATAATGTCCATTTGGCTGTACGTATTTGTGAGTCTACTCGGTGTGATTCTATGTCACTATCTATCTGAACTGTATCTTCGCAAAGATAAAGTCATTGTATTTATTATCTATTTTCTTGTCTGTGCTCAATTCGGCAGCCAGCACTATAACGTTCTTTTTAATAGCTCTTTTTTTGAAACTTGGTTCTTTATACCTTTTGGGCCGATTGAGGTAGGAGGAGAACTCCAACTCTTTGGTCTGTTAATGCTTGTTTTACTGATGTTGACACTCCCACCATCTAGATTAGGACGTTGGTGCAAAATAGTGTTCTTACTAGTTAAAAGGTAATTGCTTCAATATATTGAGGGCTTAGATATCATTGTAATTCTCTATTTTTTCTTTAGCGCTTTGGGGTTATATCTACTCCATATGGCTTCATCTAAGTACACAGAGCACTGAGGAATCCCCTGATAATTTAGATAAAAATCATCAAGTTAAGGTAGATG
>NZ_JAYQDQ010000172.1:0-2720 GCF_038138445.1 Vibrio sp.
TTATTCGGTCTGATGGTTCACCAATCTGTCGCAAACTATAAAAAGTTTCTGTAAGGCTTTTAAACAGGAGTTTGGAAAAAGTGCATTAAGTGTTGCGTCGCGTATAAAGAAAGGTAAGGCGGCCGACGTCGCCAATATTTATGACAAACACTTTCTACCTGTAGTGGACCGCAAAAAACCAAAAATGGTTGCCACTTATCATTTATCCGTTTTTCTACAAAACAGAGGCCAAGCAAAAGCCATAAAAGCCCCCAGTAACACACCTAAAAAGGTACTCTGATATGGTTGGGAGGTCGCTTTATATTTCACTAAAATTCCTTGCCCTGCAACGTACCAAGCATACACTAATACGTGTATCGGTTCGGGGAATAGTTGCAAGCAAATATAGAGCACAAATCCACTAGTTAGGACATATATGCTAACTGGCCATAAATCCTTTTTTGGTATACCCAGAATATTCAAAGAAGTCCCTCTTCGATTATTGTGATTAGCTCACTTCGAAATTGAGGTTCGACTTGTATAAGTTTACCTTGCTCCCTGAAAGCCAAATTCATGTATTGGCGATCAAAGTATTGCTCAACAACTGGACTCCAGAACGATGCATCTTCTGGCGCTTCTGCTTTGATTTGCTCAATATCCATAGATTTTTTATCCTCGAGTATTTTTTGTGAGCTTTACTTACTAGATGTATTTAAAAAACGATCTATTGCTACTTTGGCATCAATCATAAAGCAAATTGATAGGCAAAGGCCAAGCACTCCACATAAAATTGTGTTGTACCAAGCGGTGGCTTGGATATCTAAGTAAAACCACATACCAAGGACGGTTACGGTAATATAGCCTAACAACCTAATTGACACACTTTGTAATAGCTTAATCATGAATATTATTTCTCTATGATTCGATTTTCGAAAAAACTGACAACACTCTAGGTGATAAGCATTTGCCTTTTTGTGGTAAAATCCTTTCAGTAGCATTTCGCTACTAACATAACTTTCTCTCTACACCTAACAAGATAGGCTTTCAGTCTCTTTCCAAAAAACGTCTATACGGTCAATTATTTCAATAAAAAGATTGTGCTTAACAAGCAAACTAGCAATAAGAATGGGTAAAAAACCCATGCACAGACCTACACCTATAAGTAACCCTACAATATTACGTTTCATCCTTATTCCCTCATAATCTAAAAAGGTAAGTACTTATCTTCCCACTCTCTGATTACAGACTCACAATAAGAGAGGACTTGCAGTTCCTCGGCGTTTAAATTGTGGAACCTTTTATCTAACTGGTCTCTAACGCGACAACATTCAAAATACTGATCATCACTAGGCATCAATTTACCCCCTGCTTTAATGATTTTTGTTCAGTTATACCACCTGACATAAATCCAAGCGAATAACAACAACCCCAACCACTACAAAACGCAATAATCAGACCTGCTATTCTTGCGGCAATAGTTGCATCTAGAACAATCATAGTCAGCGCAATTCCAAAGCCAAACAAAAATAAAATAAGGGACAATAAACATTTCATCTTCTGGTGTGATTGAAGCATCCACCTTTATCCTTATGCGGCTTTTTGGTGGTTAGTTATACTCAGGCCGGATTTAACCGCTTCTATAATCTTGCACAAATAACGATAATCACTAGTTAATCGCTCAGGAACATCAAAGCCATCAAAGTCAAGTTCTTCAAATTCACGTTCTGAGATTAGGCAAGGGTTTCTGATTGGTTCATATGGGTTCTCCGTAACGTATTCAGACCAATCCTCTATATCAAAAAGTTCACGCGCCAAATCTTTACTAATACAGTGATCACGGCGAAGTTCACAAACCTTTTGTCGCATCTCCTTTCTAAACTCATCAAAATCTGGTTCGTACTTTTCCAATCTGTTATCAAGGTTATTCACCAGATAACAGACGTTACAATCAACAAAGAACTGAGAAATGGTTCTAGATCCCATACCACCCCAATAGCTTGACCAAGACTTGCCTAAACACTCAATTGTAATTTTGCCTTTCCTTGGTTCAATATCTTCCAAATAAACAGTGATTGGGTCTAAGTTATCTAGATCCTTTAGATATAACTTGGTTGTTTTTGACTGCTCTACTTTCATGCCTTTTCCATTCACCCTAATAAACTTCCATACATATTAAAACCATTTTATGTCATGATAAATATTATACATATAGATGCATAAAAAGCAAACGCCTTGACTTAAAATACGTCATGACACAAAATAATCATATGACTACAGAAAAACGACAACGAGGACGCCCTAAGCAGGACGTTACTCTTGATAAAAAACAAGAAATACGATGCACAGAAGATGATAAAGAACTGTGGAAACATGCAGCTAAAGATCATGACTCTGTAAGCGAATGGGCTAGAGAAGTCCTTACGCGAAGTGCCAAGAGGAAGGTTAAGGACAGTTAATGACTTTTGAAGGTAACTTCTACGACTGAGCCTGTCTACAAAGTACTTCACATGACATCGAAGGTTGATGGTAATTCAGTAAAACTGCATGTTAGTTACGCCAATTACTGCCTTACATGACAAATAAAGGGGAGTCCCACCCATCTAACAATCACAATTTCATCTCATCTAATAATTGCGGCACTCATGGACAGAAGTAGAAAAGGTCTCCTTCTCCTGTCCATTAATTCCTAAGCCATACCATATATTTATCCTCTTGTCACGAAACAGAAGCGCTTAAATTCA
>NZ_JAYQDQ010000173.1:0-2407 GCF_038138445.1 Vibrio sp.
CTCGCACGATCGATTATATCGAACAAATGAACCACATTACCGATATGTCAACGGTTTTGGAGCGTATCATCAAAGTTCTGCCATTTTTCCAAATCTTTGCAGGGCGGGACTCATACAGGGGTGTTGCCATCGCCTCGGCTTCCTATAACGCAACGACATACGATTGGAATTTATACCATGAGTCTGTGATGGCGATTGCGCCTGTTAAACGCGAGCGTTTAGAACAAATAGCTTTGAAGGCATCACTAGACACATCAGGTGAGGAACGTAAATTTTGGGAGTGTGTATATAATGCGCTTTAAACCTCTGCTAATAGGGTTGGCTCTTTGCAGCCTGTCAGTTCAATCTGAGAATCTCGACGCTTGGGCCAGTCAGCTTAAACATGAAATGGACTCCAATTACTCCCTTCTCAATCAGCGTGTATCTGAATGCAAGTCAATAAGGAAAGATTTTGATTATTCAAAAGAACTTGATACAGAGTGGTTTACAAAACTAGATAAGTCTGAAAAACAAACTGTTATCCAATATGGTTTTGCTTATGCGTCACAGCAGTGTTCTTTAAAAGAGCGTCAAACGTATACCAGCTCTTTGGTTAATTACGTTGCCTACTCTGGTGATAAAAAGCCATTGAATGAATGGCTAAGTCTTGTGGAGGGAGATAAAGATTTACAGCAGAAAGTCAACGAAATTGGTATTGAAGATACCCAAAAGTTTATCGCCTCCTATTTATCGACTCCATTTGATGCGCTTCAGTTGCTAAAAGCACAGGGATTGTTTTAAGACACGTCCAATTCTTATTGATAGGTCGGTAGGAATTGGACAGGAGGGAGTTAGATTCGCTGCGGCGACTCACCTATAACACCGATACAGGATAAGTAAGACTCAACCTACTCACCGGTAGCAAAACCTGATCCCTTAGTCCTGTGATGTCGAAAGAGAGTTACGACGAGACTATACCCCCATTTTAGACGTGAGGGATAGCCTGTAACTAGATTGTTGAAAAGACTCGAGAATGGTCATAGCAAGTTGGAGAAAATTTCGGAACCTTGACGAATCGCTATTCCATTATTTTTTTTAGAAACAGTAAATATGTGCCTAATATCAGGAGGAACTCTAGAAGAAGAAAAGACGCCATACTCATTTGGAACCTCAAATTCATAAGCTACATGTATCTCTTTGATTTTATTTTCTTTTGCCAGCGTTAATAGATTGTTTTCTAGCTCTCTACGTTCTTTGCTCTTATTTCTAGTTTGGTTTTCTGAATCAAAATAGAAAAGGAAGCACTTTTCTAAAATCTGCCCCTCAAGTTCTGTATCAACTTCGTTTGTCATGGCATTAGCGATGTGAAAGTTGACATTTAACTGAGTATTTATAGCCTGTGTCATCACCCGAAAAACATTAAAGTATATTAAAGAATCTCTTTTTTCTTCTGCTATTTGGTATAAAACATCACTTAAGCCTGTATGAGATCCATTTGTTGGCCTAGTGTGCGGGTTCTTTGTATAACCAACATATTCAACTCTACTGTCTATGCCAAGGTTTATCCCTGATTGCTCTAAAAAATCATGCACTGAATAAGTTGTTAAATGTCCGTCAACATCTTTCAAAGTAATATATTTATCTGTGATCTGAATATCGGGCTTGAAGTGTTTCCCAGTGTCTATATCAGCAAACGTGCATTTAATACTTACTTTTTTGGCCTTTTCACCAATTAATAGGTGTAGTTTTGTTCTTCCAGAAAACCTATTAAATGTCGGCCTTTTTTTAGTGTTAAATCTTACTCGTTCTCTAGAGCAAATAAAGTATACAAACCTCTTCTCGAGGTGGTCTTCAACTTCAGCTTTAATGCGCTTGAGGTGATTGACTATCAACTGCCTTGTATCAAAATAATCGGCGACCTCACCTGTATTGACAACCAAGTCATACCAGTATCGATGATACGTTTCCAACGCCACGATCCATTTTTTATCACTGCTTTTATACAAGTCATTCTTAATCAAAGAAGAATAGAGTCCTCTATTCACCATTCACATGCTCCATCGAAAAATTTGTAACAATTCCCCACCCATTAGTTGAAATTTCTAATAACCAAGTACAAATACGCTCCCAAATAGTACTCACCGATATATCTAAATGTGTATAAACAGTAAGAATTAAGCCAACAATTAGAAGTAAGAAAAAGTTAAGCTGAAATCTCTGCGTTCGGTGTCTCTTATCTAAATCAGAGAACTCGGAAACTATTTTTTTATGGTGTTCAGGATACTCCTTATTCAAGCGATTAAGTTGTCCTTTGTATTCAATCTCGATGGATTTTAATGAATGCTTCTGGTTTTGTATTAATAGCCACATCATTTGTACTGGTCTAATGAAACAGGACACTTAATTGAGAGACAATCAATGTTAATCA
>NZ_JAYQDQ010000174.1:0-2383 GCF_038138445.1 Vibrio sp.
CGATACCCCAGAAAAAACAATGCCGCTCACCTTAAGTGAACGGCATTAGAGCAGCCGCTCTTCCGTTTTTTGGCTCAAGAGCCTGTTCTACTCGTTGATAGCTTTAATGGAGAATTCTGCGTTGCTAAAACCAAGCCTGTCGAGTTCTTGCTTATCGAAGTCACTTGATACATCAAGATGATTTTCTGTATGTAGATGTTGTTTTTTAATGGCGCTGGCTTGTCCTATTTCTATACTTCCAGCAAATTGAGACTCAGCGTAAAACTCTCCAGAGACATAGGAGTAAAACGGTCTTAAACTTGCGCCTGTTGTGTGCTGCATATTTTCAAGGCCATATTCATTGATTGCCCAGCTCCAGTCCCACCATTTTACTTCACCACTAATGTACCTATGGTCCCATTGATAGCGGAGATCGGCAGAATGGTTGCTAGCTCGTCCCATGGTAAAGGTGTGGGTATGATTTGGTCTATTACTAGGATGCGTAAACCATGCATTACCGCCCCAACGCAAAAACCCATTGAATGTAACGTCGTAGCTGATATTCGCCCCAAAACGATAAGGGTAAGAGATGCTTGCGCGATAAAGTTCAACTCGAATTGGAATTTCAGAGTTTGCGGGTACCATAGGTCTTGCTTGAAGCATGATATTTTCGCTGTCTGATCCGCCATTGGTACTGGCAAAGCTTTGGTTGGCCTCAAGGTTGATGGTGAGCTTAGTATCGCCAACCAGGGGCCATTTAAAGGTATTTTCGGTCGTCACTTTCTGCGCAAAACCAAAGCTGTTTGATTTTGACCAGTTTGTAGACTCGTTAACTTTTAGATCAACCACAACCTGTTGGGGGATGTCGGTATGATTTCTCGCTACAGCAGTAATGGTTTTGACCAGCTCGCGAGATGACTCGGTGACGTCGCCATGCCAAAAATCATCTTTATTAAGGGTGTAGGTAAAATTACCTATGGTCATTTTGGTCTTTTCGTTGCATCGATATCCGTTACAGGTACCATCTTGATTGCCTTGAATTACCCAATTATTACCTTCACGCCTTATATCCATATCTTCTCCGACATATTGGCCGTGATTACCGCCTACCCACGCATAACCTAAATAGTGTGCTAGATAGCTAAGTGGTTTAACGAAATTTTCTTGATCGGTTACAAGTTGGTACTGGATATCAAGCTCATTACCTTCGCTTATTGATCTGGATTGATAGTGAGGGATGCCAGAGATGGCTTTCTTGGGGTAGCACCAAGTTTGGTGATTTGGTAAATCCTGCTTAATTTTTCCATAGTAACCGGGGCCCATAATCACCCAATTGTCGTCAAGTCCAGTAATTTGCCATTTGCCCATTCGAGCCACGAGATAATCCTTGTGTTGAGCAGCCTCGAACCTATTTATTGGGCGATATTCTGACCGGCAAATATCTTCACCAAGCGTATCAATAACAAGCTGATCGGGATAAATCTTTGCGTGAAGATTTGTGCTTGAAAAAATGAAGATAGCAATAGAGATCAAGGGCACTTTGATGGTTGACATGGATATTCCCCTTTATGTCTGTGACGTTGGTGAGGTTGCACACTGTTTTAAACGATTTGTTAACGCTAGTGTGTTTACCTTTCCATACTCAGAAATATTGAGGTATTGAAAAGAATTGAAATTTATTCCAATTTAAAATCAAACACTTGTAGTGTTTGGGTTATTAACAAGGATAACAAGTAAAGAAAACAATATGGTGAAAGAAGTTGGATTGACTTTATTGAGCTAGTTCGCGCTTGGCCAGCAGCTTTACTCGGCCGCTGGGTTGCTCTCGGATAAGAATGTAATCTTCCGCTGTATATAAAATCTTGATATCTACCGAGTAGGGATCATTGTTGAGTAAGAGGTAGGGAGAGATGCCTGTATCATCTATGACTGGTCGTAAACTTTGTACTGACATTAAATCAAGTGTTCCGGACAGAGAGAAACCAAATTGGTCAAATGACTTAGCTTTACCAGAAAAACGAATCACCACTGGATCTTGCATCGAACTGTCTTTTAGCGAAGCAAGGTGGACGACATGATTATTCTCAATACGGGTGATCCCGTCTGAGCGAAAGACCTTCTGGTTTTGTTGGATACGTACTTCGGTATGCTGATAGTGATTTCCCTCTACCTGATTGGACCAAGGGAGAGCGAGGACAAAAAGAAACACGATTACGGAGCAGATGAGAGTCAGATAGGGGATCATAATTGACTCTCTTCAAGAAAACTTATTATCTGGCTTGAGACTATATGTGGTTGCCCTTGAGTGTAAAAGATATTGATGGAGCGGCGACTACTTCTGTCCATTACTGAGTAAGCTGGCGGTGAGCCCCATTTAACTGAAAGCTGGCACCGACTAAAAATA
>NZ_JAYQDQ010000175.1:0-2307 GCF_038138445.1 Vibrio sp.
CGACGATTCTGCCTATCCCACAAGGACGATATTACATTACCGTTCCGATTGGCCAGCTGCCCGACGATGGTACCTATGGCAGTTGGAAAGCGGCATTATTGAAATTTCCAGGGGCGCGTGTCATGCCCAATTTTGATATTCGTATTACCGTCAAGCCCTTAACCAAAACGCTGCAATATCGAGAATATCTACAGAAAGATGGCTCGACGCCCTTAGAAGGGGATTGGGATACGGGGGGAGACTATGCAATTACAAACATAAAAGATATGTTTATCCACAATTATGATGGCTCTCAAAAGGGAGTGGTGAGCCGGCTAACCGATATTTATACCGTTGCTCACGGAACTTGGGTCCAAAAGCCCAAATGTCCAATCAATAAGAAGATAATTACTAGCCTGTCAATTACAGAGATTCTAACGGACAGATATCACACACTCACTGGTATGCAACGAGCTTACAAACTTAATGAGACAGAGACCCATGTGCAAGTTGGATTAGATGTGGGTGCCAAGCGTAATTCAGATGGTGCGAACGTGGCTTTACATTTGGGACTAGTCACGCTCTCTTTGCAGTGTAAGTAAATATAGGAAACATCACATGAGAGAAATAACTAAAGAATCATACTTCCAATATTCAACAAAAACGGATAAGCGGGATTTACATAGTTATCAACACTTCTATAGAGCTTTTTCTAGGGAACTACCGTCCATTATGACGTTCCTGAGTATTATTTTTCTTGCTCTTACATTCACGTGCAGTATTGCATCGGCAAAAGTGACATATGAAGATGCAATTCAGCAAGATGAAGAGTTAAAACTTGCCAATCCTCACACTCCCAGAACCCATGGGTTTACTAGTAGTGAACTCTCTGTACAAACAAGTACTTCAGATACACGTGCATGGTACAACCTACTTGGATCTAGAGGTAATAATGGAGTCTATTGGAACACAACCAGCCACCCCATTGTTGTTGCAGTCACCCCAAGGGGGGAGCGTTGGGAGGAGATGATCGCTTATGTTAACGGGATTCGATATGGTCGTATCTATTCTGGAGACTTTGGAGGGGGAGCAACTATTACCATGGAAGTTCCTGCGGGAGGAAGTTACCAAGTCAGTGTTCGCAACCTTCGTGGGGCTGGATATGGCATAACGAGTTGGCTTGAGTTTCGATAAGCCAAATTGATTTGACGGAACGCCCTGCTAGAATGCAACTTGTCTCACCTCTATTAGGGCTTTATTTTGACTAAAGATGAATTCAAACGATTATATGAATCAAAAGGATGGACTCCAATCACCCTCTCTAAACGTTGGGGATATACGGCTGCAACTCGAATACATCAAATCGCTTTAGAGGTAGAACACGGTCATAAAAGGGCACAGTCGTATATTGATATGCTAAATGGCTTACCTAATCTTAAAAATCAAAAGAAATAGCGCCTTGACAGTTAAATATATTTAACCTTAATATGTCACTAATTGCTTAGTGACGAGATAGATAATGAATAAAAAATTAGCCAGTATTGCGTTAACGATAGCTTCCTATTCAGCAGTGGCTGTAGAAAATGGAACACCTCACAGTTGGACTGAAAACGCTGATCTAGCAACATTCAATTGCACAGGCACTCTGTTAGGAGGTAAGTATCTTATAACAGCAGGCCATTGTGAATTACAAAAGGGAAATATTGCTTTTTCTGATGGTAGTTGGTCGAACGCAGTCGTCAATAATCACCCTGGAGGGATTGGTGACCCAAACGGGCCTGATGTTGCTGTCTGGAATTTAGAACAAATTCACTTCACAGAGGATATTCACTTTATAGCTAACCTTGGTTCTGAACCCGTTAGTAACGGAGACTATATTGACATTTATGGATTTGCAGGCAGCCAAATACTCAATGTAGCAAAGACGCAAATAGATATACTCGGCACTTCAAATACTAATTGGTATAGCACAAAAGATATTGGCGCTGGTATTACAGAAGCCGGAGACTCAGGCGGCCCATGGTTAAATCAAGATGGCGATATTGTGGCTATTCACAATTCAGGTGCTGATGGAACCATGTTGGCGACGAGTTTATACGTTGTCAAAGACTGGCTGCTAGAGCAGATTAATGGCTGGCATTACCCTACACTGAAAACAGGCAATGGTAACATCAGCATTAAAGTGCAGTCTTTGCATCAAGGTGGCGTTGCTGACAGTGCGTATACCACAGGTGATATTACCTTAACCGGTGGAAGCTGTGTTGGTCACACACTCTCGGCATTTGAAACGTGTACGTATGATGTTTCTGCGCCTAACAGCGCGTCAGG
>NZ_JAYQDQ010000176.1:0-2250 GCF_038138445.1 Vibrio sp.
GATACATATACTTCTCAAGCCCGGAGGCGAAGTTGATGCCATCAATAGACACCTTCTTCGATCTTACTGGTCCTTTTTTTCTGCTATATCTTTTTTTCATATTACTCCTTGGAGCTCTCTGCTTCATACTTTTCTTTAGCTTTTTGCAAATACAAGACGGCATCCATAAGCTCTTCTTGTAAATGATTAAGCCAAGTAAGCATTTCGCTTGGGTCATTTTCGAGTGTAACGCCGTATTTTACATAACCTACATCTGATCGATCCTGAAAGCGTTTGCATACGCGCTCGACTACAGGGTCTCTAAATTGCATTGGAACTATTTTCATAATGTAGCAGCTTTAGATTTTAGGTAAGCAGAGATAGTGCTGTCTTTAGGCATCGTCTGTTTTTCAAACGAGTCTTTAACAAACGTGCCGTTCTGCATTTTGCCCTTGCGCGTTGATATTTGCGTCCATGCAGCTTCAATGCATTCTTCGATAGAATACCCGCCAAGGTATGCAAGGTTAGTTAATACAACAACGCAATCGCCGATAGCATCAACAAATTCAATGTCATCTTGCTTTAGAATAGCTTTGGCTAACTCACCAGCCTCTTCCATTAGTTTTGCATATTGTGTTTTAACATCGCCTCTATCATATATGCCGCGCTCTCTAGCCCAGCATCTGATATTATCAAACGGCTGGTATTCGCCAATACAGCATTCGTTTTCCGGCGCATCTTCTTTCTTAAAGCGATTTTGCTCGTACTCGTGGAATGCTTTGTTATAAATAAAGCATCGCTCAGTATTGAAGTGTGATATATTTACATTATCCATAATCCAACGAATGTTGGTTTTATCGATAGTAAATCTATAACCCTGTGGCGTGATCCAGCTTAGCCCAATGTTGTCCATAAGGCGGCCTTTAAGTTTTTCAACCGGTACAGGGAATGTTGTGGTTTGGTTTGTTGGGTTTACTCTCATATGTTTTGGTTTAAATAAATTCTTATATAGTTTAGTGTCAACGCGATAGCCGTAAGACTTTTGAAGTTCTATCTCTAGCCTTGATACCTCGTCGATATCTTCACCCTCAAATAGAACTTCGTATTCACCTTCAGCATATCCTTGTTGCTGAGTTACTCTCTTATTAAGATCACGTGTTACGCCTATTTTTTGACCTGGAATGTGATAAATATAGTATGTCATTTTGTCTTATGTTCCCACCGATAATGGTGCCGGTATTGCAGGGTGTGGGTCATAGTTTAAAACTGCAATGTTATACTTAGTTGGTATTTCCAATTGGCCTTTATCGTAGCTAATACCTTTACTTAATGCAAGTGTTGGCAGCTTCGCTTCTTTTATTCTACCGATATACTTAATAGCCTGATCGCGGTGGTTGCTGTATAAGTGACAATCGCCGAGTTGCGCAATAAGCTCACCTGGTTCAAGGTCAGCACCTTTAGCAAGTAGCTCAAGAAGTAAACCATACATTGCGATATCGTAAGGCAAACCTAAGAACACGTCGGCAGAACGTTGTTGCCACATTAAATCAAGCTTGCCGTCGTTAACGAATACTTGAAAGCCATAATGGCATGGAGGTAATACCATATCAGGTATATCAGCCGGGTTCCACGCATTTACTATTAAGCGACGCGAAGTTGGATTATTCTTGATTTCAGCAACTAAATTTGCCAACTGGTCTACACCATTGAATGAACGCCATTGGTGTCCATAAACAGGACCTAAGTTGCCGTCGTCACGACCCGAACGCTTGTAATCTGCGTCCCAATAAGTAATTTTATTGTCGTGCAAGTACTGCATGTCGGTGCGGCCGTTAAGTATCCAAAGCAATTCGCCTATGGCTGAATTATGATAGATACGCTTGCCCGTAAGAAGAGGAAAGCCATTACACATGCTGTGGCGTAAAGTACGGCCAAATACAGCGCGAGTTCCAGTTCCTGTACGGTCGTCTTTCTTAGGCGCCGTAAGAAGTTCGAGAAGTAGTTTTTCATATTGATCCTCGATATTTGTCATAATAATATTTATAGTATTTATAAATTTGTTTCCACGTTTCTTTTGCTGGGAAGCTTTCTGGTGATTTGTTCTTTTCACCTCGAATAGTTATCTCAATAAAATAGTTTGACGGGTTTGCTTTACCTTTTTCTGCCGCAAGTGGGCCAACGGTAATGCCGTTCTTTATGCACCATCGCATTGCTTCAAACTCTTCTTCCGATCTATAAAAGTCACCCCATTCGGTTTTCTTTTCTTTTTTC
>NZ_JAYQDQ010000177.1:0-2242 GCF_038138445.1 Vibrio sp.
ACTATTTTTAGTCGGTGCCAGCTTTCAGTTAAATGGGGCTCACCGCCAGCTTACTATGAAACTGAAATAATCTCAAGAAGTTTGATTTCATTCAATAACTGTATTTAATGGAATCTAAGTTTGTGTGTTTGGATATCGCAATTGTCACTTGCGAGTTCTATGTTTCTCATAAGTTATAATGAAACCCACAAAATGTGGGTCACACTAAAATGTAAGGGGCTTCATATGATGTCTTTAATCTTTCTTATGCTCTTTATAGCCATGCTTTTTGCCTTTACCGGCAAAAAGTCTCTGAGCTTTGGAGTCTTTGCTATATCAGTCTCACTCAGTGTGTACTGGTTCCATCATCATGCAAATGATGCACTTTCCATATTATTGTGAGGACATGCGTTATGAACCGTAATCACGTCAGTCTACTCAATACCTTGGGTCTATTCGGTATGACATTAGTGCTTCTAATTGGGTTTGTTCTCCAATTTGCATTAAACGAGCTGCCCTGCCCGCTTTGTCTTCTTCAGCGCATCGGCTTTATCATGGTGATGTTTGGTTTCTTGCTCAATGTAAAATACGGCCCTGAGCAGCGGCACTATGGAATTGTTCTAATAGGCGCACTATTTGGCGCAGCGACTTCACTTCGCCAAATTTCCTTACATGTCATTCCGGGAACACCTGGCTATGGCAGCCCTGTTTTGGGTATGCATTATTATACTTGGGCATTTGTCTTGTTTGCGGCAACTATTTTTGCCGTCGCAGTACTCTTAATGATGTGGCGTGAAGAATGGAGTTCAAAACCTTTCACCATGAATGGCCTTGGTAAGTGGGTTTGTTTGCTTGCCCTAGCAGTCGTGGCGCTAAACATACTGTCCACTTTTGCTGAATGTGGACCCTACCAGTGTCCGGATAACCCTGTCAGTTATTGGCTATTTAGTTAACTTGCCAAGAAACAAGAAAAGCCAGCATTCAAGCTGGCTTTTACAATCTGTAGTATTTATCTCTGCTACTTAAGCGTTACCTTTTACTGAAAGATTCAGCTGCTCAGCAAAATCAAGCATGCGATTTAATGGAATAAGCGATTTAACTCGCAATGCTTCATCAACAAAGATCTCGTGCTTCTCTCCTCCTTGAGTCAAGGCTTCTTCGATAGCTTGAAGACCATTCATTGCCATCCAAGGACAATGGGCGCAGCTTCTACAAGTCGCGCCCGCTCCTGCTGTAGGCGCTTCGATTAATTCCTTCTCTGGCACCAATTGTTGCATTTTGAAGAAAATACCTTTGTCGGTTGCGACAATCATCTTGGTTTGAGGCAACTCTTTAGCCGCTTTAATAAGCTGACTTGTTGAACCAACCGCATCAGCCAAAGCAACCACACTCGCGGGAGATTCAGGGTGCACTAAAATGGCGGCATCTGGATATACGGCTTTCATTTTGCGTAATGCATCAGCAGAAAACTCATCATGAACCACACACTCACCCTGCCAAAGCAGCATATCAGCCCCTGTTTGGTTAGCGATGTACGAGCCTAAGTGGCGGTCTGGCCCCCAAATGATTGGCTTTCCTTCGGTATCTAGGTGCTCGACAATATCTAACGCAATGCTAGAAGTGACCACCCAATCAGCTCGGGCTTTAACAGCCGCAGAAGTATTAGCATAAACAACAACGGTATGATCTGGATGAGCATCGCAAAATTCTGAAAATTTATCGGCAGGACAGCCTAAATCGAGAGAACACTCGGCCTCAAGTGTGGGCATAAGGATGCGCTTTTCTGGGGTCAGTATTTTTGCCGACTCTCCCATAAAGCGAACACCGCCGATAACTAAGGTGCTAGCAGGATGACGATTGCCAAACTTAGCCATCTCTAGTGAATCGCCAACAAAACCACCTGTCTCTTCAGCCAGTGCCTGAATTTCAGGATCCGTGTAGTAGTGCGCAATAAGCACCGCATCTTTTTCTTTCAGCAAAGACTTAATGTTGTTTATGTGTGTCTGCTTTTGTTCATCAGACAATGGGATAGGCTTAGGTGGAAATGGATAGACGGTTTCAACTGTATCTAAAATGTGGCTCATTGCTCTTGCTCTAGGCAACTTTTAATAATCCGCATATTCTAACCCCACATGGTTAGGGATGCCAGTTTCAAGCATAATTAGTTGCCAAGGGTTCAATACCATGACAAAAAAAAGGAGCGATATACGCCCTAATGCCGTTCACTTAAGGTGAGCGGCATTGTTTTTTCTGGGGTATCGGC
>NZ_JAYQDQ010000178.1:0-2189 GCF_038138445.1 Vibrio sp.
ATGGTTCGTTCGGAATGGAAACGATACCAAGGAAGAGAAACACGGGGGAAAATAGCGGGGTCAAAATTCGTGCGAATTTAGACGCTGCTGATTCGTGACAAAATAGGGATATTATGGTATTAGGATACTCGACTAGATCACTTCTTTCGCAAAGTAAGTTCGTCTTTCATGGACATTAAAGGTGTATATAGCCTGTGATATGCGTCCCCAACAGCCCCTACGAATTGTGTTACTTTAGGTGGGTTGGAGCCAATCGAAAGAATATGGTCTTTCGCAATACCAGGGTAAGGATCAATAAAAACAATTTCTTGTATTCCTAGTTGATAGGCTTTCTTAGCACAAAGTTCACATGGGCTAGCTGTAGTAAATAGCTTCCCGTCTTTGATGCCCGCTCCTCCATACTTAGTTAATTGTAAAAAAGCATTTACTTGTTGTTAGAATGATGGAGCTAATTAAATCACTGATTTTTATTACAAAAAACCTAGGAAAGTGTTTGTCTGCATAAGTTTTGGCGATATTGTACCTCTTTTGACTAAGAGGGGATAATTGAAATCCATTATCGTGTTTTAAGTCTTCAATTAAAGGGAACTTATCTTGTTCATTGCGGAGCAACGTTGAAGCTGTTGTACAACCACTGCCAGTCCTGCCTGTTAGGCCGAGTATTATAAAATTGCTTCTTTGCTCTACTAAGATATCAAATGGATTATCAGGTCCATCCATAATCACTCTCTTACCATACTGACTGTTATGCTTATTGTTTTATATGTTAGTTTAAGAGACAGATCTGCGCACAACTTTTCATCGACTCTCGTGGGCCATTTTTGTTTTATTGCAGCCCCTTCTTTATGGTTTTTTATCAAATCATCAAAAAAACACATTAGTGACGAAAATCAAAAAAGTCATAATTAACAATGTATTTGTATGTTTTTTTATTGGTTGAAGAACTGAAATGGTTTATTTTGAATCATGTGAACCAATTTGGTTCATTTATTGGAGGGAAAAATGAATAAAAAACTAACACTAAAAGATCGGATTCTTACTCTACTGTCTGGCGTTCCCCCAATGCCAGTTCTTACAAATGATGAATTAGACGAGCAGCCGAAAGGTATTACTATTCGATTTAGACCTGAGGTTAGAAAGTTTCTCGATCACCAGAGCCAGTATATAGGGTGTTCAATTCAGGATTTAGTATCAATGTCAATGACATCCATAATGAAAGCGTCTGAGAAACCATTGGCTTCAACACTAGACATTGCTTGTACTCGTTTTCGTCAACTATTTGAGCTGCATGGTGTAGGCGCTTTTGATATTCCCGAAGTTTTTGGAGATGGTAAGCTAAATAGATCAAGCCTTTTAGATGATCGACAGCTTTTAGACTCTTTATCGGATGACATGCTAAAAGATGCATGCGACAAATTTAATGTTCAATTAGATTGGCTTAAAGGATATACGGATAGCCCCATTCCCTACTCAGGTCATTATTGTTTCTATAAGAATATTGGTTATGTTGCCCATCAGTTGGCTCGATACACATTAAAAGGCGATAACCCAAGAGTATTATTCATAATCAAGCTAGATAATGGAGCATATCTTGGAAAAACGATGGCTGACGCAGCTAAAGATGATTCTAGTAATAATGAGATACCCATAGGGGTTGTTATAGAGAGAAATGTAATATTTGGCGATAGAAGTGTTCGTGTTTATGATGTGCTTAAGTCTGAACGCTGGAACTATAAAAAATGCAGACTTCATTTGAAGTCGCTTATGTTATTTTGTCAAAAATCAGGTATTGCTTTCAGCGGTGTTAGGCTCTCATCACATGACTTTACTCAGCTATTTTACGGAGAAAGACTTCCTATAGATATCTTAAAACAGGTCAACCATATTTGGCACCCAGATGCTTTATTATGGGATAATAGAGAAAGAAACCCTGAATTTGATGAATTATCTACCGTTTATGAATGCTACCGAAAAGATGGCTATGAGGCTTCGACAAAATATCTTGATTTGCATGAAAGAGCTATAAAGTCCCCATGGGAGCTAAAAAATAGAGATGCGTACATTGACGGTTCACTCTGTGAAGAATTACTTTAAATCAATAAAGTGCCAATGTTGCAATTAAGCAAAATAACGTGAAGGGCCTTAGTGGGCCCTTTGTCTGTTACTTCTATAGCTCATAATGTACTCGT
>NZ_JAYQDQ010000179.1:0-2030 GCF_038138445.1 Vibrio sp.
TCAAACGTTGGAGCGAAGCCGATCGCAAAAAAGCAGTTATTGATGAATTAGCTAGTGCAGGTGTTATTTGGGAAGCATTAGAGCAAGACGTAAGCAAAGATATGGGGCCATTTGACCTTATATGTCACGTGGTTTTCGATCAGCCAGCCTTAACGCGTCGTGAGCGAGCAGAGAATGTTAAAAAGCGTAATTACTTTAGTAAGTATAATGAGTCAGCTCAGGCTGTTTTAAATGCTTTGTTAGATAAGTACGCTGACAATGGGGTTACAGAAATAGAGTCGCAAGATGTCTTAAAAGTAACTCCATTCGATAAGATGGGTCGTCCCAGAGAAATTATCACCAAAGCATTTGGTGGCAAACCCCAATACGAGCTAGCAATCAGTGATCTAGAACATGCTCTATATGATGATCAGCAAAGCGCCTAAACCTAATTAAAAAAGAGTCTTATATGTCCATTTCTACAGTTATTAAATCTATCCAAGACATTATGCGCAAAGATGATGGCGTTGATGGTGACGCCCAGCGTTTAGGACAGCTTTCGTGGCTTCTTTTCCTAAAAATATTTGATGCGCAAGAAGAGGACCTAGAGTTTGAGCAACCTAACTATCGATCACCCATACCAGAGGAATATCTGTGGCGAAATTGGGCGGCAGATAAGCAGGGTATGACGGGTGAAGAATTATTGGATTTTGTAAACAATAACTTACTGCCCGATATCAAAGCATTGCAAGCTGCGTTGTCCTCTAACCCTCGAGGCTTTGTGTTGCGTGAAGGGCTGAGTGAAGCCTTTAATTACATGAAGAGTGGCACTTTACTGCGCCAAGTAATTAACAAGCTCAATGACATCGACTTTTCAAGTTCGGATGAAAGACATTTGTTTGGGGATATCTATGAGCAACTGCTAAATGATCTTCAAAGTGCAGGCAAGTCAGGCGAGTTTTATACACCAAGAGCAGTAACTAGATTCGCTGTACAGATGGTTGACCCTAAATTGGGTGAGTCAATCTATGATCCAGCTTGCGGAACAGGTGGGTTTTTGGCCTGTTCAATAGATTTACTGAAAGAGCAGATTAAAACTTCCGAAGATCAACAGGTATTTCAAACTGCGGTAAGTGGAATCGAGAAGAAACAGCTTCCTCATTTATTGTGTACAACCAATATGATGTTACATGGCATCGAAGTGCCTCAGCAAATCAGGCAGGGCAATACTCTTAAACGTCCGCTTTCCAGCATTGAAGCATCAGAAATGGTTGATGTAATTGTCACTAACCCACCTTTTGGCGGTAGTGAAGAAGATGGTATTGAGAAGAACTTCCCATCTGAGCTACAGACAAAAGAAACAGCAGACTTATTTCTTCAATATATTATTGAAATGCTTAAAGATGGGGGTAGGGCGGCAGTGGTTTTGCCCGATGGCACATTGTTTGGTGAAGGCGTTAAAACCAAAATCAAGAGGCTATTGCTAGAGGAATGTAATCTTCACACTTTAGTCCGTCTACCTAACTCAGTATTCGCTCCTTACACCTCTATTAAAACTAATATTCTATTTTTTGAGAAAGGTACGCCAACAAAAGATATTTGGTATTACGAAGTACCTTTGCCAGCTGGAGTTAAGGCATTTAATAAAACCAAGCCCATGAAACTAGATGATTTCTCAGTTTGTCTGGATTGGTGGGGAGAAGGTAATTCGATCACTGAAAAAGCAGCAAGAATCGGTCGAAAGGAAACCGAGCAGGCATGGCAGGTGAGTATTGATGAAATTATAGAGCGCAACTACAACCTTGATATTAAAAATCCTCACGTAGAAGAGATGATAAGCCATGACCCTGAGGAGTTGTTAGGTAACTATGCCAACCAGCAGGCCGATATTCAAAACCTTCGCGACCAGCTTAAAGCAATCTTGGCTAATGCGTTAGAAGGCAAGGCGTAATGGGTGCAGTCGAAAATATTATTACAGATAACCTGCCTATCTGGTCATCTTCGGTTCAGTTAAAATCTTCATCAGGTCGAGGCACAAGCAGTAAACGCAA
>NZ_JAYQDQ010000180.1:0-1947 GCF_038138445.1 Vibrio sp.
TTAAATTTCTAACCCCATCAACGCTTACACTGCCTATATGCATTAGCTTGGCCTTAAAGGCGCATTGGCATAACTACATAGGTTGCTTTACTCTCGCCGCTAGCATCTTCCACCAATGCACTACTGTTGGAATCAGCTAGGGTAAAACGAATTTCAGAACTTTTAAGCACATTTAAAACATCTAGTAGGTAACTGACATTGAAACCAATCTCAAGAGAATCCCCGCTGTAGGCTACAGTGACCTCCTCCTGTGCCTCTTCCTGCTCTGGATTATTAGCCACTAGATGCATTGCACCATTTGCCAACGCTATTCTAACGCCGCGATATTTTTCATTGGATAGAATTGCTGTTCGACCAAAGGCCTGCTTTAACTGTTCACGATCACCTACAACCAGCTTATCGCCACCCTTGGGCACCACGCGATCATAGTCTGGGTAAGCTCCGTCAACCAGCTTAGATGTGAAGCAATAGTCTCCACCGGTTATACGAATATGATTTGAACCAATAGAAACCCTAACGTCATCGTCAGCTAACAGCCTAGAAAGCTCTATAATCCCCTTTCTTGGCAATATTGCAGTAACCTTTTCTTCTACAACAGAAACCTCGCAGGGCGCATCACAAAGCGCCAGACGGTGACCATCAGTAGCTACCGCGCGCAATTGATTCTGAGTAACCTCCCAAAGCATGCCATTAAGATAGTAACGAACATCCTGCTGCGCCATGGCAAAAGACGTGGCATCAATAAGATTTCTTAACACCGTACCCTGAACTGTAAATTCAACGTTTTGCTCGCTCTCATCAACGCTTGGAAACTCGTTTGCAGGAAGGGTAGCCAGCGTGAAACGACTGCGACCACTGACTATCTGAGCCTTGCCATCACTACTTGAAAAATCAACCTGAGCACCTTCTGGTAACGAGCGGCATATATCGAGTATCTTACGCGCCGAAACCGTTACCTCGCCTTCTTCTAAAGAAGAGACAACCTCAGTTGAGCCCTTAATTTCAACTTCCAAATCTGTACCGGTCATCGAGAGCCTGCTGCCCTCGAGGCGCAATAAGACATTGGAAAGAATAGGAAGCGTTTGCCGGCGTTCAACCACACCCACCACTAGCTGCAAAGGTTTGAGCAGAGCTTCTCTTGAAAGGCTAAATTTCATAATGTAATTTCTCCGGGAATTTAATTTGTTTTAATTATAAGCTTTTAGGTTGAAAGTGTTCTGTATAGATTCTTAAGATCCCGCTGAACCTCGCGGTCAGCACCCTCAAGCTCCTTCACTTTTCTACAGGCATGCAATACCGTTGTGTGGTCACGGCCACCAAAGGCCTCGCCAATCTCTGGCAAGCTGTGATTAGTCAACTCCTTGGCTATACACATGGCAACCTGCCTAGGCCGCGCAACAGAACGACTTCTTCGCCTAGAAAGCAGGTCTGACATCTTTAATTGGTAGTAATCTGATACCACTCGCTGAATATTATCAACGGTAATCAACTTATCTTGCAGGGCCAGAAGGTCTTTTAGAGACTCGCGAATAAGGTCAATGTCTATCGGTCGCCTTGTAAACTGAGCATGCGCCATAACCCGCTTTAAGGCACCTTCTAGCTCTCGCACATTTGACCGAATACGCTGAGCAATAAAAAATGCTGCATCCTTGGACAAATGAACGCCACTTTGCTCTGCTTTGTTAATGAGAATCGCAGCCCTAGTTTCCAACTCAGGCGGCTCAACAGCAACCGTAAGCCCCCAGCCAAACCGAGATTTTAAGCGCTCTTCAACGCCGTCAATTTCTTTAGGATAGCGATCGCTAGTCAGGATCATCTGCTGACCACCCTCAAGCAAAGCATTATAGGTATGGAAAAACTCCTCTTGCGAGCGCTCTTTACCAGAGAAAAACTGAATATCATCAATTAAAAGCGCATCAACAGATCGATAAAATCGCTTAAATTCGT
>NZ_JAYQDQ010000181.1:0-1917 GCF_038138445.1 Vibrio sp.
ACCATATAGCGTCGTATATAAGGTTAGTGTTTTTCCATTCTTCATATTTTGCTAAATTTAATGATGATAAACAACAAACAAAGCTATGATTCTCATCAGTATGCAACGTGATCTCAGAACATATGTTTGTCATATGAACTTTTAAGCCGTTTTCTTTATATGCTTTTGGATTTCTCTTGTTAGTGTTTCCCTTAAATAATATGTACGGTTCTCCAGTTGCTTTTCGTTTTCTAAGTAGTTTACTCCATCTAGCCCTAGCATCCGCATCTCCTTGTTCAATTCGTCGCATAAACTTATCACCCACAACTGCGCACTGGTGTAAATTAAGCGACTGTCTGTTGACATCTCCTTTAGGCTCTCTAATTTCAAGCCATTCTTCGAAATCATCATGTTCAATATTGATGTTAACCGATGCAGCTCCTCGTCTGACTGATCCTTGATTAGTCGCGAGTATTGTTGAATCATAGATTTTACAAAAAGGGACAACTCCGTCTGATGTTCCATTACCTGTTATTTTAGCGCCGGCGGGTCTAATCATGTTAATTCCAATGCCAACTCCACCGCCGTGCTTAGCGAGCAACATCATTTCTAAATTTTTCTGTCCTATATCTTGTATCGAATCAGCCACATCAATGCCGAAGCAGCTAATAGGCAAACCGCGATCAGTACCTGTATTAGATAATACCGGGCTAGCGAGACATAGCCAACCATTCCATATGTATTCGAAGAAAGTTTCCGCCATTTCCGGTTTATATAATCTACGAGCAACTGTTTTAGCAACCCGCATGTAAGCTTCTCTCGGTGACTCGTCGTAGAGTAAATATCCCCCGGATATAGTCTTCTTGTATACGTCGTTATTACCCCACGCAGGGTAATCTTCACCTTTTTTCCAGTTTTCATTCCACATTATCTTAAAAAGTGTGTTATCCAGGCAATAAGCCCATTAATATTAAGTGCTACTAAATTCCATTGCTTACGGGAAGAAGTTTGTACTACAACACAAATAAAACCAAGTATGTATAGCACTGGTTCAATTGTCCATTGCGCAGCGATCAAAAAGCCAGCGCCCATATATCCAATACGAGACGCTACCTTTTGATATGCTGTTAACTTATTCGTGTAAGCTAATATTCTTAATAACTTTCTTTTAGTTATAAAGTTCTTCATATATTTCTTGTTCAGTTACTATATTACCAAATGTCTTCGAAGTCTTCCCCTTCATTAGCCTTACTATAATCTGTCGGCCGTATTGCGAAAAAATCAGTATGAGTGACCCCGCCGGTAAGATGATAGAACCAATCAAGATTAGACGCTGCATTCTTGTCATACGGGAAATAGTTCCCCAAGTCAACGTAACCAAGTTCAACCAGTTTTTCATTTGCTCTCTTTTTTATAAAATGTTTAAGATCATTAGCTTTTATACCTTCTACATCACCAGCTTCAAACATCTTGTCTATATACTTAGTCTCAAGCTTTATCATGGTTTCTGCAGCTTTTATTATATCTTCTCGACATAAATGCAGTAATTGATCATTTTCACTGCACATATCGCGGAAGAGTTTGCAGCCCATTTTACTGTGTAGTGACTCATCTCGAACACTCCATTTCATTTGCTGTCCAATGCCTTTCAACAAATTTCTAAGTTGAAAACTATACAAAACAGCAAAAGCAGAGTATAAAGATACGCCTTCAGCAAAAGCACTAAACACAGCAAGAGACTTACCAATACCAATGGAGCTCGTTCCTTCATAAGCCACGAGGTTATCAAATCTTTCAGCCGTTGCAGGCTCGTGTAAAAACGCTTCATAATTTTCTAATCCTAATGTTTCATTTAAATAACTATATGCCACTGCGTGTACTGTCTCTTGCGAGCCAAACATCATTGCCATCTGTTGTATTTCGTGTTTAGGAAACCAC
>NZ_JAYQDQ010000182.1:0-1893 GCF_038138445.1 Vibrio sp.
GGGGTGGCTTTTAAAGCGATTGAAACCCAAGATGGTGTTCGGGCGTTTTTTCAATCCGAGGGCTATACGGATGTGATGACAGACTTAGATGCTTCCCAAGTTCCAATTGCTGAGCTGCAAGGAACCTACTTACACCAAGGCTTTTCTCAATACGCATTAGCTTTTTGGACGCTTATCCAGCAAGATATTTCGAAGTTTCATAAACACAAAAAACTTTATATTTGTGGGCATAGCTTGGGCGGTGCGGGCGCACTTATTGTCAGCGCACTATTGAAACAGTATTTTTCGCCAACAGCACTTCGTCTTTATACCTATGGGATGCCAAGAACGGGCACACATTCATTTGTCGGAGCATATAACGACATTAGCCATTATCGCCATGTCAATAACCATGATTTGGTGCCCCAAGTGCCTTTTAAGTGGACGAATACCAACCCAGATGACACTTCTGATGCGAGTGCGTCAAAACTTTCAGAGTCAGTGCGCGCTTTAGTTTTGGAACGCTTTGTCGATAATGATGAGGATAATTATCACCATCATGGCAACCTCGTTCAGCTACTGACTTATAGCCGCGAAAAGCACCAGCCCAAAGAGGTCAAACAGGTATTACTGACGCCTAAGCAAACTCATATTACCAGCCTAACATTTGCACAGAATAAACAAGATGATACATTTGTGTTGGCAGATACCCTTAGCAAAGAGCATATTGATCTAAACGGCTATGCGGCGACTATCCTTGATTCAGGGCTAAATCATATGATGTCCGAGTATATTCCAAACCTCAAATCGCAACTGGAAATACTACTCCAAGGTACTTTGTCTCAAAGTTATGACAGTGCCAATACAGAGCTTACGGCGACAATAGATAATTTAAATCAAGCGATTCAAACCTTACAAGAAGAGTATCAACACAGTCAAAACATCCCTTATCATGTCGGCGAGGCCAAACGTGGCAGCTTAAAGCTTGAAGAGGAAACCATAACCCAATTACTAGCCAATCTTAAGCGTATTCAACGAGAGTTAGGAGTACTGGTTAACTCCCCAACAGTGCTTCCCCCTAGTGTGTTACTGTATGGTGATAAGAAACCATTACAGATTGATTTAGAAGGACAAATTGATGGCTAAGGTTTTAAAAATAGGGGCGATAGTGATAGCGCTCTGGGTCGCGCTTTTTTACGTGGTTTACCCAGCCTTTGAGTGGTATGAGAGCACCAAGCCGCCGTTTGGTTCATCTCCTGAAGATAGCTATATCTCAATCCAAGGGACAAAACCCAAAGATGCCAAGGTCAAAGCCTACGGCACTTTTTACGGAGGCGGCGATGAGTGCAAATCGTTTTTTTGGAGTGCCTCCGATGGTAAAAAACGCTCAGGAGGGAAAGCGGTATTGCGTATCACTCATAACTTTGCCAGCGATGAGAATCATTATGAACTGCGCATGCCATACAAAAACTTTGTATCCAGTGGTTGTGATATGAAGCTCTATGACATAGTAGTGGATGCAGAAAATGCATACGATACCGTTGGTTTTGCTGAATTGCGTATATACCCCCCTATATACGAAAGTGATGAAGTTTTTGATATTAAATCAAAATTTGAAGCTAGAAATTGCAGAGATGTGTATATCTCTGATTTAAGTAGATGGGCAGGCGGATATGCCTGTGATTATTATGTAAACGAAAAGCTAGAAAAATCAAAAGTCTACAACGCCCACTCGGTTACTATTGATTTTACTCAATTTACTGACGATACCGTGATCCAATACGATATCGTTGCAGGTGACAACTATCGTACAGAGCCGAAAGAGCAAACAAAACCCAATGATCCGTCATAGTGATGTATTGGGTATTGGCTTAAAGAGCAAATAGATGGCTAAGGTTTTAAAAATTGGCGCGA
>NZ_JAYQDQ010000183.1:0-287 GCF_038138445.1 Vibrio sp.
GGGCGAGATACTTGTTGTAAAGATGAACCCAGAAGCCACGGACCGAATAGCGTCAATAACAGTACTATTGCCAGCAATATAACCACCTTGAACCCCAAAGGCTTTTCCCAATGTTCCATTGATTATATCAATCCTATGTTGTACGCCTAACCATTCACAGTATCCTGCTCCTGTATCACCATACATTCCTACTGCATGTACCTCATCTATATATGTGATTGCGCCATACTTGTCTGCAAGGTCGCAAATATCTTCAATTGGTGCTACGTCTCCATCCATACTATAAA
>NZ_JAYQDQ010000183.1:297-862 GCF_038138445.1 Vibrio sp.
AGCTGCTTCTTTATTATGTAATGTTGCAAGCTCTCTTTCAAGCGTAACGTGATACTGAGATGTACCACCAATGTTACGAGTGCCACCAGAACCAGCGCCGGTTTGATCTAATGCTGTATGCATAGCACTAATGACGTATTCATTTTGGCCCATGCCAAGATAGTCATTAGAACACCAGTTCACAATGTTTTTAGGGGCATATTTCCCGTACCAAATGGCTTTTGGAAACTGCCCCCTTTCTCTTATAATGTCGTTGAATATGCGATAGCGACCATCTTCTTTGAAGTCACCAATAGTCTTATCAAAATAATGTAGAAGGTCGCGATCCATTACAAATACTCTTAATTGTTTTTAAGTATTTATAATGAGTGACCAGTTCCTGTATATCCAGTATCTTCAATGTATCTAATCATTTGTTCATAACCACCAATCTTTTGGCCGTTAATAACAATTTGCGGAAAGGTACGAGCTTCAGGAAACTCTGATAGAATTTCTTCTCGTTCAAAGTCTACACCAAGTTGGCGATATTCATATTTAATATTATGTGTATCTAGTGTACGTTTTG
>NZ_JAYQDQ010000183.1:872-1881 GCF_038138445.1 Vibrio sp.
CTCTGATAATGTCGTTAAAGACACGATAACGACCATCATTTTTAAAATCTTTTACCGTGTCTTCGAATCGCTGCAAATAGTCCATAATCTACCCCATGTTGAATACGAACTATTTATAATGAGTAGCCGGTCCCATTATAACCAGTATCTTCAAGGTAAGATACCATTTGTTCAAATCCACCAACTTTTTCTCCATTAATTACGATTTGTGGAAAAGTACGAGCTTCAGGAAATTCAGTTAAAACTTCCTCTCGCTCAAAGTCTACGCCAAGTTGGCGATATTCATATTGAATGTTACGTGCTTCAAGTGTACGTTTTGCCTTTTCGCAGCTTGGGCATGCTGCCTTTCCCCATATGTAAATCATAAGCTGAATCCTTTGAATGTGTCTGTTGATACGTCTTGTTTAGTGCCACCTTGTACATAACTAGTAATTTCTGTTTCTTGAGGAGCAACTTGTACCTCAGCACCAGAAATCCATTTTTGAGTCCACGGAAGTGGATTATTTGTTTTGCCATATGGAGACTTTAGTTTAACATTAGTCATACGACGTGTACAAATAAATTCGATATATTGATGAAGTAGTTCAGCGTTTAAGCCAATCATTGAACCATCTTTAAACAGATAATCAGCCCAAGCTTTTTCCTGATCTACAGCGTCAATAAACATTTGAGTACATTCTTGCTCAGTTTCTTGAGCAATTTGTTCAAACTCAGGATCGTCTTTACGCAATAATTTTAGCATCATTTGAGTAGATGCTAAGTGTAGATTTTCATCTCGAGCAATAAGCTTGATAATTTTCGCGTTTCCTTCCATCTTTTTGAGTTCTGCGAACGCCCAAGAGCAAGCAAAAGAAACATAGAATCGTACTCCTTCCAAAATGTTAACGCTCATCAATGTAAGGTACAAAAGCCTTTTCATTTCATACAAGCTTACCTCAACTGTCTTGCCATTTACTGTATGCGTACCTTCTCCAAGAAGATTGTAATAACCAGCCATTTCAATTAGTTG
>NZ_JAYQDQ010000184.1:0-1851 GCF_038138445.1 Vibrio sp.
ATTTCACAGGTGCACTTCTTCTCGGTCGGAATAAACCATCACATATAAGGGGTTGTACAGCATAAACTATGGGTGCTGAGTCTTTAGCCGTACTTCTAGTCTTGGGAATGGTAATTTTCATTTGGTTATTGCCCATTCTCTCTATCTTATCCTCAACTAAGACATCAGGAAGCGAAAAACTTGCTTGGATATTAGCCGTTTTGTTCATCTCTTGGTTTGCATGGATTTTTTATCTGCTTCTAGCTCCACTCAAACGAAAAGATTAGAACTCAGAATTCGATTTTCTAGCAAACTATTTGGGTTTCGATTACGCTGCACAACCTCGTATATAACCCATGAAAAGTTATACCTAATTCCTTAATAAAGTCAAGTTCTGGTGATATCTACACAACACTAACAGTCCATGAGTATAATATTCTTCGACGTATCTTAAATCAAAAGTGTGTAGACAGACCAGAAAGTATATCTTGTTGAAAAACGCAGGAAAGATTTATTACAATGAAACTTAACTTATACCAAATAGATGCATTTTCAGATAAAATCTTCAGTGGAAATCCCGCCTGTGTAGTTCCGCTGGACCATTGGTTATCCGATGATCTACTTTTAAATATCGCTAGAGAAAATGCTGTCGCAGAAACCGCTTTTTTTATTGATAAGGGCGATAAAATCCACTTGCGTTGGTTTACACCCGAAATAGAAATGGATTTGTGTGGACATGCAACACTTGCAACGGCACATTGCCTTAAGTCAATTTTAAACTATCCCGACGACCAAATTGTGTTTGAAACTTTAAGTGGCGATTTAAGAGTTACTACAAAAGATGATTTTTACTTTTTAGATTTTCCTTCACGCATGCCGGAAACTGCCACTTTACCTGATATAATCAAAGAATCATTAAGTCTGCAGCCCAAGGCGGTTTATAAGTCTCGAGACTATTTACTGGTTTATGAAACCGAGGAAGACGTAAGACGCATCAAAATTAATAGGCAGTTATTTGATCAGATAAATCTTGAACCCGGTGGTGTAATTGTGACAGCTAAAGGCGATAAAAGTCACTTTGTTTCCAGATTCTTTACACCTCAGGCATCAATTTTGGAAGACCCAGTAACTGGCTCTGCACATTGCTCTCTTATTCCGTTTTGGTCACAAAGACTTGGAATAAATAAACTGGATGCAATTCAGGTTTCTGACAGAGGTGGTGTATTAAAATGTGAGGACAAAAACAATCGAGTAATAATTGGCGGCACTGCAAAAACATATTCAATTGGAAACTTATGGATTGAATAAACCATCATAAGCAATAAAGTAAACTCGGATGTATTTATAACTAAGACACATGCTACATCGAACTGAAATAAAAAACACGTAATGACGGTCCTACCAAAGGAAATAAACAACACTTACCAAGGCAGAAAAATAGCTTTATATCTATTCTACTTTTTCACCATCATGACCGTGGTACGAAGTCTAATTCATGTATTTGCCCCTGATGGAGGTGCTCAAACGATAGCAACAATACCCTTAGATTCTTTTTCAAACGAAGGGGCGAGTGCGGTAATACTTATTTTTTCCCTTTGGGGATTATCTCAGCTTATCATGGGGATGTTTTATGTGATCGTTGGCCTGAGATACAAATCCCTAATACCGTTAATGTATCTATTTATCCTTTTTGAATATGTGATGCGTTTGATATTAGGTGTGCTAAAGCCGATCGAAACCACCGGGACTGCTCCTGGAGCAATCATTAACTTCATTTTTCCTCCTTTAGTAATTATTCTGTTTCTGCTATCTCTGAATAAGAGTCAATCTAAGGTGTAACCTATGTTCAGTGTCCGCCTATATTTGCTAAGA
>NZ_JAYQDQ010000185.1:0-1771 GCF_038138445.1 Vibrio sp.
TCTTAAAAGATGGCTATGCACTGGCGGATTTATGAGGGGATCCCTCAGTGCTTTGGATCTTTTTTACCTAAGTCTTGCGGTTGTGTGGTCTGAGTCTCAAACCAAGCTCCCATTAAACCATGTTCATTCGCTTGAATGGTCATTTTACCTAATGGAGAGTCAAAGGTGGTGTAACAACTATTCATGCATGGCTCCAACAATGAAAAGTGGCGTAACTCCCCCAAGGAGAAACACTTTCAGCATTAAGCTCTGGAAACTGCTTTAGCACTTTTTTCACAACTAAATCTCCTTCTAGAAAACAGTTAGGCTCCGAGGTGCCTCTCAATTTCGCATAATTTACCGTCCATGGGCCAATGCCTTTAATATCCAGCCATTTATCACACTCAGCTTCAGGATATTCTTGTATATATTCGGCAAACCTAAGTAATGTATGTTTGCGACTTTCAGGCATACGCAAAAAAGATATATCCGCTTGGCTTACCTCTTGTGGCGTGGGAAAGTGCGTCACTATTTCTCCCTGCAAGTTACGCACCAATAAATTAAGTTGTCCTATAGCCGTTTTTATCGACACTTGTTGGCCTAAGATTGCGCGTACGCCTCCTTCCCAAGTACTCCAAACCCCTGGTATGCGTATACCACTTCGTTTAATTAGCTTGGGGTTTAGTTTTTGAAAGACATGTTCAATTGCAAAAATATCACTATCCAGATCAAACATTCTTCTCAGCTGAGTTACTAAAGCTCTTAACTGACAATGATCAGACAACTCAAACTCTACTCGCAATACGCCAGCTCGAATAGGATAAATTGAAAACGTACCTGATGCGCCATTGATAGCAAAACTCCGCTGGTAACTTTTATCACTGACATACTCCAACCCTTCAATCGCTCTGAGACGATAAAACTGCAACATATAATCCCAGTCCAACGGGCCTTTGAATGCAAGATCAATATAATTCACCTTACTCTGTAGCATCTCTTCCTGCTTACGTACTTGCGTAGGAGTCAGCCTCATAACCTGCTTAAATGCATCATTAAAACGGCGAACGCTGCTAAAACCACTTGAAAAAGCAATATCGGTAATAGACATGGAGCTAGAATGCAGCAAGTGCTTGGCAAACATCAGTTGGTGGTACAAAGCGTATTGTTTGGGCGACATACCAAGGTAGCGTTGAAATAAATGACGCAGGTATCTATCACTTATGCCTAGTCTTTGGGAAAATTCATTGAGGTTACATGACTGAAGTCCACCTTGTTCAATCAGCTTGATAGCACGTAAAAACGTCGTTTCGACACCTTTCCATGCCCATGAATTTGGCGCACTATCGGGCCTACAGCGTAGGCATGGCCTATATCCAGCTTTTAAAGCCTGAGCCTTATCAAAAAAATACGTCACATTCTCTTCTTTAGGCAGGTTAGCTGGGCAAATCGGCCGGCAAAAGATACCTGTTGTTTTCACCGCGATATAAAACCGCCCATCAAAACGCGCATCTCTGGCTTGGCGAGCTTTTTGGCATTCATGCAACGGAATTGTCGGGAGTCTGTCCATAGTAATTTTTATTTTTCTTGTCCATAGTAATTTTTATTTTTCTAATTCTTATGTAAAGTCTATCTTTGCAAAAAGGAAATACTAGCCATTTTCGGAAACGAATCGAATTTGCTATCAGTTCAAACTCATCTAGAGTTACAATGAAGAATAAAATATATAAAAAAGGAAGTTGGCTATGAACTTACATACATGCACTATCGTGCTCACAAATAATCACAAACTCAC
>NZ_JAYQDQ010000186.1:0-1718 GCF_038138445.1 Vibrio sp.
AAGCACAAGCATTTTGGTTACATACAGAAATCTCAATGCAAAGTGATATTAAAGATTGGAAGGAAAAATTAAATGATAAAGAAAAGAACTTGGTCGGTAATATATTACTCGGCTTTGCACAAACGGAATGCGCGGTTTCTGATTACTGGACCCAAAAGGTAGTTGGTTGGTTTCCGAAGCACGAAATACAACAAATGGCAATGATGTTTGGATCACAAGAAACAGTCCATGCAGTTGCTTATAGTTATTTAAATGAAACATTAAACTTAGAAGATTATGAAGCGTTTTTGCACGAACCTGCTACAGCACAGAGATTTGATAATTTGGTTGCTTATGACGGTACAAATCCTATTGGTATTGGTAAGTCACTTGCCGTATTTTCTGCTTTCGCAGAAGGCGTTAGTTTGTATTCAGCTTTTGCTGTTTTATATAGCTTCCAGTTACGTAATTTACTCAAGGGTATTGGACAACAAATGAAATGGTCTGTAAGAGACGAGTCATTACACAGTAAAATGGGTTGCAAGCTTTTCCGCGATATGTGCAGTGAAAATGATCAATTACTGCATTTATGTCGAGAAGATATAATAAAAGCTGCAGAAACCATGATAAAGCTTGAGACTAAGTATATAGACAAGATGTTTGAAGCTGGTGATGTAGAAGGTATAAAAGCTAATGATCTTAAACATTTTATAAAAAAGAGAGCAAATGAAAAACTGGTTGAACTTGGTTACGTTGACTTGGGGAACTATTTCCCGTATGACAAGAATGCAGCGTCTAATCTTGATTGGTTCTATCATCTTACCGGCGGGGTCACTCATACTGATTTTTTCGCAATACGGCCGACGGATTATTCGAAAGCTAACGAAGGCGAAGACTTCGACGATATTTGGTAATATAGTAACAGAACAAGAAATATTTGAACAATTATATGAAAAGTCAGAAGAGTAGCAGAGTAGATCTGCTTGAGAAAAAGATACAAGCCTTAATTGGCGTTGTACAACAACTACTAGATGAAAATGCTTATTTAAAAGATCTAGCAGTAGGAACATTAGAAACAATTAAATGTATGCCAGATTATGAGGAAGCAATCGACAAGCTTAAAGCGCAAGTTGCTGAAAAAGCTAGTACAGAGGAGAAGGCTGAAAGCTGAAGAACGTCTGGCAATTAGAGTAGGCTATATGGGCAGTGGTTTTTTAATCGCTGCTCAATGGACTATAACGCCTGAGTTATATATACTAGGGTTTATATGCGTCGTGGTTCAAACGTCATATAGAAAACAATGGAACCTTGTAGCACTTAATATTAATGGGCTTATGGCCTGGATAACACACTTACTTACATAATGTGGAATGAAAACTGGAAAAAAGGTGAAGATTACCCTGCGTGGGGTAATAACGACGTATACAAGAAGACTATATCCGGGGGATATTTACTCTACGACGAGTCACCGAGAGAAGCTTACATGCGGGTTGCTAAAACAGTTGCTCGTAGATTATATAAACCGGAAATGGCGGAAACTTTCTTCGAATACATATGGAATGGTTGGCTATGTCTCGCTAGCCCGGTATTATCTAATACAGGTACTGATCGCGGTTTGCCTATTAGCTGCTTCGGCATTGATGTGGCTGATTCTATACAAGATATAGGACAGAAAAATTTAGAAATGATGCTACTCGCTAAGCACGGCGGTGGAGTTGGTATCGGAGTTAATATGATTA
>NZ_JAYQDQ010000187.1:0-1702 GCF_038138445.1 Vibrio sp.
CAACAATCCATTGGAAGTGATCCATATTTTTGGAGTTGATAAATACTTCAAATGGGCGGCGCAATTCGTGATCTGTTCCCTCATTTAGCACAATATCATTAATGGTTAGATACAGTGCATGATCTGATAGCGGAGTTTTAATTTTATAGGTGCTGCCAGCAAGTGACTCAGGACGCGACACTTTTTCATGCATTTGAATAATATTGCTTTCATGCGTCGTTGGAGCAGTTTCTTCTCCTGCCGCTGCCTGCTCATCTGATACTACTTTGTAGCCTACGATCTTTTGTTCAATTTTTTTGCTCATGTTATTCCTCTTATCTGTCCTTTTTGGTTCTACGAAATGCTTAGAACTTGCCGTAGTAACCTTCTTTGAGTGCGTCGAATAGATTGGCGGCTGTGTGAGTCTCGCCATCATATTCAATCTCTTCGTTCCCTTTATATTCGACTGTAGATCCGTCCTCTAGAGTAAAGCTGTAAACGGTATTTTCTAGATCGCTCTCTTTTACTAGAACACCCTGGAATGCCTCTGGGTTAAAGCGGAATGTGGTACAGCCTTTGAGCCCTTTCTCAGCGGCATATAGATAGATATCTTTAAAGTCATTATATTCACATTCAGTTGGCACGTTAATGGTTTTCGAGATTGATGAGTCTACCCATTTTTGTGCTGCAGCTTGAATATCTACATGCGCTTTTGGCTCAATCGTTTCAGAACTTACAAAATAGTCCGGTAATGCCTCGTCTTCAGAGGTGCCAAAGGGCATGGCATTTTCATTGATTAAGGCGCGATAGGCCAAAAGCTCATAGGAAAATACATCGACTTTTTCTTTGGACTTTTTACCCTCACGGATAACATTTCGCGAGTAGTGATGAGCAAAACTTGGCTCAATCCCATTGCTGACATTGTTTGCTAGAGACAGCGAAATAGTCCCTGTGGGTGCAATTGAGCTGTGATGGCTAAATCTGCAACCTTCTTCAATAATAGCATCGGCTAACTCTGGCGCGACATCTGCAATATTTTGCATGTAGCGGCTGTACTTGCCCATCAATACTTTGCCTTTGACCATGTCGCCAACTTTGATGCCATCTCTTGCCAGTTCTGGTTGCTTAAAGATCATATTAGCAGTTATTTCGAAATCATCTTCCATAATTGGTGCTGGACCTTTTTCTCTAGCTAGATCTAGACCACATTCCAAGCCGGCAATAGCCATTTCTCGAGAAACTTTTTCAGTGAAGTCTACCGAGTTTTTATCGCCGTACTTCATGCATAGCATAGTGATGGCTGATCCAAGGCCAAGGAAGCCCATGCCATGACGACGCTTGTACTGAATTTCGTTTCTTTGGCCTTCAAGAGGTAGACCGTTAATTTCTACTACGTTATCCAGCATACGAGTAAAGACTTTAACCACTTCAGCATATTGTTCCCAATCGAATGAAGCCTCTGAAGTAAATGGATTGCGTACAAATTTGGTAAGGTTTACTGAACCAAGTAGACAGCTTCCATAGGGTGGAAGCGGTTGCTCACCACAGGGATTAGTAGCTCGGATATCTTCACTAAACCAGTTGTTATTGTTCTTGTTAACTTGGTCGATGAGAATGAAACCCGGCTCTGCAAAGTCGTAGGTTGATGACATGATTGCATTCCATAATTTTTGTGCGCGAATTGTTTCATAAATTCGGCAAGCTACTAGCCCCTGATCGTTTG
>NZ_JAYQDQ010000188.1:0-616 GCF_038138445.1 Vibrio sp.
ATCTTCGGGAGGCGTCCATAATTTGTCGTCTTTGAGCCACATGTCGTCTATTCATCGAACTCTAATTCCTCGTATTCATCATCTTGTTGACGACCGCACTGAGGGCAAAACTGTGGTTGATCATACATTTCAGAATCGTATCTGATAAACGATTCAACGTAACAGTATTGGCACTCAAGTACGATTGTTTTCATACATTCTCTTGTAAATATTCCGTGAACTGACTGAGACCACCGATTGAGTTACCATCAACTACGATCTGTGGAAATGTTCGAGCATTGGGAAATTTAGTAAGAAGTTCCTCACGAGTAAAATCAGAATTTAGCATTAGTTTATTATATGTATTATGGCTCTCTTGACACACGATTTGAGCTAATCGTTCGGCTTCCACGCATTGTGAACAGCCATCCTTACTCCAAATTTCGATATTCATAGGCTTAGTCCTGATAGAGTTTCTGTTGATACGTCTTGCTTTACGCCACCCACGACATAAGAGCTGATTTCGGTTTCCTGTGGAGCAACTTGCACATTGCCACCACCAATCCATTTTTCAGTCCATGGTAACGGGTTTGCTTGCTGAACGTGATATGGCGAAGCGATACCAATTGCTCGCATA
>NZ_JAYQDQ010000188.1:718-1663 GCF_038138445.1 Vibrio sp.
TCCTTAACGAGGTTTTTGATCATAGTTGTCGTTGCAGCCAAATGAGTATTCTCATCACGGGCAATAAACTTAATGATCTTTGCATTCCCTTCCATCTTTTTAAGTTCTGCAAATGCCCAAGAGCATGCGAACGAAACATAGAAACGAATACCTTCCAAGGCATTGGCACACATAAGAGCCAGCCATAGATTTTTCTTATTGGGATTCTCAATGACATTGTCATAGTACTGACTAATATCTGAGGCGCAATCTACAATTTCTTTAATATCCAGCATTTGGTCAAACACAACGCTTGGATTAGGATACACATTACGAATAATATGTGTATAAGAACGTGAATGGATTGTCTCAAAAAACGACCATGTCTCAATCCAGTTTTCTACCTCTGGCAAAGAGCAAATAGGCAGAAACGCTAGATTAGGAGCTCGTCCTTGAATACTGTCCAGCAAAATTTGGCGCTTGAGGTTAGAGGTAAAGATATGCTGCTCATGCTGGGTAAGCAAATTAAAGTCTTTTTTGTCTTTAGATACATCAACTTCTTCTGGTCGCCAAAAGAAACCTAATTGTTTATCCGTAATTTTTTCGAGTTGTGGGTACCGTACTTGGTCATATCGTGCAATGTCCACACCTTCATCAAAGAACATTGTCTTCTCAAGATGGGACTTGATATTTTTCTTCATAATTGTCACGGGGTTATGTCCTTAAATTTTACAGCTTTCGCAATCTTCGTCTTCGATTGGTTGGGTACCAGTCTCATAAGTATGAGATGCCTCTTCCTTTATTTCTCCAGCGCCATCAAAGGTATTGAAGTAGTAAAGCTGCTTTAATCCATATTTGTATGCTGTCACCAAATCTTTAATCATGACCGACATGGGAACTTTATTGTCTTCATAATGTTCTGGATTATATGAAGTGTTTACTGAGATTCCTTGGTCAATATATTTC
>NZ_JAYQDQ010000189.1:0-1595 GCF_038138445.1 Vibrio sp.
GACAATACCGAATTTAAAAGGAAATGATTAGATGGGGTTTACCGCCAGCTTACAGTGTTGGTGCTATCAGGTAGATTTAAATATGGCAATGTTGACATTAATTGGTCTAATGCTCTGAAAATAATCACTGTAAAAATTTCAAATCGTGCACTCCTATATATATTGAGACCAATTAAAACAGTAGGGAAGTGTGTTCATAGATCTCACAGGAGTAAAAAATGAACGATCTTGGTGTTGTTTAAAGATGGTTTCGCTTGAAATAACGTTATTGAGCTTTAACTTTGAACGTTGCTGGCTTACTTCAATCGCGTAGCGATTGGTCATAAACAAAGATTTGTACACAAACAAACAGGTAAAATTTTTGCGGGTGGCTAAAGCCCAACCTCTAACACCAATTCACTTTCTGAAGTAGGTCCTGTTTTGCACTGAGGATACAAAAAGTAAAAGAGGCTCTTCTTTAGCTAAAGCTTTCGGCTTTAACACGTCGACATATTCATGGACGTTAGCCCATGGGATTATAGCTCTTTCAATTTTTATTTATCCTTATACGCATGCAGTAGCATCTGAGTGATGACTCGGATACTATTCCTTTGTTTAGAAAAAGGAAATGGTACATGGGAAGTCGTAAAATTGCTGTTCTAATTGATTCTGAGAACACGCCGCACTCTAAATTGAGCTCTATCATTGAAGAGCTATCACGCTACGGTCAAATCATCGTCAAACGTGCTTACGGCGACTTCTCGACTGAGCAACTCAAAAACTGGAAACAGCCTCTTAATGAACTAGCCATTCAAGCGAAGCAGCAATTTGCATACACTACGGGGAAGAACTCCACTGACGCACTCATGATAATTGATGCGATGGATCTGCTTTATAGCCAACGATTTGATGCCTTTGCTCTAATCTCGAGTGACAGTGATTTCACTAGCCTTGCAACGAGGCTGAGAGAGTCTGAAATGTATGTTATAGGGGTTGGTAAGGCAATGACGCCAGCTTCGTTTAAAAACGCCTGTGATGATTTTGTTGCCATTGAAAACCTTAACGGGGATAAGCCACAGGAAGAGTCCCCGCAACCTCCTCAACAATCCACTCAGATAACTGGTGTTGAGAAAGAGATCTGGCAACTGATGCACCGCGCTTGGCAAAACTATCGAGATGAATCTGGTTGGGCAAAACTAGGTGAGGTAGGGCAGTACCTTAAACGCTTGAAGCCTGACTTTGACCCGCGTAATTATGGCCTCAAGAAATTGTCTGACTTTTTCGACAAGTTCCCTAACCGTTACTCCACACGTCAATCAAAGCAATCTGGTTTGGAATTTAGGTTAGTTACTAAAGGTAGTAAGCATTGAGAGCTATGGGGTTGTGTCCACAGGAGCATTCGTGTTTCATACCCCGTCAGCACGCCTCTGGACATTTATGAGTTAAGTCAAAACCATTCCAGTTGGATTTCAGGTGAATAAAACTAATTATTCTTCTCGTCAGAAATAAAAAAGCTCCTAAACAGTAGGAGCTTAATTCACATCAGTAATTACTTCTCAGCATTTAAGATTCGTTGGTAAAGTGAATCTTTCAGCTCCGAACGTTCATGTTTAAGC
>NZ_JAYQDQ010000190.1:0-1574 GCF_038138445.1 Vibrio sp.
ACCAATTGTGAGCGGCGATGAACATCAAAGTGTCGTTTTGCCGTCCAATTAATAAGCTGAATATCCCTAAGCCCACCGGGAGCCTCTTTTACATTGGGTTCTAGATTGTATTCAGTATCAAGATGTTTGTGATGGCGAGCAATTTGCTCATCAATTTTACCTTTGTAAAACTTTGATGAGCTCCAGATTTTTTTTGGCCCAGTTTTCTTTAGCATTAGTTGCAAAAGATCACTATTGCCACAAATCAAACGAGTTTCCATTAGATTTGTAGCAACAGATATATCTGCTTTGGCTTCGTCTACACACTGGGAAATAGAGCGCACACTATGGCCAATTTTAAGCTGGATATCCCACAGAAATGTAATAAACATTTCAATGCGCTCTCTATATTTTTTGGATAAATCCTTGCGCATCAAAATGAGAAGATCAATATCAGAGTGCGGGTGAAGTTCGCCTCGTCCATAGCCGCCGACAGCAACAAGGCTTACGTCTTCATCCCATTGATATTGATGCCATGCATGCCAAAGAAGAATATCGGCAAATTGCGATGCTTCACAGACTAATGATCGAGCGTCTCCACCCTCTAGAAAGCGGTTATCAAAATGATTTTTTGCTGCACTTAAAGCGTCCTTGAATACATTTATCGGGTTTCTAGATTTCAAATCGGCAACAAAGCGTTTTTGATCGAAAAAGATAGGCGCCCGATTAGTTGGTTGCAATGGTTGGTCAGAGAAAATACTTGGCATAAAAGATCACTGTGACTTGGCAGTTTAATTAGATGGTAATTTTTAACTAGACTAAAAATTTTCTTCTTGTCTGGCTGTAAAGACTTCTACACCATCATGCGTGACAAGCATGGTGTGCTCCCACTGAGATGATAGGCGGCCATCTTTTGTTTCAACCGTCCAGCCATCTCTTTTAAGTTTGGTTTGATATCTGCCGGCATTGACCATAGGTTCAATAGTAAATGTCATGCCTTCTTTCAGCTCTAGGCCGGTACCTGGTTTTCCATAATGAAGAATTTGTGGTTCCTGATGAAATTCATCGCCAATACCATGCCCGCAATAATCTCTGACTACCGAGTAGTAGTGTGCTTCTGCATGAGTTTGAATGGCGTGACCAATATCGCCAAGCCGTACCCCAGGTCTTACCATTTCGATACCTTTATATAAGCATTCTTGTGAAACCTTGATCAGTCTTTTGGCATGCTCTGGGGCATCGCCGACAATATACATCTTACTAGTATCGCCATACCAACCATCTTTTATAACCGTGACATCAATATTGATTATATCTCCCTTCTTGAGAATCTTTTTCTCAGAGGGGATGCCGTGGCAAACAACTTGATTGACAGAGGTGCAAATTGATTTCGGAAAGCCTCTATAGCCAAGGCAGGCGGGTATAGCTTTCTGTTTGTGCACAATATGGTCGTGACAGATACGGTCAAGATCCTCGGTTGAGGCACCGGCAACAACATAGTCACCGATAAGTTCAAGCACCTCTGCTGCGAGCTTTCCAGCGATGCGCATTTTAGCGATTTGCTCAGGTGTTCTAAGATTTACAGACATTGCAAT
>NZ_JAYQDQ010000191.1:0-1501 GCF_038138445.1 Vibrio sp.
TCGTTAGTGATTGTACTCACTTAACTCGGTGTCCAAAACTGCTGGGGCGGATCACTTCACTTGATTTGAGACAAAAACCTCCTAATACGGAGGTTTTTTTGTAGCAAATTCGTCAAGGGGTTAATTAAAGACTAGGTTTAAGGAGTGTGATGATATTGGTTGAATAATTATAGGGTAGTAAGGTGAGTAAAAATGTGAGTGAAGAATGGATGACGATTATTGCAGACCTTGCTTATTTATGTTCTGTAACAGTTATCTCATATGGTTTAGTCACCCAATCCCATATTTGGAGTAACGTTTTTCTGCTGGTGCCATTTGTAATGGTTGTTGCTTTATGGGTGTCAGATGTTCGCCTTAAGCACCTATTTGCCTTTTCGGCCCTCGCTTTGTTCTTAGTAGGAGGGTTAATTGAGCCTCTGGAAGTTGGAGTGATCAGAAGTGGACTAATTCTCTTACCTCTATGCTATGTTGTTCTTTTCCCCGGCTCAATGTGGTCTATTGCTGTAGCTGCTGGTCTCATCAATGGGTATTTGTACCAATTGACTTCACTGGATGTTGGCCTGTTTATTGAAATTACGGCTGAAGTTAGTGCTATTACAATCTTTGCAACTATGATGGCTTACTTTTATGTTGAGACTCGTAAACAAGCACGCATTTATCAGCTTCAAAGTATTACAGACTATTTAACAAAGTTGCCTAACCTGCATGCATTTTACGAGGATATCAAAGTTGTTGATAGACATAATGCTGAGCAATTTGGACTACTACACATAGGTTTAGATGGATTTAAGTATATAAACGACCGGCTTGGATACCGATATGGTGATATGTTGTTGATTGCCTTTGCAGAGCATATTCATGATTTGATCGGAGGTTATGGAAAGTTTTATCGCCTTGGTGGTGATGAATTTGCTTTGGTTGTTGAGAGTTCTGAACTTAAACCCACATTGGTTGAAGCTGTTGACGTGCTGCGCCGGCATGAAAAGACATTGTTTCATATGGAAAATACCAGTCATAGGCTGGGTTTCAGCATCGGTATCGCTTTAGCTAAGGATGCGCCTGACAACAATGAGGTCTGGGTTAAAAATGCGGATTTTGCTCTTTATAAAGCACTTTTACAAGGAGCAGGCTTTGTGTGTTGGTTTGATGACCAATTATTGAATGAGACCATTCGCCAGCATCAGATTGAGACAGAAATAAAAGCGGCACTTCTGACTGATCAGTTTGTTTTGTATTATCAGCCCAAAGTTGCGATAGAAGATGCAAAGATAATTGGGGCCGAAGCTCTTATCCGTTGGAAGCACCCTCAACTGGGTCCTATTTCACCCGCAGAGTTTATCCCTATTGCTGAGAAGACAGCACAAATTGTTCCACTGGGCCAGTGGATTTTACGTAAAGCGTGCGAGCAAGTAAAAGCTTGGTATGCTGATGGCATTGAGGTTTGTGTTTCGTAAGCTGGCGGTAAACCCCATCTAATCATTTCCTTTTAAATTCGGTATTG